>JANSWY010000074.1 GCA_024743255.1 bacterium | reverse complement strand
GAACATTAGCAGCCTTCATTGCTATTATTGCATCAGTTACGATGAGATTTATGACAAGAATAAATGGATAAATCAAACTCCATTCCTGAGAATGCATGGAGCCAGTTTCGATTAGTGAATTAATCTGGACTAGATAGAAGTAAGCATCCCATCCATTGGCATACTCAGTTTGTGTATATGATAACCAGTGGGTATAGACACCAATGATGCTCAACAAAATGAATAGTCCGGATTTGAAAAACCGATTTTCAATCACAAAGAGGAACTTTTGTAATGTTGAATTTCTCAACACCAAAGTTATAATGCCACCACTCTGTTTTTATTGGTAGGAATCCTGCACTTTCCATAGTTTTCTTCAGAAGTAGTCGATTGGTCTTTACTTCATCTGAAATATCTGTGTATGCATGATGAGCTTCTTCACCAAAATGATCAAAGGCTGTTCCCATATCCAACTCTTCCCCGGATTCATCTACCAATGTAATGTCAACCGCTGCGCCTCTATTATGAATACTTCCGGATTTGTATGGATTAGCGACATACCTTGCATCCGGCATGATCTCCCACATCTGTTTCTGCACTTCAACAGGCCTGGTACAATCAAAAAACTTGATTTTATATCCATATTGCTGAAATTCCATAGCTGCAACTATCAATGCTTTCGCAACCTGATATCTCACCAGGCAATTAGTACACTCGTAAACTGTCTTCTTGAGAAAGTTATCATCGGTTGCATATTTCATGTCATAGACAAACAAATCAGAGAGGTCACTCAGCTTGACCATGGTGGTATCGTGATATTGAATTTCCACTTTGGCAGTGTCTTCTTGCTGTGGTTGCTCTTGTGCGACAAGTGTTTTTTCAGTCTTTTGTTGTGTGCAAGCAATGACTAGTGGTAAAAGAAATAGCAGCTTATTCATTAGGAGGCAACATTATCGTTTTGATGAACTTTTCACCTTTAATAGCTCCATTCTCAATATTCAGATAATCCTGAAATATATTCTGATAGTTTTTGGTTGTATTTCCCTTATAGAAATCAATGATTTCTGATGTTCTCGTCAACTTTCCAAAGACCCTGATTCTGGCCTTTGTTTCTGACAGTTCCTTGATTTGCCAGTTACCCTCTGCAATCACTTCATTTTGCTCCTGACCATCCAACCAGGTATAATCGTATACCACAAAACTGTAATCAGATCGAAGCACAATGGACCGGTTGAATCCATCCATGTCTTCCAATGCATTGAAGATTCTTCGATCGACAATATCCGATAGAATTGTGTTTTCAACCTTAGACTTTAGTTCAGTTTTAATGTTTTCAACAAGATTAGGGTTAATCAAAATATCCCCGTCATCATTGATGAATTTTAATTGGCTAATTACCAGGTCCTTGTATTTGGTTCCTGGATATGCTTCCACAATTTTAAGCGTGATAAAGTTTGCAGTAATTGGTTCAGGGAATTTAATTATCTGTTCATCCTGACTATCCTCAACATATACATTGAATTGTAACGCACCAGACCCCATGAAGGTCGCTCTCTTCAATCTGGAATTCGCCGTAAAATGCTTGTCGGATCTTTGGTATCCGTTTCTAATCTTGATCCCTGTTAATGTCTGCTCTGATTCAAAATTGAAAGTCATGCTTTCACCTTCACCATTGTTATCAGCTCCTTCAACCCATCCAAATTCTTTTTTTCCATCAAACAGATTTTGGATACCATAAGATAGAATTGGTTTCAATGTAGAAGTTGCTGATACCGTAGCAGATATTCTATTCGGAAGCAGCACATCGATAGGCTCCATTTGATCATTCAGAAATTGAATATCAGATAACGCCACTGGGAGATCATTTGATGTGTAGTGAATCAATCCATTGAAATACTTAGACTTTATTCCGTCAACCTGATTAATTTTTATGTATAATGAGCTTATCTCTTCTTTTCTCAATTCAACTATAGGATCATTTTCTATTGAACCTCTGGTAGCAGTTTTCCCATTTACATAGATTCTGGTCTTTATGATTTTTGCGAATTCCTCATTATCTGGTTGTGTAATCTTTAGATATGCTATGTAAACAGGTGTATCAAAATAGAGCATAATCCCTTCATCTGGTCCGGCACCCGGCATTGTGGACCAAACTGTGGACTCATCATTATCGAATAGATTGGAAACCTGATTTGATGATTCCGGAATGTTGGTTGAGGTGGCATATAGGTCTTTAAGCTTAATTGATTCCTGTGCAAATACACTAGTTACAAGCAGTACACAAACGAATAAGATAAACAGTTTAGTAAATTTCATGATTTGGAAAATAATGGTTGAAAGAAAGTTAGTGATTCTGGCATGAATCAACAAGGTAGATAGAAAGGAATGTGAAAGGTCCCAACAATTGATGTTGGAACCTCATGAAATCTTACTTTGCCTGAACAGGAATGGATAATCTCACATCTGAGAATTCGACAACAATATTTATTGTGTTATCACCACCAGTTAAAAGTGAAATAGTATGTTGTTCAACATTAGCTCCTTTTGTGACCGGAACTTCAGTTGTGAACAAGTCCAGATCATAATTAGGCTCAAAGTATCCCCATTCGCCTAATTCGCTATTTACTCCAATTTTAAAGCTCTCTGGTCCAGGGACAGCATACAGTTTATAGGTACCAGCCGCAAGATCCTGTCCATTGAAAGTAACATTGGTATTAATAGTCATTTCTGTGGATTCATTTGCTCCCAGTCTCCAGTATACTCCGTAAGGTTGCAATGCTCCATCCTCCGCAGATCCAAAAATTAGTCTGTCTCTGACAGATGGTCTGCTGTAGGTAATGCTCATTGTCAAATCTCCATTTGTAAGTTCCGCACTTCCTGGAGGGCTTAGGGATCTATTTCGGTAGTTTAGGTAAATCATGATTGCCCCGATTAGCATAATCAGAATACCAACTCCAATTAATATTTTTCTTGCCATAGTATAAATAAGATTAATTTGTTGATTCACAAATGTAAGTTTTTTTCAAAATGATTATGTTTGGTAGAGTATGAAGATATTAGGAATTGACGTAGGCGGTACAGGAATCAAGGGAGCTATAGTTGATACCAAGAAGGGAGAACTCCTTACTGAGCGCCACAGAATAGACACACCACAACCAGCAACACCACAAGCTGTAATAGACACAATCATTGCCATTATCAAAGAATTTGACTGGCATGGAGTAATTGGAGTAGGCTTTCCAGCTGCCGTAAGGCATGAAATAGTAAAAACAGCCTCAAACATAGATAAGAGTTGGATTGGTATGAATGCTGCTCAGAAAATAGAAGAAGCAACAGGTTGTCCAACACACCTTGTGAATGATGTTGATGCGGCAGGATTAGCGGAGATGGAATTTGGTGCTGGCAAAAAGGAGAAGGGATCTGCGCTTATGGTAGCAGCAGGCACAGGAATTGGTACTGCTCTTTTTATCAACAAAAAATTAGTCCCTAATACTGAATTGGGATTCGTGCAACTTCATGGAATGCCAGGAGAGCATTATGCAGCAAATTCTGTGAGAAAGAATGAAGAACTTTCCTGGGAAGAATGGGGCAAAAGATTCAATGAATACCTTCAGCGACTTGAAAGCCTGTTTTGGCCTGACCTATTTATCATGGGAGGTGGAGTTAGTAAAAACTTTGAGAAATACTCTGAGTACTTCACACTGGATACTCCTGTTGTACCAGCAAAGTCGAAAAATCACGCAGGCATTATAGGCGCAGCTCTTGCTGCTAAAATGGAAGGTTTGAAGAAAAAGAAAAAAGATTAAAGTTAATCCTGATTTTTCATGTTGAATTGCAGCTAATGGCTACTTTTGCGGCCAATGAATTTGCTACTTACACCATTTAGATACCTATTCGCTGCTTTCTGGACAGTCCTGATGATTACCAGTTCCATTATTATTATGGTAATCACATTTAATAGAAAGATTCCAGTAGTAATGGCCAGGACCATGTTCTCTCCCGGGATATCATGGGCATTTGGTGTCAAACTCGTTGTGAATGGAAAGGAAAACCTCAAGTATGATGAGTCTTACATCTTTGCTTCAAATCACTTGAGCTACCTGGATATTCCTGTTTTATTTCAATCAATTCCTCATAACCTTTATTTCATTGCTAAGAAGGAGGTCAAACTCATTCCATTTATTGGATGGTATATGTATGCAACAGGCATGATCTTTATTGATAGATCAAATCGTGCTAAGGCCATTGCAAGCATGGACAGAGCCGGACAACTCATTAAAAGAGGAAAAGACGTATTGATGTTCCCTGAAGGAACAAGAAGTAGAACCGGTAAAATGAACCAATTTAAAAAAGGTGCGTTCATGCTGGCTTCAAAAGCTGATATCGCTATTGTTCCGGTTTCTATCTCAGGAACAGAAAAAGTGAATCCATTCGGAACCTACAAAATCTATCCAAATACAGTTACCGTCAATATTGGTAAACCAATCCGACAAGGGGAGGGCACAGTTGAGGAATTTATTACTGCTGGACAAAATGCAGTACTAGAGTTACAAGCCAATTAGCAGCAATCGGGTTGTGAAAGCACGCCGGATGTGCTAAATTCCAATTTTGATATCACATAACTGTTGATTATGAAATTTGGAGGAGTAGACAACCCAGAAGAAGTAGATTTTACACTACCACAAGATCATCCTGATACTGCTGCAGCTATTGCAAAAGGTAAAGGAGGTTTGAAAGAGGTTTATGTTGGCTGTGCAAAATGGAATAAGGGCGATCTGAAAAAGTTCTATCCAAGAGGGACTAAGGACGAGTTGGCATATTACTCTAATGAGTTTAATTCAATCGAACTCAATGCGACTTTTTATTCCAGATACAAACCAGAGCAAATTCAGGATTGGATTGATAAGACCGCTGATAACTTCAAGTTTTTCCCAAAAGTTCATCGGTACATCAGTCACTTGAAAAGACTGAACGACTTTGAAGAACCAGTTGATAATTTCCTCAATATGATTCATAATTTCGATAAGAAACTAGGTATGCCTTTTCTGCAGTTGCATGACAATTTCTCTCCAAAGAACATGGACAGAATGGTTAAGTTCTCAGAGTATTGGCCGGTTGATTTACCTTTGGCAGTTGAGTTGAGAAACACCAATTGGTTTACTGATGATGCTACTGCAAATGAAATCTATCAACTGTTTGAAAAATATAACTTCTCCAATATCATAACGGACACTGCAGGACGTAGAGACCTGTTGCACATGCGACTTACTACTCCAACTGCATTTGTAAGATATGTAGGAGCAAATCACCCAAGTGACTACCCAAGACTTGATGATTGGATAGATCGAATTGTTGAGTGGAAAGAAAAAGGGTTGGAGAACTTGTACTTCTTTGTTCACCAAAATCTGGAAAAGGCTTCACCGTATCTTTCTTATTATTTTATTGAAAAACTCAATGCCGCAATAGGAACTGATTTAGCATTACCAACTCTTCCAGAATCTGTTGACGAATCACTTTATTAAGAATATGGATATCTCTCATTTTATTAAGTACCTGCACTACATCTCCATCTTCATAGTTTTCAGTTGTTTGGCTATTGAGTTCGTATTACTTAAACCTCAGATTGATAGGAAAATGCTGAAAATAGTCTATAAAATAGATGGTTATTACGGGTTGTTCTCAATTTTAGTGGTTGCTGCAGGATTGACACTCTGGCTCTGGATTGGAAAGCCAGCAGAGTTTTATCACGAGAATGGCATCATTTATATCAAGCTTGGTTTGTTCATTGTAGTTGGACTTTTATCCATTATCCCAACTGTGTTTTTCTTCAGAAACCGGAAAGGTGATGACTCAGATTTAGTGGAAATACCAGGGCGTGTTAGGAGTATTATTAAGTTGGAATTGTTGATTCTTTTGATAATTCCGATGCTGGCTGTGTTGATGGCGAATGGGGTTGCAGTTTTTTAGTTTTTAATTTAAATGGATCAAATAAACTCTGACTTTCTAAACTCTTTAGATGCAGATGATAAGAAAATCTTCCCGTACTTACCCTATATACTTCAGGACCTATGGAGTTTGGGAAGTTTATCGAAATATGTGGTTGGGCTTGTCAAAAAACATATTACAACAGATCAACTAAAGCATGTAATTGATCTTGGTTGCGGAAAAGGGGAAGTTCTGGTGAGCCTAAGGAAGGAATTTGAATTCAAAGGTCTTGGGATTGATATCGTTCCGGACTTCATAGATACTGGGATGGACAAAGTTCATAGTCATGAATTCACACATGATTTAACCCTGAAAACCGGGGATATTAAGTCTTATCTTGGACAGTTAAAGGATAAAGACCTTGTTATCTATGCACACGATTCAGACTTGTTGGGAAACGTTTTTGAAACTTTGCGTGTCTTTAATAGCAATATGAGATCCAATAGCTGGATTTGTTTTGAATCATTGTATAGTTTAACAACACGAGATTCAGAGAATCCAGATAAAGAAGAGTTTTACGATCAGGTCAATGAAAGTGGATTGCGATTGATAGATTCAATTGATTGGAGACTTGATGATTTGAAAGAGATGAATGATTTCCAAGTAACTCGAATTGAGAATAGAGTATTGGAACTTGTAGAGAAACATCCGGATAAAAAAGAGTTGTTTCTGAATTATCTAAAAAACCAAAAGGAAGAGTGTCAGGAATTGGAAAACAATTTACAGTGCGTGACCTTACTACTAAGAAAGGACTAAGGTCCCTATTATTAGTTTGCCTGCCATTGGTATTTCTATTGGCTTGTAAAAATGACGAACCAGATAGTGAAGTCAGAAATGAGTCTGATGAATTCTCAGTTTGTAATAGTCGAATTGATGTCTGCTCTAACGGCAATGGCAACTATTGTCTTTTTGGATTTAAATGGGGATCAAATGATGAGTTTGAGTCCGGACTTGATATTGATGGCCCCAGAGAATCAGGTGGAGTAGTCACCTTCAGTTTCCAGGAAGAAAATGGTCTTGTTAACACTCATGCTCAAGTAGACTTACCAAGTGAATCATTCGGCAATATACCGGGGTGTGCTAAAGACGAAATCAGGAATGCGTTGCAGGAATGGCAAGCGGTAGCAAATATTGAATTTAAGGAACTTGATGAGAACTCTGACTCGGATATAAGGCTTTTTGTCGCAGACATTCGACAGAGTGGTGTTGGATACCCCAATTATAGAGAAAGTCCATGTGATTTGTTGGGAGGAGATGTCGTTCTACAGAAAGATTTATGGACAAATGATTGTGATGAAATACGAGCCTTTATGTTACATGAAATAGGGCATGCCTTAGGTCTAGGTCATGTAATTACTTCTAATATCATGAGTAGCAGTTTTAATGATATTGGGTTACGAACATTGCAATCGGGAGACATAGCTGGGATAGTTGAAATTTACGGAGAGAAATGAAGCAAGACGAGTATGATCTATCAGAATTCCTGAATACCATTTACTCTGTACCAGCAGATGTTTTGGAATTGTATACCAGTCACTGGAAGCCGTACAACCTCTCACGTAAAACAATAATGACTGCCCCAGGAGACACTGAGAAGTACATGTATTTTGTGAAATCAGGAATACAAAAATCCTATTATCAGACTGACAATAAACAACACGTTATAGCTTTTGCATATGCTCCATCATTTAGTGGAATTCCAGAGTCATTTTTTACTCAAACTCCTTCAAAGTATTTTTTAGAAACCATTACAGATAGTCAATTCATTAGAATTTCATTTGAGAAACATCAGCAAATGATGAAAGAGCATAGAGAAATTGAAACTCTTTTTAGAAAGGCTACAGAGTTCTTTCTGGTAGGAGTTTTGCAAAGGCAGCATGAATTAATGGCATTGGATATAGAGACCAGGTTTAAGGAATTTGTTCAAAGAAGCCCACATCTTTTGCAAATGGTTTCTCAAAAGGATTTAGCATCCTATCTAAGAATGGACTCTACAAACTTCAGCAAGTTTATGAACAGCATTAAAATCTGATTTTAAGGCGGCTATCTGTCGATCTTGGTTTATACCAAGATTTTTCATTTGAGGACACCTGACATTTGTTTCAAAAAAAATGAAACAAACATTCATCATTTTAATCCTCATTATTATGAATTCAAAAGCAATATCACAGGATTGGATTGATACAAACTTGTATCCGTTCAAACACAATTACATGGAATTACCAGAAGGTAGAATGCACTATGTAGATGAAGGTGAAGGAGAGGTGATCCTATTTGTACATGGAACCCCAACCTGGTCTTTTCTTTACAGGGACTTCATCAAAGAATTATCAAAAACAAATAGATGCATCGCCATAGATCATTTAGGATTTGGACTTTCTGAAGCACAGGAGTCATTTTCAGGGACTCCTCAGGATCATTCAAAAAATCTGTCTCAGTTTATTGAAAAGCTGGACCTGACAGACATTACATTGGTTGTTCACGATTTTGGAGGTCCCATTGGACTTGGAGCAGCAATTAATGATCCTGAGAGAGTCAAGAATATCGTACTATTTAACAGCTGGATGTGGGAAACGAAGAATAATGAGTCGGCTCAAAAGATTGATAAAATAATTAATGGATGGATGGGTAGAACCTTGTATTTAAACTTCAATTTTTCTCCAAAGGTATTATTGAAAAAGGGATTTGCCGATAAAAAGAACCTTAGTAAACAGGTTCATAAGCACTATACCAACCCATTCCCAAATAAAGAATCGAGGATGCCACTATTGTATATTGCCAAAGCATTAGTTGGATCATCTGATTGGTATCAAAACCTGTGGTTGCAAATGGATAAATTGGAAGATAAGCCATGGATGATCTTATGGGGATCCAAAGACGAGTTTATCACAACAGAGTATCTCGAAAAATGGAAAGGAAGATTACCAAATGCTGTTGTGAAAGAGTTTCCAAGTGGGCATTTTGTTCAGGAAGAGCAGACCCTGCAGGCAATAGATGAGATTCAACAGTTTGTGAAATAGTAGTTAGCACCAACCTAACTACTCCTTTTCGCTCTGATCAAACTCAGAACTTTGCTAGAACTAATCGCAAGAGTAACAGCAATAGTATTAAACAGGATATCATCCCAATCGAAAACCCGGTTTGGTATCCATAGCTGGATGACTTCATCCATAACACTTATTATCCAGGTGGCAATTGCAGCACTTAGGTAAGGAGATGCTTTGAACACCCCATGTTTTCGTCTTTCAGTCAATGCCTCTAGAATCAGTATTGAAACTATCCCATATTCAACAAGGTGGCTTCTTTCGATTGGGCTGGTGATACGGACAAAAGCAAAGACATATATCGCTATGATTCCTATCCAGGCCCAGATTTCATTCCTGGAAGCCTTTCTTCTAAAGGCCTGAATGAAAACCATAATTACGGCCAGAAAACAACCAAGAAGAAAAGGAGCTACTTCCAGGCCATACTTTTTAAGCTCCATTGCGATACTTCCAGCTAATCCAAGTGTACAAAATATAGTTACAAGGAGTATTGCTGTAATTATCCAAAGTTTCTTTTCTCTCCGGGATTTGAAACTAATCATTTAAGAATATACCATTTTTTGGATACTTCTTTGTTTGAGACTTGTCTTTCAGGAAATGAAAATCAATTAAAGACATGCAAATATTTGAAGTCACGCTTTTAATTATCACATACTCACTTATGCTTCTGACCATTTTTGTTCAAATAGTATGCTATAAACGCAACTTAGAAAACCTGGAAACCATTGGATTAACAGTATCACTGTTGTTCCTAATTCTGACTTTGACTTCTAGCTACTTTATTCAGGAACATGACTCGGAAAGTACTGGTGTTTTTACATTATTAGCAATGATTTTAGTTGCTGCTGCCACACCAATTAATGTATTGATTGAAAGAAAACATCGAATTAATAGTAAAATTAGGCTACTCATCATATCCTTAGGAGGTGTGCTATTTCTCACCACAATTTTATCAGCGATACTGCTCAATCTGATAATAATTCAATATGTGGTGGTAGTATTTCTTGTACTATCCATTTTACTCTCTATGATTTTGATTAGAGTAACAAAACCAAATGTAAAAATAGCACACAGAGAAAAGATTGATCGATGGTTGGCATTGGCAATCATGATTGTAGTTCCACTCTCATTAGCAGCCAATTATTTGTCAGAATTGAACGGATTGAATAATCATGTTGGCTTCACTCTTCCAATGGTTTTTTTGGTTCTCACAGGATCGAAGTTATTGGATGATATTCAAAGGCTTTCTCTGTTCAACCCAAGGAATGTTATTGAACCAGATTCTCTGGCAAACTATGCTTTTACATCACGTGAAGGTGAGATTGCAGAACTACTGGTGAAGGGTAAAACATATAAACAGATTTCCGAGCAGTTATTCATTTCGATTCCAACCGTTAAAACTCATGTTTCTAATATTTATAAGAAATCTAAAGCAAGAAACAAGGTCGAGCTTATCGCTCTATTAATCAATTAGTTAAATGGTCTCATACTTTTGTATGATATTTAGTGTTTCCTATCAATTCATACAAAATACCGGTTACCTGCCGCTCGTAGATTAGTCATTATTGTGTCAAAACTTCAAAATTAAAAAGCACAATGAAACGACTAATTTTAATTGCAATAATTCTTATTCCGCTTCTTGGGAATGCTCAGCAAGAAAAGAAAAAAAGGCTCGAATTTGCCAGGACTTACTTCGAGCTGGGAGGTAATTATTTTTCAACATTTGATGGAGGAGGCTATGTGGATGGAACAATTACTTCAACTGAACACTCTGCAACTTTCAATCCATATTTGAATTGGGGCGGTTTTCATTTTTGGGGACATGCTGAGTTTTATGTGACATTTCCTTTAAGTCAATTTGAGTTATCATCTAATGATGTATCAAAACACCAGTTTAATCACTATGTGGTGACTGGTGGAAGGTACTTACCTTGGGCATATCAACCAGGAAAAGTCAGACCGTATATTGGAATGAGCTGGTCATCTTTGGAATTCCAACAGACGATGGAAGGGCAGGAGGATACCCCTAAATTGAGCAAAGACTTATTGATTACCCCAGATCTGGGTTTACTATATGGTCATGGAAATATTACCGCCCGTGTTGGATTAAACTATTTGCAACAGAATAAATGGGACTACTGGATTTCACCAAATGAGTCAGTGACTATCAAGACTCCAAAGCTAGGTTTGATGGTTGGGTTGATTTATTCTTTTGATCAAAGTCATGACGAGAATCCAAAAGTTAATGATCGATGGAATAGTTATCCTACAATTTCAAAAGTCGGTTTTAATCCAGCTACTTTTGGGGACTTCTTTGTTGGAATAGGTCCATCATCCTCATTTTCATTGAAGAAATCAGCTTATAATCAATCGAGGTTTCCGTATTTGGACGATCAGTTGACCTCTGGTAATTACTTTGATATTGCGATAGGTTATCAATTAAACACACTGGGCATGTTTGCTGCCTTATCCTATCGAAACCCTGAGTTCATGACCAGTGGTTATGGGACAGAGCAGACAATCAAAAAATCATCTATTTCCTTCGAAATCAATAAGTATCTCACAGACTACACAGGTTTTGCTCCTTTTGTTGGAATCAACATCGCTTATGATCGATTAAACTATGAGGAGAAGACATCTGACGCAAACCAATCATTGCAGTTTATGGGGACGGAACCGGGTTTGTCCTTTGGTTGGGATATCATTCCAGGCAAAACAGACGAGTTTTTGATTCTAAGAACCAATTTGAGGTGGTATCCTCAGTCGTCCTTCTCTGTTGATGGAATGAAATTCAGATTTGACCAGTTGGAATATAATCTGATTCAGGTTGTTTTTTACCCTGGAAGATTTATCAGGAGCAAGACATAAAATTATCTTCTGAAGAAGTATCCAATAGCCAAAACAGTAACTACCCCAAAAAGAACGAACCAAATCCAATTATTGCTTTTGGCTTGAAGCGGTTCCGTGTCACCGATAAGGACAAATCCACCCCAATAAAATGGATGCCTGGCCTTACCGGTGGCCTTTTTTAAGTAGGTTTTTCTGGCTTCATTTAGTGCTTTGTCCTTGGTCATTCCATCAGCCAGATTCTCGTAGAAGTTTTCCATAAGTTCTGGAGTGGATTTGTCTGATGCCGGCCATAGACTCATTACAACACTTGGAACTCCAGCAGCAGTAAATGATCTGGCAAGGCTCATTACGCCTTCACCTTCTTCAACTTTACCAAACCCTGTATTACATGCACTTAATGTTACTAGTCTCGCATTAAGCTCGATATTATTGAGTTCAAAAGCATGCAGGAATCCATCTTCAGTAGAGGTAGAGTCTGTCGGTGATTCCTCTTTAAAATATAGTCTTGTATAATCCGCATTCTTTTCATTGACCACTGAATGGGTTGCAAAATGTAAAATGTCATACTTTGATGCTTCCTCTTTGAAATGCTTTTCAGTTGCCTTATCACCAATTAGCGTATTGGAACTAAAGTAATTACTGATTTGAGCAACTTCCTTTTTAGCACCGGGCAAAGCTCCGAGTGATTCTGCTCTTAATCCTGGTATTTGATAACCATCATTGACTGCCAGCATATTTTGACTTTCAAATTCCGGGGCATATGCGAGAAGATCTGCAGAAGAGGTTTGCTCAATAGGGCTTCTATTGATCAATAGAGTGGATGAAGGTTCGTACGAAATATCAAGGTTCTCAAATAGATAGATGCTTTCACTATTCAAAAGTGTTTCAAATGGTATATATCCTATAATTCCATCAGGGATAATAACCAGCTTATCAATCTGTAGTAATGATTGTTCCACAGGTTCTATAAGAGTTTGGTAAAGCTTACGGCTACTCTTTTCAAAGACATCTTCCGTTTGTTCTTCCAGACTGGCCCTAAAAGTTGCTATTAGCTCAACAAGTTCAGCTTCACTTTTGTATGAAATGAGAAACGTATCTGCAGTCACTGCAGCGATCATTAACTCTTTGTCATCTGTTAGATTGTAACTAATTAATCCATCTGCATCTGGAGATGCTGTTAAAGATTTTTGAATTGCTTCTAAGGTAGGTGAGTTTCTTCCGTATTTATTATTGGCATATTTAGGATAAGTTTTTTCCAGTGAATCAAGGAAGACTTCATAGTCTCGGTTCGTTTCAAAAAGTATTCTTTTGGTTTCTTGCAGGCTTTCATCGGTAATATTCTGACGGGCAAGCTGGAGCAATTTATTGGTAAGTGAATCTTTTGTAGTTCTGAAATTCAGTTCTTTATTGATTTCACTCTCTGGAATATCAGAAATGTTTCTTGCTTTGTTTTCATTGATTTGGGCCAGTAGGGAAGATGCCTTTGCTAATTCACTGTATCTGAAGATGTCTTTCATATCAGATATACCACTGCTTCGTTCAAATTCCTTATATAAAACAGCAATTCCACAATCAGCCAGTTCCTTGTAACTTTGGGAGATTCGAATCAAATCCTTGTCATTGGTAATTCTAAGCTTAAAGTCATAAATCAGCTGTTCCGACTTCTCAAGAAACATAGATGCCAGTTCATAATCATTCATTCCTGAATAGCTATATGAAAGTCCAATATATGATCGAAGGATTTCTCGATAAGACAAATAATGAATTTCATCAGGAATAGTTCCAAGCTTTCCATCCCAAACATACCCCGGCGTATTGAACTGAATCCCAAGGTAGAAGTTTTGAGCTGCCTCTTCATACTTCTCTTCAGCTAGAAGACATTTTGCATACCGATTAAAGTTGTCAGCCTGATCATAATTATACTCCCCATAAACTTTGTAACCGATATCAATGGCTTCCTTAAAGTAATCGCCAGCTTTTTTGTAATCTCTTTCTTCAACTGCAACAGCACCAAGATTATATAGTGCGTAACCAACATAATGGTGATCGTAACCAAACTTGTCAATTCTTGCCTGCAATATTCTTCTGAATTTTTCTTCAGCTTCTTTGAACTCTCTCTTACCACCATGGCACAAACCCAAATGTTCAATTGATTGAAGTACCAAAGGGTGATTCTCTGGTAGTTTTTTCACTCTGATCTCGTAGGCTTTAGTGTGATAACTCCAAGCCTCATCAAATTGGTCTTTCAAATAAAAAACATAGCCAATGTTATTGTACATATTGGAGACATCCACGTGATCTTCACCAAGGTATCTTTTTCGAAACTCAAGTGAAATGCCATAGTACTCAAGAGCCTTATCGTACTGTAGCATGTTTTTGTAAATGATCCCTATATTACCAGTGAGGAAAGCGATTTCAGGATGGAATTCACCGAAGTATAGTTTTTTAATTTCCAATGCAGCTTGAAACTCCCGCAAAGCACCATTAAAATCTCCGGTTCTTAATTTTATACGTCCACCTAATTCCATAATACCGGTAAACGTAATGGTATCTGCTTCATAGTTTTTGACTAATTCCTTTGCAGAGTCGTAACATATTTGAGCCTGGGCCATCTCATGTCTAAATATTTGTAATACACCCTTATGCATGTAGGCTTTGGTGAGTTGATCAATGCTAGTATTTTGGTTTATAGCTGAATCAAACCATACCACACCTTTATTCTTATCAAGTTTCCCATCAATTCTTCCTCTTAGGATTAAGAAATCAACCGTACTCTTATCATCGGGAATCGAACCTTCCATTCTCTCTGTTACTTTCCAAGCTTCCTGGAATTCATTTTTTTTGAGATACGTGATACCAAGAAGTTGGAGTGCGTGAAACCGTTGGAATTTATTGTTTGTTGGTAACTCAGCTGCGGTATTAAAAAAATCTACAGCACTATCGTATTTACCATTTTTATTGGACTGATTTCCCTTGGAAATGAGCGTATCATAGTTTTGAGCATAGCTAGAATAAAAAATAATGCTCATTAAAAAAGTAACGGTGAGCTTCAACATGTGGACCTGATGTAAAATGTAAATGGTTATATAATAATAGTAATAATCAGTATTGAATACTAATATTGTACTGAGTATAACAAACTCAAAGCCTTAATTACCACTGTCTAAAAGCGAAAAAATGAATAATACTTCAAAAAACCGTAAGCTCTTCCTTGATGATATAAGAACAGTTGAAATGATTTACTCTGGACCATCCGCTGAAGGTTTTGATGTTGTCAGATCCTGTGAGGACTTTACTAAATATATTAAAGAAAATGGTTTGCCAGATCTAATAAGCTTCGATAATGATTTGGGGCTTGATGAAAACGGAAATGTGGCGCCAGATGGTTATGCCGCTGCTAAATGGTTGGTTTATGAATCTGGGTTGGATCTTTCAAATCTTAAATTCAATGTTCACTCTGCAAACCCGGTAGCTGCAGAGCAGATTAGAGGATTATTAAACAATTATTTGAAGCATCTAAAAAGACAGTAATAAACCTGTTTATGTGATTTATAGACCGTTTATAACATAATTCCATTCGATCAATCTCAGCAGCCAAAAATCAATTAGATTAGACTAATCATTTTGTGATACCCGCCAGCTCAAACTGTTTTAGATAATTTTTTGATTAACCCATTGCTTAAACTTATATGATCATGAGAACGCACTCTGTCAGGTCTTTATTACGACTGTTTTTTCTAATATGTACAACAGTAACATCACTCAGTTTTTCATATGGCCAGGGATTTGAAGGCTATTATCGTTATCCGGATATTCATGGTAATACTGTAGTATTTGCAGCAGAAGGAGATTTGTGGACTGTACCCCTTGAAGGTGGTCTGGCATCTAGATTAACTACTCATCAGGAGGAAGAAAGATATCCTACTATTTCACCAGATGGAAAAACAATTGCATATAGTGCAAGCTATGAAGGTCCAACAGAAGTTTACACCATGCCTATTCAAGGTGGAATCCCTACCAGATGGACTTATGAAGCTGAGGGGTCTATTGCAAACAACTGGACTCCAGATGGACAGGTAGTATACAGTACCTGGGCATTTTCGAAGCTACCTGATGATCAGTTGGTTAAGATTGATCCGGTTTCCAAGAACAAAACGGTAATTCCTTTATACCAGGCTGGAGAAGCAAGTTTCAATAGTGATGGCAAAACGGTTTTTTTCGTAAGACCTGCAGATCATAATAATGTTACCAAGAGATATAAAGGAGGGACGGCACGACAAATATGGAAGTTCACTGAAGGAACGGAAGAAGCAATCAAATTGACTACTGATTACACGGGCGAAAGTCATCACCCGATGTGGTTTGATGGTCGTGTATATTTCCTGACCGACAGAGATGGAATGATGAATGTATGGTCAATGAATGAAGACGGAAGTGATCTTAAGCAACATACCACGCATAAAGACTTTGATGTGAGATACGCCAACATCTCCAATGGAAATATAGTCTACCAAATGGCTGCCGATTTATGGCATTACAATATCAGTTCAAATACATCCAAGAAAATCGATATTCGCTTAGTCTCTGATTTGGATCAATTAAGAGAGAAATGGGATGAGAATCCATCCAGATATATTACATCGGTTCATCCAGATGCTGAGGGCAAAAATATTGTGATTACAGCTAGAGGAAGAGTATTTATTGCTCCAGTTAAGTCGGGTAGGTTTGTTTCATTTACAGAGAAGAAAAACGTCAGATACCGGGATGCAATATTTTCCACTGATTCAAAGAAGGTAGTAGCACTTTCTGATGAATCTGGTGAGTTTGAATTTGTAAGTATGCCAGCGAATGGAATAGGTAGCGAGAAGCAAATTACAAGTGATGGAAATCTATTACGCTACTCAGCGGTTGCCTCTCCTGATGGCAAATGGCTGGCTTATGATGATTTGGAGAGCAATATGTATGTTCTTAACATAGCAACCGGAGTGAGTAAGAAGATTTCTACGAACCAGGAGGGTATCTGGGACTTCTCATGGTCGCCGGATAGTAAATGGTTGGCATTTGTTCAGACCGCAAGCAATACAATGGCCCAAATTAAGGTATACAATGTAACTGATGGCAGCTCTTTTGACTTGACAACTGATAGAGCGAACAGCTTTAGCCCAAAATGGAGTCCGGATGGCAAGTTCATTTACTTTTTGTCTGATCGAAGCTTTACATCATTAGTTGGTAGCCCATGGGGAACGCGGCAGCCGGAACCATATTTTGACGCAAGTGAGAAATTGTATCACGTGGCGCTTAAAAAAGGAACAAGATCTCCTTTCCGTGAAGATGATGAGTTATCAGGCGAAACAAACACTGAAAAGAAAGAGGAAGAATCAGATAAGAAGAAAAAGAAGAAAGGAGATGATGATGAGTCTGATGATAAGGTAGTTGTATCAATCGACAAGCAAGGAATACAGCAAAGGATCATTGAAGTGCCTATTAAAGCTGGGAACTATAATGGACTTGGTGTCACAAGTAAAGCTATTTACATGATGTCAGCAGAAACTGGTGTTGATGCTAAAAGGCATTTAATGGTAGTTAAGATTGATAATAAGGATGTTAAGATTAAGACCATGGTTAGTGAGGCGAATGGTTTTGAATTAGCAGTGAAAGGGGAGAAGATACTTGTGAGAAAAGGAAGTAGCTATTACATGCTGGATGCTGGGACAAGTAAGGTGAGTGATCTATCAGAGAAGAAGATCAGCTTAAGTGGTTGGAAGTTTCCGATCAATCCAAAAGAGGACTGGAAGCAGATCTTTACCGATGCATGGAGAATGGAGAGAGACTATTTTTATGATAAAAACATGCATGGAGTGGATTGGGATGCCATGCACGCTAAATATTTACCATTGGTTGACAGAGTGACAACCAGAAATGAGCTATCAGATCTAATAGGAAGGTTTGTAGGCGAGCTTTCGGCATTACATACCAGTGTTGGAGGTGGAGATAGAAGAAGTGATAATAAGAGAATTGGAGTAGCCAGCCTGGGTGGAGAGTTCAGCAGAGATTTGGCAAATGGGGGTTTTAAAATTGATTACATCTACAAAGTTGACCCAGATTATCCTAATGAGAAGTCACCATTGGATGATCCTTATCTGGATATTAGAGTAGGAGATGTCATTACGAAGATAAATGGAGTGGACGCATTATCTGCAGTGGATATTGGGGCATTGATCAGAAATCAGGCAGGAAAGCAGGTTAGGTTATCTTTAAAACGAGGAACTACCACAAGAGATGTAATTGTAAAACCAACTAACAGTGAGTACTCTCTGAGGTACCGTGATTGGGAATACAGTAAAAGACTTGAGGTTGATGAGAAAGGTAATAATGAGATTGGTTATCTGCATTTAAGAGCAATGGGAAGAAACGATATTCATCAATTCTACAGAGAATTCTATCCTGTATTTAATAGAAAAGGTCTCATTGTGGATGTGCGCTATAACTGGGGTGGTAACATCGACAGCTTTATTCTTGAGAAACTTCTTAGAAAAGCCTGGATGTACTGGAAAGGTAGAAGTGGTGAGCCTTATTGGAATATGCCATATTCATTCAGAGGTCACATAGTGATTTTGGTAAATGAAAACACATATTCTGATGGTGAAGCATTTGCTGATGGTTTTAAGAAGCTTGGCCTTGGAACATCTATTGGAATGAGAACATGGGGTGGTGAAATTTGGCTCCATAGTGGAAACAGGTTAAGTGATAATGGAATTGCCAGAGCTCCAATGTTTGGTGTCTACGGAGATAATGGAGAATGGCTTATTGAAGGTCATGGTTTTGTTCCGGATATTGAGATAGATAATCTACCACACGCTACTTATAATGGTGAAGATGCTCAACTAGATGCAGCCATTGAGTTGCTTAAAAAGCAGATTGAGGAGGATCCAAGACCGGTTCCACCTGTTCCTGCTTATCCGGATAAGTCATTTGAGAATAACAGAAAACAATAAACTTGGTCCTATAAATGAGTG
This sequence comes from bacterium, assembly GCA_024743255.1. Classification (GTDB taxonomy): domain Bacteria; phylum Bacteroidota; class Bacteroidia; order Cytophagales; family Cyclobacteriaceae; genus JANSWY01. The sequence goes on along the minus strand of JANSWY010000074.1, from coordinate 8,389 downwards.
TTTTAGTAAGGTCAAGGCCAGAAGACTCTCTTAAGCTCCAAACCATTGCCAGGAAGGCCTATGCCTTGAACTTTGCGGATCACTGGAATGGTAATGGTTTGGAGTTGTATTTGGATAAGGAGTTTGGTAGTAAACGACTTACTAAAGATTTGAATGATTTGGATACCTATTATGCATTCATCAAATCAGAAGGTGAATCAATTGGATTTGTAAAGATGAAATACCTTCACAATCCAGAATTAAGTGAGGAGTCCAATTGTGAGCTAGAGAAGATCTATATACTTCCTGAGGCAAAAGGTAAGGGTATTGGCAAATTAGTGATGAATCAACTAATTAGTGAAGCAAGAGATTTGGGGAAGCAATTTCTATTTCTTTGTGTAATTGATACAAATGAATCAGCCATAGCCTTTTATCTAAATAATGGTTTCGAGCTTCATAGCAAGACAGAACTGAATGATACTAATTTTAAAAATGAGCTTCGGGGTATGCATAGATTACGCTTAAAACTTTGATCTTCTTTTGAGATGTTTTTAAGAATCCAATAAGTTTGGTACTCAACAATCATTTCAATATTGGCAAAGTCAAAAATTAACACTGGATTACTAGTTGGTATTATTGCGATAGTCATCAACATTATTACTGCATCTGTCTACATCTATCAGACACAAATCATGCAAAGTCAGCAACATGCTTCAGTATGGCCATATCTCGAGTGGAGATCTTATTATAATGATTTTGATGGATTTGGATTACGAATTAAGAATAATGGAGTAGGGCCTGCTCTAATTAAAAGTTCTCAATTAAGTATTGATGGGAAAAATATTGAGGTTCTGGATTCTTTATTTGTTGCTGTATTAGGAACAACGCAATTTCCTCACATTACCTCCAATATTGATAACCGTGTAATCCCTGCAGGAGAATCTGTAATGTTAGTGAGAACTAAAAACCTTGAATGGGGGGCAAAACTCTATTACAACCTTCAGGAGCATCAATTTGAAATGAATATTTGCTATGAATCCATTTATGGTGATCAATGGACTTGTAGTGGTTTTGAGGTAGAAGAAGGTAAGTGTAAGTAACCCTGCTTAGTTGTTCATGCCTTACCTTTCAGGAGTCTATTATAATAAAAATATGTTTATGTAATTCATAGAATATATAAATATAATTTAATGAAAGGTGTTTTGCATATTTGCGGCGAAACAACTTTTTGACATGGATTTACACCTACTTATTGATAACCTAACTAACCCCGCACTTTTATTTTTTGGGCTTGGATTGCTTGCATCTTATGTAAGAAGCGATTTAGAAATTCCAAGAAACTCTTCCAAGTTTATTTCACTGTATCTATTACTGGCCATTGGCTTCAAAGGGGGGCAGGAATTAGCTCACAGTAATTTTAATAATGAAATAATTTATGCTCTCATAGCTGGTATTGTCTTGGCTCTTTTAGTTCCTCTTTATACATTTTTCGTCCTTCGATTAAAGTTTACAGTAGAAAACTCTGGAGCAATAGCTGCTGCATATGGATCAGTAAGCGCTGTGACGTTTGTAACAGCCGTTAGCTTTCTTGAAATGAAGCAAATAACATTTGGAGGACATATGGTGGCGGTTATGGCACTAATGGAAGCTCCTTCAATTATTATTGGAGTTTTATTGATGCGACTATATTCCAATGGTAAACATTCTTCAAGTGACCTATTCAAAATAGTAAAGCACGCTGTGACAAATGGGAGTGTATTGTTAATTCTGGGGAGTTTAATTATTGGTTTCATTGCTAGTGAAGAACAAGCTGAGGGAATTAAACCATTTACAACGGACATATTTAAAGGCTTTCTTGCTGTGTTTCTACTTGATATGGGAATCACAAGCGGTAAAAAGATTGGAGTTTTGTTGAGAAAGGGATGGTTTGCTTTGCTGTTCGCTATTGTCATTCCAATCATAAATGGGACTTTGGTATCTATTGTTTCAGGTTTGTTCCTTTCTGATTCGGGGGACAGGTTTTTACTAACAATTTTAGCGGCCAGTGCTTCCTACATAGCTGTACCAGCTGCGATGCGAATTGCGGCTCCCAAAGCAAACCCAAGCTTATACTTGCCAATGGCATTGGCCATAACATTTCCATTTAATATCACAATTGGAATGCCTTATTATATGTGCCTAATTCAGGCGTTTTAAAACAACTAAAAATGCTTATTTAATGAATGAAAGTGATTAAAATTGATACTTAGATTTATTTATAAATCAATTACCTTTAGGTACATTAATCAATTCAAAAATCATGAAATATGCCATCCTAATTAGTGCAATCAGTTTACTGTTTTCTGGTAGCTCTGACCTTAAGCCATGCGTAGTAATGATGAAAACGCATGAATTTGAAGCAAAAGACTCTAATTATGCTAGTGCCAAAATTGAAGGTTTCGATAATATAATTCCTCATCTAAATGCCTGTGACGTAGATAATAAATTTTCAGAAATAGCGAAATATGAAACACCGGCAATTGAATTATTGGTACCAGCTGGTTTTGACAATGTAAGTCATCATTTTGGTGCTAATAATTATTCTTTTGTGATGAGTGAGTATAAGGCTGATCATGGTAGCTTTATTCATATTACTTATGACATAACAGGTAAAGCTCAAGACATCCTGAGGTCTAAATTTAAATCTGGAAAAATCGAGGCACGAATCGAAAGTTATAATGGGCATAATGTTTATATCTATAGTAGCGAAACCTTTCCTAGTCGAGCTCAAGTGTTTTTAAATGACAAAGTTGCAGTGAGTTTTAATACAATGGATACGGAGATGACTGAATTGCTATTAAATTGTATTACCTCAATTGAATTGAAGGATTAATAAAAAGGTTCATATAGCTTAAATGCTGTAAAATGTAGCAAAACCACTAGATTTAAGTCTTGAACTGTCAATATTCAATTGAATTATGAGGAAGTTACTTTTTAAATCGGGACTGGTATTTTTTGGACTATTTGTTTTTATAACCGCATCGCATGCATATCTCTTTCCGCATGATACACGCAATATGCTTATCGATTTTTATGATTTTGAGAAGGACGGTAGCATTTATTATCGCTCGGGTGTAGATCCAGCTGTGATTGAAGAATTGAAAGAGATACTTCCCTTAGCTGAGGAGAGAATTAAAGGCCTGTATGGAGATAAAATTAGTAATCCCAAAATCATCTATTGTGCCACTGATGAGTATTACTTGAAATTCGGTGTGCCCATTTTAACACCCGCCTGCGCCAGAATCAAAATTGGGACTTACATGGTTATCAGTAAAGACGGTTTAGATCTGGATATAATTGCGCATGAATTGGCTCATGTAGAATTATACGAACGAATTGGTTTGTTAAATACTGTGATGGATATGCAAGCTTGGTTTGATGAGGGACTAGCCATGCAAGTGGATTATAGAGACTATTATTCTGAAGAAACATTGAGGTCTAAAACTAATAATCTGGAAACACTTCCTGAGGTACAAGCCATGAAAAACTATCAGCAATTTGGAGCTGGTACCAAAGAACAGGTGAAACTAAATTATATGACTGCCAGGTATCATATTTCAAAGTGGTATACACCTGAGAAATTAGAATCATTTCTTGAATCGATTAATGAGGGTAGTACGCTGGAGGAGTCATTTGTTATCAAATAAATTCGAAAGTATATGAGGAATTTATTGATCATATTCACTCTTCTCATCTTAGTCCAATCTGTTGAGGCTCAAAACTGGGTAGTTACTTTCTCAAAGCTTAGTGAAACTCAGTATATCGAGTACGGCGGAAATTGGGAGAATACCTGGGAAAGAATCAAAGCAAAATGGAAGGAAGACTATAGTATCAAAGACCTGTCATATGGTGATAGCCAATGGGTAGTCACATACATCAAAAGTACAGATGGTCAATACTTGCAATATCGATCTACCTGGACGGATTTATGGGAATCTATACAGTCAAAGTGGAAGGAGGATTATAGGCTTATTGATGTTGAGTATGGAGAAAATACCTGGGTGGCGACTTATAATATGGGCAGTTATGGCCAATATTTGAATTATGCATCAACATGGAATGATCTATGGGATAAAGTACAAGTTAGATGGGATGAAGATTATCGATTAATAGACCTTGAATACGGGAACGGGCAATGGGTAGCAATTTTTGATAAGGGGACGTATGGTCAAACAGTACAAAGTGCAAATGGATGGTCTGAGTTAAAGGAAAAAATAGACAATAAGTCCAATGACGGCTATGACCTAATTGATGTAATTTATGGAGAAGGCACCTGGGTTGGTGTGATGGACAAAAGCAGTGAAACTCAATACATCCAATACAATTATTCCTGGGATACAATGTGGGAAACGATACAGGATAAATGGAGTGAAGGGTATGATGTCGTTGATATAATGGGAAGATAAGAATGATTGAATTGATTGATGAGAATTTTGGCTCTCATGCTACCAGAATTCCCGACCAAATGCAAGATATGATTGTGTCGAGGAAAGGGGGCTTTACAGTTACAGATAGTGGGTTGTCCTGTGATACATTTAATATTATTCATATTCACTCACCAGAGATTTCAAAAGATGATTTCATAGAGGTTATACAAAGTTTTCAAAACAGCTCAAAGGATTTTTGTATTTGGGTAAATAAGGAGAACCTATCTAAATCAACTGAGTCTGTATTGAATGAATTAGACTTGTCAGTTCAGAATGAAGAGGTCGGGATGGTTTTGGATCTTGAAAGATTTAAACCCAAAAATGATCTCGACCAAACCAATATCACTAAAGTTGATTCCAATGAGGATTTGAGAAAATTCGCCAGGGTTTTGGCTGCAAATTGGTCACCACCAGATCAAAATGTGATAGAGTATTATAACGTTACCGCAAACAATTTCTTGAATTCCAATATAGATCTATTTTATTATGTTCATAATGGTACCCCTAGCACAACAGTAGAATTATTTCCTTCCAATGCGGAAACAGCTGGTATATATGGTTTAGCAACACTGGAAGATTTTAGAGGGCAGGGGATTGGAATGAAGGTTATGAGCTTTTTGTTGAATCATGCCAAAGATTCAGGGTATAAAAACCTAATTCTCCAGGCTACTGAAGATGGAATTGGTATTTATCAGAAACTTGGTTTTGAATCTTATACCACATACTTTGAATACGCTTAATTCAAATAATTAAATCACTAACTCTAGCTATTGACCAAAAGCCAAACAAATCTGAATTTTGCGATGTTTAGAATGAATCAAAAAATATAGATCCTGTGATTAAAAGAACCTCAATCTACTTCTTACTCTTGACCACTATTGTACTTTGTTCCTGCTCAAACGAATCAAATAAAGAATCTGAAGAACACGATTTGTTAGGTACAATGCAGCAATATCAAAGATTCTCCACAAAACTTTGGTTTGCAGGTGATGCACAGAATTGGGAGTTGGCAGATTTCTATACTCACGAACTGGAAGAAGCTACTGAAGAGTTGATCGAGAATAAGGTCACATACGAAGGATTCAACATCAGTCAATTAGCAGAAAACGTGATGGAGCCTAGTATTGAAAAAATTGAGGAGGGAGTTAGGAAGAAGGATCAAGTACTTTTTCTTGAGGGATATGATTTACTTATTCAGTCTTGTAATTCTTGTCATCAGGCAACTCATCATGGGTTTATTAAGATTATAAAGCCAATTAATCCAGCAATGTTCAATCAGGATTTTAGTCCGTCAAAAAAGTAGTAAGTTATATACCAAGAACACTTTTTAGCTTGGTATATCCAGAAGCACTAGCAACAACTTCATCTCCATTCGTCAAGTATACCATGTGGGTCTCCTTGCCGTACTTTTCTATTTTCTCAATCATAGAGGCTTTTACAATTGAAGACCTGTGAATCCTGATAAACTGATTGGGATCCAATGTTTTCTCATAATGAGACATAGTCTGCTTTTTTAAATGCTTACCCTTTGAGCTAATGATTTCAACATAGTCATCTTGTGCTGCCAACCTTATAAGTTCATCTGTTGGAATAATGGTGATATTGGTCCCATCCTTAACTACAATTTGATGAGTTGGTTCTTGCTGATAACTTTCGAGCAAAGCAGTTCCATTTGTTGGTGAGGGTTTGGCTTCAACCTTAAGTACAGCACTTACTTTCTGAATACTCTCAGCAAACCGACTTCTATTGTAAGGCTTCAGTAAATAATCGATAGCATGGAATTCAAAAGCTTTCAATGCATATTCATCGTAGGCTGTAGAAAAGATCACCGTTGGAGGATTATCTAGCAATTCCAGAAGTTCGAATCCAGTAAGTTTAGGCATTTGTATATCCAGAAATATAAGATCCGGTTTGTTAGCCTGTATCACTTTTAACCCTTCAAATCCATTTTCAGCTTCACCAACTACCACATACTCTGAATGATCTTTGAGGAAGAGCTTGATTACTTCACGGGCTGGTGCCTCATCATCAACAACTACAACTTTGAATTGCTCCATATCTAAATGCGTTGAGGGATTTTTAAGGTTACTTTGAAATGGTTATCTGTTTGTTCCGTTGCAATTAAGTCAGTTCGATCATAAATATAGGACAACCTTCCTTTTACATTTTTCAACCCAATTCCTTTCCCAACCTTCTTTGGTTTATCCTCACAATTGTTTTCAATTACGATTTCAAGGATGTCGTCCCTCTCGGTAAGGTTTATTTCAATTTTGCTCGAATCAACATTTTCATAGATGCCATATTTGATAGCGTTTTCTACAAGTGGTTGTAAAATCAGGTTTGGAAGTTTGTTCTCGTTTTTAAGACTTTCCAATCCATTTATTTCAATCACTAAACGATCGCCAAATCTCGATTTTTCAATGTCCAGATATAAACTGATTGTTTCAATCTCCTTGCCAATACTGACTAGCTCTGTTTCCGACTGACCAATCGTATGTCTCAAAAATGCAGATAGCTTAACTATCATTTCATGAGCATCCTCAGGCCTGGTTAACGTTAATGCACTTATGGAATTGAGACTGTTAAATATAAAATGCGGGTTTAACTGCGCCTTCAACATACTCAGTTCACTTTCTTTAAGCAGTGATTTCATTTCAAGCTCAGCTAGTTGCTTTTCTTTATAGTTCTGATAGAAAATGAGCAGATAGTAATTCAATGAAACCAGTAAATAATAGATATAACCAATTGCAACCTGCCACCAAAAATCTGATGGGTCAATCTCTCTTATTTTGAAAGGAGTGCCCATTATCAGGCTGAAAATAGAATAGCTGGTAAAAAACCAAACTGCAACTAATACAGAAGCAGCACCGACATGATTAATAAGAGCATTCCACAAATTACTAAACTCCAGACCAGTAAAACGCACAACAAACCAAACACTCAAGCCAACTAAACCGAACATCATGGCATAAATGAAGGATTCTACCGCCGCAATTGTCCAGGCAGTATTCTGTGTCCAATGTAGCACCATTGTTTGCAAACTGGCCACCAACACCCAGAACATGAAGTAGACTATGAGATGTGAACGTTTTTTGGTAATTGGATTGATCATTGTCTCGAATCTAATAAAAAACCCCTGAAGGATAAACCTCCAGGGGATGTGAGTTTTGACCTATACGTTGGGTTCAGTTTTGTGATTACACGTAGTTTTTGATTTCTCCACCTCCGAAGATCACTGTTCCTCGGATTACAAGTTCTCTATCTGAGCCAGTGTTGCTTTCCTGTAGTTTTCTGCTGTCAGAGAAACCTCCGAAGATGCTTGTTACTTCCAATCTTACATTCCAGTCGGAAGGAACGATGAAGGTAGCTCCTCCGAACATACAGAAGACATCTATCTCCTGATCTCCCTCTGCAAGCTGACTTGCACTCAGGTCGTAATCTCCTCCGCCCATGAAGGCTGTTACTTTACCTCCCTGGAAGTTGTCACTTTTGACTGAGACATTTCCACCTCCTAGAATTGCTGTGATGTTTAACATATCTCTATTGCTCGGATCTATATTCCTTTTTTTTTTATCGCTGAAGATATTGTCTTTGCGAATGAGGATCATAACTCCTATAAATATGATGGCTACCGGCCAGAAGATTTCCCAAGCGTCAATCCATCTTATTCCAAGTTCATACCGAAGTATATCACTTAAGATGAAGAAACTACCGATTCCCAGCATGATGTAACCTGGAGTTTTGTTGTCGCTTGATGAGATTACAACTATACCGATTGTTGCGACAATTCCCCAGAAGCTAAGAATATGATCCAGTATGTCCAGAGGTAGAAGTCTGAAGTTGTCTAGTAAGAACAATCCTCCAAGGGCAATTAAGACAACCCCTGCTAAGACCGAACGATTATTTGTAGTATTTGACATGACCTTTTTGTTTTTTGTTTTTGT
>JANSWY010000092.1 GCA_024743255.1 bacterium | reverse complement strand
CACCATGTGGTACTGGAACGTCAGCTAGAATGGCTCAGTGGTATGCAAAGGGATTGCTGAAACAAGGAGAGGAGTTTGTTCATGAAAGTTATATCGGATCACAATTCATTGGACGCATTGAGGCTGTGACAGACATTGATGGAAAGAATGCAATCATTCCAAGTGTCCAAGGTTGGGCAAGAATCTTCGGGTACAACGAGATTCTAATAGATACGGAAGATCCTTACGCTTTTGGTTTCTCGGTGATTTGAGTTATGAAAAATAGTGTTTGTATTGTTGGCGGAGGAGTAGTAGGATTGTTATGCGCCTATTACCTGAATAAGAAAGGGTTTGAAGTAACCGTTTTTGATAAAGGAAAATTTGAAAATGGTGCTTCATATGGGAATGCAGGAATGATTGTTCCCAGTCACTTTATTCCATTAGCCAATCCTGGAGCTCTTGCTAAAGGACTTCAATGGATGTTCAATCCGAGCAGTCCTTTTTACATTAAACTTCGGATGGATAAGTCTCTCTACGCATGGTTGTATCATTTTCTTAAAAATGCTAATAACAAGCACGTCAATCAATCAGCAGAATTGCTTTACAAACTAAATCTCGAAAGCAAGATTTTATACGATCAGCTTAAGGACCAACTTGGCGATTTTGGCTTGCAGCAATCTGGTTTGATCATGTACTGTAAAACGCAGCAAGCTTTGGATGATGAAGTTCAAATCGCTGAAAAAGCCAAGCAGCTAGGACAAGATGTAAAAGTTCTGGACCAATATGAACTTCAAACATTGGAGCCCAATATTTCAACAAATGTCACTGGTGCAGTTCACTTTAAAGATGATGCATTCCTCAATCCCAACGAACTGATGAAAGCACTCAAAACCCATCTGAGAAATAATGGAGTTAAACTCTTTGGTGGATCTACAATAGACGAATTGAGGAGTAACGGCAGAAGTATTAATGGCTTGGTGGTGAATAGTGAAATGATTTCAGCAGATCATTTCGTCATAGCAGCTGGTACTTGGTCTGGTGAATTGGCTAAATCCATGGGGATTAAACTACACATGCAGGGTGCCAAAGGATACAGCTTTGATCTTGAGCGAAAGCACTTCCCAGCTTCAGTATGCTCCATTCTAACAGAGTCGAAAGTGGCTTGTACACCTATGGGTGATAAAATCAGATTTGCCGGAACCTTGGCTATTGATGGTATTAACGACCTAATTGATCAAAAAAAATTGAATGGTATTTACAATTCAATTCCACAATATTTCCCTCAACTGGAAGGTCATCCCTTTCAAAATTATCAGGTCTGGCATGGGTACAGGCCATGTTCAGCTGATGGACTACCGTATATTGGTCGAACCGCAAAGTTCAATAACCTATTGATTGCAACAGGCCATGGTATGATGGGGCTGAGTCTTGGGGCTATTACAGGAAAGTTGATTTCTCAGGCAATTTGTAATGAACAAAGTGATCTAGACGATTCCCAAATAAGTGCTGAAAGGCACAATACAAGACCAATTCCTCATATTTTCTAACTGTTTTTGTTTTAACTGTTGTTTATAAAAAGTATATTTCTGACGTAATAATGACGTAGGAATGTATTTGTTAGGATATGATATAGGGAGTTCTTCCATTAAAGCTGCATTAGTGGAGGTTTCTTCTCATGATACTATTGGTGTGGCCAGTTATCCAGAAACTGAGATGGATATGATTAGCCGTCAAAGTGGTTGGGCAGAACAGCAACCTGAAGTATGGTGGCAGGATTTCTGTTTTGTCACAAGGAAGTTATTATTGAAAACCAATGTCAATCCAAATGATATCAAAGGAATCGGGATTTCCTACCAAATGCATGGATTGGTATTAATCAACGAATCCCAACAAGTATTGAGGCCTTCCATCATATGGTGTGATAGTAGAGCTGTGTCAATTGGTGATAAGGCATTTAAAGAAATTGGCAAGGAATGGTGTCTTGAAAACTGCCTCAATAGTCCTGGAAACTTTACAGCCTCCAAACTGAAATGGGTAAAGGATAATGAACCAGAAACTTACTTCAACGCTCATAAATTTCTTTTGCCGGGGGATTTTATCACGATGAAATTAACGGGGCAGGTTTCAACTACAATACCTGGCTTATCTGAAGGAATATTTTGGGACTTTAACAAAAGAAAGGTTTCTCAGGAGATTTTGGACTATTATGAATTAAATGAAGACCTGATCCCAGATGTTGTTCCAACTTTCTCACATCAAGGAGAAGTAACCAAAGAAGCGGCTGAATTAACAGGTCTTGTTCCTGGAATACCGATTACATACAGGGCTGGAGACCAACCAAACAATGCACTATCACTTAATGTGCTGCAACCAGGAGAGATTGCAGCGACATGTGGCACATCAGGAGTGGTTTACGGAATTGTAGATAAACCTCTTTATGATCCTAAGTCTAGAGTTAATGGATTTGCTCATGTTAATTATGAAGATAATTTTGATCGAATTGGGATCTTACTTTGTATCAATGGAGCAGGTATGCAATACAGCTGGATGAAGCATCAAATTGCAAGGTCTGGCCGGGAATATGAAGATATGGAGCGCATGGCCTCTTCAATACCAATAGGCTCAGATGGACTTTGTCTGTTGCCTTTCGGTAATGGTGCTGAAAGAATCCTGGAAAACAAGAACCTTAATTCCCATTTTCACAACCTTCAATTTAATAGACATAATAGAGCTCATCTATTCAGAGCTGCTCTTGAAGGTGTAGCTTTCTCATTTGTATATGGAGTAAACATTCTGAAGGAAATGGGATTGGATGTTAACGTCATGCGAGTTGGAAATGATAACATGTTCCAGTCGGATGTATTTGCAATGACCATCGCTACATTACTGGATTGCCATATTGAAGTGGTGGAAACTACAGGAGCAGTAGGTGCTGCAAAAGCTGCAGGTGTTAAAGCGGGACAATACAAAGATCTGGATGAAGCACTAAGAGGAATTAAACCGATCCAAATTCATGAGCCACGCTTAAATCAAGCACTTTGTCTGCAAGCTTATAACTATTGGAGCTCCAATCTGGAAAAAGCCCTTACCGATAAATATACGAGACCACTAGACCGTATAGATGACTATGAAGATGAATTAGATTCTAAGACCAGACAATTAGCCAGTACTCAGCTCAAATTAATATCAAAAGGAGAGTTCCTCAAAGAAGTCTATAAAGACTTAAATGATATTGCGGATAATGATAAAAGCAATAAAATCAAGAAAGTACTTGATAAGATCGAAAAACAATTCAATTCAAATAAAGAATGGGAAGAATTTGAAGAACAATTCAACCTTCTGAACAGTGATTTCTTCAAACAACTAAAAGCAAAAGTTCCTGAAATTAGTAATGACGAGGCAAGACTTTGTGCACTCATCAAAATGAATCTCTCCACCAAAGAGATAGCAGCAAAACTTAATCTTTCCATAAGAGGAATTGAAACCAAAAGGTACAGATTGAGAAAAAAGCTGCCCATAGATAATAGCGATTCAATTGAATCGTTTCTGGAAACACTTCAATAATTCATTTTGCAGAATCATTTGACGTAGTATATGTATCACAGTGAATGTAATTTCTGACGTGCATTTGACGTAGGTATTATAATCCTTTGTATTATGAATATCACATCTTATTGTGATTTTATGAGGAGTACTCTAAATGTATCTTTCATTTTGTTAGTTACTTCATAATTATATGCTTGGTAATTCTTGTGTGTGAAATCTACCAGATGAAGTAGTGTGAAGTAATTGACGTATTGAAGAATTCATTTTGACGAAATGATGTAGTGGTGCTATTTTTTTGAAATTCTCCTAATAATGACACATTTGAATAAGCCTTTATTAGCAAATATTTAAAAATGCTAGCTGGGTTATCCAGGATTTACCGGCAAGTGAACTCTGGAACTATTGACCCCAAACCAATAAAGGATCAGTGTACAATTAAATGGAGTTACTATGTATTTAATACGGAGAGGCAAAAAGTTGTCATTTCTGAAGACCCTATTTATGGGGGTGTTAGTCATGTCAATGAGCCAAATATTACTGGCTCAAAACCGCACGATCAGCGGTCAAGTGATCGATGATGAATCTGGATTTGGACTTCCTGGTGTGACCGTTTTGGTGAAGGGTACCACTACAGGAGTCGTAACAGATATGGACGGTAACTATGCTGTTGAAGCATCACCCAATGATATTCTCGTTTTTTCTTTTGTAGGATTTGAAACAACAGAACTTGCAGTTGGACAAAATGAAACATTAAATGTAACGCTTTACACAAGCATTCAGGCATTGGCAGAAGTTGTAGTAACAGGTTATGGACAGACACAAAATAGGGCCACCGTTTCTACATCTGTTCAAACAATTGATTCAAAAGTGATAAAAGACAGACCTATCGCAAGACTGGAGCAAGCTATTCAGGGCGCCATTCCAGCAGTTGTTGTGGTAAAAGAGTCTGGTTCTCCAGGAGCGCCATTGACAATAAGAATGCGAGGTGTAGGAACTGCAGGCAATGCTACTCCATTAATTCTTGTAAACGGAGTACAGGTGCCAGATATGAATTTTATCAACCCAAATGACATTCAAGGAATCACTGTTCTGAAAGATGCTGCATCAAGTGCCATTTATGGAGCCAGAGGAGGAAATGGTGTAATACTCGTCGAAACTAAAAAAGGTAATGCGAAAAAGCCCAGAGTAACATTTTCAGGATATTATGGTGTTCAAAGTTTGGCAAGCACCGGAGATTATCTGAATAAACAGGAATACGCAGAATACTTCAATAATTCAATCAACTACATGATTCAACAAGGTATTGATAGAGGGGGAAGTAGAGGTCGGTTCTCGGATGAAGAAATTGCTGCTTTGCCAGATGTAAGTTGGATAGAAGAAATAAGTCAGGAAGCTGCAATCAGCGATTACCATGTTGGAGTGTCTGGTGGGGATGCAAAAACTCAATACTTCATAAGCGCAGGTATATTTGATCAGGAAGGAATTATTGGAAAAACTGATTTTGGGAGAAAGTCCTTAAGTGTTGATTTGAAAACTTCAGTTAATGAAAATTTGGATGTTAACTTATTTGCTACCTACTCGAATAACACCAGAAGCTTCATCGCTGAAAATAGCGAGAACTCACGTTTAATGTCATCTGTTGCTTCACTTCCTCCAATATTCCCTGTTTACGATGAAAATGGTATTCCATTTAATAACGGTGATAGAAGAGGTGTTGTCGTGAATGGAGTAGAATTGAACCCACAAGCAGAGTTTGGTAATCCCATAATTGGACTAACAGTAGCGGACAACAAGGATATAACTAATGTATTGTACTCCAATACCTTAATTAATTGGGAGTTATTTGATGGATTCACTTTTAGTAATTCGCTTGGGTATTTAAAGAGAGATATTCTAGTACGAAACTTTGGCGCTCGCTTTGATTGGTCTGAGCAGAATTTTGTGAATGAAATCAATTCTCTAGCAGAGACAACAGTTAATGAGGAGTTCTTGCAATGGGAGAGTTATGTGACTTATGAGGCAAACCTTAATCAAAATCACCAACTAAGCCTGATGGCAGGAACCAGTGTACTTGATAACGAAAGTATCACCAAATCCAGGTTCGGAACTGACTTTTATTACAATACTGCCGAGGAAGTCAATTTTGCGAATATAGTTGATAACAGTACAGAGGTAATCAACAACGATCTTGCCTTTAGAAACACAACACTATCAATGTATGGTAGGGCTATTTACAACTATCAAGAGAAGTATTTATTCTCAGCAACAGTAAGAAGAGATGGCTCTTCCAGGTTCGGAGAATCGCAAAGATGGGGTGTTTTTCCGTCTGTGTCAGCAGGTTGGGTTTTATCGAGTGAACCATTTTTAGCCGGTGTTAAATCCATAGAGCTACTAAAATTAAGAGCCAGTTGGGGTATCAATGGTAATGATAGGATAGCTCCTTATCAATATGCTCAAAGATATGTTAGAAATGGATCTGGAGGTGTTGAAGAACAGTCGTTTAATCCAGATGTGAAATGGGAGTCTATTTCACAAACCAATGTAGGAGTTGAGGCTAATCTATTTAACAATAAAGTAGGTGTAACACTGGATTGGTATATCAAAACAACCGATGACATGCTGCTTGACTTCCCAAATCCATCCTTTTTGGGATTGCCCGCACCTACAAGAAATGCAGCAAGTGTAAAGAACACTGGATTTGAAGGCTTGTTTCTTTACAGGGATAAGATTGGAAGTGATTTCAATTTTAACATAGGTCTGAATTTCGGATTAGTCAAAAATGAAATTACCGACTTGGGTGGAGGACTACCAATAGTAGGAGGTACAACAAGAGTCTTCCAGGGAGCTCCGGCGCTGACAATAAGCCAGGAAGGTTCTCCAATAGCAAGTTTCTATGGTTTCGTTATGGAAGGGCTTGATGAGGCAGGGAATCCAGTTTATAAGACAGATGAAAATGGAGATCCGGTTAAAGAAATTATTGGAAACCCTTATCCTGATCTAATCTATGGTCTGAATATTCAAACAAACTATAAGAACTTCGATTTCACACTCTTTTTTGCTGGTTCAGAAGGCAATGATGTCGTTAATGCATCAACAGGTTATGGGTTTGCTTATTCTAACAGGACAAAGAGAGTCCTGAACGCCTGGTCACTGGATAATAGAAATTCTACGGTCATCAGACCATCTGCACTTGAGGCGGTTAATCATGAGTTTTCAGATTACTATGTTGAAGATGGTAGCTATCTCAGAATGAGAAACATTACACTGGGATACACACTTCCAGAGAGTATTCTTGCCAAACTAAAATTGGAGAATCTTAGATTTTATGTAAGCGGAAACAACTTACTCACCTTCACTGATTACTCAGGTTATGACCCAGAAATAGGTGCAAATACAAGTCCATTAGATGTAGGAATTGACCGTGGGTTCTACCCGCTTCCAAAATCAGTAATGGGTGGTTTTCAATTAACATTTTAAAAGCTGGGAATAATGAAATCAAAAATATATATCGCACTGGTATCAATTCTTCTGATCGTTTCCTGTGATGATTTCCTGGATCAGGATCCAATCACTGAACCTTTGACGGAAATTGTATTTACCAATCAGGAAGTAGTGCAAAGACTTATTCCTGGAGCTTATCAACCAATGCGCTGGGAGTTCGTCCCAACTTTTGGAGATAGCTATGCAATGACTTATATCTATTCCGATGTAAGATCAGATGACGTAATTATTGAGAATACATTCAACCAACCTCATAGTCATGAGTTTGAAATTCCAAGCATACTTACAACTACCAACGTAAATGTTGCTTTGATTTGGTCCAAATTCTTTACAGGAATAGCAAGAGCTAATCAAATAATAGGAGGCTTGAGTACAGTTGACGAAACTGTAATTCCAGATAAAGAATTGTTCATTGCAGAGTCCAGGTTTTTAAGAGCGTTTTACTATTTCGAAGCTGTTAAAAACTTTGGAGAGGTTCCATTATTCACAGAAACTACAGACGTTGGTGTAATTGATAATATCAAAAGAAAACCAATAACAGAAGTTTACGCACAAATAAACTCAGACTTCAGAGCGGCAATTGAACTATTGCCAGAATCTTGGGAAATGCCAACTGGAACCCAGGAGCCAAGTGAAACATATCGAGCTACAAGAGGTGCAGCACAGGGGTTGTTAGCAAAAGCTTACTTATACCAGGAAAACTGGGATTCCGCAGCATACTTTGCTCAAGAGGTGATAAATAGCGGAGTTTATGCATTGGAAGAAAACTATGCCGATAATTGGGTTTTATCGAATGAGCATGGTATTGAGAGTTTGTTTGAAATCGCTTTCTTTAATGATCCTTCCGGTGGGTCTTGGAATGCAGGAGCTCAAGGAAGTCTTACAGCGCAGTTCTTTTTCCCTCCGTTTGATGCGCCAGTTACTGGATGGAGCTACAATCTTACAACACCAGAATTACACCAGGCATTTCTGGATGAAAATGATCTGGTCCGATTGGATGCTACAATCCTGACTGCCGGGCATGAATTTGGCTCACAAATACTTGCTGATCAGGGTAACGATCCTGTAACTCAGGAATTCATAGATAGTAGTCCTGCAATTTCAGGAGGTCAATATGGAACTGGCTTTAGTTATGCTTTGAAGTATTTTATCACTCCAGAGCAAGTGCAAGATGAGACTACAGATTTCGTTTTGTCACCTCTTAATCACAAAGTATTAAGGTACTCTGAAATCTTATTAATTCTGGCTGAAGCTACTTTGAACGGTGCTACTGGAGATGGACAAGGAGCATTTGATCAGGTAAGAGCAAGAGCAGGTTTACCGTCTAAGCCACTTACACTAGAATCACTAAAGCTAGAACGAAGGTTGGAGTTGGCGACAGAATGGAACAGATATTACGATTTGCTCAGATGGGGTGATGCAGCTTCAGAAATCGAAGACTTTGTACCAGGTAGAGAGTATTTACCAATCCCTCAGGATGAAATTGAACTAGTAGGACCAGACACGGATGGATCGGATATTTTAACACAAAACATTGGATACTAGGCATATGGACTATACATCATTAGCAAATCGGTTTTGGAATGACGGTTATCTGGTCTTAGAGGACTTTTTTGAAGGGGATAAGATGGATTACCTAAACAAGTTGGTGCTGGACCATTTTGGAATGAAACCAGAGTGGGAACACACCGATGAGTTTTTGGAAAAGGCTGCCACAGAAGTGGTGCCATGGTTTCCTTACAGAGAAGGGGTGACAGATTTTGATTTAGTAGATCATGATGAAAGGTTTCAAAAACTCACAGAAGCAATTCTGGGTGTTGGTTGGGATAACCTATACTGCATGGCCATGTTTTCTAAAGCAGGTACCAAAGGTCAGGCCTGGCATCAGGATTGTCCTCCTGAAAACTCAAAACAGTTCAACCTAAACCGACTTGTCTACACCCATGACATAACTCCGGAAATAGGAGGTGAAACAATCGTGTTGCCTGGCTCTCATAAGATGGGTGAATTATCAGCAGGTGAGCCACATGAAGACCTCAAAGACCAGGTTACGCTATACCCGAAGAGGGGTACATTGGTCATTTTACACGGGCATTCGTGGCATAGAGTACTTCCGATTAAGGGAGAATTTAGAGTTTCCACTAATTTTAGAGCTATACCTAAGGGAACTCCTGAGGACATAACAGACATTGCGGTATATCGCAACATGAGATACAGGTTTTCCACTAACGAGGTTTTAGAGGATCGGGTCTAACTATCATGAATAAAGCATTATACCACACAATTATATTTTTTCTATTGGTTATACACATTGCCTGCGATAATCGTGAGGGTAATGTAGATGTAACTCCATCCAAAGTTGAGATTAAACAAGTAGATGGAGTTCACAGATTTTTTATCAACGACCAACCCTTCGAAGTTAGAGGGGTTGGTCTTGATTTTGATCAAATATCAAGTATGAATCGGCTAAAGCAAGCAGGTGCTAATTCATTCAGAACCTGGGGTACCAATAATGCCAAGCAAGAACTGGATTCAGCAGCGAAATACGGGTTAATGGTTGCATTAGGTCTGGATATGGAAAAAGAACTACATGGGTTCGATTACAATAATAAAGCAAAAGTAAAGGAACAATTCAACCGACTAAAGGAACGTATTTTACTATTTAAAGACCATCCAAATTTGCTTTGCTGGGTTGTTGGCAATGAATTGAATCTGTTGTTTGATGACAAAGGGCAACTTAAACTGGTAAACCCAAAAGCTTACGAAGCACTAGCTGATTTAGTAGATTTTATACATGAAGTAGATCCAAACCATCCAGTAACAACCACTTTCGCTGGAGTACATAAATCTCATGTCGAGTTAGCCTTAAAGCATGTGCCGCAACTAGATTTCCTATCATATCAGGTTTATGGTGATTTAATGATTTTACCAGACTTAGTTAGTAATGCTGAGATTGACTACCCTTATATGGTGACAGAGTATGGACCAATGGGACACTGGGAAAGACCTTCAACAGAGTGGGGCAGGGAAATAGAAGAAACCAGTACAGAAAAAGCCAAAGGTTATGTGACAAGAATTAATAAAGGTATTTTAGAAGATAAGTCTGGTCTATGCCTTGGGTCCTATGCTTTTTACTGGGGACAGAAGCAAGAAAGAACCCCGACCTGGTATGGTATGTTTCTTAAAACCGGAGAACCAACAGAGGTCATCGATGAATTAACAAAACTCTGGACCGGCACCTATCCTGAAAATAGAGCCCCATTCGTAACAGATATTACTTTTAATTCCCTGAGAGCTACTGATAATATTTATGTGTCACCAAATTCCAGTCATACAGCTAAGATAGAGGTAGAAGACCCTGAATCTGATGAATTGGATGTGGAGTGGATTCTAAGAAAAGAAGTTGTAGTTAAGAGCGACGGAGGAGCGTTTGAAAAGGAACCAGAGGCAATTCAATTTGAAAAAGAGGCTGATGAAAATGGTACCATCAAATTTATAGTTCCCGAGGAAAAAGGAGACTACAGGTTATTCGCATATGTAAGGGATACCAAAGGTAAAGCTGGGTATGCTAACATTCCATTCTATGTTAAGTAAGCATTTTAATGAATAAAAAAATCAAATGGGGCATTGTAAGTACAGGAACAATTGCCCATCAGTTTGCAGCTGATTTTGCATTCGCCAAATTTGGTGAGCTCACTGCTGTGGCTTCAAGAAATATTGAATCTGCAAAAAGCTTTTCCCAACAGTATAAAATTCCAAAAGCTTATGGGTCCTATACAGACATGTTCCAGGATCCGGAAATTGATGCTGTTTATGTGGCTACACCTCATAATTTTCACTTCGAAAACTCTAAAGAGGCACTGAGCTATGGAAAAGCAGTGCTATGCGAGAAACCGATAACGATCTCACCCCAGGAATCAAAGGAGCTATTTGATTATGCCAAGTCCAAAAACGGATTTATTATTGAAGGTATGTGGACTTACTTTCTGCCAGCTATTCAGAAAGCTAAAGAATGGGTAGACGAAGGGAGGATCGGTAAGATTACACAAATAAAATCTGATTTTGGTTATCCTATTCCTTTTGATCCTGAGGGCAGAATGTTTAATCCGGATTTGGCTGGAGGTGCATTATTGGATATGGGTGTATACAATGTAGCAATGGCTTGGCTATTTATGCCAGTCAAACCAAAAGAAATTACTGTATTGGGGAGAAAAGCGAGTACAGGAGTTGATCACGATGTTTCTATGCTACTTGAATATGAAGATGCTTGTGCACAACTACACACATCCTTCCGTTCGAAGTTGCCAAACTATACTTATGTAATTGGAACTGAAGGGTACATTGAGATATTTGATTTCTGGAGAGCAAAAGATTGCAAGCTCTATAAAGTAGAAGAATGCATCGATCATTTCAAAGATGATAGACAAGGTAGCGGCTTTGAACATGAAATTGATGGTGTAAGCAAACAGCTAATCGAAAATTTGCACTATCCTAAGGTTGTTACTCACGAAACTAGTCAGGCATTTCAAAAGTTAATGGCAGAAATCAGAGACAAAATTTAGAGTTATATTTTCATTTTACTTCAATTTTTAAAGAACCCTTCGATTTGAAGGGTTTTTTTGTGTGTGTTGGTGTGTTTGACGTAGTGTTTGGAAATTTGAATTTAAAAATGTGACGTGTTGTTGACGTGCCTTGTTAGTTGAATTGATTTGTTGTTTATTAAATAAAATCACCATTTAGTTAAAAATGTTGATTGTATAATGAGAAAATACTGCTCAGATTAATAATTAGGTTATGACCTTTCAATCTGTTGCAATAAAGCGAATTGACGTACAAAACACTTTTTGACGTAGCTAAGAATTCAAATTGACGAATTCATGTAGTATCGCGAATATTTTAATATATTCATAATTAGTACACCTTTGAAACAGGCAAAATTGAAAATAATGTAATAGTAGATATTAACTGGTTTTCAAACTTCTTCATAAGCCTACATTTGTTTCAATAGTGGTCGGTCCAACGACCGATCATTATTACTTTTTTAAGATGAAAGAGAGAATAATTATCATAGCATAAAATAAATTGTATTATCTCGGTTACGATATCGGAAGTTCCTCAATAAAGGCTGCATTAGTAGATGCAGAATCCAACAAGCCCATCAAGGTGGTGCAATATCCAGAATCAGAAATGGATATCATCAGCAGAAGGCAAGGTTGGGCAGAGCAAAATCCGGAAGTATGGTGGGAAAACATCATACAAGCTACAAGAAAACTATTCGCTGATTTAGAATCCAAATATAGAGATGGGGTACTCGGTATTGGAATTTCGTATCAGATGCATGGTTTGGTACTGGTCGATAAAGACCAAAACGTTCTTCGTCCTTCTATCATTTGGTGTGATAGTAGAGCGGTTGAGATTGGGAATGAGTTATTTGAAAAGTTAGGACCACAGAAATGTCTGGATCATCTATTGAATTCACCGGGCAACTTCACTGCTTCTAAACTTAAGTGGGTAAAGGATAACGAGCCAGAAAGCTACAACCGAATTCATAAGTTAATGCTCCCAGGAGACTATATCGCAATGAAGTTAACAGGAGACATTAATACAACAGTTTGTGGCCTCTCAGAAGGTATGATGTGGGATTTTAAAGAAAATAACCCCGCAAATTTCTTGTTTGATGAGTTTGGTATTCAGGAATGTATGATCCCGGAAGTAAGGGATGTATTTTCAAATCATGGACAGCTTTTAAATGTAGTTGCTGATCTATTAGGATTACCAGCTGGGATTCCTGTAGGATATCGTTCTGGTGATCAGCCAAATAATGCCATGTCTTTGGGCGTACTCAATGCAGGTGAAGTGGCTGCAACCGGAGGTACTAGTGGAGTTGTTTATGGGGTTGTAGATCAACTTTCATATGATGAAGATTCAAGAGTAAATAGTTTTGCTCATGTAAACCATTGTCATGACAACCCAAAGATTGGAATACTATTATGCATAAATGGAGCAGGAATTCAGTATCGTTGGGTGAAACAGCAAATGGCAAGTGATGGAACTTCATACGTGGATATGGAAAGAATGATCTCGTCTGTTCCGGTTAATTCGGAAGGACTTAGGATCATACCATTTGGCAATGGCGCTGAAAGAATCCTTGAAAATAAAGACATTGGTTCTCATGTGATGAACCTACATTTCAATAGACATAACAGAGCTCATTTTTACAGAGCTTCATTAGAAGGAATTGCATATTCATTCATTTATGGAATGGAGATTCTGAATGATATGGGAATGAAAGTATCCAGAATCAAAGTAGGTAACGATAACTTGTTTCAGTCTACCGTATTTTCTACAACAATTGCATCACTACTTCAATGTGAGATTGATGTTGTTGAAACTACAGGTGCAGTTGGTGCTGCTAAGGCTATAGGCTATACCTTAAAACATAGAAGCTCACTGAAAGAAGCAATGTCTGGAAACAAGCTTGTAAAGTCCATAAGCCCAACCAATATTAATGGAGAATACGCGCATGGCTACAACGTGTGGAAAAGCGATTTAACGAATTTATTAAAAATATAGATTGATGAGTGTAAAGTTGACGATTGGAGAAAAAGAATACTTTGAAGGAATAGGTAAGATCAAATATGAGGGACCTAAATCCGACAATCCAATGGCATTTAAGTACTATGATGCTGCGAAGAAGGTCGCCGGTAAAACGATGGAAGAGCATTTTAGATTCGCCATTGCCTACTGGCATACCTTCTGTGGTACTGGGGGAGATCCGTTTGGTCCTGGAACTAAAGAGTTTCCATGGTTAAATAACTCGGATCCATATCAGCAGGCTAAACATAAAATGGATGCCGCATTTGAATTTATCACTAAGATTGGAGCTCCGTATTACTGTTTCCATGATTTTGATCTTATCAATGAAGGTGATTCATTATCCGAATCGGCAAAACGCCTGGAGTTTATCACAGATTACGCTCAGGAAAAACAGAAAGCCTCGGGAGTAAAACTACTTTGGGGAACAGCAAATCTGTTCTCAAACCCAAGGTATATGAACGGTGGAGCAACCAACCCAGATTTTGATGTAGTGGCTTATGCTGGTGCACAAGTAAAAAATGCACTCGACGCAACAATCAAATTAGGTGGCGAAAATTATGTGTTCTGGGGAGGAAGAGAAGGCTACATGAGCTTGCTCAATACCAACATGAAAAAGGAACTGGATCACATGGCTAGATTCCTTCATATGGTGAAAGATTACGGAAGAGCAAATGGTTTCAAAGGGAACTTCTTTATTGAACCAAAACCAATGGAACCATCAAAGCATCAATACGATTTTGATGCTGCAACTGTAATTGGATTCCTTAGGGAGTATGACTTAATGGATGATTTCAAGTTAAACCTTGAAGTAAACCATGCTACTCTTGCTCAACATACTATGCAACACGAAATGGCAGTTGCAGCTAATGCAGGAGTATTGGGAAGTATGGATGCTAACAGAGGGGACTATCAGAATGGCTGGGATACGGATCAGTTTCCTAACAATCCTTATGAATTGGTAGAGTTAATGCTAGTGTTCCTGGAAGCAGGCGGATTACAAGGAGGCGGTATCAACTTTGATGCTAAAGCAAGAAGAAATTCCACAGATCTAATTGACATTTTCTATGCACACATTGGAGGAATGGATGCTTTCGCAAGATCACTAATTGTGGCAGATGATATACTGACTAATTCAAATTACCAGAACCTTAGGAAAGCTAGATATAGTTCATTTAGCACAATGGATGGCTCTGCTTTTGAAACTGGAAAATTGACTTTGGAGGAATTAGCGGCTATCGCTTCTAATAACGGAGAATTGAAGCTGAGAAGCGGTCAGCAGGAATTATTTGAGAACATCATTAATCAATACTTGTAATGTCAGATTACAACAAGGCATACATATTCAGAATAACCTTGGTAGCCACTCTTGGCGGACTACTATTTGGATACGATACAGCAGTTATTTCAGGCACGGTAGGTTCTCTTAAAAGCTTTTTCGTAGATCCTGCCGGCTTGACAGAACTTGAGGCCAATAGCCTTTTAGGGTTCGCTGTATCGAGTGCTTTGATTGGTTGTATAATTGGGGCTAGGTTAGGAGGTCCATTTTCCGCGAAATACGGAAGAAAAAAGTCCTTAATAATTGCAGCATTGTTGTTTGCAATATCTGCAGCCGGATCTGCAATGCCAGAAATCGGTTTTGAATCAGTAGGTACTGGTGATCATTCTTTTCTTTGGCATTTTGTGTTTTACAGGATAATTGGTGGTGTGGGTGTTGGTTTGGCTAGTATGCTTTCACCTATGTATATAGCTGAAGTTGCACCTGCTGATAAAAGAGGAACATTAGTCTCTTGGAATCAATTTGCCATCATATTCGGAATGTTGATTGTTTACTTTGTCAATTATTCAATAGCAAAACAAGGAGATGGAGATTGGTTAAACACAGTCGGTTGGAGATGGATGTTTGCTTCTGAGTTGATCCCTGCAATCATATTCTTTGTATTACTATTCACTGTACCTGAAAGTCCAAGATGGTTGTTACTTAACCACCAGGAAGAAAAAGCGTTACAGGTTTTGGGAAAAATTAATAATCTGGATGTAGCCCAAAGAATACTTAACAATATTAAATATGCTTTACACGATCGTCATTCCGCAAAGTTATTCGCATATGGGGGAGTTGTAATTCTAATAGGAATTCTGCTATCTGTATTTCAGCAATTTGTAGGTATTAATGTTGTACTTTATTACGCACCAGAGATTTTTAAAAATGCTGGAGCTGGTACTGATGCTGCGTTACTTCAAACAATAATAGTAGGGGCGATAAACTTAGTTTTCACAATTATAGCAATTGCTACAGTAGATAAGTATGGAAGAAAGCCATTACAGATGATTGGAGCATTGGTAATGGGTGTTAGTATGATAAGTTTGGGGATTACTTTTGCTACTAATAGTATGGGCATGTTTTCTCTAATTTTCATGCTGACTTATGTTGCAGCATTTGCAATCTCCTGGGGACCAGTTACATGGGTTCTTTTATCAGAAATATTTCCTAATAAAATAAGAAGTCAAGCATTGGCATGGGCCGTGATGGCACAATGGATATCAAATTTCATTGTCTCACAGACATTCCCAATGATGAATAATAACAGTTGGTTAACTGAAAAATTTAATCATGGTTTTGCTTATTGGATCTACGGATTAGTAGGATTCATCGCTGCATGGTTCGTTTGGAAAATGGTTCCCGAAACAAAAGGGAAATCATTGGAAGAAATGGAATCATTGTGGGAAGGAAAACCGGAGCGTGGTGCAAAGAGTACAATGAAAGAAGAAGCACCACAGGTAACTGCCTAACCGGTAGTTTAAGAAATGTTGAACTGTAAGAGCGGCAACTCTTATAGTTCGTGTAAAATAAAATGGAAAACACCTCCTGTAGCGGCAACTACATATGGAGGTGTATAGAGTACAATGTAAACAGAGTTACATATGATGTGTCAAAAATACTCATTAAAAACTTGTAATGAGCGTTTTTCAGGTAAATCCTATATTAAATTCCTACTGGGATTTGCCCTATTTCTAACCTCATCGGGCATTTTTGCTCAGAATTTAACCGTCTCCGGAAAAGTCATAGATGAAAACGGAGAAAGCCTTCCCGGGCTCACAGTCTTAGTGAAAGGTACATCAACTGGTACCGTAACAGACTTTGAAGGTGCCTATCAACTTGAAGTTTCAGCTTCAGATATTCTTGTCTTTTCTTTTGTGGGTTATGCTACAAAAGAAATTACAGTTGGCTCCAAGTCTGTAATTGATATTCAAATGGAGCTGGACATTACAGCTCTGGATGAAATTGTAGTAATCGGTTACGGAGAGGTTAAAAAGAGTGTTTCCACCGGATCTATTTCAAGTATCAATTCGAAAGATCTTGGAAGTTTCACAGTACCACGTGTAGACCAAAATATGCAGGCACTTGCCTCAAGCGTAATTGTGTCTAATTCAAGTGGATCTCCAGGATCTGGTACAAGCATGTTTCTTAGAGGGGTAGGGACCAACAGAGATGCAAGACCACTATTGGTAATCGATGGTCTTATAGTTGAAGATGGTACTTTTTCCCTAATCGACCCTTCTGAAATTGAATCCATGGAAGTGCTCAAAGACGCAGCTTCTGTAGGAATATATGGAGCTCGCGGTGCGAATGGTGTAATCATGGTTACCACCAAAAAAGGTAAAAACGGAAAAGTCTCTCTGACTGCCGAATCAAATTACGGAGTACAAAGAGCCTGGAGAGTACCGGAATTAGCCAATAGAGAACAATACCTTGAACTCAATCGAAGAAAGCTAGCGGAAAGTGACTATCAGGACTTGATCACATATGCAGATCAGACAGGCGCAGAGACTGATTGGATGAGCGAAATATTCGATGATGCTACCATTCAAAATCATAAGGTTTCTATAACAGCTGGTAATGAAAAAAGTCAGGTCTTTTCTTCAATCTCCTATTTGGATCAGGAAGGTATCATTGATCCATCAAAATCAAACTTCAAAAGGATTGCATTTAGGCTGAATACCAATAATAAAGTAAATGACTTCTTAAGAATCGGTGAAAACATTGCAATCATCACCAGCAGGCGGAATTCAATTCCTGAAAACAATATCTTTTCAAATCCGGTTATGGATGCCTTGAATTTGGACCCGGTTACTCCAGTATTTGATTCAAATAATAATGGTGTGGGTCAATTTGGGTTTGGTAGATCAAGTCAGGTTCAGAATGATTACATGAATCCTCTGGCCAGACTTCACATCAGTAACAACACTACAGACATCCTTAATATCTATGGGACGGCTTATGCTGAGATTTCATTTCTAAAAGACTTCAAACTTAGAAGCGATTTTGGAATTGATATGACTGCTAACGAAAACAGACAGTTTTCGCCAGAGTATTACCTGACTGATAATGCACAGAATGAAGTAAATGATGTAGCTCAGAATTATTATAGAAGACTGAGCCTAAACTCAGAAACTTATGTGACTTACTCTAAGTCATTTGGTTTGCACTCAGTTTCGGCTGTTGCAGGTGGTTCATTCAGAAGAACTAGAGATTACTTCTTACTCGGGACGGGATCAGGCATTCCTAGCAATAAGGAAACCGATAAGAAATTCTGGACTTTAAATCAAACCGATCAGGCTTCAAGAACTTCTTCTTCAGGGTTTGCCAATCAAGAGTATAAGTTCGGTGGATTCTTTGGTAGAGTGATTTATGATTTCAATCAAAAGTATCTATTCACTCTGGTTGCAAGAAGAGATGCTTCGTCCAGGTTCGGAGTTGATAACAGGTTTGGGTTCTTCCCAGCGGTTTCAGGAGGTTGGGTAATATCCAATGAAGACTTCTGGAACTTCAAGCCAATCAACTATCTGAAAATCAGGACAAGCTGGGGACGCAACGGTAACGACAGAATTGGCGACCTATCCTTTGCTGCTACTGTAGATAATGCATTTGATAAAGGATACACTTTCGGAACAGGTTCTGATAGGAATCTAATCCTCGGTGTAGCAGCAAATTCCTTGGTGAACTTCGATGTAGAGTGGGAGAGTGGTGAAGTATTGGATTTTGGTGTAGAAGGTAAAGCTTTTCAAGGAATGCTAATTTTTGAAGCAACCTACTACAAGAAGACAACAAAGGGACTTCTAATTACTAAACAGGAACCATTTACTGTAGGAACAAGAGGTACTTTCGAAAACCTGGGAACTGTTGAGAACTCAGGAATTGAATTGAAGATTGATATAAGCAAATCCTTTGGTGATGTCAATGTATCATCAGTATTCAACTTCGCGACTTTAAATAATGAAGTAACTGAAATGCAAAATCCGGATATCCCGGAACCAGGATTCGCCTTTCCTCTTAGAAATCAAGTGATTACTGAAATGAAAGTTGGTGAACCGCTCTATTATTTCAGAGGCCTTAAAACATTAGGAGTCTTTCAAAGCGATGAAGATGCCATTCGATATGTCCATACTGGAGATGGTCCAAACAGAGGGCAAAGAATTCAACCAAATGCAGGAGCAGGTGACCTAAAATACTTCGATGCAAACGGAGATGGTGTAATCGATGATAATGACTATGTAAACATTGGTAAACCTTGGTACGATTTCACATTGGGGTGGACATTGAACGCTAACTATAAAGGGTTTTATACCAGTGCAATTTTCCTTGCAACTGTAGGACAAGACATCTATCGGGTATTTGAAAGAAACATTGGAAAGAACAACTATTTCAAGACATGGTACGATGAAAGCTGGGATGCAGAATCAAATCCAAACGGTACTTATCCTAGTCTTGCTTCTTCAACTGACAATCTGCAACCTTCAGATCTATATGTTGAAGATGGAGATTTCATCAGACTGAAGAATCTTCAAGTTGGATATAACCTTCCAGTGAGTTTTCTGGAACCTCTAAAACTACAGGCAGCAAGAGTTTATCTGTCCTTTGACAACCTACTGACCTGGACAAAATACTCAGGTTTCGACCCTGAAATTGGTAACACCAGTGCTGGCCTCTCCACCTTCGGAATTGATCAGGGATACTATCCTCAGGCCAGAACATATGGTGGTGGTTTAAGTCTCACATTTTAAAAGCTAAGAATCATGAAGTTTATAAGAAATACAATCGTTGTGTGGCTTGTGGGATTTGTAATGTCTTGCAGCTCAGAGTTTTATGATATAGATCCGGCTGGAGTTTCACTGAATGTAAATTATTATTCTGATGAATCGGAAGTATTCTCAGCTGTAGTAGCAATCTACGATCCGCTAGGATGGCATCACAACATTAATTCGAATTGGTTCTCACCAACCATGTTTGGAGAAATAAGATCTGATAACGCACAAGCTGGTGGTGAAGCTCCGAATACTGATCAACCTGATTTTCAGGCATTGGATGACTTCAATAATACACCTACCAATATTGTTTCTCAGATGATCTACCTGAGAAACTATACAGGTATCAATAGAGCAAATCAATTATTTGATAATCTTAATATTCCTGATGCTGAGTCAAATCAAAACATTAGAT
The DNA here is from genome assembly GCA_024743255.1 of bacterium. GTDB lineage: Bacteria > Bacteroidota > Bacteroidia > Cytophagales > Cyclobacteriaceae > JANSWY01. Next base: position 2,476 of record JANSWY010000092.1, on the reverse strand, counting down.
CGCTACTGGCAGAGGCAAGATTCCTTAGAGCACTTTATCATTTTGAGTTAGCAAAATATTGGGGACCAATTCCAATAATGACTTCCACAGAAACAGGGGTTCCAGAGAGATCTTCTATTTCAGAAGTATATGAATTTATTACATCTGAGTTAGCACTTGCAGCTACAGATCTTCCAGATGTTTACAATAGTCAATTTACTGGAAGAGCTACAAGTGGTGCGGCTAATGCGCTTCTAGGCAAGGCATATTTGTATTGGGGTTCAATTTTAAATGACAACTCCAAGTTTACCGATGCTTCAAATGCCTTTGCTCAAGTATTTGCACTTGGAAATCAGGGAGTCTATACTCTTGTTGATGATTACAAAGCATTATGGGGATTTGGAACAGGAAATAATACAACGGAAAGTGTATTTGAGATTCAGCATACCAACCTTGTAGGATCTGATTGGGCAGAGAATTCTAACGACCTCTATTATAGCAGAAAAGAAGGAAATGCATTTGTAAAGCTTGTTGGAATCAGAGGGTTATGTTCTGGTCATCCTACTTTGAGAGATGGATGGGGTTGGATGTACCCAAGTGATGAGCTGTACAATTTCTATTTGACAGAGGATTCAGTTAGAAGAGATGCAAGCATCAAGACAGCAGCACAAATACAAAGTGAGTGCACTGGAGTTGGTCAATCATTTGACGATGGACCAGGAAATCAAAACTATACTGACTTTCAAGGATACTTTCAGTTGAAGTTTGCATTCTTCAAAGCATATGACACTCCAAATGGTGGAGACATTCAATTGTCAGTAGATAAAAATGTGCCATACATCAGATATGCGGATGTGCTACTTATGTATGCAGAATCTTTAGTACGTCAGGCTTCTCCTGATAATGCATTAGCGGAATCATTGGTTAATCAGGTCAGAGCAAGATCAAACCCATCTGGATTTATGGATGCAGCGACATTGATTGCAACTGATCCGGAAGGGCATTCATTTGACAATTTATTGGATGTAATCTATTACGAAAGAAGAGTAGAGCTTGCGTTGGAAGGTGATCGTTGGGGGGATTTGGTTAGAAGAGGCGAAGCTTCTGCTAATATCTTCCCGGCCACCTTTACCAACTACATAGGAGAGCAAGTTCCAAATCCAAGATTTAACAATTTCAATAGTGACGATATATGGCTTCCACTACCAAGTAGGGAAACCGAATTGCTAGGCCTGGACGCATATCCAGACCCAGCTCTAATTCAGTAGTTTTTTAATTAATCTTTAAACGTAAAATTATGAAGAGTAATCAACTTTTTAGCAGGAATGCATTATTCTCCCTAATAGCTTTGGTAGGGCTGGTAATCCTATCATCATGTGGAGACGATGAGCCTGGAACAGAAGAAAATCCACCAATCGCATCTTTTGGAACTGAGATAGATGGTTTGGAAGTTTCTTTTGTAAATGCATCTGTAGATGCAACATCCTATTCGTGGGATTTTGGTGATGACAATACTTCTACAGATGAAAATCCAACTCACACATATAGTGAAGCGGGTTCATTCACAGTAACACTTACAGCGACTAATGAGGCTGGAGATGATACATTTGAAGCAACTGTTCAAGTAGATGAACCAGGAGCATTATTAACTTTTATCTCTGGTAAAACATGGCAGTTAGTAAGAGGTGATGCACAAGCAATAGCCTTAGGACCAGCAGCTGATGCTGAAGTTACATGGTTTTCACAAGGTGGACCTTGGTTTGGATTAGGCGGTGCAGGAACTTGTAATGGAGTAAGATCTTCTTTAATGAATGACCTATACACTTTCAATGCTGATGGTACATATACTGTAGATTTTCAAGGAGATTTCTGGGGTGAGTATGGTATCTGGTTAGGTACTGATTTCCATGAAACTAATATAGATATTACTGGTGGAAGCCTTCCAGCTAATGCAGCTGGAAATAATGTAGATGCATTCATCACAGGTTCATGGGAGTATACAATTGATGAGACCGCTAGAACAATTGCAACAATTGGAGCTGGAGCTCATCTTATCAACCCAAGATACAAGAATGGACAGTCTAGCCACGAAGTAGGAGAGGGAATTACTTACAATGTTTATCACACAGCAGAAGGTACAGAAGCTGATACGTTGGTTATCTACATCGAAACTTTCGATAATGACTTTAGCTCAGAGCCAAGACAGTATATGACTTTAGCTTCATACAAAACAACTGATATCCCAGAGCTATGTACTGATGGATTTGTTTGTACTGATCATGCAACTGAAGTTAGTGCCTCAACCGTAAGTCATACTTTTTTATCTGAGGATGATTTTGGTTCTGGAGTAGGTTCCGTTTCTTCTTCCAGTACTATTGATTATGGTGTTGAAATTGGTGGTGAAACTTGTACAAGATACACCAGAACAGATGCAGATGGTGGATTCACTGATTTCAAAATCAATGCAGATGTGAATGACATTAGATTCGATAGTGAT
>JANSWY010000116.1 GCA_024743255.1 bacterium | reverse complement strand
GGTAGTTGCACAAGTCATTCGTGAACTGACAGATTTGCAGGAAATTTGGTTTATTGTATCACCTCAAAACCCATTCAAAAAGAATAAAAATCTTCTTCATGAATTTGATAGACTTGATATGGTAAGAGCTGCCATAAGTGATGACTATCATTTCAAAGCAAGTGATATTGAATTCAATATGCCAAGGCCTAGTTATACAGTTGATACATTAACTTATCTGTCAGAGAAATTTCCGAATCATGAATTTAAATTGATCATTGGTGAAGACAACTTAAATTCCTTTCATAAGTGGAAGAACTATGAATCAATTCTGGAAAATTATGGGCTTATCGTTTACCCGAGACCTAATTCGACAAAGCCTGATAGAGAATATCCTAATACGGAAATTGTAGAAGCACCGCAGATAGATATTTCTGCTACCTTAATCAGACGGATGATAAAAGAGGGCCATTCACCAAAATACTTGATCCCTGACCCTGTTATAAATCTTATAAATAGTAAGAAATTCTACGACTAGATTAAATAGTCATGATATCTTGTTCCTTCAGTTGTAATAAGGAATCAATCTTCGCAGTGTGGCTGTCTGTGAGTTTTTGAACATCATCTTCAGCATTCTTAACTGCGTCTTCAGAAGCACCCTCTTTTAATAATTTCTTTAAAGAGTCATTAGTGTCTTTTCTGATATTTCTGATACTTACTTTACCGTTTTCCGCTTCACCTTTTGCTTGTTTTACCAAGCTAATTCTTCTTTCCTCAGTAAGCACAGGGATGTTAATTCTAACTATTTCCCCATCGTTTTGAGGATTGAGTCCCAAGTCACTATTGATTATTGCTTTTTCAATTTCACCGATAGAGCTTTTTTCCCAGGGTTTTACCATTAATGTTCTGGCGTCTGGAGTAGTAATACTCGCTACCTGATTAATAGGAGTAGGGTTGCCGTAATACTCAACCATCAAGCCATCCAGCATGTTAGGCATAGCTTTACCTGCTCTGATTTTTGATAATTCCTGGTTAGCATGAGAAACCGCTTTGTCCATCAACTCTCCGGCTTCATCCAAATACATCTGTATTTCTTCTTCCATCTTTTAAAAAAATTATTGTATTAAAGTACCAACACTCTCACCTTCTACAATTCTTGCCAGATTGCCTGGTTTGTTCATGTCAAACACGATGATTGGTAATTTATTTTCCTGGCACAACGTGAATGCCGTCATGTCCATTACATTAAGTCCTTTCTCATACACTTCCTGAAAGCTAATGTTAGAAAACTTCGTTGCATCTGGATCTTTTTCAGGATCCGCACTGTAAACTCCATCTACTCTTGTTCCTTTCAGAACCACATCAGCCTCGATTTCAATTGCCCTTAAGCTGGCTGTTGAATCCGTTGTGAAATAAGGGTTACCTGTTCCTGCACCAAAGATTACGACTCTGCCTTTTTCTAGGTGTCTCACCGCTCTTCTTCTAATAAATGGTTCACAAACCTGATCCATGTTAATTCCAGACATTAACCTGGTATACATGCCATATTTTTCCAGAGAACTTTGAAGAGCCATGGCATTGATAACTGTGGCTAACATGCCCATGTAATCGCCCTGAACTCGGTCAATACCAACACTGGAGGCCTGAACACCTCGAAATATATTTCCTCCGCCTATGACTATTGCAATTTCCAGCCCTTCGTCGTGCACTCTCTTGATTTCTTTGGCATATTGAGCCAATCTATCAGAATCTATTCCATATTGCTGATCTCCCATGAGTGCTTCACCACTTAACTTGAGGAGTATTCTTTTATATTTCATCAGTAGGTTTTAAGTGTATAAATCGTACAAATATAAAATATCTTAACTGCTTAAAAAGAAATCTAATTTCTAAAAGCTACAAAGCACCTTATTTTTTTCTACTGATGCTCCCTTCTCTACTAAAACCTCTGAAACAACACCATCTACCGGCGACTTTATTACGTTTTCCATTTTCATTGCTTCCAGTATTAAAAGAGGTTGTCCCTTGCTGATAGTATCTCCAGGATTTACCATTACATCGAGTATCAAACCAGGCATTGGTGCTTTCAGGTCGTTAGCCACGTTTCCTGCATTCTGATCGATACCCATTGCACTCATTGTAAGGTCAAGCTGGTCTTTTAGAGAAACATCATACTTGTTGTCATTAATTCTCAACTGGTAGACTTTACCCTCTTTTTTCAGAATCTCAATTCGATAGGTTTTATGATCCCTGATGACGTGAAATCTATTTTCGTCAATCGAAATAATGTTTAGCGGGTTTCCATTTTTATCAATTGGTTGTCCCGATTCATTAAACTGGATGGGAAATGATTGATCATTTATTGAAGCTTCCATGCAAATTGTTTATTTGAACCGCAAATTAACCTTTTATTAGAAATTTGATTCGAATCACCCAAAAAACAATGAAGCAATATGGATCGGGAATGAGTAATTAAAAGTTTTAAACAAGCTGCCGATCAATCAAATCCTTGTATGATCTACCAGAAGAAATCTTTTCACCCGTCTTTAGTAAAAATTCATATTCGTTGTTGCCTTGATAGGTACACTTATCGACACTTTTCAGGTTAACAATTAGAGTCCTGTGGATTCTTAGGAATCTGGATGGGTCAAGCAAAGATTCCAGGTTGCTCATACTTATCCTATACAAACTTTTTCGCCCGTTTGTATTGAAACTCACATAATTTCCTTGCGCTGAGAAATAATTAACATCATCTACATATAAAGTGAACTCCTTTCCCTTTTCTTTAAAGACGAATGATTCCTGAAAATCACTGGTGTCAGCATGGTATGATTTTACAAGGTCCATCAACTTAGCTTCAAAAGTTGCTGATTTTTGGAGATTGAGGCGCTTCTTTAACTGATCGATCGCCTCGAACAACCGATCTTCATCGAATGGTTTTAGAAGATAGTCAACTGCATGGACATCAAATGCCTTAAGTGCATATTGATCGTACGCAGTAGTAAAGATTACTTCTGGGAGTGGATTAGATAATTTGTCAAGTACTTCAAAACCATTCAAGTCCGGCATTTGGACATCAAGAAATATCAAATCGGGATCTTTATTTTCAATTGCCTTAATAGCAAGTTTGCCATTTTTACAATCTGCAATCACCTGAATGGTTTCATCCTGTTCCAGAAGTTTAATTAACCTCTGTCTCGCCAAAAACTCATCGTCAACAACAATTGCTCGTATTTTCATTACTTCTTACTTTCTTCAAATGGGATTAATATTCTCGCCGTAACCTTATTACCTGAATCTGGCGTCAACAAATCAAATTCAAATTTCCTGTAAAGCTGTGAAAGCCTGTTACGTACATTCTTTAGCCCGATTCCAAGTTTGTGTTTCGCCTGAGACTGCACGATACTCTCTGATGTATTGGTTACCTCAAGCTTCAACCACCTCTGATTTTCCATTAATATAGATTCGACGTTTAGAATTATTTCGGTGTATCCGTCACTCATTGATGTTCCATGCTTAATTGCATTTTCCACTAGTGGTTGCAAAATCATGGACGGAACGATCGCCTCTTTCGAATCATGTTCACAATGCTGTTTGATGCCTATATGTTCCTGAAATCTAATCTGTTCCAAATCCAAGTATTGTTTGATAAAATCTAATTCCTCTCGAACTGTGATAAGCTGTTGGTGATCAGTCTCCAAAATACTTCTAAGTAAACCGCCAAGTTTAGTAATCATTTTTTGTGCTTGCTTTACATCCAGATCAATCATTGAAGAAATAGAATGAAGTGTGTTGAAGAGGAAATGTGGTTGTAATTGCATCCTTAGTGCACTCAATTGTGCTCGTGCCAATTCCTTTTCCTGGTTGATGTATCTCTTTTGATAGTCCAATCCCCAGAAAACCGCAGTAACAATGATCATTTGTAACATGCTGGAAAAGGTTCCCACTGAAATGGTGGTAATGCTATTAGCCCCAAACAGGTCTTTTAAATACCCACTTTGAAAGAAATAAAACAAATCCAAACTTCGGGAAACTGCTATTCTATGAATAAATGAAATGGCTATGGTACCAACTGTGAAATATATGACCGGAAACAAACTGGTGTTTCTCCTGAAAATAACCTGGCTGATAAGATATATTGAAGGAATAAAAACTAGCCACATCAAATAGTTGATAGATATTCTTAGCGAGATGTCCAGCCAACTAAAATCAAAGTCATATTCATTTAAAATATGCTGAGTATATTCCTGAAGAATTAAAAGCACCGACACGAGCATAGTTACTATAAGTGCATATGTGAATTTCACAGGCACTTTGTGATAACTAATTACATGTCTTAAACCATTCATAACAATTTCGAATCTTGGGCTTTTTCAAGCTTTGGAACTCACAAAGATATTTTCTAGATTGATCACCATATATTTATTAGTGACCAACTGATAATTTTGTTACAAGAACGCAATTAGAATGAAATTACGAAATAATCTGATCTTAGGTGTTGTTTTCTCTATATGTATAGCCTGCGGTGGAACGTCAAAAACAGAAACCAAAGAGAATGAGGAGGTTAAAACAGATGTTAGTGAGCTAACTTATCTTCAGATCTATCAATTGGTTCTTGAACAAGCAAATGGAAGTGGTATGGACTTCCATGGTGAAGGTTATGGAATGGAAGCTGCTGAAAAGGTCACTCTATCACAAGGCGATTCGTGTGGTGAAAAAAACTGTGGTAATTTAATGGTGGTGACCAATTCCGGAGATATGCCAATCAAATTTGCAGTAAAGGCTAATTTCGCATTGCCTGGTAACCCGTTGACTGAAATGATCAGGGAATACAGAGTAGAAGCCAATGAAACTGCAATTATTGGGTGCTCACACCTTTGTTATGCTGGAAGCTCCTACAAATTCGACCGGGAAATAATAAGCGCAGCTTTTATATCTGATTAGGGATTCAACAATAGGATTGAAAGCATTGCGTTATCTTCGCTAAAATTTATCATAATATGCTGATGAGAGTTACTTTAATTGGCTTGGCTTTTTTCATTTTTAGCTGCAAGTCATCTCAAATTACTACAGCTCAAGAAAACACCCAGGAATCTGAGCCAATCACCCAGGATTTTGTTGAGGTTGATAGCACTTCGTATCACCCAATTAAGGATTACAGAAGCTCCAACTCAAGGTCATTTGATCTTTTACATACAACCTTACATCTCTCATTCAATTGGGAAAAGCAGCATGTTAATGGCAAAGCTCATTTAAAGTTGAGACCTTACTTCTACGAGCAGGAAACACTAGTACTTGATGCAAAAGGACTTGAAATATTAAGAGTTGGTATGATAGATGGTCTCGATACTACTTCATTAATGTTTGAATACCCAAATGATCAGGTCTACATCGAGCTTGGAAGGAATTTTACAAGAAATGAGGAGCTGGATATCTTTATTCAATATATAGCCAAGCCCAATGAAAGGACGTTAGGAGGAAGTGACGCAATCACTTCAGATAAAGGTCTATACTTCATAAATCCAACTGGTGAAGAACCCAATAAACCCAGACAAATTTGGACTCAAGGTGAAACTGAGTGCAATTCTGCATGGTTCCCAACGATTGACTCTCCCAATGAGAGATGTACACAGGAAATGTATTTAACAGTTTCTGACTCTCTAACGACCTTATCTAATGGCGAATTAATTTCATCAGTTAAAAATTCTAATGGTTTCCGAATAGACCATTGGAAATTAGACAAACCTCATGCTCCGTACTTATTTATGCTTGCAATAGGTCAGTTTGATGTAGTAGAAGATAATACTGGAAAAGTCCCTTTCAAATATTTATTGGAGCCGGGTTATGGTCAGTACGCGAAAGACATATTTGGTAATACACCAGAAATGCTATCCTATTTCGAAGATTTGCTTGGAGTAGATTACCCCTGGGGAACTTATAGTCAGGTAGTTGTAAGGGATTTTGTCTCTGGAGCAATGGAGAATACTACAGCTTCGATCTTCATGGATGATCTAAGAATGACAGATAAAGAGTTACTAGACGAAAACTGGGATTACATCATTGCTCATGAATTGATCCACCAGTGGTTCGGAAACTTGGTAACATGTGAATCATGGTCAAACCTTCCAATGAATGAAAGCTTCGCAAACTTTGGGGAATATCTCTGGATAGGCCATAAATACGGAAAAGACGAGGGAGATTATCATGCTATGCTGGAGGAAGATTCTTATTTGGAAGAGTCTCAAAGTAAGATGGTGAATGTGATACGGCATTATTATGATGACCGAGAGGAAATGTTCGATAACCACTCATATGCAAAAGGAGGTCTGATTCTGAGAATGTTGAAAAGTTATGTTGGAGATGAAGCCTTTTTTGCCGCGGTAAAAACTTATCTGTCTGAGAATAAATTTCAATCAGTCGAAATTCATAATCTGCGACTGGCTTTTGAAAAAGTAACAGGAGAAGACTTGAACTGGTTTTTCAACCAATGGTTTTACCAACCTGGTCATCCAATTGTTAAAGTTGAAGATAGATTTGAATCCGATACGCTATACATAAGCATCGAACAAATACAGGACATATCACAGCTGCCAGTTTATAAATTACCACTTTACATTGATATTTATCTGGGAGATAAATTGATGAGATATCCATTGGTGATGGAGGATGTGTCCGAAGAATTGGTAATACCATTTCCTTCAGCTCCGGATTTAATTGTGTTTGATTCTGAATTTCAATTGGTTGGAGAGATAATCCATGAAAAACCTCTTGAGCATCACTTGTTCCAACTTAAAGAATGCGATAATCTGGTTGGGAGATATGAGGCATTTGTTACCCTTGCCCAATCAGAAGATACAGAATATACTACCAAGGCAATTGAGGTAGCGCTTGAAGATCAGTCCTTCAGAATAAGAAGCCTTGCAATGGAATTTATGCAAAGTATACCTGATTATTTATCGCAAGACCAAATACGGACTAGGGTTGAAACCTTCTTATCAGATTCAATAGCCGAGTTAAGAGCAGGGTCATTATATGCGCTATCCATTTACAATGTGGACAACTATAAAGATGAACTAGTTGCTGCAGTGAATGATAAAGCATATAGTGTTCAGGGAGTTGCTCTAGAAGGGGTTCTGGAATTAGAGTTGGACAACAAAGAAGAGATCTTTGAACCAATGATGAAAGAAAACCAGATTGATATTATGTTGCCTACCGCTGATTTTATCAACCGGAGAAATAATATTGAAGATCTGGATTGGTATTTAGGTAAAATTGAATCCGTTGAAGGGAGTAACTTATTCTTTTTGATGCAATATTTTGCCGAGTTTGTATTTAACAACTCTCAAGATTCAAGAGGCCAGGTTTTACCAGTTATCGAAGACCTTGCAAAGAATAATTCAAATTATATGGTCAGATATGCCGCTTTTCAAACAATTTCTATAATAAATGACTCAAATGATCTAGATGAGCTTTTAAATGAAATAATGGCCAATGAGAAGGATTCAAGGCTGATTCAGCTATATAAGGAAATCCAAGAAGGGTGGTAGTTTGAAAATTATTTTGAAAGAAATTTTAGATTTTATTTCAAAAATTTGAATAAAAAGAAAAAGCATATAATTTTGCATTCCCTTTGAAAGAAGGGGTTTGGCTTAAACGCCAAGAAAGAGTTCTTAATTTATTGAAAATTTTAGACACGGGGGGATACCAAAGCGGCCAACTGGGACGGACTGTAACTCCGTTGACTTATGTCTTCGCAGGTTCGAATCCTGCTCCCCCCACCAGTTTTATAAAATCGTCTTGATTTTATATGCGGCAATAAAATTATAAGCGGGTGTAGCTCAGTTGGTAGAGCGACAGCCTTCCAAGCTGTAGGTCGTGGGTTCGAGCCTCATCACCCGCTCTTTTTTTTGCCGATTATCCTGGTTAGCCTGAAAGGTTCCAGAATCACCAGGCCGTCTAAGAAATTCCAAGCCGACGTACCTCAGGCTGTGTCTGAAGAAATCGAGCATAATTAGCCGATGTAGCTCAGGGGTAGAGTACTTCCTTGGTAAGGAAGGGGTCACGGGTTCAAATCCCGTCATTGGCTCTTCAATAAATTAAATTTTGATTAAGAATATTTAAGCAATCAAATAATTAAAAATTGTAATTAACTAAACTGAGGATTTTCAAACATGGCAAAAGAAACCTTTGATCGGTCAAAACCGCACGTAAATATTGGTACTATTGGTCACGTAGACCATGGAAAAACTACGTTGACTGCTGCGATTTCTAAAGTTCTTGCAGACAAAGGTCTTGCAGAAACAAGAGACTTCTCTTCAATTGATAACGCACCAGAAGAAAAAGAAAGAGGTATTACTATCAATACTTCACACATTGAATATCAAACAGCAAACAGACACTATGCTCACGTTGACTGCCCAGGTCACGCGGATTATGTAAAGAACATGGTAACTGGAGCTGCTCAAATGGACGGTGCAATCCTTGTTGTTGCTGCTACTGACGGTCCTATGCCTCAAACTAGAGAGCACATCCTTCTTGCAAGACAGGTAGGTGTTCCTGCACTAGTTGTATTCATGAACAAAGTTGACTTAGTAGACGATGCTGAGCTTCTTGAGCTAGTAGAAATGGAAGTTAGAGAACTTCTTAGCTTCTACGAATTCCCAGGTGACGATCTTCCAATCGTTCAGGGTTCTGCTCTAGGTGCACTTAACGGTGAAGCTGAGTGGGTTGCTAAAGTTGACGAGCTAATGGAGCAAGTTGATAGCTACATTCCACTTCCTGAGAGAATGGTAGACAAAGACTTCTTGATGCCAGTTGAGGACGTATTCTCAATCACTGGTAGAGGTACTGTTGCTACTGGTAGAATCGAAAGAGGTGTAATCAACTCTGGAGATCCTGTAGACATCATCGGTATGGGTGCAGAAGACATGAAGTCTACTGTAACTGGTGTTGAGATGTTTAGAAAAATATTAGATAGAGGTGAAGCTGGTGATAACGTTGGTCTTCTTCTAAGAGGTATCGAGAAAACTGATATCAAAAGAGGAATGATCATCTGTAAGCCTGGTTCTGTAAACCCTCACGCTCACTTCAAAGCAGAGGTTTACGTTCTATCAAAAGAAGAAGGTGGAAGACACACTCCATTCTTCAACAAATACAGACCTCAGTTCTACCTTAGAACAACTGACGTAACTGGTGAAATCAAACTTCCTGAAAACGTGGAAATGGTAATGCCTGGTGATAATGTAACTATCGAAGTTAACTTGATTAACAAAGTTGCATTGGAAAAAGGACTAAGATTCGCGATCAGAGAAGGTGGTAGAACAGTTGGAGCTGGTCAGGTAACTGAAATCTTAGACTAATCTAGAAAAAGATAGCTTTAAATATAAAACATGCGTCTTGATATTTCATCAAGGCGCATTTGTTTCTTTAAAGAAAATCTTCTAGCTTTGCAGTCCTTTTGGGCGCAGAGATACGGGTGTAGCTCAGCTGGTAGAGCAGTGGTCTCCAAAACCAAAGGTCGTGAGTTCGAATCTTACCACCCGTGCATTTTATTATTTATATAAGAAATAAAGATGGCAAAAATTATAGAGTCAATTAAGGATTCGTACAACGAGATGGTCCATAAAGTAACTTGGCCAAAATATAGTGAATTGCAAAACAGTTCTATTTTGGTTTTGGTGGCTTCATTGATTTTTGCATTGCTAATTTGGGTAATCGACCTTGGATTTCAAAATGGGATCGATTGGTTTTACAACACACAGTTTTAAAATTGGCAGTGATGGCGGAATTAAAGTGGTATGTAGTTAGGGCTGTCTCCGGACAGGAAAAGAAAGTAAAGACCTATCTTGAAAATGAGATAGAAAGACGTGGGCTCGTAGATTATATTCCGCAAGTTCTCATCCCCTCAGAGAAAGTATATGAAATGAGGAATGGGAAGAAAAGGGTAAGAGAAAGAAATTTCTTCCCTGGATACGTATTAGTTTCTGCTGACCTCTCTCATGGAGAAGCGCAGCATACAATAACAGATATTCCCGGAGTGATTGGTTTTTTGGGTTCCGGAGGGGGAAATGCTTCCAAAACCCCTATTCCCTTAAGACAAAATGAAGTCAACAGGATCTTAGGTAAAGTTGATGAAGTTGATGAGTTCGAAGAAAAATTAGATACACCATTTATAGTAGGTGAGTCAGTTAAAGTAATGGACGGTCCGTTCAGTGGTTTTACTGGTACTGTAGAAGAGGTATTTGAAGAACGTAAGAAACTCAACGTTACTGTTAAGATTTTTGGTAGAAATACCCCTGTGGAATTAAATTATATTCAAGTAGAAAAAATTGATTAGCGAAAATGGCTAAAGAAATTAGTGGATACTTAAAGCTTCAGATTAGAGGTGGGGCTGCAAACCCTTCACCTCCTGTAGGACCTGCTCTTGGTAGTAAAGGTCTGAACATCATGGAGTTTTGTAAGCAATTCAACGCTAGGACTCAAGATAAACAAGGTCAGGTACTTCCAGTATTGGTTACAATCTTTACTGACAAGTCTTTTGAATTTGTTATCAAGACACCTCCTGCTGCTGTAATGCTTATGGAAGCTGCAAAACTGAAGAAAGGTTCTTCTGAACCTAATAGAACTAAAGTAGGTTCTGTGACCTGGGATCAGGTGAAAACAATTGCTGAAACTAAAATGCCTGATTTGAATGCATTTAAAGTTGAATCAGCAATGAGACAAGTAGCTGGAACAGCTAGAAGTATGGGTATTAAAGTAACTGGAGTGGCTCCTTGGGCCAACAACTAATCTTTAAACAATGGGAAAGTTAACAAAGAATCAAAAAGCAGCCGCAGAGAAACTCGAGGTTGGTAAAGAATATTCTTTAGAAGAAGCTTCTAGTCTAGTGAAAGATATCACTAAATCAAAATTTGATGCCTCTGTGGACCTTGATGTAAGATTAGGGGTTGATCCACGTAAAGCAGACCAAATGGTAAGAGGAGTAGTTGCTCTACCACACGGTACTGGTAAAGAGGTTAGAGTTCTGGTTTTATGTACTCCTGATAAAGAAGCAGAAGCGAAAGAAGCTGGTGCAGATCATGTTGGTCTTGACGAATTCATCACTAAGATTGAAGGTGGATGGACTGATATAGATGTGATTATTACTATGCCTACGGTTATGGCCAAAGTAGGAAAATTAGGAAGAGTATTAGGTCCAAGAGGTCTAATGCCTAACCCTAAGTCTGGTACAGTAACAATGGATGTTGCTAAGGCGGTAAAAGAAGTGAAGTCAGGTAAAATTGATTTCAAAGTTGACAAGTTTGGTATCATTCACGCTAGCGTTGGAAAAGTTTCCTTCTCTCCTGAGCAAATCAAAGAGAACGCTGCTGAATTAATCAATACTATCAACAAACTGAAGCCTTCTTCAGCAAAAGGTACTTATTTCAAAAGTATCAACATGTCCAGCACAATGAGTGCAGGTATTACTATTGATAAAGGTTCAATCGTAGGATTATAGTCATGACGAAAGAAGAAAAAATTAACATAGTAAACGAGCTATCAGCAAAGTTGAAGGAAACAAACTTCTTCTACGTAACTGATACCTCTGGTTTAACGGTTGCTGAAATCAATGATTTCAGAAGAATGTGTTTCAACAAAGGTGTTGAATATCAAATTGTTAAGAACACTTTGATTAAGAAAGCACTAGAAACACTAGATACTGATTACTCTGAATTTGACGAAGTTCTTAAAGGAGTTTCCGGTATCATGTTTTCAAAGGAAAATGCAAATGTTCCTGCGAAAGTTATTAAAGAGTTCAAAAAGAACGATAAGGACGAAAGACCAAAACTAAAGGGCGCTTCCATCGATACCGATCTCTTTATTGGAGAACAGCACCTTGATGCACTTAGCAAATTGAAGTCTAAGGATGAGCTAATAGGTGAAGTTATTGGTCTTCTTCAATCTCCTGCTAAAAATGTTATCTCTGCTCTTAACAGCGGAGGAAGCACAATCGCAGGATTGGTTAAAACCTTATCAGAACGTTAAATATCGATTTTAAAAATTTATTGACATTATTTTAATTAAGAAGTAAAAATGGCAGATTTAAAAGCATTCGCTGAGCAGTTAGTTAACTTAACTGTAAAAGAAGTAAACGAATTAGCTGAAATTCTTAAAGATGAGTACGGTATCGAGCCTGCAGCAGCGGCAGCAGTAGCAGTAGCTGGTCCAGCTGGTGGTGGCGAAGAGGCTGCTGAAGAGAAGAGCGCATTTGACGTAATTCTTAAGTCTCCAGGTGGTGCTAAGCTTGCTATCGTTAAGCTTGTTAAAGAATTAACTGGTCTTGGACTTAAAGAAGCTAAAGAACTAGTAGACGGTGCTCCTAAAGCATTGAAAGAAGGAGTAGCTAAAGATGAAGCAGAAGCTCTTAAAAAGCAGCTTGAAGAAGCTGGAGCTGAAGTTGAATTAAAATAAGAATTGACATTCCATTTTAATGGTTTGTAAAAATCATTAGACCTGGCTTTAAGAGTCAGGTCTTTTCCTGTTTGTGCGAAAATTTTGCACACCCAGAATAACCCGAAAAACAAAGGTTTTTCAAAGTATTATTGAGTCTCAACTAAAATAATCAAAGCCTTGGCTAATATTACTAATACCGGAAGAATTAATTTCTCTTCCATTAAAACAGTAATCGATTATCCTGATTTCCTGGATGTACAGTTGCAATCTTTTCTGGATTTCTTTCAATTAGAAACTCCTGCAGAAAAGAGATCTCAGGAAGGTCTATTTAAAGTATTCTCTGAAAATTTCCCAATCTCAGATTCAAGGGAAAATTTCGTGTTGGAATTTATTGATTACCTCGTTGATCCTCCAAAATATTCAGTTTCTGAATCTATTGATAGAGGTTTAACATACTCTGTTCCATTAAAAGCAAAACTTCGTCTTTCTTGTAATGATGAGGATAATGAAGATTTTGAAACAATCGAGCAGGAGGTATTCCTTGGAAATATTCCATACATGACAGAGAAGGGTTCCTTTGTAATCAACGGAGCTGAAAGAGTTATTGTATCTCAATTACATAGATCTCCAGGTGTTTTCTTTGCTCAAAGTAAACACACTAATGGTACTGTACTTTATTCCGCTAGGATCATTCCTTTCAAGGGTTCTTGGATAGAGTTTGCGACAGACGTTAACAACGTAATGTACGCTTACATCGATCGTAAGAAAAAATTCCCTGTGACTACTCTTTTAAGAGCTATAGGTTACGGTGGTGATAAAGACATTTTAGATCTTTTCGGTCTTTCTGAAGAGATTGAAGCTAAGGAGAAAAATCTTAAGGATAGTGTTGGAAGGAAACTTGCTGCAAGGGTTCTTAGAACATGGACTGAGGATTTCGTAGATGAAGATACTGGTGAGGTTGTTTCTATTGATAGAAATGAAGTGCTTCTTGAAAGAGATTCAATTATCTCTGAAGAAGATATCGAAACAATCCTTGACTCTGGATCTACTTCTATTATTCTACATAAGAAGGATGTAAATATTACAGATTACTCTATTATTTACAATACACTTCAGAAGGATAATTCAAACTCTGAAAAAGAGGCAGTTGAACAAATCTATCGTCAGTTAAGAAATACTGAGGCTCCTGACGAGCAAACTGCAAGAGATATTATCCAAAATCTATTCTTTAGTGATAAGAGATATGATCTTGGTGAAGTAGGTAGATACAGAATCAACAGAAAGCTAGGGTTGGAAGTTGAAGCTGGTACTAAAGTACTTACGACTGAAGATATTATACATATCGTAAAATACTTGATTGGTTTGATCAACTCAAAAGCAGTAGTTGATGATATTGACCACTTAAGTAATAGAAGAGTTAGAACAGTAGGTGAGCAGCTATATGCTCAATTTGGTGTTGGTCTTTCTCGTATGGCTAGAACCATCAGAGAAAGAATGAATGTAAGAGATAATGAAGACTTCAAACCTGTTGATCTAATCAACGCGAGAACATTATCTTCTGTTATTAACTCATTCTTTGGAACGAACCAGTTATCTCAGTTTATGGATCAAACGAATCCTCTTGCTGAGATTACACATAAAAGAAGAATGTCTGCACTTGGACCAGGTGGTCTTTCAAGAGAAAGAGCTGGTTTCGAGGTAAGGGACGTTCACTACACTCACTACGGTAGACTTTGTACTATCGAAACACCGGAAGGACCAAACATTGGTCTGATTTCTTCTCTTTGTGTTCATGCTAAAGTAAACAGCATGGGATTCATTGAAACTCCTTATAGAAAGGTAGAAGAAGGTGTTGTTAACATGAGTGAAAACGTAGTTTACCTAACTGCTGAAGAGGAAGATACGCATAACATTGCGCAGGCTAACGCTCCAGTAGATGATAAAGGTAACTACGAGAATGATAAAGTAAAGGCAAGATTTGAAGGTGACTTCCCTGTTGTAGGCCCAAGTGAGCTTTCTTACATGGACGTTGCTCCAAACCAAATCGTGTCAGTTGCTGCTTCAATGATTCCTTTCCTTGAGCATGATGATGCGAACAGGGCACTAATGGGATCAAACATGCAGCGTCAAGCAGTACCACTTCTTAGACCAGATGCTCCTATCGTAGGAACTGGACTTGAGGAGAGAGTAGCACTTGACTCAAGATCTTTAGTATTAGCTGAAGGTGACGGAACTGTTGAATTCGTTGATGCTAACAGAATCATCGTAAGATATGATGTTACTGATGAGCAGGATCTTGTAACATTCGATGATAACAGTGTTGTTTATGAATTAACGAAATTCAGAAGAACAAACCAGGATACTTGTATCAACCTTAAGCCAATTGTAAAAGCTGGACAAAAGGTTAAGAGAGGTCAGGCTCTTAGTGAAGGTTTCGCTACAGAAAACGGTGAACTTGCGCTTGGTAGAAACATGAAGGTTGCATTCATGCCTTGGCAAGGATACAACTTTGAGGATGCGATTGTAATTTCGGAGAACGTTGTAAGAAACGACATATTCACATCAATCCACATAGAAGAATTCGAGTTAGAAGTTAGAGACACGAAGAGAGGTGAAGAGGAATTAACTTCTGAGATTCCAAACGTAAGTGAAGAGGCTGTTAAAAATCTTGACGAAAACGGAATCATCCGAATTGGTGCTGAAGTAAAAGAAGGAGACATTCTAATTGGTAAAATCACTCCAAAAGGAGAGACTGACCCAACTCCAGAAGAAAAACTTCTTAGAGCAATATTTGGTGACAAAGCTGGTGATGTAAAAGATGCATCATTAAAAGCTTCTCCTTCATTAAGAGGGGTTGTTATTGAAACTAAATTGTTCTCTAGACCTAAGAAAGATAAAGATCTTAGAGCAAGAGCTAAGAAAGAAGTTGAACTTCTGAAAAGTAAATATGCTGCTGAACTTAATGACTTAAGAGCAACTGCTATTTCCAAACTGAATGAGTTATTGGAAGGAAAAGTTTGCCAGGGTATTAAGCATAAATTCGGTGAAGAGATCATGTCGAAGGGAGTTAAATTCAATGCTAAAAACATTGCTGAAAACTTATTCCCTCCTAAAAATGTCTTCAGAGACGAAAGTAGCTACAATATTCAAGAAGAAGTTAATCTAATTTCAGATCTTCTAATTGAAAATTGGACTGATGATGAGCACGTAAACGAACTTATTTCTGCATTGGTGAAAAATTACAATGTAACAAGAAATGAGATCAGTGGTGTGTTCAAAAGAGATAAATTCACTCTTGAGGTTGGAGATGAGCTTCCTGCAGGTATAGTTCAACTTGCTAAGGTTTATGTTGCTAAAATCGTAAGAGAAGAAGATATGCCATTCCTTGAGGATGGAACTCCAGTGGATATTGTATTGAACCCACTTGGTGTACCTTCAAGGATGAACATCGGTCAGAT
>JANSWY010000057.1 GCA_024743255.1 bacterium | reverse complement strand
GCTTCTGGGGCATTTGAAATATCAGGTTCCTTGGCAACTGCACAAAAAGATGAGGCTGACTCGATTGTGAGGAGATTTACTCAGAAAATAAAAAGTCTTCAACAAGAAGCAATTATTGCTAAAAGCACAAGAGATGATCAGCTTTGGCTGAGTGTAAACGAAAGAATGAGAATTGCTGAAACCAAAAAAGACATTGAGCTTAAGAAGTTGGTTTGGGAAAACGCACCATCGGTTTCAGCTGTATACATACTCAACTACATCAATTTTGAAAAAGAATTTGCATTCGTAGATAGCGTAGCAACCAAGTTTCAGGAAAAACTTCCAGAGTCGCCATATACTATTGCTCTAGCCAGCAAAATGGAGCAGGCCAAGGAGATTATGAGACTTAAGGAATTAGAAGTGAAAGTAGGAGACATTGCTCCGGAAATTGAACTTCCTGATGCCAACGGAAATATGGTAAGTCTAACTTCTTTAAGAGGTAAATATGTCTTAATCGATTTCTGGGCATCTTGGTGCAGACCATGTAGGGCTGAGAATCCGAATGTTAAAAAAGTTTACGCCACTTATGCAGATAAAGGGTTTGAAATACTCGGTGTGTCATTGGATGTGAACTCAAATAAATGGAAGCAAGCGATAGAAGTAGATGGCCTGCCATGGGAACATGTATTAGACACAAGATCTGCAGAATCTGCCTCAGCTACTTACAACGTCCAGACTATCCCTGCAACATTCCTTGTTGATCCCGAAGGTAAAATCATCGCAAAGGGATTAAGAGGAATTAGCTTAAGAACGAAACTTCAAGAGATTTTTGGTTAAACAATCCTAAATAATCGTTTAATCCTGTACCGAAAAAGCTTCCAGTAATAGCTTTTTCGGTGCTTACCCAGCATTACCACCCATTTGTTATTTCGTATATCTCCATCAATGATTTTGTATTGTAACGCAGTGATCCATGCAGCATAGTTGAAGCTGAGTTGATCTCTTTTGCTTCCCTTTTCAATTTCCTGCCACCATACTTCCATTGTCATGACTACATTAAACTCATTGTGTCTTCTTACAATACATCCTGAAGATATTAGTCCATTCTTATCGGGATAATTCTGAGATAGGTATCTTTCAATTTGATCTTCCATGATTGTTAGATCATCTTTCGCATCGCCTTGTTTTGCTAATGCTCTTAGTGCATCATATTCGTCGTAAAGACAGTTTCTCGCATCTTCTGTTTGGCTATGATCAAAAATTGCAATGTTGTGTTTATCCAAATTCGAGGATATTAATTCCTTGATATTACCTCTAATAAGAAAGTTACCATCAATGTAGACTGATAGATCATAGTCCTCTAAAAAGATATGCGGATTAACTTTGATTCTTCTGCTATCTCTAGCTGGATCATCAAAAATTGGAGGTATCTGCCTAACCTCCCATGATTTCGACTTAAAAGGCTGATCAGTGAAGCAAATGAAATCAACACCAGGAATTTTCTTCTGAGGTATTAATCCTTCATATGGACCAAAAATGGCAGTATAAACCGCAATTCGATCCATTAATATCTGACATCCTGAAATTCAGGGGTTTTGTCAAAGACTGATTTTGCAAACGGGCAGAGTGGAAGGATTTTTAGGCTTTTTTCTCTTGCAAAGTTTACAGCTGCTTCTACTAGTTGTCGGCCTACACCTTTACCTCTAAGACTATCGTCCACCTCTGTGTGATCAATGATGAATTTATCATCTCCGGTAAATACATAAGTCATTTCAGCAAGTTTCTCAGAGTCTTCGAAATATTCGAAAGCTCCTTTATTGCCCATTTCCAGTTGTTCGATTTTAGACATTTATTGATTTCAGTTGAGCCCACAATTGTTTTTTTAGCGAAACCTCGCTATTCAGTTCCACTAGTGAATCAATAAACATCAGGTTGCCTTTTTCTGTTTTGTGATTTACGTATTTTGTGATGTCAGAATTGAATTGCTGCATCCATTTATCTGGTAGGCCAAACATGAATGTCTGTTTCTTTTCAACCTGGTTCACCCAATTGAAATCTTCTTTACTCTGCATGTGACCAGAAGGAAGAATAGCCACATCTTCTTTTTGCATTCCAATACTACCAAGTATTTTTTCCAACAAGTCTACATGATCAAATTTTAGGCCTTTACTATGAACCACAACAAGAACTCCTTTAATAAAATGCCCTGAATAGACTGGAGGAGTATAATCAGGAGTTTCCGATGTTTCCTGTTCTTTTTGTTCTTCTTCTTGTGCAGGCTCTGGTTTCTCCTTGATTTCTTCTTTGACAGTTTCTGTAGGAGTAGTAACTATTACTGGCTCAACGGATGTCTTCTCTTCTACTTTTTCCTCGGCCACACGAACGGTTTCTTCAATCTCTGGCTCATTGGTTATTTCAGTGGCAGGAACGTCTCCTGGAATAACATAGACTTCCTCGTTAATAAAGTATTTCAAGAAGTTTTGATCTTCCATTAGTCAAACAGTGATTTAAGTTCTGTGGCGTCTTCTGGTTTCATTCTCTTAGCCAATACTAATCTAAGCTGTCTTCTTCTCAAAGCACCATTATAAAGCTCTTTTTCCTCAGGGGTTTCGGCAATTAGCTCAGGGACATCAATTGGCCTTCCTGATTGATCAACTGCTACAAAAGTGAAAAAAGCGCTATTGGTTTCAACCTTTTTGCTTGCAGGAATGTCCTCAGCGATTGCTTCAATATAAACCTCCATTGAAGAATTGAAAGCTCTGGTCACAAATGCTTTGAGTGTTACAACATTTCCCAATCGAATTGGGTGATCAAATGAAATGTTATCCACTGAAGCAGTTACAACGATTCTATTGGAATGCTTTTGAGCTGCAATAGCAGAAACAATATCCATCCAATGCATTAAACGTCCTCCCATTAAATTGTTGAGGGTGTTGGTATCATTGGGTAGCACCAACTCCGTCATCTGTACATAAGATTCACTGCACTTTTTCTTCTTTTTCGCCACCGTTTGTAACTTTTTAATGAAAAATTGAGACTCGCAAACTTACTATTTTTTCCAGCCTTTATCTCCCAACAAAGGGACAAAACTGAAATTTGAAAATTCTTTCTTGATTAATTGTTTTTCAGAAGCTTTTTGAATCCTTACCATCTTCTGGACTTTGTTATTACCCACAGGAATCACCAAAGATCCCCCAATTTTTAATTGCTTAATTAAATCAGACGGAACAGTAGGAGCACCGGCAGTTACCAGGATTTTGTCATATGGAGCATGTTCAGCAAGACCTTTTGATCCGTCACCGTAGAAGAAATTTGGTTTGTATCCGAAAACCTTGGGAAGAAACTTCTTCACCTTATCATGAAGTTTTTTTTGATACTCAATGGTATATACTTCTGCCCCAAGCTCAACCAATACACTTGCCTGGTAACCAGAACCTGTTCCAATCTCTAAAACTTTGTCTCCTTGTTTGATTTCTAAGAGCTGGGTTTGGAAGGCAACAGTAAAAGGTTGAGAAATGGTTTGTCCTTCTCCAATTGGAAACGCTTTATCCTGATAAGCGTGTTCTACAAATATTTCATCAAAGAAAAAATGCCTTGGGATTTTGCCTATTGCATCGAGGACTCCTGGGTCCACAATTCCTTTTGATTGAATGATTTTCACAAGTTTTTTTCTCATTCCCTTGTGCTTATAATCATCAATCATTTCGTAGGTTTGTTTTGTGTCTTTTTTTGATTTATTTGAGTCAAAATTAATGACGAATATTCCAACTATTAGCAAAAGCGAGGGAAATGTTTACAGGTATTATTGAGGATTCAGGGAAAATTGTTGAAATCACATCGGAGGGATCAAATAAGAACTTTTTAGTGGAGAGCTCTATTAGTCCGGAATTAAAAGTTGATCAAAGTGTTAGCCACAATGGAGTGTGCCTGACAGTGACAGAAATTGTTGGAAATAAACATTGGGTTACCGCTATTGAAGAGACATTAATCAAGACCAACCTTGGAGATCTGAAAGAAGGGGACATAATGAATCTGGAAAGATGTATGATCGCAGATGGAAGGTTTGATGGGCATGTAGTTCAGGGACACGTTGATCAAATAGGGGAGTGTACTGGAATAAAAGAAGCAGAAGGAAGTTGGTACTTTGATTTTGAATTTGATGCGAATAAGGGTAATATTACTGTAGAGAAAGGTTCGATCTGCATCAATGGAGTAAGTTTAACCTGCTTTAACTCCGAAAAATGTACGTTCACAGTTGCGATCATTCCTTATACTTTCGAAAACACAAATTTTAACCGACTTAAACTTGGAGATAAAGTGAACTTGGAATTTGACATTCTTGGGAAATACGTCCAAAAGATCTTATCTCTTAAATAACGCCTTATGGAGATCAATTGCATGGTAGTTGACGATGATGAAATATCTCGTCTTTTAGTGAAAAAATTCATTGACAAAACTGATTTTCTAAAACTTACCTACGAGCTGGATAGCGCTGTTGAAGCTTCCAATATTTTGATGAATGAAGCACCGTCTGATGTAGACCTTGTGTTTCTGGATGTAGAGATTCCGGAAATGTCAGGTATAGATTTGATGCAGTCACTAAATAACTCGTACCCAATCATCATGGTAACCTCTAAGGAAGAATATGCTATTCAGGCCTTTGAAGGGAATGTGAATGATTACCTGGTTAAACCATTTGAATACAGTAGGTTCTTAAAGGCTGTAGTTAAGGTTAAAGAACAAATCGAGAAGGAGCAGATTATTGCTGAATCCAATATCGATATTTTTGTGAAGTCTGACTCCAAGCTTGAAAGACTTGAATATGATGGAATCTTCTTTGTTGAAGCATTAGCGGATTACGTGATTTTCAACACGGTTAAAGGTAAGAAGATTGTTCACCACACTATGAAAGGAATCGAGAAACGATTGCCTAATAGTACTTTTGTTAGGGTTCATAGATCTTATATCGTCAACCTCAAGAAAATTGATTTTCTGGAGGATATGCAGATCCATATCAATGAAAAGATTATTCCAGTAGGATCTTCTTACAAAGAGAAATTCCTGAGTAATCTTAACCTTCTTTAAAGACTCTTTGGTTCACTTTTGAAGTGATAGAATGGAAAAGGATCGCTAAAGCACTTCCTATTAGCGATCCAATTAATATATCTCCGGGATAATGCACGCCCAGGTAAATTCTGCTGTATGAAACTACAGCAGCCCAAGCAAGCATTGCGACTCCAATTGTAAACTTCCTTCTTCTAAACAGTAGAAACAGAAAAGCTGCCAAGCCAAAAGTATTGGCAGCATGGGAAGAAGCAAACCCGTATTTTCCTCCACATTTTAATGGTACATGAATAGATGCTTGTAAGTGTGCCTCATGGCAAGGCCTTAATCTCTCAAAACCAGGCTTCATCAGGCCGGATGTAATTTGATCAGAAGCACTAACTGTCAAAATAATGCCGATGATGATAATTATTGCTTTCTTTCTAAATGTCCATCCCAGAAAACCGATAATGAGTAAATAAAGAGGAATCCAAACTTTCTTCGCTGATAGAAATATCATTATTGGATCAAGCCATTCTGCATGAAGTTGGTTTAATGTCAGGAATAATGACTCATCCGCTTGTAACAGAAACTCAAGCATTTACCCAATCAATGTCTTTTTTGAGTAGAGACAATGTTTCAGCTTCTCTACTATTTGTTTCTACTTGATGTTGATAGGTCCAATTTGCCTGAGGAGGAAGACTCATAAGGATTGATTCAGTTCTTCCATTTGTATCTAGACCAAACTTTGTTCCCTTGTCCCAAACGAGATTGAACTCAACATATCTGCCTCTTCTATGATATTGCCAGGCTTTCTCAGCTTCTCCAAATTCAATAGTTTTGGAGCGATTAACCATTTCGGAATATGCGGGCACAAACGTTTTTCCAACAGCCTTTACAAATTCCCAAATGTCTTCCTTCGAATGAGTATCATCTTCTTTTAATCTATCAAAAAAGATTCCACCGATTCCTCTGGTTTCATCCCTGTGTTTGATGAAAAAGTAATCATCAGCCCATTTTTTGAATTTAGGATAGTATTCTGGATCGTATTTGTCGCAAGTATCTTTAAGGTACTCATGGAACCTTTTTGCATCGTCTTTAACAACATAGTGCGGAGTGAGATCAATTCCACCGCCAAACCAGTAAGTGTCATCACTCATTTCAAAATATCGCACATTCATATGAATGATAGGTGTCATGGGACTGTTTGGGTGCAATACAATAGAAACTCCAGATGCAAAAAAGTCAGCTTCAGGGAGTTTTAGGGCATCTAAAATTTTTTGAGGGGTAGGACCTTCTACTGCAGAGAAGTTAACTCCTCCTTTTTCTATTACTTGTCCGTTGGTAATTACCCTGGATCGACCACCGCCTCCTTCAGGTCTAGTCCATTTATCTTCCTTAAACTTGCCAGTTCTGTCCAGTGACTCCAATCCATTGCAGATGTCATCTTGCAAAGATTTAAACCATTCCGCAATGCTTTCTTTTGTTAAACTCATATTTAAAAAGGATAACCAATCCCAATATTTAGAACTGGCTGATTTCGTATTCTAATATTTTCTGTTTGATTGTTTTGAAATGAAAAGTCATCCAACACAAATTTTTCTCCACTTGGCTGAGCTGGATCCAGCACCTTAACTCCAATGTCAAGCCTGACTAACAGGAATGAAAAGTCAAATCTCATTCCTAGCCCTGACCCAATTGCAATTTGCGAAACAAGCTTTGTTGGAGCAAATTTTGAGCCTGGTCTCGTTGCATCTTCATACCATGTCCAGGAGTTACCAAAATCCAGGAAGTAGGCCCATGAGAAGATCCCAAGTAATTTCTGTCTAAATTCTATACTACCTTCAAACAAGATGTCTGCGGGTTGCTCAAAATCATAGTTAATATTTTGAGTGGTTGAGTCGATAGGAGCATATGAGCCAGGTCCAAGACGTCTTGGTTGCCATGCTCTCAGACTGCTACTACCTCCTGCAAAGAAGAATTTTTCGTATGGTAGGGTGGAATCATCTCCATTACCGTAAGGAAATGCCGCTCCCATATTCAGCCTCATTGCAACACTTGAGTTTCGATTAAGTGGTACGTTCCTTCTGAGGTCTAAATTGGTTTTGATGTACTTGTAATAAGCCAGATCGCCTCCAAAGATGCTGTCTCCGAATATATTGATCAAATTCCCACCAGTTTCCACGAAGAGTCGAACAAAAGATGATGGTCGCTTTTTGTTTCCGTAATCATTGTGGTCATAAGTAGCTGTAAAAATGGAACTACTGACAAATGCAGAATTAAATGAATTGGCATAGGTGTTCCCCCTGGAAGCAAGTTCTTCCAGCAAAGCATCAAACTCTGGGTCAATTCTTTTGGTATTGATGAAGTTGATATCAAGAGGAGTGATGCTAAAAACCAAATTATTGTCCTTTTGCCAGGTATAAGCAATTGAGGAGCTGAAAGTATTTCGTTCGTACTCTGGTCTGTTTGCAAAGTTGATTCTTGCCGTTATGAGAGTTTTTGGATTGAATTTTCCAATATTTCGTTTGGTTCTGTTTCTGAGAGGTAAGAGGAATTGAGGGAATGTAAATGTAAGTCTACCTCCATATTCAATTGTTTGATAATAAGTATCTTGATCCGAAACCCCTGTAAGACCGTCAATACCAAAATTGACTCCCAGCTCCATATTTTCTAAGCCTTGAAAAGCATTTCGGTTCTTTAGGCTAAAATTCAGGAAAGGGCCAGGGAACTTACCATCTTGTATGAAATTCGCTCCAAACTCCGTACTTGTTTCAAAACGTTTTAATGGACTGGTATAAATGTGAGCAATGAAGTCTTCACCGATCGTGTCATATTTAATATTTACAAATTTGAAATTATCCATATTCGAAAGCTGCTTCTGTGTTTCGAATGTATCATCTTCTCGATATAGGCTATCTGCATGGAGGAATATTCTCCAGTCTAGAATTTTTGTGGAATATATGTCTCTGATGTAGTCATACGTAATGCCATTGTATTCTTTTTGCTTCCTTCTTGCTCTGTACTTTGAATTAGCGTCTGATGTGAAAATGATTGAATCTAGTTTATAAACCTTATGCTGGTCTTCACCTATAGGATTCTTGATGATAAGCTGGAGAATTACACTATGATTCCCAAGAGCGGCACTATCTGCCTGGAAGGACACATACTGTCGGCTAAATCCATAGTAACCGCTATTTACAAGCAGCTTGTTAATTCGTTCTCTCTCATTTGTGAGTACCCTTTGTTGAAACCTTTGACCTTTCTCGAGCAATGTGTTTTTGAGGACTAATTCTTTTATTCGGTTATCTGGGATCAGGTATTGTATTGAATCAATGGTAAATGCCTGTTTTTTATCTATGTCATACGTCACTGTGGCTAATCGATCCAATGAGTTTTTTTGTGCAGTGACCCTTGCGTTGAAGTACCCTTCTCCTTGTAGGTAGGTTTCCATGTTTTCAATTGTACCTTCCATACTTACAGAATCAAAGACTGCAAGAGGTTCTCCCCACCTCATAAATAGATTGCCTTCTTTGATATTCTTATTGTACTTTTCTGTTTTTTGGGCGAGTCTATCTCTAAGTCTTTCTTTCTTTCTGCTTCTGTCAGCTTTCTTGATCTTGTTAGAGAACTTCTGCTGAGTTTTCTCTTTTTTCTCTTCGAACTTTTCAACTGAGTAAGACTTTAATCCAGTCTGATAAATTGGAACTAATATGGAAACCGGAAGCAGAGGCAATCTGCTGTTTGGTTGCTGCAAATACTGGTTACTTAGTTCGTCAGTATTCAGATCGGTTGTGTTCTTGAGTTTTTGATCGTAAAGTATCTCCTGATCCTTCTCCAGGTAGCGAAATCCGATACAGCCAGATAATAGACTTGAAATTAGTGGTAGTAATATCACTATATTTCTTAATCTTGTGCTGATTCTTTTGTATGCTATGCTTTCCAAACGAGAAATAAAATTTATCAGGTCTTTACAACTTAAGAAAAATCGGGACAAGGAAAGGCTGTTTATAGTCGAAGGTTCCAAGAACTTGCTGGAATTGATATCCTCCGATTGCTCGATAGAGAAACTTGCAGTTACTGAGAAGTTCTTTCATAAGCATGGAGCAAAACTAAATAAATTATCCATTGAGCCAATCATCACATCGCAGCAAAATATTGAATCTGCAGGTAGTTTTAAGTCTAACGATGCGGGATTGGCTTTAGTGAATATGTTTGAAGAAAATCCTGATACTTCTATTTCGGGATTTGTAATAGCATTGGATGAGGTCAAAGATCCAGGTAACCTAGGGACAATAATTCGAACTGCTGATTGGTTTGGGATTAATACAATCTGGTGTTCAGAAGACTGTGTCGACTTTTATAATCCTAAAGTTATTAATTCTACGATGGGCTCATTTGCCAGAGTGAAAGTTTTCTCTGTCGATTTGAAGGACCAATTGAGTCAATATAAGAATCCAGTTTTTGGTGCTCTACTGAAAGGAAAGAATCTTGGAGAAGTGGACTTTGGATCTGATGGAGTAATATTAATGGGTAACGAATCTCAAGGAATTCAGGAAGAATTACAGAAATTCATTACCCATCCGGTTTATATTCCTAAGGTTGGTGAAGCAGAATCGCTAAATGTGGCGATTGCTACAGGAATAATATGTTCTCATTTAAGAAACTGAGTTAATCTCTGAGTTTCTTGAATGCATTGATTAGTCCGTTTGTGGAAGCATCATGACTAGTTACTTCATCATCATTTTCAAGTTCAGGAAGAATTTTCCCAGCCAATTGCTTACCTAATTCCACACCCCATTGATCGAAGCTGTAAATATTCCATATTACGCCTTGAATGAATATTTTGTGCTCATACATTGCAATCAATGAACCCAATGTTCTTGGGGTTAATTTCTTGATCAATAAGCTGTTAGTAGGTTTGTTTCCGTTGAATATTTTGAATGGAGTGATTTTTTCAATCTCTTCCTCGGATGCTCCTTTAGCTTTTAATTCAGCAACTACTTCTTCTTCAGTCTTTCCTTTCATTAATGCTTCAGTTTGAGCAAAGAAATTGGAAAGAAGCTTTGTGTGATGATCAACCAGTTCGTTTTGAGGATTGGCAGCCGCAATGAAATCGCATGGGATCATTTTTGTGCCTTGGTGAATCAACTGATAAAACGCATGCTGACCGTTTGTTCCAGGTTCACCCCAAATGATTGGTCCGGTCTGATAATCTACGGTTTTTCCGTTTCTATCAACATACTTTCCATTACTCTCCATATCGCCTTGCTGCAGATATTTAGCAAATGCATTAAGAGATTGGTCATAAGCCAAGATAGCGTGTGACTCGGCATTGAAGAAATTATTATACCAGATTCCAAGAAGTGCTAATAGGATAGGCATATTTTGCTCAACAGGTGCTTCTCTGAAGTGCTTATCCATTTCTTCGGCTCCTGCCAGAAGTTCTTTGAAATTGTCAAACCCAACATGGCAAGCAATGCTCATTCCGATTGCAGACCACAATGAGTATCTTCCTCCAACCCAATCCCAGAATTCAAAGATGTTGTTTTCGTCAATACCAAATTCCTTAACTTTCTCAACATTCGTAGAGAGTGCTATGAAGTGCTTTTTTACCTCGGATTCATCTTTTGCATGCTCAAGGAACCATTTTCTGGCAGTGTGAGCATTCGTCATTGTTTCCTGGGTAGTGAATGTCTTTGAAGCAATGATGAATAATGTAGTTTCAGGATCCACTTCTTTCAACTTGCTAAGAATGTGGGCTCCATCTACATTCGAGACAAAGTGAGTTTTAATTCCCTCTTTCGAATATGGCTCCAATGCTTCAGTTACCATAAAAGGACCCAAATCTGATCCTCCAATTCCAATATTTACAATGTGCTTCAAAGGTTTGCCAGTATAACCCAGTAATTCACCATTGTGTAATGCATTCACAAATGATTCCATTTTAGCCAGAACAGCATTTACCTTAGGTGCTACATTCTCACCATTTATCAGGATCTCCTGATTGCTAAGATTTCTTAAAGCTACATGTAATACTGATCTACCCTCAGTGGCATTAATAGCATCACCTGTGAACATAGATTCAATTGCTTCACTTAGCTTGCACTCCTCACTAAGTTGCAATAGTAAAGCCAAAGTATCTTCAGTGATAAGGTTTTTAGAGTAGTCGAGTAGGAAATCGTTAAATGAAAGTGAGAACTTCTCAAATCTACTGCTGTCAGCTGCAAAAAGATCTTTGATTTGTTGACCACTGATTTGTTTGTGGTGGTCGGCTAGTTTGTTCCAGCTATCTGTTTGAGCTGGGTTTATATTTGGTAACATATCCTTCGTAATTCAAAAACGAAGGCAAACATGAACATTATTTTGTTTTTTGTCAATACCAGCAAATTAGCTTTTTAAGAATTAACTGAATACAATCGTAAAACCTGGATAAACCTTCTTGAATTTGTCGGTGAATATTAATTCAGGCCCACCTCTGAATCTTCCGATGATAGTGCGATTATATTGTACTTTGAATGTAGAGTCATCAAATATTTCGTGATCAGGATTTACAAGGTAGCCTGCACCTACTTCCCAAATTTTCTTCTTGCCATTGATGTTTACTTTTGATTGACCGTATTTTGTGGTAACAAATGTTGCTGGATATACTTTTACAGACCTTTCATTTTCAAATTTTGTAAACATAGTACTCTGCAGCCCCAATGAAACGTACTTTCTGTTTTTAGAATCGTTATTCAATTGATATTTGAAATCAACACCTAAAGTAGGAGAGAAGTCATTCCAAAGGTTAGGGTTAGCATTCACGCTAATTGAAGGACTTACACTCAATTTTGGAGAGCTTTTTTGTCTTGGAGTTTGAGTGACTAGTTTATTTTGATACGGTGTGAACTCCGCAACTGGTTTGATTGTATTTTCTGAGAAATCTGATAACTCAACCATCGTTTTTTTGGACAATTCGGCAGGTGCCTCTTTCTTGATTGGCTGAAATGTTTCCTGTTCTGTTAGGATTTCCTGATCAGTAGTGTTCTCAGCTATTGGTTTTGAAAGCATTTCTTCGATTGAGTGCTTCACAAAATTCAGGTTTTCATTGAGAGTTGCTGCAAAGGCAAATGAGATAGAAGCAGCCATTGCACAGTACCAGATCACCATTTTTTTATTTTTGGTATCCAGAATCTCTCTTATTTTTTTCCAGGAGGTTGCTTTGTCCCAATTTGTTCCAGGTACAATTTTATCCTCAATTGTTTTGAGCTTTTCCTGCACGATATTGTTAATGTTTTTCTTTTCCATTCTTACAATTCATTTTCTGTAATCAATCTCCTTAGCATCGCCTTGGCTTTACTTAATTGAGACTTGGAAGTATTTTCACTGACATTCAGTATTTCTGCAATCTCCTTATGGGCGTACCCTTCGATAATATGCATGTTAAATACTGTTCTATAGCCATTTGGTAATTTCGTAATGACAGAATAAAGGTCTTCTGCTTGCAGTTGCGATATCGCATCAGCGTTTTCGTCAACCTCAACAATATTTTCTAATGTAGTTGTTTGCATTTTCCTTTTTCGAATCTCCATCAAACACTCATTCACAATAATTCTTTTCACCCAACCCTCAAGACTTCCTTTGCCTCTGTATTCGAATTTATGAATGTTGTTGAATGCTTTGACAAACCCTTTTATCATCGAATCCTCTGCTTCATCTTCCTGAGGCAGATACCTTAAACAGATCCTAAACATTTTGTTTGCAAAAAGGCCATAGAGCTCCTCTTGAGCACCAGGGTCCTCTTGCTGGCAGAGCGTTACAAGTTGTTCTTCTGTCAATGGTTTAGTGTTGATGTTTGTGTTGTTCAATTTTATAATGCAAACTTTTTTAAAAGGGTTGCTTTAAGTACAACAGCAAAGTAAAGCTTAACCAGATGGGTGCTCTCTTAAAAAATGTTAAAAGAAGTTATTAAAGCTTAACATCCACCAATTTTGGAATATGAAGAAATGCAAGAATTAATGTGATTTTTTTAATCGTAGAAAATCCCATGTTTATCTAAAAATATGGGGGGTTCAACGAGTTATGAATTTTCAGATTAGTAAAACATGTACATTTATTCTACAATTACGCCGGAATACATGAACTTATTACAATCAGCTATGGTAATAACAATCTCAGTAATCCCATTTGTGGGACCTTCTTCGGAGGGAAACGGGAATGTTAATAAGGAAATAAATAATACAATGATCAATTCAACAGCTTCGAATCTATCAGCTAAAGTATTTAAAACAAATTATTCAGCTCCATTAGAGTTTGTAAACTTTAATGAGCAAAGCCACACAATGGTTGTGGACAAAGCTGAAGATGAGGATTTACTGGTCGGAAATGACGAGTTAGTAATGGCTTCTGTGTCAAATAGGTTTTTTGAAAAGCTATCTACATGGCATGGAACAAGAGATCAGGTATCTGAGAATATTGATAAGTTCTTAAAGAAAGCTTCTGAAGGCACATATAACATTTCTGTTGTTTCAGTTTCTGGATACAGAAAAAACCTTCAGGTTACATTAGAAAGATAAGGTTGATGAATAAATTATAGGAAAGCCAGACGAGAGTCTGGCTTTTTTTATGATCAAAGTTTACAAGAAGTAATAAAAAAAGCCCCTGGTTGTACCAAGGGCTTCATTATTTCTTATAGAGTTATTATTAAACTACTCTATCGATATCAAATCCTTCAAGGTAATCAGCAACTCTTCTTACAAACATTCCTCCAAGTGCGCCATCCACTACTCTGTGGTCGTAAGAGTGAGATAAGAACATCTTGTGTCTTACACCAATGAAGTCTCCTTCTGGTGTTTCAATTACCGCTGGCTTCTTAACAATTGCACCAAGTGCTAAAATTCCAACCTGAGGTTGCATGATAATAGGGGTACCCATTACATTACCGAATGAACCAACATTAGAAATTGTATAAGTCCCTCCAGATAATTCATCTGGTTTCAATTTGTTATCTCTTGCTCTTTTTGCCAGGTCATTCACCTTTTGAGTAAGACCCAGGATATTCAATTGGTCAGCTCCATGGATTACAGGTACGATTAGGTTTCCTGTAGGTAGCGCCACGGCCATACCAATATTGACTGCTCTTTTCTTTACGATATTGTTTCCATCAACTTGTACGTTGATCATTGGGTAGTCTCTGATTGCTTTAGCTACAGCCTCAATGAAAATTGGAGTAAATGTTAAGCTTTGGCCTTCTCTTTCTTTGAAGGTTTGCTTCATCTTGTTTCTCCACTTAACAATATTGGTTACATCAGCTTCAACGAAAGAAGTAACATGAGGAGAAATTTGCTTGGAAGCGACCATACGCTCCGCAATCATTTTCCTCATTCTATCCATTTCGATGATTTCGTCCTCACCGGAAATGCTCACTGGCATTGCCTGAGGTGCTGGTGTTGCTGCAGGTTTTGAGGCTCCATTAGAAGCTGGAACAGCAACTTTAGCAGGCTGGCTTGATCTGGTTTTTACATAAGCCAGAATGTCTTTCTTAGTTACTCGCCCATCTTTGCCAGAACCTCCAATTGCTTCAAGCTCTCCCATAGATATGTTCTCTGTCTTAGCAATGTTCAGCACTAATGGCGAATAGAATCTAGCTCCCTCCGTAACTACCGGAGTAACTACAGATGTTGCATGATGTGTAATACTTTCTTCGATAATTTCAGCAGGCTTTGGTTGTTCTGCTGCTGGCTCTGTTTTAGGAGTATCATTTGATGGGGCAGTTGCTTCTCCACCAGTTTCAATGATTGCGATCGGTTTACCAACCTCTACAACATCGCCTTCCTGAGCCAATATTTCTTTAAGTACACCTTCGTGTGTAGAAGGTACTTCGGTATCTACCTTGTCAGTGGCTACCTCTAGAACTGATTCATCCTGATCGATTGAATCTCCCACTTGTTTAAGCCAGGTGAGGACCGTTCCTTCCATAATGCTTTCGCCCATTTTGGGCATCACCATTTCAACTAAAGCCATCTTTTCTTAATTAAATGATCAAATTTGGGTTGTTTTTGGATGCGTAATTTACACAGAAATTACGAGGATATGAAAAGATAAAATGAAAGCAAAATCGTACTATTCGATATAATATTTTGATAATTTATTCAATTCAAAATATTAAATATGAAAATATTAGATATTATTTCCTTTTATTCTTTCATCAAGTTAATCTGTGAAATATTACGATTTTACAGATAATTCGAAATTAGCTTTGATTTGTTGTCTGAGAAGATTTAAAACATTCACTGCTGTGAGTTTAATATTAAGATCTCTGGTCTTACTCAGTTTCAGCTGTTTGGCAACTGCTTGATTCTCATCAGCATAAGCTATCCAGATGGTTCCAACTGGTTTTGTTTCAGTACCACCATCCGGCCCTGCAATTCCGGTGGTGGAGATGCCAATGTCAGTATTTAGTACCTTTCTTACATTTTTGGCCATTTCTAAAGCGGTTTCCTCACTTACTGCTCCATGGTTTTTCATTGTGTCCACAGAAACTCCAAGTTGGTTCTCTTTAACGGCATTATCATAGGCAATCACAGATCCCATGAAGTAAGCGGAACTTCCGGGAATAGAAGTGATTTGATGTGCCACAAATCCCCCTGTACAACTTTCAGCGGTAGCAATGGTCAATCCTGCTTCATTTAACATTTTGCCAATTGCTGATTGAATCGTTTCTTTATTGTAACCAAAAACATACTTGTCTATTTTTGGTAATACCTTGGCGATCTGATCCTCTACATCTTGCTCTAATTGTTCTTTATTTGACCCAGTTGCGGTAAGTCTAAGTTTTACCTCTCCCGGACTAGGCAGATATGCTAGTTTAATATGATCAGGTAAGTTGGATTCCCAATCTTCAATCATTTCGGATAACCATGATTCGCCAATTCCGATCGTTCGAATTAGTTTGTGATGGATAAGGTCGGTGCTGAAAGTCTTCATTAATTTCGGGATGATGTAATTGGAAATCATCGCTTTCATTTCGTAAGGTACACCAGGCATACTAACGAACACTTTCCCTCTTTCATGAAACCACATGCCTGGGGCTGTACCAAGCTTATTGCTGATCATTTCACACTTGACGGGTAATTCAGCCTGTTTTCTGTTGATATCAGTTAATTCCCTTCCGATTGATTTGAATAAACCTTCAAGTTCAATTAAGGCAGTTTCATGTAGTTCAATTTCAGAATCAAAATATTTGGCGAGTGTCGGTTTTGTGAGGTCATCTTTGGTTGGGCCTAGTCCGCCAGTTATTAGTATTATATCAGCTCTATTTTCAGCTTCCTGAAGACCTCTTAAGATTTCTTCTTCACTATCGCCAATTGTAGTTTTTTGAACAACTTTTACGCCTATCTCATCTAACCTCGCACTCATCCATTGTGAATTGGTGTCAGTTATTTGCCCGTAAAGAATTTCATCACCAATTGTTAATACTTCAGCTTTAATGTTGCTCATATATGTTGTTGTCAAGTTTTACCCGAAATTAAGAATACTAACCAATAACTCTTCAAAATGATTCAGTGTTTTTTTGAGTATTTCAGTATCTATATCTTCCTAACAGAAATGAAATTTATTAGTTTACGTTATCACTATGTTTTGAACTAACTGAAAGCAAATTTATGAGATCTATATATGCAATATGTGTAATGGCAATATTCTTCGTAGGCTGTACAGCTGAGCAATTAAAGCAAGCTTCACAACAACTTGGAGGAATTCTTGAGGATG
Organism: bacterium; assembly: GCA_024743255.1. GTDB lineage: Bacteria > Bacteroidota > Bacteroidia > Cytophagales > Cyclobacteriaceae > JANSWY01. The sequence continues at coordinate 16,272 of JANSWY010000057.1, read as the reverse complement.
ATAAACTAACAGCTGATCAGGTAGCTTCTGGATTGAAAGAAGCTTTGATTAAAGGTACCAGCACAGGAGCAAATCAGGCTTCAAAGGTCGATGGATATTTTAAGAATCCGCAATTGAAAATTCCTTTTCCTCCGGATGTAAAAAAGGTAGAAACTAAATTGCGACAAATAGGTCTTGGTAATCAAGTAGATAAGTTTGTGCTCACCCTTAATAGGGGAGCGGAGGAAGCTGCAAAGGAAGCTGCTCCAATATTCGTTTCTGCTATCAAAGGAATGACTGTTCAGGATGCCTGGGGTATTCTTAAAGGAGATGATAATGCGGCAACAAATTATCTTAAGAGACAAACTTCAAATCAACTAAGAGGAAGTTTCAAGCCAGTTATCAAAAGAGCACTCGACAAGACGCAGGCAACAAAGTATTATAGTGATGTAATCAATACCTATAATAAAATTCCATTTGTTGATCAGGTAAATCCAAACCTGGACGATTATGCTACACAGAAAGCAATTGATGGCCTATTCATATTGATTGCCAAGGAAGAAAAGAATATAAGAGAAAATCCAATAGCAAGAACAACGGAGTTGTTGAAGAAAGTATTTAGTCAGCAATAGTTTTTGTTAGTTTACGGATGACAGTTATTGGCTTCTGCATTAACTGTCATCCGTTTTTTTATTTAATTTCCATCATCTTTTTGAGGTGCACTCCAAGGTGGAGCTATGTTGTTTGCTCTACCGTAAGCAATCAATTGACCTTTGTGCTCAGATAAATGTCCGAGTGCAATCATTAATGCCATTCTTTTTGTCGCTGACTGTCCATTTGGAAAAGTTATAGTTTCTGATAATTCTTCATCTGAAAAACCGGCAGCAACGTCTGCTAAATAGATATAACTGTTTTTTAGTGTTTGAATTATTTTGGCTTTTTCTTTAATACTTGTCTCAAGAGTCATTGGATCCACTCCTTCTGGAGGAGCACCTCCCAGTGTCATTCCAAAAAAGTAATTCGCCGATGCGGTGTGAAGTAAGGAAGTAGAGACAGTTCTGATTCCTTCAGATGGGCTGTAATCATACTTGTCCTCTGGAATTGCCTCAGCAAGTGATGTAACTTGATCAGCGGTATACAGAATTACCCCTTTTAGATCTGATTGGAAAGTTGCATCCTGTGCCCATAATATGGATGGGACCACCAGGATCATAAGTGAAATAAGTTTTTTCATGATAATTTGGTTACGGTTCGTTATTGCAGCATAACTGCTGATTATAAGAAAGTTAATGTAAATTCCTAAGCAATCAAATCTGGGGGAATATTACCGAACCAAAGAAAAAAGGCGACAAATGCCGCCTTTTGGTAAATAGAACTATGAAGACTTCTACTGATATTATGCTACATAGGAGGATTTTCTTGCTACAAGAGAATCCTTAAACCATTTCTCCGGAAATTTTTCAGTGATTTGCATGATTGGCTTTTTCTGTGAATACACCAGATACGTTCTGTATAAAACAGATTCCAATGGAGAAATATTGAAATGCAATCCTACATTGCCGGCAGGTAGTTTCCCCCAGGCAATGATCTTCTTGTAAGTCTCAATTTTAAGCATTTCCCAAATTTTCCCTATTGGTATATTGGTATTAATAAGCGCATCTGCAAAATCATCTTCCAGATTTTTGGTCGCAATGATTGAATCGGCATAGATATAATGTGTTTTGGAATGTTGACCGTATAGGGTAATTTTCCTGGACATTATTTGTTGGCCAGTTTCAATGTTTAATTCTGTTATTGGTGTTTTAGAATTAATTAGTTCCTCTGAGATCTTGTTTAGATTCAGTTCTTCTCCCAGCATAACCTCCAATAGTTTAGTAAGACTACCTCCATTATGGAGTATAATCCTCTGAGGCATGCTCAATTTATTGTATGAAATAGATGGACTTGTTAAAGTGTCCGCTGTTAATTGAATCATAATGATATAGTTGATTTGGAATACCCGTTAAGGCATATAAATTATGTTTGTTCTTGCAGTTTTTTAGTCGAGATATCTGAGATGCCACTTGGGTACCCAGTTAAATAGTTTGCAGAAGAACAGTGATATCTCCAGATAAATAATCTTACTTGTCGAGGTGATACCCGGGAAGCTAAGTAAGAATTTTCTGGATTTTTCCGGAACACTGTGAGGTCCGTTAAGACGATACTGGGCAGCAAATTGCGGACCATGTAGAAGCTTGATTCTGAGCTTTGGATTTTCCCAGAAAGAAGGGATTTCCGGCATGCATCCTACTAATTTGGCCAATGAATCCATGTAATGGCAATAGTTGACCAGTGATGCGACATTTGGAGTAACATAGTATTCTTTCTTCCAGAATTCTGCATCACTCACAATTGTTTGTTTTTGGTCTTCAATTGATGGAAGTTCTTGTTGTTCACTAAGTATCTGTGCGAGATATCTAGATTGCATTTCTGCAATTACCGGAATACCGCCTTGTTGTGGTCTTACAAATCCAACAAACGACAGGGAAGGTCCAATCTCAGGGATAAACATTTGTTTAAACAGATCCCGCATATTGTTGATTTTGATATCAGTAAATGGGAAATTTAATTGATATCCCGTGCAGCATATTACTTCATCAATATCCTCTCTGGTGCCATCTTTGAAAACCACACCTGTTTCATCAAACCGTTCAATTCCTCCAATATTAGGAGTGACATGCCCATCAGCAATGTGTTTGAATACTCTTTCGTTTTTAGTGACAGCTTGATTGACGGGACTTCCGGAATGAAGCAGCCAACTACCACGAATTCTAACATCGATGTTTTTGCTTTCCAAATACTTTTTGAAAATCTTCTTGGCACTTCTAAAGTGAAATGATTTTGGGAGCTTATTTACTATTCTGGATGTTAACCACGATGTGTCAATAGTAAAATAAGGGTCTTCCTGAAAGGCCATGTATCTAGGTGCAACAGCTTGGTACCGCCTCAAAGATAAAATGCACTTTTCCGCTACAGCTGATACCTCAGATGTAATATCAGAGGAGCTTTCTCCTAATCCGATACAAAGTACTTTTTTGCCTCTGTAATTTTCCTGCTCTCTGTACTGCTGAGAATGAATTACATTTCCTTCAAACTCATCTAAACCTTCAAAATCAGGCATCTTCGGAGTTTGGAAAAGTCCAGAGCAAGCTACAACCGCATCATAAACTTCAGTGGTAGATTCTCCTTCAGATTCAGTTACAACTGTCCAGGAGGAGTCGTCATTTTGTTGGATGCTTTCAATTGAAGTGTTGAGATGGATATGCTCCATCAACCCAAACTTATCACAGTATTCATGCAGATAGTTTCTGTACTCCAATTTGGACCAGAACTTTAGTCGTTCTTTTGATGGAACATAATCAGAGTAAGCCATGAAATAGTTTGAGATAGTAAGGTGTAAATCATCATAGTGCTTATTAACACCAAATACACCACCGATTCCTTCGGATTTCTCGAAGCAAGTCACCTGGTGACCTTCTTCTTTCAGTTGTTTGATAGTCGTGATTCCTGACAGGCCTGCGCCGACTATGCAGACTTTTTTTGTCGTTTTCATAAATAAAATTAATTGCGTAATTAGTTTATTAAAAAACCTTCCTTATGTGCTCGGAATCGACTTGAAAGAATAACTGCTAAATCTGGTAATTGTTATAGAAATGCCTAATAATTGAGGGGTTAGAACAATTTCTATCCAATATTTTTCCACTTAGCCAAATAAAATATAATTAATCTAACGGAAATTCCAAATAACGGTTTGCTGAATCTGCTGTTTTGGGTTGTGAGTAAGTGAGTTTGGTGTGTGAGTCGAAATAATTATCGGTCGGATTTAGCTTTATTTGTGGTATGCAGGATAAGCGATATTATTATCTCGTTAAGTTTCGGTTCTTGGGGTTTCGTTATCATGGATGGCAAAAGCAGCCAGATACGAAAACTGTACAGTTGATGATTGAAAAGACAATTAAGTATGTCTTGGGAGAGGTTAAGTTTAAAACTCTTGGTGCCAGCCGAACCGATGCTATGGTTTCAGCAAATCAAGCAGCTTTTGAGTTATTTTCATGGGCTCCAGTTGATATGGAATCTTTTAAAGAGGAAATGAATATCAATTTGCCTCGTGATATTGAAATCCTGTCTGTTGAAGAAGTGGATGAGAAATTCAATGTGATTCAAGGTTCTAGATTGAAGGAATATATCTATCTCTTCGCTTCGGGTGGGAAGATACATCCTTTTTGTGCGCCCTTAATGACTTCTACCGAATATGAATTGGATATTGATCTAATGCAGCAGGGTGCGAAGCTGTTTGAGGGAGAACACAGTTTTGCTTGTTACTGCACTAAACCTAATGCAGAAACGAAATTTGTCAGGAAGATTGAATTCAGCGCAGTAGAATCAAATGATGTATACTCAGCTAATTTTTTCCCAAAAGAAAGTTACCTGTTTAAAGTAAGAAGCAGCGGTTTTCTTCGCTATCAGGTTAGGTGGATGATGGGTGCGTTGTTTGCACTTGGTGGTGGAAGGATTGATTTGGATGTGATCAGTGAATCACTGAATTCAAAAGAGAATATTCCAATAGCGGGAATGGCTCCTGCAAGTGGTTTGATATTAAATTCTATTGATTTCGGGCTTGGAGATGTATAAAAATAGAAGCGGGAACCTTATTGCTAAGACTCCCGCTTTACCTGGCATCACCCGTAGGTTCCACCAGTAATCAATCTATAATTTCAAAACTTCATTTTCCGTAACCATCCGAAGATTTTTACTTCCAAATCAAACTCAATTAGAATTCTTTTGATTTAATCACTGCTCCCGTAAGAACAATTATCACTTCACTTCCCTTCTAAATCAGCCTCTCTACTTAAAGATCGTTTATCAATTAATGTTTGATAGTTCTAAGATAGAAGTACAAAATCAAAAATCCACGATTTTTGCTTGCTCAGTATCTACTAGTTTTGAACAACTTGTTGGGGTATATGACGGTACTTTCAACATCTAATTTCACAACCTTTCAACATGTTATCCACATAATGAGATGAGACATAAAAAAAGGCCCTAATTAGTATTAGAGCCTCAAACTGAAGTGTTATATAAATTCTTTCTATCTACTTGATTGCAAGGTTACTTACATCAAATTGATCTTGTCTATTAAGGTCTTCATTGAACCAAACCGTGGTTAGTTGCTTGTCTACTTTAACTATCAATTCATAATTGGTGCTTGAATTATTCTGTGCACCATAGTAGAAATTGGTGTGTTTATGTACTCCTACTATTTTGAACTTTTCGTAATTAGAAGTGGCGTGATCTACAATTGGTAGAGGGGAGTCACCTTTTTTGTACTCAAGGTTTTCATAAACCTGCTTACCCTTTTCATTGTATACAGCGATCACTTGTTGATCTTCATATTCAAAATCTGCTTGATACAACTGCTCACCTGATTGTGATTTGGTTTTCATCCATTCTACTTCATGAGCTCCTGGATATTTGCTGAAATACCATTTCTGAATAGTAAATGGCACATCATTCTCAGAAATTGATTGTGCATTTAGTGATGTTGAAGCCAGAGCTACTACAGCGAGTAGCAAAAAGCTAGCCTTAGTGATGTTAACCTTCATTCCCTTATCTAAATTAATTGTGCACTCCGAATCTATAGTCTAGCCATATATTATACAAGTGTATTTCGGTGAACACCCTATTTTCTTCGTTGAATATGATAAATTCGATTGAAAGCATTAGTTTCATTTTTGTAAATTAAATATTTCTTTTATAATTGTAAATCAAATAACTCAAAATGGGAAGACTCACACTTGGTGAATTCGAAGAGCTGGTGCTTCTGATTGTTGCCGTATTAAATGATAATGCATACGGTGTAAATGTGATGGAAGAAATTCTTAAGCAAACTGGTAGAAAGGTCAATATCAGTGCAGTTCACACAGCATTAGACCGTCTGGAGAATAAATCTTTACTCTCTTCACACCTTGGTGGTGCCACCAAAACAAGAGGAGGTAGAAGGAAACGTTTTTTTACTGTTACAAAAGTAGGCCTTGAAGTAATTCAGGAAACCAGACTCATGCGTGACAAACTATATGGTCAAATCAGTAGCCTTAGGTTTGGAACTGTATGAATCAGCCTCCTAAAATATTTTTAAGGTTTCTGGAATGGTATTGCAAACCGAGGGCTCTCGAAGTAATTGAGGGTGATCTCTATGAGTTGTTTGAGGGCCGTTGCGAAAAACTTGGTACCAGAAAAGCCAGGCTCTTCTTCGCATGGGATGTAATTAGATTTTTAAGATGGCGGTATGTGAAGGGTCTGGACGACATACCGGCTTTAATATCCTTAGCAATGATTAGAAATTATTTCAAAATCGCAATTCGCAACTTATTACGTTACAAGTTTTTCTCTTTCATCAATATCATGGGGCTCTCAGTAGGAGTGGTCTGCTGCCTTGCAATCATGGTTTTTGTGAAAGATGAGGTTAGTTATGATCAATTTCTTCCTGATCATGAAAGAGTGTTCCGGGTGTCATTAAATGAACGAGGAACCAACACTCCGGCATTATTGGTATATCAAATGCGCCAGGACTTTCCGGAAGTTGAAACAGGAACCAGACTTTATGGGCCATTCGACGCAACTGTGAACATCGATTCACATGTTTTTAAGCAAGGTGGTGCATTTATTGGTGACTCTACGTTTTTCGAAGTGTTCCAAACTAAGTTTCTGGCGGGATCCGAGGAGTATGCTCTGAAGAAGCCAAATTCTGTCGTGATAACAAAAAGCTTTGCCCTCAATCATTTTAAAGGCAAAGATCCAATTGGACAGGTTATGAAAGTTGATGGTGAAAATCACACCGTTACAGCAGTAGTGGTTGATTGTCCCGGAAACTCACATATGCAATACGAGTTTGTAGTCGATATCCCTAGCGAATCTTGGGCAACAAAGGGTAATTGGACTGCAAACAACTTCATATCTTATCTTAAATTAAGGTCAGATGCCAATTCCGATTTGCTGCAAAGTAAGTTCCAGGCCTTTGTTGAGAAGTACGTTGGACCAGGGCTTGTGAAATTTACAGGGCATTCTTCATTTGAAGAATATTTGGCAGACGGTTATAAGTTCAACTACCATCTAATTCCTGTAGCTGATATTCATTTAGAGCATCCACGGATGTCCCTGGGAGGAACTCCTGGAAGTAAGAATAATGTATACATATTTTCAATTGTAGCTTTTTTTATTCTTCTGATTGCGTGTATCAACTTTATTAACCTATCGACTTCCAGATCGGCATTAAGATCTAAGGAAGTAGGGATTAGGAAGGTTCTTGGTTCTTTGAAAAAGCAACTGGTGTTTCAGTTTTTAACAGAGTCCCTTATCATATCTGGTGTATCACTCATAATAGCCCTGGGAATTTTACTTCTAATATTGCCAGGTTTTAATGAATTAGCGGGTAAGAGTTTCTCAATCTTGGAAGTTTTACAAGTAGAAAACATATTGATTCTAATTGCAGCAGGAATTGTAACCGGATTAATTGCAGGTTCATATCCCGCTTTTTACTTATCAAGTATTAAACCCATTAAAGCACTGAAGGGAGTTTTTAAAGATCAATCTGGAAGTAATTTTCTTAAGAAGGGGTTAATGACTTTTCAGTTTTCTATTTCAATTGTACTGTTGGCTTTCACACTTATTATTTACCTACAATTGAAACATATTACAAAGGCTGAATTAGGTATTGCTGCGGATCAAACTCTGGTTGTGAAAAATGTTGTAGCTGCTGAAAAATCATTCTCAGCTTTTGAAAACAGCATTAGAAAAATACCAGAAGTTGAAAGTACGGTGATTTCAAATCATTATCCATCTGGTGGAGCATCCGACTGGAGTTACACCACAGTGGAAGATGTATCAAAGAAAATTGGGCCGTATCATGCGTTCGTAGGAGCGGAATTCCAGGAAGTACTTGGTCTTTCACTGGTAGAAGGTAGATTCTTTGAAAAATCAAGAGCACTTGATACAACAACTGTTGTGGTAAATGAAGCTTTTTTAGAGGAAGTGGGCTGGGAAACAGGTGTTGGTAAAGTTCTATCAAGAGGTAATGGTAAGAATTTTAAGATCATAGGTGTATTAAAAGATTACAGGTTTGGATCAATGAGATCTGATATACAATCCATGCTTTTAAGATACGCACCATCAATATCTCAGCCTGAATTACATTACGGAGGCGGCCATATGTTGATTAGAGTATCTAAGAATTATGATGAAGTAATCAGGAGTGTAAAATCGGAATGGGTTCGATTTGTAGAGGAGGAACCGTTTGAATATGTCTTTTTGGATGAATCCTTTAACAGATTGTATGGAGCGGAAAGAAAATTTGGTAAGCTGTTTTTGGTCTTCAGTGTGCTGGCAATTTTTGTAGCTTGTCTTGGTCTGTTGGCGCTTGCTAGTTTTACTCTTCAGAGAAGGCTCAAAGAAATAGCTATTCGTAAGGTATTTGGAGCAAGTGAGTATCAATTGTCAGGTTTAATTATCAACTCGTTCACTAAGCTTATTGGAATTGGAGCTTTGATAGGAATTCCTTTGGCATATTACATGTCTGATAAATGGCTCGAGAATTTTGCTGAAAGACTTACATTGAATCCAATATTGTTCTTGTTCCCAATTATAGCAGTACTCTTGTTATCATGGATTACAGTTGGATTTCAATCTTTCAAAACTGCCAGGACCAACCCTGCAAAAGTGTTGAAGGACGAATAAAAAATTTAGAGGTTTTTGGCCATCTTAATCAAAGGATGGCCACCTACTTCTCCTGCATTTGGTTCGATTGTGTGGTAACCCAGATCTCCATAAAACTTTTCCAAATAAGCATGTGGAGTTAAGTCCAATGATTTGAATCCATTATCTCTGGCATACTGTTCAAGGGTGTCCATTATTTTTCCACCAAGACCTCTACCTCTTGCTTCTTTCTTAATTGCGATCCTCGACAATGTACCAGATTGATCATCATTAGGAGTCAACCTTCCTGTTCCAATCACAATATCATCTTCGATTACTAACGCATGAGTGGATCTTTCGTCTTTTTCATCCAGCTCCATATTCTTGGGAATACCCTGCTCTTCCACAAAAACCTCTATTCGAAGTTCTTGAGCAGCTTTTATTTCGCTATCTGAGGTTGCTATCTTAACTATCATAGAAAGAATTCGTAGGGGTTAATATACTAATTACTGTTTTTTTTCTGCCAGTTGGCAACCTTTTTAAATTAAACCTCTCCTTAGAAGCAAGATCAAAAACTCAATTTTTTAAAATGACTCGTATTTTTTTACTCGCGTTAACCTTGCTATGCACAATCAAACTTAACGCTCAGGACCTCACACAAACCATTCGAGGGAAAATTATTGACAGCCAAAGTGAGTCTCCCCTTATAGGAGCTACCATTGTAGTTGTAGGAACGGATCCTCTTCAGGGAGCGGTAACAGATATTAATGGTGAGTTCCTTATTCCTAAAGTCCAGGTTGGACGACACAATTTAGCGGTGACTTATATCGGATATGAGGATGCTTATTTATCCGACATACTTGTTGGAAGTGGTAAACAGGTTGAATTAAATATTAGCTTGACTGAATCGCTCAGTAAGCTGGAAGAAGTGGTAATAGTTGCAAATGACAATCGTGGCGAGCCAATCAATGAATTGTCTTCTGTAAGTGCACTTTCTTTTAGTGTGGAACAAACAAGCAGGTATGCAGCTACCTTTGATGATCCCGCCAGAGCCGCATTATCATTCGCTGGTGTTACAACAGGTGGTGATGATATTTTAAATGAGATAGTAATCAGAGGTAATTCGCCAAATGGATTGCTGTGGAGGATTGAAGGTGTTGAAGTTCCAAACCCAAATCATTTTGCAGAGGTAGGATCTGCAGCAGGAGGTATCAGCATGTTAAGTAATAATATGTTATCTAACTCTGATTTTTTCACTGGTGCTTTTCCAGCTGAATATGGTAATGCTTTTTCTGGAGTATTTGATATTTCTTTGAGAAACGGAAACAATCAAAAAAGAGAATATGCATTTCAGGCAGGTTTTTTGGGAGTAGCTGCAGCGTTGGAGGGACCTTTCAGTGCAAATAAAAGAGGTTCTTATCTAATTAATTATAGATATTCCACTCTAGCCCTATTTGATCACATCGGAATTAAAATTCTTGATGAAAATGAGGATATCACATTCTCTGATCTATCGTTTAAACTTAATTTTCCTACTGAAAAACTTGGAACATTCTCGGTTTGGGGATTAGGGGGAACCAGTGTGGATAAAGAATTGGCGGACCCGGAAATAGATGAGTATTACAACTGGAGGGCAGGGAACCTACTAGGAGTTGGTGGTTTATCGCATATTTTTTATTTGAACAAAAACACCTATCTGGAAAGCAAGCTGTCTGCTCATCAAAGAACGATCAAGTATGATGAAGATTCAGTTGCTGTGAAAGAAACTTATGCAGAAGATTTTATTGATAATACCATTAGGTTTTCAACCTTGATCAACTCAAAGCTTAATGCCAGAAACACTCTTCGTTCTGGAATGATATATAGCCATACAGGCTACAATCTTAAATCTAGAGAATTTGAATATGAACTTGATAGACTGATTAAAGACGTTGATTCCAAAGGCAATACCGGAACCTTCCAGGCATATAGTCAATGGCAGTATCGATTAAATGAGAGATTAACGTTCAATACTGGTTTGCATTATCTGCAGTTAATGCTCAATAACAATTATTCTATTGAGCCAAGGTTTGGGATGAGATTCAAACTTGATAATAAACAGACTTTAAGCTTCGGTACTGGGATTCATAGTAAACAAGAAACGATAAGTACTTACCTGTCTACAATTGAAGATGGCTCTGGTAATTTAATTAGACCTAATGAAGATCTTGAATTGATGAAGGCATACCATAATGTAATTGGATATGAGAGATCGATAGGTCAGAACTGGAGATTGAAATCTGAGATTTATTATCAGCATTTATACGATGTGCCAATCAGGCCGAATACCAGACCTGATGAACCAGGTAGTGGAATGGCAAGTATTTTGAACATGTCTGGCGGATTTGTAACTGATACTCTTGTTAATGAAGGAAAAGGTAGAAACTATGGGCTGGAATTAACAGCTGAGAGGTTTTTCAACAAAGGGTTCTATCTGGTATTTACGGGTTCGATCTTTGAATCTAAGTATACAGCAGCTGATGATATTGAGAGAAGTACACGATTCAACAGTAACTACATATTCAATGTAATTAGTGGTAAGGAATTTAAAGTGGGTAAGGGGAAAAACAATTTGATCAGTATCAATACCAAATTAATTACCTCTGGAAACAACAGATTTATCCCAATTGATCTGAATCAATCAAGAAATGAGGGTTACACTATTCTGAATTTTGAAAATGCTTATGCTGAGAGATTAGATCCTTATTGGAGAATTGATTTTGGAATCAAATACATTCGAAATAAACCAAAAACAACTCAAGTAATCGCACTTAATGTTCAGAATCTAACAGGAAGACTAAATGAAGCAGGAAGATATTACAACCCATTCTCTGGTCAAATAGGCTCTGATGAACAACTTGGGATGTTCCCTAACTTAAGTTATAGATTAGAATTTTAACAAGGTCAAAATAGAAGGGGAGAGCCTAGTTTGGGCTTTCCCATTTTTTTAATACCTCGTGTACCTTGTTCAAAGTGGCAGGTTTAGAAATGAAGTCGTTCATTCCAACTACAAAAGCTACATCCTGATCGCTGTTTAGTGCATTGGCACTCATTGCAATGATTACTGGGTCCAATTTTGAAGTACCCTCCGCTCTTATAAGTCGTGTTGCTTCAATACCATCCATTTCAGGCATTTGGATATCCATCAGAATAAGGTCATAACTCGACTTTCTTTGCATTTCAATTGCCTCTCTACCATTAACTGCATAATCCGCTTGAAGGCCTAGTTTTTCAAGCATCATGCGAATTACTTTTTGGTTGATCTCGAAATCTTCAGCAACGAGTATTCTTAGGTCTGATCTAATTGGATCAAGTCCTGATGCTGCTGTTGGTTTAGTTTCAACTTCATCCTCGGAGTTATCCTGTTTGAATGGAACTACGACAGTAAAGGTCGTACCCAGTTTCTCGGTACTTTTTACAGTGATTTTTCCTTTCATAAGATCCACAATCTTCTGGGTGATGGCCAAACCAAGACCAGTACCTCCCATATTATTGTGCCTTACTTTATCCTCCTGGAAGAATGGATCGAATAGGTTTTTGAGGTTCTCTTCAGAAATACCTATACCAGAGTCCACCACGTTGAACTCCAGAACGACTAAATCTGGTTCTTCAGTTTCTTTAGACTTTAGCTCTATATGTACAAAACCTTTGCTAGTGAATTTAGCGGCATTTCCTGCTATGTTTAGTAGTACTTGCTTCAGTCTATTTTCATCTCCTAAAAGATTCTTAGGAACGTTTTTGCTAATCGTAAAGGTAAGATCCACATTCTTCTCTGATGTCTTAGGTCTCACAACCGAAAGCACTTCATTCAAAGTCTTTCTTATGTCAAACTTGGCTTCAGTCAGCTCAAACCTTTCAGCTTCAATTTTTGAGATATCAAGTATATCATTAATGATATTGAGCAGGATATTTCCACTTACCTTAACAGAATCAACGATATCAGCTTGTTCTTCACTTAGTTCAGTCTCCTTCAGAATATCAGTCATTCCAATTATTCCATGGAGAGGAGTTCTTATTTCATGACTCATACTAGCCAAGAATTCAGATTTTGCCTTTGTTGCTGTTAAAGCTTCATCACTCACTTTTCTCAGCAATGTATTCATCCCCTCTAAAGCCTCCTGGTTCTCTTCTGATTTATTTCTTTCCTGGTCGTAGTACTTGCGGAAAAAGTACATCGTTATTCCTGAAATTGAACTTAGTAGGAATAAGGCCGAAAAAAAGTTTCTTTGTTTTACATCGAAAGTACTTTGTCCGGTAATGTATTGAGGGAAAAGCATCTCAACTACAAATAGAGCAACAATTAGGATTGCTACACCAATTACAAAGTACAAGTATCTTTTTGCACTTAGAAATAGGAAGCCAAGAACAATAAACAATGGAAATAAGAGTACCTCAGAACCTGTGATTCCACCTTTCAGAAAGTAACCGACACTTATCAAAACTGCAGCAACAATTAAGAAGAAGGCCTTCCCAACTATTTTAATGGACACAGTCATACTGCGGTAATAGATGAAGCCAAATATTACGACTCCAGCAAGATAGATGTAATAGGTTAGGGGATTGGTTTCCACAAAGAGGTTTTGAATGATTCCCAATAAACAGGTAATCAGAAAACATAACACACCTAATCTAAAAAGTTTATCTTCAAGTGAGCCAGTAGAAAATGGATTTAGGTAACGAATCACTGTGTTTTCCATATGACTTAATAAATATATCTAATCTAAGATAGACTGCATAAAAACATCACATTTATCTTGAAATGATTAGTTTCTGAATGTCAATCTTGTTGTCAATTTCTAAAAATACATAATAGATACCTGGAGTGAAATTCTCCAAATTTACTATACCAGTATCTGCTGATTTAAATCCTTTTTCCTTGCCTGTAGAAGTTACAATTCTCAAAATCTTGTACCCCTCAGCAACTTTGATGTGCTTTGTGGTAGGATTTGGAAAGATAAGATATTCATCTGTTTCTTCCGCACTGTTTGTGATTATTTCTTCAAGAGATACTTTGTAGGTTACATTTGTTTCATCAATGCATCCATCTGTGTTTTCCGCAATTAGCGTAATGAGGTAATCGTCAGGTGTATCAAAAAATAAGATCGGGTTAGAATTAGTGGAAACCAAATCATCATTAATATACCAGTTGTACGATTCTATATCCTCATTTGATGAAGACAAAGTAACAGACTGAGGCCCATCCAATATTATCGAATCTGGAGTTGCTAAGATGTTTATTTCAAAATCTATTAGTGTGATATCCAAAGAAGCAACCTGACCAGGAATAAGGTTGTCTATTCCCTGGACATAAAGTGTGGTGTCAGATTGAATGTTTTCAATTTCAACAGATTGTCCTTTTGCAATTAATTCGGTCAATTCGCTATCACCATAAAAAAGGAATGAATTTCCATTTCCAGGTTCTATCAAAACATTAGTTCCTTTACAAACCAGCTGATTGGAAACTGATGGCATTGGACTTTCAGTCAATATAATCTCTTGGTCAAGAGATTCCTGGCATCCCAGAGAGTTTTCAATGTTTACGGTGAGAGTAAAATCATTATTGTTCGGGAGTTCATATGGTTGGTTAGCTAAGGTTCCTACAGAGTTTCCATCCACGAACCATTCTTGAGTAGCGCTGTTATCAGTATTATTATTAAATATGATTGCAGCCTCATTCAAAATTGTATTGTCTGGTTCCACACTAATATTGACATCTATTTCACTCACGTGAATTTCAACTGGTACTCTTAAGCTTTCAAATCCCGTTTCAGCATTGGAAACATAGAAAATAGTATCATTCTCAATCGATTCAGACATAAAGACGTCTCCTTCAAACAGAACCTCATTTGATAAGGAGTCCCTGTAAACCCTGATCAGATTTGTGTTGTCTGTAGAAATCTGGATAGTGTTCCCCAAACAAACAGTTTGGTCTTCAACGTCAGGAGCTTGATTTCTCTCAGCAACCAACAGTTGTTGTGTCAAGGTATCAATGCAGCCAAATGATGTTTCAATGACCAGGGAAATATCATAAGTTCCCGGACTATTGAATGCATTTGAAGGGTTTTGAATATTTGTGATAGTTCCGTCACCCAGGTTCCAGTCCCAGTTGAGAACATCGCTACTAAGGTCATTAAAGAAAACCTCATTTGTAGGGCTGTCTCCAAGTAGTAGAGTATCAGTACTCATCTCAAAATTGGCAACAGCACTTTTTGCTGTTATGCTGTAAGCATATGTGCTTGACTCATAAGTAGAATCAATATTGGAAATGTAAAAGATGGTATCCCCAGCGATTGGTCCAACTTCCAAACTATCCCCGGAACCAATTAAACTTGTTCCTAATGCATCAGAATAATAATTATGCAATGTACCATCAATTGGATTGAGGTAGTAGTTTGTTAACTCACATACATTGTCATAATCCGAAACTCTTGGTGTGGCTACAATTTCCTGATAATCCAACTTGGCTTGCTCGACTTGATCTAACAATTCGGAATAAGAAGTAGCCCCAGAAATCACAAATGCGATTTTTTCACTTTGTTTGGATTGGAGCGACTGTACTAAGCCGGAATTAATCTGACTGATATTTGCATTAAAAATAGTAGACGAATCCTTCGAAGAGATTAAATCAAATTTTGCATTGTCATCCAGGAACTCTCCGGTATCATCAGTTATGTCTATATTTTTGTGATAGTGTGACTGATTTGTAAGAAGAGCAACCCCACCAAATTTTGAGGAATCAGAATTGGTAGTGAAACCGAGGTTTTGATCAAAATTCCAATCAGCAGCATTAGTCACCGAATCTTCGATATCCCAATCACTTAATATTCCAAAATACAGGCTATCATAATCGGTTTCAGAAGTGTTTGTAATTCTGTATTCGACAATAATATTGTTTGCACTTTCCCCATCATTCCAACCATAAAATTTTTGCTCGAATTGTAGGCCTAAAATGGAACCATTGCTTTCATTATCATTGAAAGTTCCCTCGATATGCAAATTTGCTGTAGGGTGTTTGTAGAACTTTACTTTTTCCTGTGTTTCAAAATCGAAGCTTCTTGCTGTGAGGCTGTAAGCGATAATTGAATTGTCAACTAAAGTATCACCATTAAGACCTGTTATCAAACCAATTTTATCTAATATTCTTTCTCCGTTGAAACTAAAACCAACACCATCGTCTACATCATTGTCATCATAACCTAAACTTCCGCTTGGTAATACGGTGATTTGAGAATTACCCTCTCCAAAATCAATATTTTCGGGTGATGTATAAAGTTCGAAGAATTGAAAATCGGAGTATGTGCTATCAGCGATATATTCAATTTTGAAGATGAGTCTTTCATTATTTGGTGTATTCTCATCCAGTACAAATTGCAAGTCACTCAATACCATTTCATCCAGGCTATCCAGATTGGAAATTTCAACTTGGTCATTCACAAAATTTACGTATTCTGAAGTGCAGGATATACTTACACTTAGTCCGGAGATATCAGACAAATAGCTAGTAAAACCAGATAGAATTGAGATGCT
>JANSWY010000055.1 GCA_024743255.1 bacterium | reverse complement strand
CCAGAATGGGTTGGCTGAGTAGAAAATTTCACTAGATTGCTCCCATAATTTTCTTATATGGAAACCCAAAGACTCAGACTACAAGTCGTTTTACCAGATGATGCTGAATTCCTTTTCAAACTGATGAATACCAAAAAGTGGTATGACTTCATCGGTGATCGAGGTATCAAAACAATAGATGATGCCCGTCAATACATCATGAATAAAATGCATCCCAAACTATCTGAAAAGGGATTTGTAAATCACTTAATGATCAATAAGGCTACTAACGAGATAGTAGGTACTTGCAGTCTCCATGATCGGGATGGTGTGGATGGAATGGATATTGGTTATGCGCTTCTCCCAGAGTTTGAAGGAAAGGGATATGCTTCAGAAGGAGCTCAAGCCATGATTTCATTGGCATTTAATGTGCATCAACAAAAGAGAATTAGTGCTATTACTTCGGATGATAATAAGAAATCTTATAGGTTGTTGGAAAAGCTAGGCTTTACACAGAATGGTTATATCAAGCTTCCTAACAGTGACGAGAGTATCAGATTATATATTCTGGAAAAATAAAAACCCCTTCCAAAACTGAAAGGGGATCATAGAGAAGCAGAAAACTAAACGCATGATAAATTAAAAGACATAACTATCAAATGGCTTCTCCTTTGTCAAGTTTCTCTAGCATAGTCGTAACAAAACCTTTGTAATTCCCGGGAACTGTTTCAATCGATTTAGTCAAATACTTCTTAGCTGTTTTTTTATCTCCTTGAGCGGCCAGGGTTCTTGCATATCCCATCTGCACTAACCAATTATCCGAAAACTGTTTCAATCCTTCTTCAAATACTTCAGCACTCAATTCCAATCTACCGGCTAAAGCAAGGTTTCTACCAGTTTCATATACTTCTCCAGGCACTTTAATCAACCCTATAGCTTCTTTATAAGTAGCATCCGATTCGTTCTCATTTCCCATCGCAAACAGGATGTCAGCCTTTGTGGATAGGTTTGACATATTTTTGTTTGCAGCAAAACCTCCATATCCACCATTGATTGATCTGTTTGCCCACTCAAGTGCCTCAGTAAGATTGGTTTTCCTTCTCAGACACCATTGAGCAGCATCATTCCAGGCCTCCCATCTATAGGTATTGATGCCCAGCAACTCATATCTAAAATTGTCAATCACAGTTTTGTTGAGATCAACTCCAATTATGAATGGAATTCTTTTCTCAGCCCATTCCAGTGCAATTACCACTGTACTGTCGGTACGCTCAATAAACTCATAATCTAGTTGTTCTGAGAAATTAGTCGCAACCGGAGTGACCTCAACTTCTATCGCTGCATGCTTATCTCTATCCAGGTAATAGCTCCCCCATTGATTATCATGGTGAGCAAATATTAATGTCCAAGTTCCGGTTTCCCTTGGGACCACATGAAAACCATAACCACCAGCTTTCAGCGCGTTCCCATTAATAGTCACATCTGTACTAAATGTAATTCGGGTATTCATATTGGCGCCAGCTCTCCAGGCTATTGGTTCTCCACCAAACGGAACAATCTCTTTCCAAACATCACGACCCCTCACTGCCGGACTATGATATTCTAATGTAATGTCTGTAATACCTAACTGCTGGGTTTCTTTTACTTTAGGACTGGATTTTGGAATGTTCATCGTGTGAAACTGGCCGTAGGAAAATGTCATGAGTCCAGACATAACAGCCGTTAATCCAAATGTTAAAAACTTTTTTGTCATTTTACGTTGAATTTTTTTACCGGTACAAGTTTAGAACTTCATAAAGCTCTAAACTTCCTGATTTGAGGAATCTGGAGAACTTAAATTGTAGAATTTTACCATATGAACACTCTTATTTTACTTGGAGCATTTTCTGGAATAGCTGTAACTGTAAGTATTTTTTTGGCTAGCTATTTTCTGTTTATCAGAACAGAAGATAGAGTCAGAAATAGTTTGCTAGGGATATTATACTTAGCGGTGGCTTTAAGAATCGGGAAATCCATTTTCTATTATTTAATGGATGGAATGGATGCTATTGGAGTTGCACTAGGTTTTCTGGGATTGGCTTCAATTGGTCCAGCCCTGCTACTCTACATCACAAACAGCTACCGCGAAAACCCGAAACTAAAATGGCAACATGCTCTTCACTTTCTGGTACCACTTTCTGGGTTCTTTATGATATGGATGAGAGAAGAAACTAAATACCCATTATATTTCTGGGGCACTGTTTTATTAGCAATTTATTTAATTGGAATTTATTACAAACACATAAAATCAAAATCAGAATTTCCTGTATTAGCAAAATGGAATAATGTAATCATCATTTCCACAAGTATTATTTGGGCCTGCCTGATGTATCAGCTTGTTTCCGATGGAATTATAGGGTACGCTTACGGTGCAGCTGGTGCTTCCCTGGTGATCTACGTTCAATTCTTTTATGTGCTGAAGAACCCGGTATTATTCCCACGAACCACCGTAAAAACAATACCTGTACTACCAAAAGAAGAATTGAAACTTGCACTGGAAAAAGAAAAACTCTACACCAAGTCAGCAATTACACTTTCTTCCTTCTCAGAGCACCTGGGTTCTCCTTCTTATCTGGTCTCAAAAGCGATAAATCAACATTATGGCAAAACTTTCCCTGAGCTGATTAACTATTACAGAGTCGAAGCTGTGAAAGAAAAATTAATTTCGGGAGAGGACAAGCTGCTAAAAATTGAAGGACTGGCATATGAAGTTGGGTTCAATACTCCTTCTGCTTTCTATGCGGCTTTTAAGAAGGAGACTTCTATGAGTCCGAAGGAGTTTAAGAAGAGAGCTGTTGCGGTTAGTTGACTGTTACTGTTGTCTGTTGTCTGTTGTCTGTTGTCTGTTGTCTGGAACGCGTTGCGGGTTTCGGGGTTTTTCTCTTGCAGAGAACCTTACGAGTTTTGTATGGTTCATAAAACTATTAGTGCGTCATTCCGAACTGCGATTCCAAATTGAATTCATAAACCTAACTCCCTCTCCTTCAGGAGAGGGCTGGGGTGAGGTGTAAACGCTGCTTTACTAATTAACGAATTAACATTTAGGGCCTGATAAACAGGATTTCTGAAAGGAAATGGAAGAAATATCGGGAATCCCAGAATTTTGAAGAGTCACGATTTACATGAGTGCAAAACGTCACGGGATTCCTGATCTCCGCTCTGCTTCGTCAGGAATGACGTATCGCTGGTTTTGGGAAACAGGATCATAGGTTTTAGGATTTAGATATTAAGATTTAGAGTTTACCTCAAACTTCGGTCTCCGGTCTTCCGTCTTCCGACTCTACTCCCCCTCTATCTCCTCAACCAACTCAGCATACCATTTCTCACCATACTTCCTGATCAAGGCATCTTTTAGAAACTTATAGATTGGCACCTTTAACTCTGCTCCAAAATCACATGCCGGAGAACAGATGTCCCATCTATCGTAATTCAACGCATCGTAATGATCGTACTTTGTGATTCTGATTGGGTATAAATGACAAGAGATTGGTTTTTTCCATTTGATCTTGCCGTCCAGATATGCTTGTTCGATTCCGCATTTTAAGATTTTGTTCTCATCATAAATAGCAAAGGCACATTCCTTATTGTCAATTGTAGTGGTAGAATAATCACCTTCTTCATCAAGAACATACGGACCTTGCTCGTCGATTGCTTTCAAGCCTTCCTCAGACAAGTATGGCTTGATGGCTTCCAGATTATCATCAATCTCGGATAGCTCATCCTTTTCTAATGGTGCACCAAGGTCTCCCTCTACACAACATGCACCTTTACACTTCTCCAAATTGCAAACAAAGAAATTTTCTTTGATGTCGTCTGACAAAACCGCATTATCTAGAATAATCATAGCACAAAGCTAATTTTTAGATGTTTACCATCAAAAGTCAGAGTCCAAACAATACACTTTTTTGAAAAAAATATTCTTTAAACTAAACAATTAGTTTGAAAACTAAGTTATTAGTTATATGTTTGAACTGAGATTTAAATAAACCGTTTAGTTAAACCATGAAAGAACTTACAAAAGCAGAACAACAGATCATGCAAATCCTCTGGGAAAAGAAGAAGGGTTTTGTGAATGATATTATTGAAGAGATGCCAGATCCAAAACCGGCATATAACACTGTTTCTACAATTGTGAGAATCCTGGTAAAAAAAGAATTTGTAGGATTCAAGGCATATGGTAAGAGTCATGAGTACTTTCCATTGATTGAAAAAGACACCTACAGAAGCTTCTTCATGAAGAACCTGATGACTGATTATTTCAGTGGTTCTTTTCAAAAGATGGTTTCCTTTTTTGCCAAGGAGAACAACATGGACATGGCGCAGGTGGATGCGTTGCTAAATGAAGTAAAAAGCGACTTAAATACTGATGACCATGAATAATATACTTAACTACACGATAGAATTTACAATTGGACTTTCAGTACTATATCTGATCTATTTCTTTCTACTGAGAAAGGAAACCAATTACCAGTTTGTAAGAATTTACTTGCTGAGTTCAGTTTTACTCTCCGCAATATTCCCATTAATCAGCTTCTCTAATATTCAGGTTGCGGGAGTTTCAATAGAATCTCCACTGGCATTACAAGAAATTGTTGTAGCTGGAGAGCAGGCTTCAGTTACCGAATCAGTTGGATTCTCCTGGAGTAATGCTTTATGGGGAATTTATCTGATTGTCACATTATTCATGTTTTCTAGAATTGTGTGGCAATTCATAAAAATTCAGAAAATTAAAAACAGTGCTCAAAAAAGTAATTATAACGGTACTGACTTGTATTTCACATCGAAAACCGGGAGCACATTTACCTTTTTAAATGCAATATTTCTTGACAACAAAGAAGGTTTAAACAGTGAAGAAAGAGAGCATATACTTGCTCACGAGCAGATTCATGTCAAGCAATTGCATACCCTTGATTTGCTAATCCTGGAAATTTGCAAATCAATATTCTGGTTCAATCCTATAGTTCACTTTTACCATGCTGCCATTAAAATCACTCACGAGTATCAAGCAGATCATGGAGTTGTGAAAGAAACTAGTCCTTCAAGGTATATCAACCTGTTGGTGAATCAGACTTTATCAAATGTTGGCTTAAGCCTGGGTAACCATTTTGGGAGCCCTATCAATAATCCAATTGGATTCAATAAATCTAAAACTCTTAAACGAATTGAAATGATGAAAATGAAAAATCGTAAGATGAATCCGGTTAAATATTATGTACCTGTTCTTGCGTTCGCGTTGGTATTTGCCGTTGTGAGCTGTGATCAAAATGAATCCACTGACAGTGTATTAGAATCAGTAAATGAATTGAATGAAGTTGACCAGAAACCTGAATATAACGGAGGTCTCCAGGCACTTTACGGTTTCCTTGGACAGGAAATCAAGTACCCTAAATCTGCCCGAGAAAAAGGCATTGAAGGAAAAGTTTTTGTAGAATTTGTTATTGGAAATGATGGTGCTGTAGTTGATGTGGCAGTAATCAAGTCTACCATAACTCAGGGACTACTTGATGAAATGGTTGTGGTTGGCAATGATGAAAATTCAGAACAATTAACTATTCAAAATGCTGAAAGTCTAAAATTACTGGAAGAGGAAGCACTTAGAGTTGTAGGTGCAATGCCTAAGTGGGCACCAGGCAAAAAAGATGGACTAAATGTGAAGGTTAAGATGGTAGTACCAATAGCATTTAAACTGTCTTAAGAACTTAAATCTCAATTATCTTTCAAGCTCAGCGTAACGGTTAGCTGAGCTTGATTCTTTCTCTTTAGAAATGTTTCCAACCTTGTGCCTGTAGTTCAACCACATTTTCATTCTTAGTTACAAACACCTTTCCTTTTTCAGCCTTGTGCATATAACCAATGGTAGCGATATCAGGGTGCTTCTTTACTTTTTCAAAGTCATCTTGCTTCAGGGTAAATAGCAATTCATAATCCTCTCCCCCATTTAACACACAGGTGATTGGATCTAAATTGAATTCTACAGCCGTATCATATGTGCTCTTATCAATTGGTAACTTGTCTTCATAAATTGCAGCACCAAGTCCTGACTGCTCACAAAGATGAAATAAATCTGACGCCAAACCATCTGATATATCAATCATCGAAGTTGGTACTACTCCAAGGTCTCTGATCTCGTGAATAATATCTGTTCTTGCTTCTGATCTCAATTGTCTTCTTACCAGATAATCATACTGTTCAAGCTGAGGTTGCATATCCGGATTTGCCAGGAATACCTGCTTTTCTCTTTCTAAAACTTGTAATCCTACATATGCAGCACCCAAATCCCCAGTCACACAAAGTATCTCACTTTCTTTAGCTCCACTCCTGTAGGCAATCTTATCTTTTGCCACTTCTCCAACGACTGTCACAGAAATAACAAGACCAGACGATGAGCTTGTTGTGTCACCTCCAACTAAATCAACCTTATATCCATCACAAGCATATTTAATTCCCTGATACAATGCATCAATAGCTTGTAAAGAGAATCGATTGCTTATTCCAATATTGACTGTTACTTGTTTAGGAATTCCGTTCATCGCAGCAATGTCAGATACATTTACTGCAATGGCCTTAAATCCTAAATGAGGCAGTGGTGCATAAGAAAGATCAAAGTGAACACCTTCCAGCAGCATATCAGTAGAGATAATTTCATAATAGTCACCCCTGTCAATTACAGCTGCATCGTCACCAATACCCTTTACTGTTGACTCCTGCACATTGTCAAACTTCTCAGACAAATGCTTAATCAACCCAAACTCCCCTAAATCCGCTATTTCTTTTCTTTTATCCTCAGACATAATTATCTCCAAATTCTAAATCTTAATACCTAAATCCTAAATTCTGTGATCCTAAAAATCCAGACCCGTCATTCCTGACGAAGCGAAGCGTAGATCAGGAATCCCATGAATATTTGCACTCATGTAACTCGTGAGCGCTTCATAATTCGGGATTCCGGATATTTCTTCCATTTCATTTCAGAAATTCCGGAATGACGTTTTATGTTTTTTATTTAATCCTTAATCTCCTGACACAACTCTACCAAAAGTCCATTTGCTGTCTTAGGATGAACAAAACAAATCAACTTATTGTCAGCTCCCTTTTTTGGTTGCTCATTTAGTAAAGTAAACCCTTCATTCCTCAACCTTTCCATCTCGGCATGGATGTCCTCCACTTCGAAAGCAATGTGGTGAATTCCTTCTCCTCTTTTTGCAATGAATTTTGCGATTGCACTATCCTCACTTTCGGCCTGCAATAGTTCAATTTTAGTTTCTCCCATTTGAAAAAATGAGGTATTAACTGCTTCACTGGCTACTTCCTCAATTTTGTAATGTTCTTTTCCAAAAAGTCTTTGAAACAACATATTGCTGTTTTCAAGGTCTTTTACTGCAATTCCGATGTGTTCAACTTTCAGCATAATTTAGAATTATTCTTTACAATTCTTTAATTTCGCAAAAATGAGGAAACTTTTCGGTAAGGCGAAAGGTTCCCTACTTGAATGTTAAGATTTGCTTGATTTGCATTTCTTTAGATGATATATTGAAGTTTGGGTATAACTTTGACTTTTTAAACCCTTAAGTATGGAATTACGAACTGATGTACATGTAGAGGCCGCAAGAATCCAGAATGAAATCAAAAAGTTTCTGGGAATGCGTGAAGAGGAAGTCGTATTTGAGTTCTCAACTCTTGATAACAAGACTAAACTGGACCTGATTACGATCAACCCAAGACACAATCAGTCATTCCTATTCCAATCTGTGATGGGTTTTGACAAGAGTGATGCACTCAACAAACTATTGGACTATGTAAAGAATCATCAGGATAAGGAAGGTTCTTTCACTATTCAATGGATGGTTAAGGGCATGAAGGAATTACAGACTTCATATTTCAGAGCTAAAAATATGTATGATGCTCTGGACAAGCTTTACTATGGTAGAGACGTGAACGGAATTACAGTTTTTAGTGTTGTATTAAATCCTATAGCATAAAAGGACCATGATTAACGTAACAGACAAAGCAAAAGATAGATTATTCGAATTAAGAACTGAAGAGGGCCACAGCCCGGAGCACAACGTTAGAGTTGCTGTAAAAGGTGGTGGGTGCTCAGGTTTGATGTACGATCTGGAGTTTGATGATAAAATCAGTGACTCAGATGACGTTTTTGAAGACAAAGGAGTAAAAGTAATAGTTGATAAGAAAAGTCTTCTGTACTTACTAGGAACTACTCTTGATTTCACTGATGGATTAAACGGAAAAGGATTCCAGTTTATCAATCCAAATGCATCCCGAACTTGCGGATGTGGTGAGAGTTTTTCTATCTAAGCAGAAAGAATCTGAAAATATTGTAAGCCCGCAATTGCGGGCTTTTTTTGTTATATTCTATTTGTAATGAAGCTACTTAAATCATTCCTGATTCTTTCTTTAATCTGTCAGAGCATTCTGGCTCAGCACAGTGTTTCATCAGATACCTTCCCTCTTCAGGCATTAATTGTCAAAGGAACTATCAAGACGAGTAATGGTCCTATTCATCCTGGTGATTTCATAAAAACTAATTCGTCCGTCAAAATCAAAAAGAATAGGCATCTTGTTGCAAATGGATCAGATGGCAGCATAACAGAGTTTTCTGAGGATTTTATTGTTGATCAGCCCAGATCGATAAAGAAGACA
This sequence comes from bacterium, assembly GCA_024743255.1. Classification (GTDB taxonomy): domain Bacteria; phylum Bacteroidota; class Bacteroidia; order Cytophagales; family Cyclobacteriaceae; genus JANSWY01. The sequence continues at coordinate 24,523 of JANSWY010000055.1, read as the reverse complement.
TGGAAGGGATTTTCACATTACTTTCTAAGTGATTCATTTGTTAGAGATACCAGATTTATAGATACACCAGGTCAAGCAGTTGTAAGACCCAGCGACTTCAAGATAGTTAACTTCAACAAGTCCTCTAACGCTGATCGTGTTTATTTGCAAGATTCAATCCTTATCGACTGGAAGACAGTAGAGGGCCAAAATCCAGACACCTTCAACATCTCAATTGAAGATGTATTCGAAGATTCCATCACTTCTTTTCGAACAACAAGCTCCCATTTCTATATTCATCAAAGGGACAAGTGGTTTGAGAACGAAGGAAATGTTGTGATCTTCAAAATTCAAGCTGAAGGAAAAAGGACATTTCAGTATGCCTTAAGGAAAGAACTGTATCCAATTGAGGGTGACGCCTCATATCAGCTATTCCTGAAAGAGGCTATTGAGAACGAAAGAGCAAAAGATTGGTCAGCTGCTACATATTGTTTTAAGATGGCGATTCTGAAGGCACCAGAATATCTCAAACCAGAATTAAATGAATTCTTGGACCTGCACAGAATGCGATATTTGGATTATGCTGAGAATTATTTTGATCCTTATTCGTATTAAATCGCAAATAAAAGGGGCGATATTTAGACTCCAATATTAATAGACCAACCCTCGCTACATTTGAATTATGGCAGGATTACTTACAAAGAGTCAAAATGGAAATTCTAATACAGAACCTTTATTTTTGGGAATGGGCGATTTGAAAGAGAAGCTAATTAAGAAAATACTGGAAACAACTGACCCTGAAGTTCTTAAGGAAATGTTAAAGATTCTTGATAATCAATTTGACGATAAAAACATTTATCAACTTACAGATGATCAAAAATCTGTTGTAAATGAAGCTCAGGAACAAATCGCAAAAGGAGAATACCTGAATAATAATGAAGCCAATCAAGAGATTGAGAAATGGCTAAGAAAGAAGTAATTTGGTCTCTCCGGGCCCAGCAAGATCGTCGTGACATTCTAGAATATTGGATTAACCGAACTAAATAAAAGAGTTATTCCGAAAAGCTATATCAATTATTTGATTCCTCTATTGAACTGATTTCTAAACATTCTAATGTTGGAAAAAGAACCGATTTACCTGATGTGAGAATCAAAATTGTTCGAGATTATTTCATTATCTATCAACACAAAACGAACAGAATAGAAATTTTAACAATTTGGTGATAGTAGAAGAGATCCAAATAAACTATCTGAACGACTGCAGTAATTCTAACTTTTGTAGAAAAAATCAGAATAACAAAAAGAGGGCCCCCAACCAGAGCCCTTTATATTCATCCTACTCAATAAAAAACATCCCACTAAACCTCAACCCATCCGGATCTCCAAATTGTATAACAATTGCATCTCCTGGTTGAGCTTCTTTCAATAGCTGATCCAATTTGATGGTCCCCTTCTTCTTCACTCCTTTGCTGGTCACACTTGTGATTCCAACTCCTTTTCTTACCAAATTAGCTTTTACATCACCTGCTTGCTTTTCAAGTACAGAATAATCAACTGAAGGTGATAAAACATATTCCAGTTCCGCTGAAAACTGCTGACTTTTCATCTTTTCAAGCGACAAACCTTTTTGCCCATTCAATTCTATTCCCTCCACAAATAAAGTTACAGGTGGTGGAGGCAAATCACTGCCCTGGCTCATTTTCCAGTTGTCACTCTCCCTGAATAGTGGCATCTTGTAAAGCTTCACAGCGTCTGTAGGACCTTCAATGATGTCAATAATTAGATAGTCTTCTAATTCCGCTTTATTTAGAAGTCTTTTGATTTCAAATGGTGTCCCCTCTTTCAACTTCTGACTCATATGAGCCACCTTCTCTCCATCTCGTATCAATTCTATTCCAACAACAATGTAATCCTCCACATTATTATTGAACTTAAATTTGAACTCTCCTTTGTAGTCTTCTACTTTGGAAAACTTAAGACCACCATTGATGGAAATCTCATCAATATAGAATTCAATATTCTCCATGTCTCCGCTTGAAGTATTTGTTAATTCCTCCGCAGAAATTTCAGTAATACTATTACACTGAGCAGTCATAAAACCGATCATTAAGATTGCGGTCATTGCAATAACTGCTTTGGACTTCCCAGCCCAGCCTGATTCTTTTATGCTCATCATAGATATTCTCTTTTTAATAAATGATAAATTGAAATTGTGTACCAACCCATATGAGTTGTTGCTGATCAATTGTCTCAAAAGCAAGGACTGGTACTCTACCAAGGAGAAACCCTGTTGAAGCATATTTTTATCTGCTATGTATTCATGTGTTTGTTTTAAAGATTTTATAAGCTGCCACACCACAGGATTAAACCACATGATGGCCGCTAAGAGTTGAACAAATATTAAGTCTATAGAATGTCTCTGCCGTATATGAGTCTCCTCATGTGCCAGAATCTGATCAAAATCGCTTTTATCCTGAATATTATCAGGCATAAAGACTGTATTCATGAATGAAAATGGAGCCATCTGAGCAGGCAGTTTAGCCACCTTCAATTCTCTGTTTGTAGTTACCGAAAGCTTTCTCTTCAAAGAATAAATCTTTATATATACTAAAAACAGTCGGAATAGAAGAAATGAAAGTCCCAATACATATATCACTGCGCTAGCAAACAATATTACTCCACCAATACTCCAATCATATTGCCAAAACTTTTGAAACCAGGAAACATCACTTTCGAGAGTTCCAGATTCCTGACCAGCCCATTTATCAATCGTGATATAGTAATAATTACGTGCCTTACCAAGCTCCGTAATTTGCTCATTGATTAAACCATCCCCTGAATCAGAGATTTCAAAGCTTACCCAAGGAAAGAGGAAAGAAAACACCAGAATCGCCATTAAAAAGAAGCGGTTGAAGCTGAAGAAAGTCTCCTTCCTTAACAAAAAGAGATACAATGCATAAAGCAACACCAATACAATGCTGGCTTCCATTAAGTATAATAGAAAGCTATTCATCGTTCTTCGATTTTAGTGATTCCAATAATTGAATGGCTTCATTGAGTTCTTTTTCATTGAGCTCCTTGCTCTCCGAAAAGAAGCTGACTACTTGCTTCAGCGAATTGTTATAATAATCTGATACAAGCCTCGACAACTGTCCCTTGCTATACTCCTCCCTAGATATCTTTGGATAATACTGATGGGAATTCCCGTAAGCCTTATATCCTACAATCTCTTTCTGCACCAACACTCTCACGATAGTTGAAACAGAATTGTAAGGTGGTTTTGGGTCAGGGTATTGCTCGATGATATCCTTGATAAAACCTTTTTCAATACCCCAGAGAATCTTCATAATCTTCTCCTCTGCCTTAGTTAAAGTTGTCATTGCTTTCTGTGTTTAATCAATCAGCTTTAACAATGATACAACTTAATTGTAAGTTTTACAACTTATTTATAAGTTAACTAACGTATATTTAAGTTTAAAACCTCTCTTTTGAGAATTGCTCTCAACCCAGTAAGCGTTCTATAAGGCATCTCCGCAATTGAATGATTAGCCAACCAAACAGGTATGTTGTCACCAGGCTCAGAATGGAAGAAATAGGTAATTTCTATTTGACTCCCCATTGCTTTTAACGAAATATAGCCTCCTGCTTTTTGCATTCTTACTATACCACTCATGTCATCAACATAATCAGGAATACCTTCCAATTGAATTAATACAGAATCTGCATTTGATTTACCAACTGACATCCTATAAACAAGATCCCGGTTTTTATATGGCCAGGGAAAAGTGGTTTCTAAATAATTATACTGCACATTACTATCCTGTTTCAACAACCTGGAATTCTTTGTAAACCCATACCATTTCGAATAATTATCAGCGTCTTTTAGCACCTCAATTATTTCGTCTAGGGATGAATCCAATGAAGTAATTGCTTTAAAAGACTTAAACTCTGAACCTAATTCATATCTGGTATAAACTCTTATCCCCGCCTTCTCCATGTCTAGCACCCATTCCCCCTGCGCTAAGACGCCAAATGTTTGAGATAACAATAGCAAAACAAACACTGATTTAGATATGATCTGTGATACCATTGCCTGTTTAAAATATTGGTTGTTTTGACTTAACTAACCTGAAGAAGTAGTATATAAACAGTACAGCAAAAATGAAATCGCCGATTATCACCACAAAAACAATATTCCCGGCAATACCAGATAAATAAAATTTTAGCAAAGAAATAGCGAAACCGACTTTTCCTATTCCTCCAACAATCACAATTCCTGTATGTTTCAAAGGATTATAGGCAACTATAGAATACCCAAAGAAATAGACAAGTGTAGTACCCCATGCACCTTGGTAAATGGCGTAATAAAGTGGATCTGTTAATTCCCGATCGAAAAACCCTTCAAAAGTATATGCTGTATTAAAGTAGCCAAAAACTGCTCCTATGAGGTTCCAGAGAGCTGAAATGATAAACAGGATCTTGAAAAAATGAACTTCTTTGTTTTCCATTGTAATTGATTTTCGATTTAACTCTTTGCAAAGAAGAGCCAACCAAAAACCAATTGCATTTACATATGTAAAGGAATCCTATTCTTTAGAAAGCTTGTTTCTAATCCTGCTTAATTGAGTTGCGCTTATACCAAGGTAAGCAGCAATATGATATTGAGGAATTTGAAGCTCAATACCAGGATACTCTTCACGAAGTATGAGGTATCTCTTATCAGCATCCAGTAATGCCATTTCAATTTCCTTTTTCTCATTACTCAGAAAGAAACTCTCAGCAATGGTCCTCCTCAATCTTTCAATCTCATAATTACCCTCAGATAATTCTTCGATAGTTCTGAAAGAAGCTTTCCATATTTTACAATGTGTAAGTGCTTGCTGGGCAACAACATTTTTCTGCTTGCTTATAAGTGAGGCATAGGAACCAATGATCGAGGGTGCCGAAAAGAATGTCTTGTTGTACTCTTTCCCTTCAGCATTTATATAATAAGCCCGGACAATCCCGGTTTCTAAAAAAGCAATTTCTTTAGCATACTGACCTTTTTTGATAAAATATTCGCCTTTCTTTAATTCACCTGGTACAAACACCTGACCTATCTGAAACAGGGTTTCATTGGAGAGCGGCATTATGCCATTGAAGAAACTAATGATATTTTCCAAAGTGATCAATTCAAATATGTACTAATGTAGTACTTTTTCATGAGGCTTATCTTCATCCTCTTCCTTCAAAAGGAAACCTTTATTAGCTATATTGGTCATTGTTTAAAAACCAATTCTATGAAAATCTTATTTGCCCTGTCGACTCTTCTCTTAACTGTCACTATTTGCTTTTCTCAACAATCAGGAGATCTCTATGATCAAATTGCTCAAGTGGATAGTCTAATGTTTTCCACTGCTCAAAAGGATTGTGACCTTGAAAAGTATGCATCATTTCTTTCAGAAGACTTTGAGTTCTTTCATGACAAAGCAGGATATACTGCTTCCAAAGATGACGAAATGGAAGATATGGGCATCTTTTGCGGTGAAGAACAACGGTCCAGGCAACCACTGAGGAGAGAATTAATCAAAAGTTCTCTGAAAGTGTATCCTATGGATAACTACGGTGCACTTGAGTTCTGTGATCATATTTTTTATCTGCAGATTAACGACGGTACCGAAAAAGTTGTTGGCTCAGGAAAAATGACAGCACTATGGAAATTAATAGATAATGAATGGAAATTGACCAGAGTCATTAGCTACGATCATCAACCATTAGCAGAGGTAGAAGTGGCTCCTGAAATCTTGAATCAGTATGTAGGAGATTACATATTACCAGATAGAGTAGTCAATATAGTCACTGAAGGAAAACTTCTCAGAGTTACAGATATCAATGATGGCCAACCAGGCTGGACGAAAGAATTATTCCCGGAATCCGACAACAAGTTTTATCTGAATTATGAAAATGTAGTCTACGAATTTCTTAAAAAAGGAACTCAAGTGACTACATTAAATATTTACGAAAACGGTAAAATATTTGAAACTGCTGAGAGGAAAAATTAGTCCCGGTTGAATCAAGTTGAAAATGAATGAAATAGACAAAATAGCATTTATAGAAATCAGGGGCGGTCAGATTTTAAGTACCAGATCAAAAGGTAAAGAGAAGTACTATATCCCGGGTGGAAAAAGAGATCCAGGAGAAACTGACGAAGAGACATTAGTCCGGGAAGTTAAGGAAGAATTGGATGTTGAAATCGAAAGGTCCTCAATTGAATATGTAGGGACATTCAAAGCTCAAGCAGACCAGGCCAAAGAGGGTGTATTGGTGAAAATGACTTGCTATAAAGCAAAATACGATGGAACTCTCCAGCCCAATAGTGAAATAGAAGAAATAAGATGGCTGAATTATAGTGATGCAGAAATCACCTCTGAGGTGGACAAAAAGATTTTCAAGTTTCTAAAAGAGAATGGGGAAATTGACTAATTGAATTACGTAATTAGGTCACATAAAATAAAAGTAACGTCACGCTGCATGATGAAACGATTCCTAAGCATTCTTCTATTAGTCTTAGTACTTAGCAATTGCTCAACAACAGAGCAGAAGAAAGAGCAATCAATTTCAGAGAGCATTAAAAACCCCACAAACAAAGTAATTCTCAGTTCCGAAATTGTCTGGGAAAAATTGAATCCTGCAAGGGGAGATCAAAGCCCTCAAGCTGGCACCATTTGGGGTGATCGCAATGGTACTGAAGCAACTGGTTTTCTGGCAAAATTTGTAGATGGCTTTTCCACCTCCGCACATTCATAACGTAACCTACAGTGCAGTAGTAATAAAGGGAACTATACATAACGACGATCCACATGCCGAACCCATGTGGATGAAGCCAGGGAGCTTTTGGACGCAACCCAAAGGGGAATCACACATCACATCAGCACAAGGAGAAGAAAATATCGCATTAGTTGCAATCGACAATGGGCCATATCTAGTGAAGCCTATAAATGAGGCTTTTGATAGTGGAGAAAGGCCAGTCAATGTGGATGCTTCAAACGTTATTTGGTTGGACAATACTCAATCAAACTGGATACAGTCAAATCATAATGTTGAAATTAGTTTCCTATGGGAATCCGGAGAAGATGAAGGATTGTTCCTCAAGGTTCCAGTTGGATATGAAGGCACTATAGAATCTAATGGGACGGTCCTACACGCTGTGTTGATCAGTGGAAAGTTGAACTATGAAATGCCTCAAACAAATGAGATCAAAACCTTAAACGAGGGAAGCTATTTTGGTGCAACATCCAGGGCTTTTCATAAGGTAAATAATAAATCAGATAGAGAGGTAATGCTATACATCAGAACAAACGGTACAATATTGATAGAGTAACTTTCAAAATAACTCTCATATTCAATCGTTAGTTTCCCAAACTACCTCACATTGAAATTAATCACACTACCAGCAGCATTCCTCCTATTTACTCTTCTAATTTCCTGCGATAACGAAGACTTTGATTCTGATGTGGAAATTCCGGATTTCAATTTCCCTGAAACCACTACGTTTGAAGCTTCCTTGTCATCTTACAACATTTTTGAAGGTTCTCCAGTTGATTTAATTCCCTCGGAAGATTATGAATTACTGGAATTAAGCTCTGTTCTATTCACTGACTATGCTCATAAACAGAGATTAGTAAAGGTTCCAGCAGGCACCAGCATTACCCGACTGAATAATGGTTCATTAGAATTCCCAGATGGCACAATCCTTACAAAGACATTCTTTTATTACAATGATGAAAGAAACCCAAGCCTTGGAAAAAGAATAATAGAAACTCGCCTGGAGATCAAAGAAAGTGGCACCTGGAATATTGCAACCTATTTATGGAATGATTCACAAACAGAAGCGACATTGGCATTAGATGGAGTTGACACAGAAGTCTCCTGGATAACTGAGAACGGTGAAACGCGATCAATTCTCTACCATGTACCAACCCAAAATGAATGCATGACTTGCCATCAGTCCAATGCTCAGATGTCTCCAATTGGTCCTACCCTGCTAAACTTAAACAGAGATGTCTTCAGAAACGGAACAGTAATCAACCAAATTGACCACATACAATCATTGGGTATTTTAAACGATTTCCTGATTGACCAATTACCCAAAATGGTGGATTATAAGGATACTTCCGCTCCATTATCAGAAAGAGGCCGGGCATATTTGGCGATGAACTGCTCCCACTGCCACAACCCAGAAGCCTGGGATACCCCAGCTGAACGCGACTTTGACTTTAGATACGAAACTACATTGAGCCAGTCTGGCATTCAGAATGGTAAGGATAAAATTTCCAGAAACGTACTTGATCAGGAGATGCCTTTTATTGGGACAACAATATTGGATGATGAGGGAGTTGGTTTAATTGTGGAATATTTGAATAGTCTCTAAACTTTTGACTGGCCGTTTCAGATGAGATCAATGATTAATGCCAAACACCATGAGAATAGTTAGAGAATTCGGATTATTAATACTCCTTTTGTTTACCGGTGCATTATCCTCAATCTATTTCATTTTACTAGCAGAGAAAATCAAACGTCCCAATTTCAAAAATATGAGAGATGAAGAAGCTATTTGGTTTGGGATCTTATTCTTCTTTTTTTGGTAATTGACTTCTTAATAATCCGAAGGTGGATTTTGATATTGAGGAGAAAAAATGATCACTATTAAACTTTGTCTAATCAGAATAAATCTTCATAACTCAACTAAAAAAACTACGTTTGTAATAATCAATCTATGAAAAGTGGTTCCATAGATTGACTTATTTGACACTAATTCTAAACGCACCATGGAAATCTCAACCAATGTCCAGAAGTCTATACTAAAAGAACGAACATTAAAAGCAAAACTAAACGAGATCGCATCTCAAATCCCGACTCTCCAGGAGGCTATTAAAGAAGCAGAATCACAATATGGCTGGAAAGACTCCTACCTCAGTGGTTTATTTGGCGGCAACAGGTCACTTGTAAAATCTGTCGATAATATGCGTGATGAATTAGAATCATTACAAAAAGAAGAAAAGAAACTAACTCCTCAATTCAAGAAACTAAAAAAGTCTGTCAGAGAAGAGCTTTCAAAATTAGTATCTCCAGTGGATTCAGATTTTGAGGTTGCCGTAACAGAGAAAGATAGATGGTTAAACCTGGAGCGTAAAAGTAAGGCATACAAAAACCTTGTCCTCAAAGCGGAACAAGGAATAAAAGACGCTTTGTTATTTCTAAGTTGGGAGAAACTAGTCAATCACCCGGAAGCAAACAGCAAACTGAAGGAATTCAAAGCTGAAACAGCAAAATACCAAAATGTTATTTCTGGAATGGAACAAGAAATCATTACTATCAAAGGAAAGGTAATTGTATTTCAGGATTTGATAAAATTCTCTTCCGAACATGTTGCAATGGAGAGCTTTCGAAAGTTGGTTAATAAATCCAATGATTACTATCAGATGTCCTATGATCAGGTTGAGGATTGTCTAGTCAAAATTGACGCCAGACTTGACAAAGAAAAATCTAAAGTATCGTAACAAATTGTTTGCTAAATTTAATTATTACCAATCATCTAAATATTAAAATTATGGGATGGAAGTGTTCGGTACTCATTATATCAAATGTCACAGAATATGTTGAAAGTGACGTTTTAAAAGCGTTGGGCTTCTCAAATTACGAACCAATTGGAGACAGTTATTTGGAAAGTGCAATTTATCCACGTGATAACTCCTTATTCATCGGAGCTCATAAAAACAACTTATTGATTTGTAGCGATATGATCGCTGTTGAATGCCTGGAACCTGAAATTGGGCCTATTGAATCTAATCTTGCCAGGGTATTTCCTGAATCAGAAATTTGTGCTCTCTCACTTCAAAGTGTAGTAAACCATTGGGGGTACTCCATTTCTAAGAACAATATTAAGATTCGTGCCCGAGCTGGTGATTCGGAGAGCGGGACTGTATTTGATTTTGGCGATCCTCTACCTGAAGAAAAGGATCTGCTAGATAAATCAAAATTGAATGATGAAGGTGTTCGAATATACACTTTTGAAGATTATCCAGACGAACCCATGACTGAAGATCAGGTTGGAGAGGAATTCGTCTTTGAATTATATAATCGATACTTTGGAGAGCGATTAGATATGACCGAAGATTTGTTTGAAGTCAAATTGCAAAAGTATGGACAACTTGAGCCTCAACACTCACCAGAGAATCAAACAAGCCAAGCTAAGTCAAACAAGAAATGGTGGGAATTTTGGTAGAGCAAGAACGATGAAAGGATTCTGGACCATACTTTTATTGTTGACATTGCAATTTCCAACTTTTGCCACAAGGCAAATGCACGATATCCTAATCTACAAGGGTCAGAGATATAGACTTCACACTGATCTTTTGAAGAGCTACTTTGAAAAATACCCCAAAAGACACCCAGAATCTGAAATAATATCGTCAGGGCTTTGGAATGGTTATCATGCAATTTTTGAAGTGAATGATAACGTAATAACTGTTAAAGAAATCAGAATCCTTGCACGTAAAAAAATTAGAATTAGGGGAGCGGTAAAATGGCGAACAGTAACTAAGGAAGTATTCCCAAATAAAGAAGACAGAAGAATAACAAACATCACCGGAATTTTAAAACTATTCCATGGTGATATAATAAAATACGCTTTCGATGATAATGCCATTTACACCAAATACCTGCTACTAGAAGTTGAAAATGATATGATTAAGAAGTACAGAAAATATGTGCGTTCAGAGCTGCATGAGTTCACAAAAAGACAGTTCACTCTATTCCAGGAAACTCCAGAATATCAAAAGTTGTTGGAAAAATATAGACAAGATGGATTTGACGAAGATTATGCCATTGATAATATTGAATTTAACATTTTGAGGTATACCACCAAATTCCTTGATTAAACCACCAAATTGATTAATTCTACATATTAATCAAGAAGTGAGGTTGTCTCAAACCTGAGCTCAAGAGAACCTCATAAAAACTGACAACTGTCAACCGTCAACCGACTCACTACCTCGGATCCATCATCTTCCCAGAAAACAAAATTGTCCCACTATTTCTCTCCCTAATCAGAAACACAAACGGTTGATCAATACGAGTAACAGGAGGCAGTGAAGTTGGCACAATTCCAATTACAGTAGCGGCTGCAGCTTCTGAGCCCTCTTCATTTACTTCGAGGAATGATTGATGTACAACACTACTTATCTCCAAAGGCAGGTCCTCCTCAAATAAATTATCCAGTCCCGATATTGGCATTCCCATGTCCACTAAGTTGTTTTTTAAATCAGTCTTAAAAGCCAGTTTGAATTTTGGAAGATGTAATTCATTGGTACTTGAAGTGGTGTCTGATAGAAGTTCATTTAATTCATTCACGTCTATACCAGATACCAACCCTTCAATATCTGAAGCCTCTCTTGGCATGATGATAGTAAAACCATAATTCTCATTCCCATAAGGCAATTCAATTACCTGAGCATCCAACTCAGAATAGTAAGATGTCCAATGTTTCACCTCTCCAATCATTGTTGGAACATCTACAGATTCATTATTCGCCAGTTGAAATGACTCATTTTTTGTATCATCCTCATCAAATTGAGAAGTCCAGGTAGCTTTGAAATAAATAGCATTGATCAAAAACATGACATGGTCAGGATCAATAGATTCAAGGATCTCTTCAATCTTTCCGTTGGTTGCATTTTCAACCCAACCGTTGATATCATCCAGTGTTGCTGAATTTGAAAAATCCCGAGCAAAAACTTCAGCATCATAGTAATTCGAAAGTGCGTTGGCAAAATCGTTATTAAGTGTGAGGTGGTTTGCATACCAATTTGAATTGGCCACATTTAGTGTAACCGATGGATCCAATCCATAGATATAATCCACGAGAGACTTGTATGATTCATTGATCTCCTGAGCAGTCATGCCTTCCAATCCCATGGTCTCAATGAATCCTTCCTGACTAGCATCAGATGCACCATTCATAACCATTGAAATAGCTGCACTAACACTAAATGAAGAAATAAAATAATTTTCCCCAGGCTCAGTCTCCTCTATCTCAGCCATCAAATCAAATGTGAAATTATTGGCATTATCTACTATTTCAGCTTCATCAGCTGAGAGCTCCCTTGCAGGAACATCTATTATTTCAATTGGGCCATCAGAGTCATCATTCTTACAAGATGAAACCAAAGCAATCACCAAAATGAATGAAAAATAAAAGAGTTTTCTAGTCATGTGTTCTAAAGATTTTTGGTTTAACTGAGAGACTCTGAGAAGAAGAGATTGGTTGGAAGCTGGTAAATAAGATTATAGACTAGCCAAATTTGACATTTGATTTAATCTCCTTGATAGAATACAAGAATTGAAGATTCTTTATCAAAGAATCCAACAAGATGAATCAACTCCCCATCCTCGGAGTAGCGAGCGTACTGCATGTCTATTTTACTTTCAAATTGCTCGCCAAACATCTCATGAAATCTAAAATCATATTCAGCCTTTATTGGACTCAGACTTTCTGAAGATGGATTTAATTGAATCTTTAGTTTTTTATAAAAGTCCTCCGCAACTTTTACATGAAAAAGACTGCTGTTATTCCGTGGAGTAGACCCATAACCCCAATTGGTGTAATCCAAAAACTCAGCGTTTGCAGGGAGTTCAGTTCTTGTAATTTCTCTGAAGTGTGTTTTATATAAGCTGTGGGGATTAACTATTCCCTGATAAATCGCATACCCGAAAAATAGAACTGGCAAAAGCGCAAATAGTCGATATTTAGATGGATAGTTCCGCTTTTTAATAAAACGGTAAATCAAAAATGATATTCCCAGGGGAATAAGCAAAAAAATCACCGTTATTAGAGCATACTTGAGTGTCAACATCTAATTCAATTCTAAAGGATTAGAAGATAATCAAATTGACTTATCTGAATAAAAAAACCTGAACTTAAAAATCTATTATATTTTCTCAAACATCCACTTGATCCATCATTTTACCAATCAAACACTAGATATGTTCACTTACCCGAATTTCTTGGGGTTTTGGGATTGTCATTGTTTTTTAAGTGTTGAAAACACAATCTGAAAATGACAATAATTACAAAACAAATTTCTCTCAGAATCACAGTTCTGCTTTTAGTATCAGTTACCATTTTTTCCTGCACAACAAATACTAAAACTGAAGAAAAACCTATTCAAAAAACTTGGCTAGGTAGAACTATAGATTTTGGTAGCATCAGAAATGTTCAAAATAACTACCACATGTTTGACTCCACAGGAACAAAGGTAGGCTCGATGGTATTTGCCACATTCTTTGAAGATGGTTTGTTGAAAGCAATTGATACTTCAGTGTTTGATGATGGTAGTGTATACGAAACTGCATTATTCACAGTGGATACCAGTTTATTCACCTTCAAGAGTGCAAAATTGAATATGGAGTTAACCAATATGAACATTGATATTGATTTCGAAAAAACCAATAATAAGCTAAAAGGACAGGTTTTGGTTACAAAGGATACTGCTTCCAGAACTATACCAATTGACTCTGCCTATGCTTATGATGTAGTAAGATCGGAGTTATACATGCTGCTTCAGACTTTTCCATTTGTTACCGGCGATACGCTTGACCTACAAGCCTATGTACCTTCTGGAATGTCAGTTTCATCAATTCAACTCATTTATTTGGGAGAAGAGAACATCACAGTTAATTCAAAAGCCTACCAATGCGATGTAATTCATCTGAAAACAGATGGGAAAATGCCAGAAAATAAAATATGGATTAGCAAGGCTAAACCAAGAAAGATGGTACGGTTTTATGTTCCTGGACCGGGGTTGAGTATTGAGTTACAGGGAAGTAAGGAGCTGTAGTTCAATTACACGCGTTTCTGTATAACTAAGCTATCGCTCCCAATCAGAGTCTCCTGAAAGGGACTCTGATTTACCTAAAACTGATTGCTCGTAAAAATGATCGTGATGGATCAGAGTCCTCTTCGAGAGACTCTGATCGGGATGAAGTAAACGCTCAACTTGATGCACTCAGACATATTCAATCCGTATTGGAAAAGCTGGAAGGTTCAGATTATGTGATTGTAATAACTATAGGTTGATAATGAAATGGAGTACAATGATCAATTAATTCCGCTTAAAGAAATTGAAGATAGTCACGAATTCTGGAGAGGAAGTCGATTCAGACAATATAAGGTTGGACTTAAAGTAGCTCATGAAAAAGATGATTACTATGAATATATGCTGATTTCGATCCCTGGTGAATATAATTTTATGTTATTATCATGTGTAGAAGGTTATAAGGCCTGGAATACATTAGCCAAGGTTAAAACAACATTGGATAACAAAAAACTAATTGTATCCGCGAAGGCTATGAAATACTGTATGGGTATTGAAAACACCTATTTTGTAAGAAGCCATTAACATCGAATTTGCTGAAATTTTAGATACATTTACCCCATCCTATGACTCAATTATATCCTTCAAATGAAATATTCAACAATTGTTTTTCTTCTTATAGGGATGAACTGTTTGGCACAAAATCAACCACAAAACGTTTTGAACCTGGAATTCTACTTACCGGAAGAAACGGAAAAATGGTATAATGAAAATTACAGCAAAAAAGTCAGGTCCGAGGTTTGGATACTTACTTATATCTACAGCGAAGCAAGCAAACATTCTAAACCTATTGGCAAACTAATAACTTATTTTGAGCCTGCAGTAGGAAACTTTATTCTTCAATTTCAAGACATAAAAGGAAACATATTCAGAGAGGATAAATATATCGGAGACTGGGGATATGGCATTCACCTAAATGTAATTGATGCACAAAACGGATTCGCAAGACTTCCCGATGGACTTTTCAATGATTCTGCATGGGTTCAATTTGGTCTGGAGAAACATACTTTATATGGAAATGTTAGCTCTTATTTTGGGCAATTAGTGTCTCTCCCGGAGGTCAGGGTGTTGACTCATCCTCAAGGAAAAGAATTCAGTTTAAAAAATGGGACATACATGGTGGAAAAATATGAGAACAACAGTTTTATTCTCCGAAAAGAAGTCCCGGCTGACACCCCTTATTCTGAGGATGAGGAGAAAGTTGATTTAAAAACGCTTCAACGATACCAATTACCTGTAAAGAACCTAATTCATAAGAATGGCAATGTTTCTATAGGCATTGCATATCCAAAGGGATGTTAAAACTTGGTTAACCACAATCAAATCTTTGAAAACCAAAATTAAAAACTTCACCCTCGACTTGTCTAATGGTCATGTACAATTGAGTTATGCTCGTTCCTTTCGCTCCCAATCAGAGTCTCCTGAAAGGGACTCTGATTTACTCAAAACTGATTGCTCGTAAAAGTCGTGATAGATCAGAGTCCTCTTCGAGAGACTCTGATCGGGTGGAAAAAATTTAGGTATTGAGTCCAGGTGGAAGGGGCATGTGAGAGTGGATTAGAATTAATTGAGTTATATTTAAGGTAACCCAAGAATAATCAACGTCAACATGAAAGTCTTACCTATAGTCATCTTATTAGTTTCTTTTCAGGTCAATTGTCAAACTCCTGAAAGAGTCCAATCAAATCAAGCGAAACAGAATGCTTGGGATTTGTTTTTTGAAGAACAGTATGACGAGTCAAAAATCAAATTTCAAGAATGCCTATCTAGTGATAGCAGTAATTTGATTTGCAATCTTGGCTTATATTATATCGAGATGGTGCAAGGTGATAAG
This sequence comes from bacterium, assembly GCA_024743255.1. GTDB lineage: Bacteria > Bacteroidota > Bacteroidia > Cytophagales > Cyclobacteriaceae > JANSWY01. Next base: position 8,797 of record JANSWY010000055.1, on the reverse strand, counting down.
GATGATTTCTCATTCTTGTCCAAAGCAGCAAATGGCAATAAAGAGTTAATATGGAAGTACATAAATCTTTCCCTATCCCTTGAAACCTATTTGAGTCAACCAAAAGGGCACAGAGTTGACTTTGGAGAATTTAGATTTGCTGAATTTAAAGCCTTTCACATGGATGGCAGATTTGATGTCTACGATAAAGAGGGTCAATTAACGCAAAGTGGTTATTATCACGATCAACAACCTCTGGGGAAATGGGAATTTTACAGGCCCAACGGCAAATTAAAGAAAACGATAGAGTATAGCGAGAATACAAATATGGTCCTCTTCAAATACTTTAAAGATGATGGTATCCTTGTAAAGGATGAATATAGAGAAGGTACAGGCAAACAAGAAAAACTGGTAAAAACCATCATATACTGGCAAGAAATCCCTGGAAAATATGGAGAATATTTACCTGTATCGGATTCTGGGTTTTGTGTTTATGATGTCAATAAAAAAATTGTTTTGGATTCATCCACACCAGACAACATCATCGAAGAAAAGTTTGATTCTGAAAAAGGGACAGTATGGTTCATTTGGAAAAATGGAAAGCGCGAACCGTATGAAGGTTGTTATGTGGATGGAACAAAGGTCACCCGTTTTCAAGGAAAAAGCGCAGGAGTATATGTCTGGGAAGATTGCAAAGAAGTATTTGTAAGACCCCTCAATGAACAAGAAGAAAAAGCAAAAATGGCTATACCGGAAAATTAAATAGAATTTTTCAAGCCAATCCCAACTTTGTCTTCATTTCCCAAGAAGTACATACCACTCTTCATGTAAATATCTTATGCAGTAATGTAAACACGTTACGCAACGATGTAAGAGGGCTTTGGAATCATGTAAGAACCTTATGCAGACATGTAAAATGAATATGCAGCCATGTAAGTTCATTATGTAGCGATGTAAATCCTCTATGCAGAGCAGTAAGCGCCTTATGTAATGACGTAAGTTGTTTATGCAGTGTATCGAGGGGTTTATGCAACGCATAGAGATGTTTATGCAGACCATCAAGGGGTTTATGCAGCACATGGAGCAGCTTATGCAGTGCATTGAGAGGTCTATGCAATACATCAAGGAGTTTATGTAATGCATCGAGAGGTCTGTGCAATGCATCGAGGGGTTTAAGTTAGTGAGTTATATTTGCCAAAAATTTACGTAACTATCTCTCTTTGGAAATACTTGGATATCATATAATCATAATTGGCATTTTAGTTTATCTGATCCATGTCTTTGGGAAAGTTCGGATGAACGCAATTGTTAAAGAAGGTTTTCCAACTGTTGGAACCATTATTGGCTATGAACAAAAAATGGAAAGAGTAGCCGGAAGCTGGACCACTCTTGAATACCCAATTGTAGAATATTATGATGCCCAAAACAGGTTGCAGACCGGATTTATAAAATACGCCAAAAGCTCTGGAAGATACTTTCAAATAGATGATGAAGTTGAGATTGTAGTTCATGACAATACAATTTATTATCGACATGCTTTCAGTTCCTCAAAACACATATGGATTGCGGGTGTACTTATTTTGGTTGGGATTGTTAAGGAGATTTATGATTTACTTTAAGGCAATGAGAGCATCGTTTTTAATCAAATGTTTTAATTGATTACAAAGAATTTGAAAATAAAATCACTTATAATAATCTGCCTACTAATAGTTACCTACAGTCGCTCGGTTTCACCGAGTGACCAATATCCAAAAGGACTCTGGCCTTTTCTAACTACATTTACAACAATCAACCAAACAACCATCATGTCAGAACTAAGAAAAGCCAATTCAGAGTATCCCTATTTTGTTACCTTAACTAAAATAGGTTGGGTGGATCTTTTCACTAGAAAAGAATACTGCGATGTAATCATTGACAGTTTAAATTTTTGTAGTCAAAACAAAGGACTAAAGCTATCCGCATATACAATAATGCCATCCCACATCCACATGATCATCAGGAATCAGAAATTAAAGCTTCCTTCAATTTTAAGAGAATTCAAAAGCTTCACAGCAAAGAAGATATTGTATATGATTCAGCATGAATCCTTTGAAAGTAGAAAAGAATGGTTACTTCATATTTTCAAGTACAATGCAGCTTTCAGAAATCAAAATAGCCAGTACATGCTTTGGCAAAAAACCAATCACCCAATCGAGCTAACAAACAGCAAAATCTATGATCAAAAGTCAGATTATATCCATGAAAATCCGGTGGCTGCTGGACTTGTTACTGATGCTGAATCTTGGGTTTATAGTAGTGCTACTAAGTATACTCAGTTAAGAGCCAAATTGGTGGAATGAATTTGGGAGAAGGCCAGAGGCCTTGTAGATAGTCGTCACTCGGTGAAACCGAGCGACTGTTACCGGAGAAGAAAACGGTGTAAAGTACCGATAATTGGAAGTATTGAATTGCAATGTATTCTTGATTTTTATGTTATTATCTTCATTAACAATTCCCAGGAATGCTACATTTACAATTATTAACATCAATCATATGATTTTCAATAAGGACAGAAAAAGAAAACAATCAGTAATTGACTATTTCAATTATTTGAACAATGAAGTAATTCCTAAAGACATAGATTCTGAAGTTGTTATCGCACTAAACGATGCTTATAACTCAGGAATTTCTTTAATAGAAAATAACGAATGGGGTGCCGCTTTTGAAAATATCTCTGAAGAACTCACGGAACACTTTTTCATTCTTGACAGAAAAGGTATTGAATTAGCCCAAACTGTAGTTAAACTTTGCAAGCTTGATGCCAATTGGGTTTACAGGTTGAGGAAGATCGTTTCCTCTGGATACAAAAATGGAAGTTGGAAATTATCAGATGCGGAAGAGCTAGCAAAACAATATAAATACACATTCTACAAGCCTAGTAGAAAAATTACGTCACAATTAAAGCCTGGAAATATTGCAAAATTGACCTTTCAATTCGACTCAGCAAATGATGAACACCCTTCCGCAGAAAGAATGTGGGTTATGATTAAGGAAATCAAAGAAGATAGATTTTTAGGCTATTTAAAAAGTAGTCCTATTTACATATTTGATCTTTTTACTGGGGACGAAATAGAATTTGAACATAAGCATATCATTGATCACGACTTAGGTATTACTGAACCAAATCTTGTGGACAAATACCATAATCGATGTTTTGTCACCTCAAAAGTTCTTTATAATCATGAAAAAGTACATTACCTGTACCGGGAAACACCAATGAAAAAAGATCCCGAAAGAGACTATGTAGATACTGGGTGGAGAATATTGGCAGGTGATGAAACTGATGAATACATGGGAAATTCCGAAAATATACATTTGGTATCTCTAGGAGCAGTTTTATCAAGAGATGATTCATTTATTGATGTTCTTGATGCACCTATTGGATCAGCATTCGAAAAGAATGAAAGCGGTAAGTTTGCATTGATAGAGAAGTCGAATGAAAATTAGAAAAATAACAACCTACACCAGTCGCTCGGTTTCACCGAGTGTCTGTTTACCCAAGAAATGGGTGAAGCTTCCAAATGACATGAAGTACTGAAAGTAACGGGATTCCTGATCTCCGTTTCACTTCGTCAGGAATGACGGTTTACATGTTAAAAAACTCGTCAACCCGAAAACCCGCAACTCACAACACGTATCTTCACTCACAAACACAAAAGAATAATATTTCGCGATTTCATAATTTACAAAATAATTCTATCGTTAGCGTAATTAAACCACACTAAATTTGGCTTTTAAAAACTCTCCACTTATATTCCACTCATGGAATGTACTACTCAAACATACTTTGGTACCTTAAAGCAGATCTTTGCTACGCCAATTAAACCCGTACATCTCAGAAACCTTCAGCCTATTTTCAACTGCTAGGATTCCCCTACCAGGTCTTCTTTTAATTTCTTTCAAATTCAATTTTACTGCGCTACTGTAGTGTGATTATTTTATTGGGCCAGAGTCCCAAGCTATAATCGTCACTCGGTGAAACCGAGCGACTGCATTGACTAGTATCTTTCTGGTGTGCGCTGTTGGTTGGCCTGGTTACTGCTTTGTAATTTTTCTAACCAAACATACAAACTATGTACAGTTCAATCAGAAAACCCTTGTTTTCACTAATCGCTGTATTGCTGTTTTCAGCATGTCAGGACGAGTTCTCTATTACGGAACAGCTTTTGGAAACCCCATCAGCTGCGGCCGGAAATTCACCAGCATCCATCGGGATAGTTGGTAGCACGCAAGATGTTTCCACCTCTACGTCAGGTGGTACGGTTCTAATGGGTGGTGGCCCGGACGTGGATGAAGCCATTCAATGGATGATCAATAAATCAGGTGGAGGGGATTTTGTGGTAATACGGGCTTCTGGTGGTACTGGATACAACCAATACATCTATGATCTCGGTAACCCAAATTCCGTAGAAACCCTACTTATCGACAGCAGAAGTCTGGCCAACAACAGCCAGGTAGAACAAACTATTCGTGAAGCAGAAGCTTTGTTTATCGCAGGTGGTGATCAGTGGGATTATGTCGATTTCTGGAAAGAAACAAGAGTGGAAGACGCCATTAACTACCTGAGAAACACCAAGCGAGTACCAATTGGCGGTACCAGTGCAGGTTGTGCTATTCAGGGAGAGGGTTACTACACTGCTCAAAATGGAACGATCAGATCCAGAGATGCGATGAGAAATCCTTACAACTCCAATGTTACTCTGCAAAGAAGCAACTTCCTGGACAATCCGTATCTTGAAAACACCATCACCGACACCCATTACGACAACCCTGATCGCCGTGGAAGACATATGACTTTTCTGGCAAGAGCCAATGAAGACTGGGGATGGATCGCCAAAGGTATTGGTGTGGATGAAGACACTGCGGTCTGTATTGATTCAAACGGACGAGCTTATGTGTTCGGATATGGTTATGCATTTTTCCTCCACCAAAACGGTTTCGGACCAGAGGTTTGCAGCCCTGGACAAAGACTTGATTGGTACAGAGGAAGGCAAGCTGTTGACGTCTACAAAATCAGAGGAAATTCCAGTGGCTCCCGTTATTTCAGACTAGACACCTGGACTTCCGGAAGTGGTGGATCCTGGGAATATTTCTATGTAGACCGAGGAAGATTTAAGACTTCTTAAGATTTTTTTCTCAAAATTTAACCGTGATTTAAAGCTAATAGAGCCAGAAATCACGGTTATTTCACTACCTGAGCAAATAAAAAATCAAAGGAAGTGACTAATTGAAAATTTTATTTTTCCAGAAATAACCGTAATATTAGGGTCATAATAACGTGATGAAAGGACAATTGACATACAAAGCAAACATAATTCGCACATGCTGCCAGGCATATGTGAAGTCCTTGTCATTGCAAAACTTACAACCAATATTCAACTGCTAGTAGACTTATAAAGCCCGGATTTTTATTCACTTTATAATTTCTTACAATGCAATATTTCTATACAATTCTTATTGGCGTATTCCTATCTTTTCAGGCTATTGGTCAGGGAAAGATGCTGCTTGTTGGAGGTGGCGGAGAAGGCAGCTGGAGCGATGAGCCCTACTCCTGGGGAATAGAAAACGCAACAAACAAAAAAGTAGCCATAATCAGCTACAACTCGGAAACACAAGACTTACCAGACTACTTCCTGGAACTGGGAGCAGAAGCTGCAGTCAACTTTCAAATCGATACTGAAGAATATGCGAACTCCGCAGAACTGGAAGCAGCAATTTCAGAATACGATTTCTTTTTCTTCAAAGGAGGAGACCAATCCAACTACTACGAAACCTACAAAGGCACCAACTTCATGAATGTCATCATTGCCAAATACAATGAAGGTGGTGTACTTGGAGGAACCTCAGCGGGAATGGCCATCTTATCAGAAGTGGTGTTCACCGCACAAAACGGGTCAGTTTTTCCAGATGATGGATTGATCAATATTGAATCCTCACGATTTGTATTAGAAAATGATTTTCTGGATCTAAAACCAGGTTTCATCTTAGATACTCATTTTTTGGAAAGAGGACGAATCTTCAGACTAATGGCATTCATGGCCAACTGGCAGTTTACTCAAAGCGAAAGCATCGCCGGAATTGGTGTTGATGATCAAACAGCTCTTTGCATTGATTCAGACAATCAGGCAGAAGTTCATGGTACTGGAGGTATCACTGTTATCAAGCCAAGCACTTTCCAATTTGCTAATAACACATTCACAAGCGATTCGATGGAATCAATCTCTCTGGTAGATGGGCAGACAATCAATCTTAACACATTCGAAATTACAAATGGTCCATCAAGTAGCACTACTGTCACTCAGGATGAAGAAGACGGCAACTACATTGTATACCTGAGTGGTGGAGATGATATCGGGGATAATCTGGGTTTCATGGATGCTTTTGTAAATGAAAATAATGCAGAAGACGACATTATTTTAGTTTCAGGAAACACTTCTATGGCAAATTCTATAAGAAGTAGACTTTTCACTTATGGAGCAACAAGTGTAGATGTTTTACCAACTACAGAAAACTACAACCATGAAGACAGTCTGTACATCAGAAACCGAATCAGACTATCAGAAAAAGTACTTTTTGTAGCAAATGACCATGAAGATCTTTTTGAGTTTCTGGAGGGAGGACCTACTGGTGAATTGCTAAGATCACATCTATTCAGAAACGAAATCATTACCGGATTCATAGGTGAAGACAGCAGGTTTGCGGGCCCATCATTTGTTACGAATCACATCTCAGATGCAGATGCGTCTTACAGAAACAGACTTGATTTTGAGGTGGGATTAGGTTTACTGAAAACAACAGCCATCATGCCAAATACCATTGATGGTTCTACGGATGAATTTTATGAAAACACAACCTCCTCTATCCCATATTTAATGGCCGATAATGACCTGGCTTTTGGTATTTACATCAATGAAGGTTCATTTGTGAGAGTTGGAAATGTAAATGGCACCAACACAATTTCCTCAAGTGGAGATCTTTCATCATTCCTCGTTGAGAATAAAAGCTCTGTATTCGATTTCTCCTCTGAGCGAAATGTGACCGCATATGACAACTACTTGTATCAAGTACTTCATGACGGAAGCAGTACTGATTTAGGAACGCCAATTCCAACAGATGATGAAGCATATGAACTGGAAGAAGAACCTGCAGTCATCACCAATTCGAAAGCATTTAAAGACATTCAAATAACAACTAATTACTCAAATCTGATCATCCAAAATCCAAATATGTTGGATCTGGAAGTACAACTAATCGACCTGCACGGAAGATTGGTTTTGGAGCAACAGTTTACGGGAAACCTGGAAATTGAGAATCAGCAAGTTCTTTCAGGTTTTAAATTACTGGTCGTAATGAGCCAGGATCAGCAAAATATGTTTACCAGAAAACTATATTTTAAGTAAAAAGAGATGTTAGGCAAGAAAACAAAAATCCTTCTGCTTCAGGCTGCAAAGTCTCTGGGCTTAATGGGCCTGCAGCCTATTTTCGATTGCTAGGCAATAGCTGGAATTCTCAATTCTTTTTACGACGGCAGTTGCACTAAAAGGCTGACTGTCTCAATCGAAAATTAAAATTTATCAAACATGAAATTTAAGATTCTACTTAACATGTGCTTACTTTTTTTGGTAAGTGTTGGGTATGCTCAAACCATTGTTTCCGGAACTGTAACGGATGAAAGTGGAGAAGCATTACCTGGTGTTAGTATCATAATTAAAGGTACCTCTAGTGGTACCATCACCGACTTTGAGGGAAAGTACAAACTTGAGGTTTCAGATGATTCAGCAATTTTGATATACTCATTTGTCGGCTATTCTTCCAATGAAGTTGCAGTAACCGGAGGTGTAATGGATGTTACCCTGTCGGAAGACGTGACTGAGTTGGAAGAAATAGTTGTCGTCGGATATGGAACTCAGAAACGAAGGGACATCACGAGTTCTATTGGATCAGTAGATAGCGATGACGTAGCAAACGTGGCGGCCACATACAGCTTTGATGGCGCCATTCAGGGGAAATTATCCGGAGTGTTCATCGGGAGTTCATCGGCCACTCCGGGTTCGGCTTTCAACCTGAATATCAGGGGAGTTACCTCCATTGGAGCAAGTAGCCAGCCTCTGATAGTAGTAGACGGCATTCCAATTCTTACTGGAAACCAATCTGCGCTCAACAATAACATCCAGCCTATCAATCCCTTAGCGAATATCAATCCGAACGATATTGAGTCAATCTCAGTGCTAAAGGATGCAAGTGCTGCAGCAATTTACGGTACTCGAGGAGCGAATGGTGTTATTTTGATCACCACAAAAAGTGGATCAGTTGGTAAAACCAAAGTGAATATTGGTTATAGCATCGGTGTATCAGAGATTGCCAACACTCCTGAAATGATGACTTCTAAGGAATGGATCGAATTCATGAATGCAGCTGCAGAATTTGATGGCCTTGGAGAGAATTACTGGAATGACCAATTAGGAGACCCTAACGATCCAAACCTTCCAAATTATGATGTGTATGACGAAATATTCCGAACTGGAATCACACACAACATGGATATTGGAATATCAGGAGGATCTGAGGATACAAGATATGTTGTATCAGCAAACTACTTCAACCAGGATGGTATTCAGCTTGGTCAGGGATTTGAAAGGTTTAGTGCGAGATTGAGAATGGATCATTCATTGAATGACAAAGTTGGAGTTGGAGCAAATGTGCTATTAAGTAGAGGAGCTCACCAGAGAACAATCAATGAAAATGATGAATATGGAGTAGTTGTAAACGCTCAGGCCTG
>JANSWY010000107.1 GCA_024743255.1 bacterium | reverse complement strand
GGAGTGATCTTGGTATCGAAGGAATAGAGAAAATAGCCGGAGTAGGGCCCGATGGTTGGACCCTTGCGGCTGAAGTTATCTTGCAATCCTAAGCTTTCGTCACTTTAATAGTGTGAATTTCAAATGGACCAAAATTCATAGAAATCGTATTGTCTCTGATTTCTAAGTCACCATAGAATTCCTCTATCAAGCTTATCAGTTCTACTTTCTTTACTGGAAATCCGAAATTGATTTTACAGGCAGAAACATCCATGCCATAAGCTTCATAAAATCTAAACACAATCTCATCTCCCGACTCAGATTTTTTACACGCTTCCAGTATTACATTATCTCCTTCTACTTTTAGTTGAGATCCAATAAGGGTATTATCATTTTGGCTAGCTAGTTCCAGTGGGATATTCAAAGCATATGATTCTTCAATAACTTTTCCATCCAAATGATTTCCAACATGAGGGAACAAAGAATATGTAAACTCATGGACATGCATATCTGCTTCATGGTCTGGTTCTTTTGCAGCACGCAATAGGTTCAGACTAATCAATCCATCCTTTATCTTATGGCCATATTTACAGTCATTTAATATGGCCACTCCATAGTTATGCTGAGATAGGTCTGCCCATTTATGTCCTACAACCTCAAATTGCGCCATATCCCATGTAGTGTTCGAATGAGTATTCCTAAATGTATGACCATATTGTATTTCAAATGATGCTCTATCGGACTTCACATTTACAGGAAACTCAGCACGCAACATCTTATAATCTTCGCGCCAGTCAACTGTTGTTACAAAATCGATTCTTTTGCTATCGGCATATAGGTATATTTTCTGAGTAAGATCATAATGCTCAGACTTATAAACCTGCTGAATACACGATCGTAGTTTGTTACTTTCTAGCACCTCAGAAGAAACAAGCTCAGGCTTCTGAGGTTCTTTTTCTTCATAATAAACATCTACATCCCAGGCATCCCACATGACCGGTCTGTCTTCATAAAGATTCAATTGATTGCCAAACTGACCTGGAGCAATCGCTTCTCTATTCACTTCTTTATCGAAAATGCTTGATATAGTACCATCAGAAGCAAACTCAACTTTGATAAGGCTATTTTCCAAAGAATTAATTGTTGCAACTACAGAATCCACCGTGTTAGAAATACATTCAGATAGTTCAAAAAAACCAAAAGAAGGTACACTCACCTTCACAGGATTTCCATTGGAATCATCAATTATACCTTCTACAGAAGATGACAGCTGATTCAAAACCAAAGAACCTTTTGAGCCCCCAAGCAATTTGGAAGTTAGTTCATTCAGAGCCTCTTCGATTTCCTTATACTGCGCTACAGACTCCTGATGAACTCTGTTTATTGAGGTTCCAGGAATAATGTCATGAAACTGATTCATTAACAATACTTTCCAGTGTTTGTCGAGTTCAATTTGTGGGTATTCAGAAATATTATAAAGTGCATAAAGCATCTCGACTTTTCTAAATAGGAATTCTAACTTCCTGTTCATTTTCTTGGTCAGAGCCTGAGTAGTAAGTGTTCCCCTATGTAGTTCGAGGTAAAGTTCACCTTGCCATTTTGGAAGATCGAAAGCTGTTTTGGAGGCCTTTTCGAAGAAATCCTCAGCAAACTCAAGAGTTACTTGCGGCATATCTTCCAGATCCGCCACTCTTTTTAACTTTTCCAGATATACACGGCTAGGGCCACCACCACCATCACCTGCTCCATACAAGAATAAGGCATGTTCGCTTCTATCTATATCATCGTTGGTGCGCTCCAGATTCATTAAATCCATGGCACTACAATCTGATCGGTAGTTGTTAGGTGCTATGAAATGGGTAAATACCTCAGTCCCATCTATTCCTTCCCAAATAAAGGTGTTGTGAGGAAATTTGTTAAACTGATTCCATGACATCTTCTGCGACATGAAATAATCAACCCCCGATTTCTTCATCAATTGCGGTAATGCGGCACTATATCCAAATACATCTGGTAACCACAGGTTTTTAACATCTACATCAAACTCCTCCTGGTAGAACTTTTTACCATATAAGAATTGCCTCACAAGAGATTCTCCAGAAGTAAGATTACAGTCTGCTTCTACCCACATGGCTCCCTGGCATTCCCATTGTTTTCTGGCTACTGCATCTTTTATTCTTTTGTAGAAGTCAGGAAATGTTTCTTTCATCATTTCATACAACACCGGTTGACTCGCTCCAAATTTGTAATCTGGATAGGATTCCATCAATCTCAGTGCAGTAGAAAAGGTTCTTGAAGTTTTTCTTACAGTTTCCCTCAATGGCCATAACCACGCCACATCTATATGAGCATGCCCAATCGCACTTACCTTCAAAGCACTGGCATTTGCCCTTTTATTGAGCTCTACAGCTAAAGTCGCTCTACAATTGGCTACTTCTTCCGCTGTTCCATCTCCATATTGATTGCATGCCTCGTTTAAGGCATATAGAATCAACTTTCTATGTCTGGAAGTTGATGGAAGCTCAATTACCATTTGCAAAAGCAATTCCACATCCAACCTTAGATGCCACTTTTCTCTATCGAAAACCGCCAGATCAGCTTGATTGAAGATTCCGTCGACCATTGATTCATAGGTGAGCACATTTTTTACACCAAGGATATTATTAGCTCCAGCATCAATCATCATCGATACTTTCTCACCTCCTTTGGCTTCCGGGAATAGGTGGATTCTTTTTTTGACAATTGTTTCAGTCATAGTCCACTCAATTCTTTTATTGGTAAGACCTTGAACAGGGTTTCCGTTATCATCGAACAGGCAAGCTTCTCCACCTACATCTACAAGAGCAACCACATACTGGCCCGCCATTTCTTTTGGAACTTCTCCTTCAAGTTTAAACCAGGCACAGTCATAAGCATATCCCCACTTTGTATCGGGTTCTATCAGCTCATAATCCACTTTTTGAGCTTCATCCCAGGTAAGGGGTTCTTTTGATTTGTGTATACCAACTTTCAAAGGAATATTCTTGTAATAATAGCTTGCCTTTAATCGGGCATGAAACTTCCTTATTCTGTTGAGGGTAAGCTCATGGTGCTTTTTCATATTTTTACTTATCGGAGAAAATATTGAATTAAATAGCAATAAATATATTTAATCAATATAAAATTCGCAATAAAACTTGTTTCTCATTGCGTTTGATTTTAAATTATAATCAAACTATTAAATGTAATTAACATGAGATACCCAAATTAATTTGTCGGGTAGTCTAATGTAGGATACCAGATTCTGACTCTGGAGGTGGACGGTTCGAATCCTCCCCCGACAACACAATATTTACAGTAAATGTGATTGATGTTTTAGAGGTCTAGGTACTTTGGGTATCTTAGCCTATCTAAAATCTGTTATGCGTTATTGGGCACTTTTTATTTTACTACTATTAATCAACCAGGGGTACTCTCAATCTGGCACATATCGTCAATACACAACTAAAGATGGATTACCATCAGATATGGTTTATTGTGCCATTCAAGATGAGGATGGCTTTATGTGGTTTGGTACTGATGCTGGACTAAGTAGATTTGATGGATACGAGTTTGTTAATTACAGTTTGCAAGATGGACTGCCCGACCATGAGATCATTAATTTTTTTAAGGATAGTAAGGGGCGGATTTGGTTGTATACTATAAATGGTACAGCTGGGTACTTACTTAAAAGCAAAATTTATAATTCCGGGAATGCTCCATTTCTTAGGAACCTGTCAATAGAGTCTCAATTCACCAACATATTTGAAAAGGAATCCAAAATCTACTTTTCAGGATCGGAAAATCTTTTGGTTTTAGATGAGGATAACAAAATTCAAAAAATAGAATTACCTACTGATATATCCTACAGCTATGCACTCCCATTTCGTGATTCCATTCTTGTGTTTACACATTACAATTTGAACTGGCTGAAAGATGATCAATTAACCCGAGCCTCTGAATGGACAGGTAGTTCTTTCAGTAGTTTGAAACAAAATATGGTACCACTTCCTTATCACCATATCATAGATGGCGATAGAATAATTTTTTCAATGATTAGTCAGGAGTTTATTTGCTCCTATGATGTCACACAAAAGAATTTTGAGTTCATTAATAATAATCTAGCAATCTACAACCTTCACGATGTTGGAGAGACACTTGTTTTTACAGAGAACGGAGTATATAATGTCAATGAAGAAGGTAATCGTATTAGTGAAATTAAGTATCCAATTTCAGAATCTTCAAATTTACTGATCGACAAAAATGATGATATTTGGATTACCTCGATTACGTCTGGTGTCTATCACTTTGATCAAAATCCTATAAAACAAGTTCCTAATATCCCTTTTGCAAATCAACTACAAGCTGTAGGCCGTAATCTATATTGTCAAACTGGATTGCGAGATATTTTGGTGCTTGATTCTGAACATGACGCAATCAGTCATCATGCAATCAATGTCGGAAATATAAAAGATTTGTCTGAATACAATGGAGAGCCACTCATACTGACTTCCCATGCGTTGTTTTATGGTGCTAAAAAAATTCCCGGCACTTACGCAAGGTCCATTAGTCAAGTTGATTCTTTATTACTGATTGTTGCCGGATCAGTGTTATATCAGTTGGATGGTTCGTTTTTGGATAAAACGCCACAGCCATTTACAAATTCTTCAAATAGATTATTCCAAGAGCACAACTCCAAGTTTAGAAAGGCACATGTAATAAAGAGAGATTCTATTTATCTGACTTCTGATGCAGGCTTAAAATACTTTAATGGTACGAAAACAGAAAAGCTACACGACGGTATCCCACTTACTAGAATCAGAATGGATGACATAGTTAGTTTCAATGGAAACATTGCAATTGCAACTTCAGGGAATGGAGTTGTGATTATGTCGAAGGATTCAATTTGCAATATCGGTACTGATGATGGTCTTTCTAGCAACATAGTATCTTGTTTATTTTCTGAAGACTCAATTCTTTGGGTTGGGACTAAACTTGGACTTGATAAGGTTTATTGGAAAGATGGTTCTTTTTCGATTTTAAAGATTAATCAAGAGGATGGATTAACTCCAGGTCAGGTCTTGGATATTGAGCCATACGCAGGGAATTTATATGTCAGTACTTCAGAAGGGCTTTCGTACTTTCCGAATAATACAAGTTTTCGAGAAGACAATAATATTCCAATAATTATAAATTCGATATTGGCAGATAACAAATTAGTGCCAGAGCAAAAGCAATATATATTTTCTCCTAGAATTGATGATTTTCAAATCAATTACTCAGCAATTATATATGGTGAGAAGGGAAGCCTTGAGTTCCGTCATCAGCTAAAGAACGTTGGTGATAATTTAAATAATTGGCGTATCACAAAATCCAGGCAAGCATACTATTCAAATCAAAAGTCGGGAGAATACTTATTTCAATTGCAAGTTAGGACTAAGAACAGTGAGTGGTCAGACATCAAAGAATTTAGAATCACCATATTAACACCATATTGGAAGACATGGTGGTTTCAGGTAGTTGTCACGGTTTTGCTGTTCTCTGTAATCCTGTATTCAATAAACCGATTCAGGAGAGCTCGGGATTTAAGAGAGAGACTGGATCGCGATAGGATTGAGGCAGAAATAAAGGCTCTTAAAGCTCAAATTAATCCACATTTTCTATTCAACGCACTAAGTTCCATTCAAAGGTTTATTATCAAAGATCAAAAAGGAGAAGCAGAGGATTATCTTGCTGATTACGGGCAACTCATAAGAAAGGTATTGGATCATTCAGACCAATTAACAGTTCCATTGCAAGAGGAAATTGAGATCCTTAAACTTTATGTCGAAATTGAGCAACTCCGGACTGGTAACCAATTTAGTGCTAACTTTAACGTAGAACCGAACCTAGATCCTTATATAACAAATGTGCCTTGCATGATCGTACAGCCCTTGATTGAAAATGCCATTTGGCATGGTATTCATGACTTACCTCAGGATGGAGTGATCAATGTGAATGTGACTAGTAGTAATGGTCAAATAATCGTAACTGTTCAGGATAATGGAGTAGGCTTCAAATCAGAAAATTCAACCCCAGATCGTAAATCCTATGGTTCCAAATTAGTGAAAGATCGACTTCAGCTATTAAACAGATTTTACAATAGACCATTCGAATTCGAGATTAGTAGCAAGCCTGGAATAGGAACGACAGCCACTATAACCTTTCCAGCAGATTTGTAGCTATGAGGATATTTTTAATACTAATATCACTTATCCTAACAATTGATGCATCCTCTCAGACTGGGAGTTTTATTAACTACACCGTCCGGGATGGTCTGCCTTCTAATGCTGTTTATTGTGCTGTTCAAGATAACAGAGGGTTTATCTGGTTTGGTACTGGAGCTGGTTTGAGCCGGTTTGATGGAGTTAATTTTAAAAATTTCACAATCAATGACGGGCTTCCGGAGAATGACATAATTAACCTATTTCTTGATTCTAAGGGAAGGATTTGGGTTTATACAATAAGTGGCAGAGTAGGGTTTGTTTACAATGATGAAATTCATACTTCGGAGGATTTGGATTATTTGGTGCCCCTTGATGGGAAATCTCAGATTACGAATATTTTTGAGAAAGACTCTATAATTTATTTATCTGGTCATGACATTAAGAGGCTTGATTTTAACAACAAGAGTTCAAAAACACCAATCAACGACAAAACGAAGTACGCTTATGCGGTTCCTCTGAAGGACTCTGTTCTGATTGTGGATGTTAACGAAATTAGTAAAGAAAAGAATGGTGAGGTTGGGCCACCAAAACAGTATTTTGTCGCAAATAAAGCATCAACTAATCACAAAATCTATCACCACTATTTAGATGATCAAATACTATATTTTTCTAATCTCTCTGGGAAATTAGGTTATTTAGATTTATCAAATGATAGCTTACATTTTATCACAAATATCCAGCAGGTTTTAAACCTGAAAGCCGTTGATGATCGCCCGTTTATTTTTTTGCAGCATGGAGTTTATTTACTGAATACAAGCGAAAACCGATTGGGCGACAAGCTTTTCGAGATAGACGGTGCTTGTAATTATTTTCGTGACAATGATAACAATGAATGGATAACATCGATTTCAACTGGAGTATGGCTAAAAAAGGCAGATGTTGAAAAATTGAATTATCACACTCCTTCATTTACTTCGGCAACATTAATTGACTTACAATCAAAGTTGTTACTACATCAGCGGAATGAAATCTGGGAAATAGA
This sequence comes from bacterium, assembly GCA_024743255.1. GTDB lineage: Bacteria > Bacteroidota > Bacteroidia > Cytophagales > Cyclobacteriaceae > JANSWY01. Next base: position 10,903 of record JANSWY010000107.1, on the reverse strand, counting down.
TCCACTGAATGGCATAAGAGTTAGAGAGACGTTCTCTGATCCATTCTATATGAAAACAATTTATGAGGACAATGAAGGAAATCTTGCTATCGCAAAGCGTCTGGGTTACAATTATAAGGGGAAACAACATTCGATTATCTCATTCAACGAGATTTATGAAAGTGAAGAAGGACTAACAGTTATTACCCCGAGAAGTATTTATTTCTTAGACTCCTTCTCAGACATAGGAGTTCTGGAGGAAATAGAATACCGTCGATCCAATGGTAAAATCCGCTTTTACGACAGCAAAATCACCGATTTCCATCAGTTTTCCAGAGATTCTGTTCTGATTGGTACAACCAAAGGGCTTTACCGACTTACCTCAGATACAGCTGAGTATCTGGGAAATCATCACTCTGTCCTACGGGAAAGTATTTCTGAAATGACACATTCAATAGACGGTAGTATGTGGATTGGCACAGATGGAGGGAAATTAGTAAGATATGCCAAAGACTCTCTATTAGTTCTTGAAGCAGGTAAAGACATTTCGGGACAAATTTTTAATGGAATAGTAGTCCACAAAAATGTAACATGGGTTGGAACAAATGCAGGTCTTAACATTATAAGTTCTCGCGGGATACAAAAATTGACTGAAGAAGATGGCTTACCGTCTAATTATATCCTTGACGTGGAAGAATTAAATGATTCAATTTACATAAGTACAGAGGGGGGGCTAATTTCTTTGCACAGCAACACAACTTTTGAAGAAAGTAATCATATTCCAATCTTTATTGAAGAGGTCTTAGCTAATCAAGAACCGGTAGCTGTATCTGAAGAACTTGAGCTTAGTCATAAAGTAACCGTTATTGAATTTAAGTTTTCTGGGATCTCTTTTGCTGAGACCCAAAGTTTAATGTTTCGGTATCAGTTTAAGTCAATGGATGATCAAAACGATATCTGGAGAGAGACTATAGAACGGCAAGCCTTTTTCGTAAATCAAAGTCCCGGAACTTACATATTTCAATTACAAGCGAAAACAAAGAACAGTGACTGGTCCCCACCCAAGAAAATAGCAATTACAATTTCAACTCCAATTTGGCAAACCTGGTGGTTTCAATTATGCATTAGTAGCATTTTATTAATTGTGGTGGGAGCAGTGATATGGAGAATAAGAAAAGCTAAAAGGTTCAGGGATAAACTGGATAGAGACAAAATTGAAGCGCAAATTAAAGCACTAAAAGCACAGATCAACCCACATTTTCTATTCAATGCCTTAAGTTCTATTCAGAGGTTCATGATGAAAGATAAAAAGGATCTTGCGGAAGACTACCTTGCTGATTACGGACGCTTAATAAGGAAAGTTTTGGATCAGTCTGATAAGCTTACAATAACCTTGCAGGAAGAATTAGAGACATTACGTCTTTATACAGAGATAGAGCAATTAAGGACAAATGATCAATTTGTAACTCATTTCGAGGTAGATGATTCAATTGACCCCTACATAACCAAGATTCCAGCGATGATTATTCAACCATTGTTGGAAAATGCAATCTGGCATGGAATCAGACCTTTGAAGAAAAAGGGAGAAATAATTGTTGCAATCGGTCTGGATAGAACTGGAAGGGTTAGTGTAAAGATAGCGGATAATGGTGTAGGTTTTGAAACAGGCAACTCGGTTACAAATTATGAGTCATATGGTTCCAAATTAGTAAAAGAAAGGTTGGAGCTATTGCGAAGGTTCTATAAAAAAGACTTTCAATTTCAAATAAATAGCACTCCAGGTGAAGGAACCTTGATTAATATCAAATTTCCATCTAATTTGTGAGCCCATGATAAATGTGATATTAATCGATGATGAAGAAGGAGCAATTGAGGCATTAGAACTCATGCTTAAAAAACATTGCCCTCATGTTAATATCGTTGGTTTTGCACATGATATCCATGAAGGCTATAGAGAAATCGAATTAAAGAAACCTGATTTAGTTTTTTTGGACATCAATATGCCAAATGGATTAGGTTTGGAACTTGTTGGGAAAATAAGTCATTTAGATGTCTCAGTAGTATTCACAACAGCTCATCAGGAATATGCAATCAATGCAATTCGATTATCAGCTGTTGATTACTTGCTGAAGCCTTTGAAATCAAAAGAGTTAATCGAAGCGGTAGCACGTTATGAAGAGAAGGTTTCATCAAAAAATGGCCTTTCAGTGCTCAAAGAACTTCTAACATCACCTCAAAAACTTGAACGGCTTGCAATTCCAAATGTAGACGGGATTGAGATTATCAAAAGGGCAGATATCTGTTATCTTGAAGCGGATAGAAATTACACTAAGTTTCATCTGGTTGAAAACAAAAAAATAGTAGCCTCTAAACCCATTGGTGATTATGAAAAGTTGCTTCATAGTCATGGATTTATCCGAGCACATAGATCTTATCTGATAAATGTAGAACACGTTCAAAAGTTCAATAGACGAACTGGTACACTTATGATGTCAGATGGTCAGGAAATTGATGTTTCCAGGAACAGGCGAGATGAAATAATTATGGAACTGGGAAGATCAGCATAAATCTTCAGATTTTCTGTGCCAAACAAGCAACCTTTTTAATTTTTCACGATCTTTAGATAAAACTCAAGTAAAACTCTAATGAAAATGAAAAATCTATTAACAGCCGTAATCCTCTTTGCAGTGGTATTCTCCGTGCAAAGCCAAAACCGAGAAAACAGAGATCATGATGGATTCACCGGAATTAGTGTAGGTGGAGGTGTGGATCTCTACATCGCACAATCAGACAAGTTTGAAGTTGAAGTAGTCTCAGATAAGGACCTTGATAAAATTGAAACCTACGTGAGGAGTGGAGTCCTTTATATTAAGGAAAGAGGAGACTCCTGGTCTTGGAATAAGAAAACTGAAGTTTATGTAAAATTACCAGAGCTTGAAATGTTAAGAGCTTCAGGAGGGTCTGATGTAGAAAACTCAGGTTCTTTTAAGGGAGATAAATTGGAACTTTCTTCTTCCGGTGGTAGTGACGTTGAACTAGACCTTACCTACAACGAAATAGATATCGATTGCTCTGGAGGGTCTGATGTTGAAATGTCAGGATCCACCAATATTCTTTGGCTAAACAGTGGAGGCGGAAGTGATTTTGATGGTTATGACCTGGAGGCTAAGGAAGCTAATATTAGATCTACTGGAGGCTCTGATGTTAGTGTTTATGCTTCTGAAAGACTTGAAGTCAATGCATCTGGAGCTAGTGATGTTAGGTACAGAGGAAATCCAAAATATACCAACCTTGATTCAAGCGGAGCATCTGATATTGATAGAGGGTAAATCAAGTTTTCAAATAAGAAATTAAAAGGTATAGTGATCCACTATACCTTTTTTATTTTCCGCTGATATAATGTCTTTGGGGTTCCGATTTGTTTTGAATTATATTATCAAAACAGAAATCACTTAAAACCCAATGAAAATGATCCGTCGCGCCCAAGGAATTTTGATGTGTCTATCACTCATTCTATTATTTTGTCAATCAAACTTATATTCACAAACCAGAGAGTTCATTAATGGAGACCTACTACCAGATGCGCCAGAGTTGTCTGCCCGAGGAGAGTATTCTGTTGGTGTAAGAACCGTAGATTTGGTGGACAAAAACCGGATAGATATTCTAAATAGACAGGACGGTAATGTGCCAAATTATGATAGATTACTAAAGGTAGAAGTATGGTATCCAGCGGATCTTGAAGGCAAGCAGGAAATCGAGTTCTACGATGAAGTAATGGGTGTCAATGGTGATACCTTAAGACCACTAGTGCCTTTCCAGTTTAAAGGGCGGTGTTTGAGAGATGCTAAACCAATAAAAGACAAAGGTAAATTCCCGCTTTTGATTATGTCTCATGGTTATCCTGGATCACGTTTGATCTTTACTTATCTGGCAGAAAACCTGGCTTCAAAGGGTTACATAGTAGCTTCCATTGATCACACCGAATCTACATATCGTGATAGAGCAGCTTTTGAAAGCACAATATTGAATCGATCCCTGGATCAATTATTTGTTTTGAACGAAATGGACCGTGTAGGCAAGGATAAGAGCAGTTTTCTCGCAGGCATAGTAGACGTACAAAATACCGGGCTGTTGGGGTATTCCATGGGTGGATTTGGTGCTGTTAATACAGTAGGAGGGGGCTATAGTAAAATGGCTACAAACTGGTTTAAGAATAATACTGGTAGCAATGCATTAGCCGAACTAAGAGGATCGGATTCTGAAGCATACAAAAAATCAGTAGATCCAAGAATCAAAGTAATGGTTGCATTTGCACCGTGGGGTAAGCAAATGGGAGTTTGGGATTCTACAGGTTTGGCAGGAATTGAAATTCCATCATTGTTTGTCTCAGGGAGTCAAGACGATATCTCCATGTATGAGAATGGTGTCAAATCAATCTTTGAAGGGGCTATCAACTCAGATAGATATTTGCTAACCTATTTAAATGCTAGGCATAATGTTGCAGGAAACCCACCTCCTGTGGAAGCTTTGGAAGCGGGATTAGATATTAATGAGTATTTGAGATATGGCGATTCAGTTTGGGACGTGAGAAGGATTAATAACATCAACCAACACTTTATTACAGCTTTTCTTGGAGCATATTTGAAAGATTCGAAATATTTAGAGTTCTTACAACTGGAAGAAGAATCAAATGACGCAAAGGTGTGGAAAGGCTTTAAGCCACGAACATCAGTTGGACTGGAATTTCGGTATTTAAAAGGGAATTAGGTTTAAGGCACGAAGTTTGATTCAGCTATTCAGGTATGATTAAGCTTCTTAAAATATTGCTGAAATCTGTAGCTGTTTTATTGCTAATACCAGTTTTGTACCTAATTGTATCATTCATTTTAATGTCCATCACGGTTAATAAATCAACGCCTGAGGATGCAGAAAATGTTATTTACTTAAATACCAATGGTGTTCATCTGGATGTAATAATTAAGAAAAAAGACCTTCCTTTTAACCTTAAAAAGGGAATGAGATTTAGACCTACAGATAACTACTTTGCTTTTGGTTGGGGCGAGGAGGACTTTTATGTGAATACACCTGATTGGAGTGACTTGAAGTTTACAACCGCTTTCAAAGCATTGTTCCTGGAAAACACCACATTGGTTCATATGGCAAGATATAACAGAGTGAGATCAGATTGGGTAGAGGTGAAAGTGACAGACGACCAATTGAAGAGTATTATTAACTATGTCTCTGAAACGTTTGCCAAAGATGAAAATGGAGATGTTATTATTCTCCCCGGTAAAGGCTACAAATCACATGATGATTTTTACAAAGCAAATGGTAGCTACTCCTTGTTTTTCACTTGCAACTCCTGGGTAAATAATGGATTTAAACAAAGTGGAATTAAGTCCTGCTTTTGGACTCCATTTGATTTTGGACTTCTAGGTAAATACGATTAGTCTACGTGATAAATTGGGTTGTCAATTTCTGAGATTGTATGGAACCCATACTTCTTCTTTAACTCATTGAGGTACTCTCGATATTCTAAACTAAAACCAGAAGTTACCCTATATACTTCACCATCATACTCCCTATCAACCAAACTGGCTGGTATTTTCTGAGATGGCTGGTACGTGTTACAGGAAAGGCAAATCGTAATATGTGCAGCCGGTTTTCCTTCCAAAAAGTAAATAGCAGCAAAATGAGGATCAAAACAAGCTGCAGAATTAAGGCCGAATGAACCCTTATTGCCAAGTCGGGTTGTAAATTCCTCAGCTTCATTCTTTTTCAAACGAACGGAACGTTTTATACTTCCGTTTACAACTGATCCATCTGGCTTCACTATTGTTTTTAGGCGGGCTCTTTTCCCATCCTCATCTCGATAGAAATATTCAATATCATAAATAACCAGACTATCGAATTCAATTTGAGCATAAGGATTTTCTTGTGCCATGAGACTAAGGAAGGACGTCCCTATTGTTAGTATTGTTAAGACGAATTTCATGATCAGTTGACTTGTTCTATTTCAAATTACAAATAAATACGTTTTGGTTCAAGGAAATACCTTTTCCCATTCACGACTAATCAGTCGCAACTCACGACTTATCTTCCTAAAAACGCTGCTATCGAAGCATTCTGTGCGTTGGTTTGGAAAAAAAGCTCATGAACAGAAAATCGTTTTTAAAGACAGGGGCGCTTTTAAGTTCCTCTATATTAATTAGCCCACAACTATACTCCATTCAGGAAAACTCAAATTTTGATTTGGAGGAAATCAGAGAATTTGTGTTTGCGGCACATAAGGATTTTGATGAGACTAAGAGAATTATTGAGACAAAGCCCTTGCTATTAAATTGCACAAATCAAGCTAAGAAAGGAGACTTTGAAACAGCAGTAGGCGGAGCTTCCCATATGGGTAGAAAGGATATCGCGGACTTACTTGTTTCCAAAGGAGCAAGACTTGATATATTCAATTATACGTTTCTTGGTTATCATGATTTTGTGAAAAAATTGATTGAAGATTATCCTGATCTTCTTTGGGCACCAGGCCCGCATGGATTCACGCTGTTACATCATGCAAAAGTTGGAGAACATACAGAAATGCAAGAGTGGCTTACAGAAAAAGGTCTGACGGAAACCTTTATAAAAGGAGCTTTTGGATAAATAATATTTTATCTTTTCGAATGCTATTGGAATTGAGCCAATTCAAAAAAGACAAGAAGTTTCTGATCTCAGTGAGTGTTGTTACCGCGCTCATTTTTGCATTTGCCATGGTTCAGAATATATTGAGATATGGAATGCATGATAGCTATAATCCTTGGACCAGTATTCTTTATCTGACAGTATCGGTACTACTATTTTTGCCGTTGGTTCCATTCATTATTCTCATAGCCAGAAAGATAATTCAGTATAATTTTAAACTTTATTGGATATACTCAGCAGGTGTAATTGTCCTGGTGATAGCTACTTATTTTATTGTTGCCAGTACCATATTTTATACTATAAATTATTTTCCAGACTGGATTTCTGAAAAGTTTATAAGGTATTATTTCGGCAGAGAAGTAATATATCACACCATCGTTGCAACAGGAGCTGTTTATTACGTTAGGCATCAGTTTGGCCTTGAGAGTGAGAAGATGATTTCAGGAACTGTGGGTCGAAAACAGATCACTTTAAAGGCGAATCTTATAGAATATATTGAGGCAGATGACCACTATCTAAAACTTCATGCCCAGGATGGCTCCTTGTTAAAGCGAGCGACCATGGATAAAATGTCTGAAGAACTCAAACCTGAATTTATTAGGATCCATCGCAAATACCTGGTAAATAGAAATGCCATTAAGGCAAAAGAAAAACACCAACGAGACGAATTTGTAATTCTCAATTCTGGAGAAAGATTGAAAATCGGCAGGAGTTATCAACCATTGGAATTTTAAATCGAACAGAAATTTCTTGACATACTTTCGATAAAATCATATTCTTGCCCGATACGGTAGAAAAAAGTCCCGATTCGGTAGTGAAGCAAAATCCTTTTATACAGAAAACGTATATTTTTGAAAACGATTAAGAAAGTATGTCAAAATTAAAATACATTGGGATTCTGGTACTTGCATTTTGTGCCTCCGGCCTTTTGGCTCAAGATGGAGGTTTGATGTATGGGAAGGTTACTACAAGAAGTGGTGCTACATACCAGGGTAATATCAGATGGGGTGGTGAGGAAGTATTTTGGACAGACGAATTTAATGCTTCCAAGTTGGACTCCAAGGTTTTTGGTTACGTGATCAAGGACGATGAAGATGATGATGAAGGGATTTCATTTAAATCTATCAGAACAATCTGGGAGGACTATACTTCCGGTAGCGTTCATGAGTTCTCTTGCCAGTTTGGTAACATGAGGAAACTCGTATATATAGAAGATGAAAAGAAGGCCATTATTACTTTGAAAAATGGCAAGGAGATTATAGTTGGAGGTAGTGGGTATAATGATATGAAGGCTTCTATCACCGTCTTAGATGAGGAGCTTGGGAAAATTAGAATTAAAGGATCTAATGTAGAGTCCGTGGATTTTATGAATACTCCAGAGAAATTGGATGCGAAGTTTGGCGAAGCACTTTATGGTGCCGTGTATACTTATGAAGGAGACAGTATTAAGGGGTACATCCAATACGATAAAGACGAAAGATTGTCAACTGACTTTTTAGATGGCAATGCAGGCTCTGAGCGGCTGAAAATTCCAATGGGCAAAATTGTTAGAATAGAACCTTCCAGAAATGGTAGCAAGGTAGAATTGATATCAGGAAGAAGGTTTAATCTTTCCGGAACTAATGATGTTAGTCAGGGAAACAGAGGTGTAATAGTAACGATTGAGGGTTTAGGCAGAACTTCAATCCCATGGTCGGATGTGTATTATGTTTCTTTCGAGAAAAACAACTCATCCGGCCAAACTTACTCCAACTTCGAGTCACCAAAAGGGTTAAGTGGAGAGGTAATTACACTGAATAACAGAAGTTACAAGGGGTATTTTGCCTACGACAGAGATGAGGTGTGGGAATTTGAATTCCTGGATGGTGAATCTAAAAACTGGGAACTTAAAGTGCCTTTCGAAAATATTAAATCAATATCTCCAAGAAATGCTAAATACTCCTTGGTAGAATTGAAGGCAGGAAATAAATTGTTACTTGGTCATTCTAGAGATGTTTCTGATAGCAATGGAGGAATCCTACTTTTTGAAAGTAGAGATGGAGATCCGATTTCTATCGACTGGGAAGATATTGATGTAATCATATTCGACGAGCCTTAATTCAAGCATGCGCACAGGACTCTTAAAATACTTTTTAGTAATATCATTAGCAGTGATTATTGTCACTGCTTTTCTACTTTTCGGTGGTCAGGATTGGTCTCAGGCGGATACAATTACTTTAGGATGGTTCCTTATATCATCTCTATTAATCTGGCTGGGAAATCGATTCATTACCAAATGGATGGATCGTAAATTTCCTTGGAATGAATATGGTAACTGGAGGTTTTTTGCACAGATAGCGATGGTCCTTTTTTACTCATTGAGTATAGTAAACCTGGCTTACTATCTATTTAAGGTGTTCCTGACCGATACACCACCGGCATGGGAACAGTTTTTAGTAATGAATGCATATGGTACCCTGATCATTATTCCGGTGACATCAATATATTTTGGAATTTACTTTTTGAGATCATGGAACCGCAGTAGAATAGAGGCCCAGGTAGCTCAGAAAGAAACGATTCAGGCACAACTGCAGACATTAAGAAATCACCTGGATCCACACTTCTTATTCAATAACCTCAATATTTTGTCAGCTCTAATCGATACAGACAGAGAGCAATCCCAGAAATTCCTGGAAAAGTTTGCTGAGGTATACAGAGTGATTCTCAAAACAGAAAAGGATGAGTTGATTCCACTTTCTCAGGAATTAGAATTTATTGAGTCTTATATCTATTTGATTGATATCCGATTCAGGGATTTGATTGACATCAAAATTGATATAATTGAAGATCAATTGGATCAATTGATTCCTCCATTGACTATTCAGATGTTGATTGAAAATGCTTTCAAACACAACATTATCACTGAGGATGATATCCTTAAAATCGAAATCACTTCAGAAGAAAATAGGGTGGCAGTGATCAATACGCTCAATAAGGCAGAAGAAAACGGTAACTCTAATAACACAGGGTTAAAAAATATAACGCTTAGGTACGGTTATTACACAGAAGATAAAATTGATGTTTCTGAAACAGAGACTCATTTCAAAGTGACAGTACCATTAATTCAAATTGCAAGCTATGAAAGTTCTGATATTTGAAGATGAGGCTATAGCAGCTGATCGTATTGTAAAGTTATTGGGAAATATCTCTGATGAGATTGAAGTAGTTGGAACTTTAAAATCCATCAAGAAAGGATTGGAATGGCTGGATGAAAACTCTGAGCCCGATTTCATTTTAAGTGACATTCAATTATTGGATGGTCTGTCTTTTGAAATTTATAAAAAGCACCCTGTAAAGTGCCCTATCATATTTACCACGGCTTTCGATCAATATGCACTTCAGGCATTTGAAGTTAATGGAGTTGATTATCTGTTAAAGCCAATTCAGGAGGATAAATTGGCTGCTGCTATTCAAAAGCTCAAAAAAGAAAGCGCTCCATTGATCTCGTCAGAACACCTGGAAGAGCTCGCAAAACTTCTCGATGACCGCAAACCAAAATTCAAAGAAAGGTTTCTCGTTAAACTCGGACAAAAGATCACTTCAGTTCCTACTGATAAGATTTCCTATTTTTTTAGCGAGGAAAAAGTATCATTTCTGGTAACACAAAAAGGGGAGAAGTTCCCTGTTGACAATAGTCTGGAAGAACTGGAGAACATCCTCGATCCAAAATTCTTCTTCCGAATCAATTGAAAGTATATCATTACCCTTGATTCAGTAGCACAGATACACCCATATTTCAAAGGCCGCTTAAAACTAGAGCTAAATCCAGACGCACATGATGATGACATTGTAGTGAGTGCGGATAAGACACCAGTGTTTAAGAGTTGGTTGGATTATTGAGATATTGTGGTAGGTGCTGTAAATGGCAGATGCTATTCATTGAAGTATGAATCTTTAAATAGCTGTCGTCAGTTATCAGTTGTCAGTATTTGATTTGCATGAGGTTAATAATTTCTTTTCATCGTTTCTATTTATTTTGTAGGGACTAAACCGAATTGATCTTCTAGGAATAAAAATATTAAAAAGCGTAACCCACTATCGACACATCAAGTTCTGACAACTGACAACTGACAACTGACAACTGACAACTGACAACTGACAACTGACAACTGACAACTGACAACTGACAACTGACAACTGACAACTGACAACTGACAACTGACAACTGACAACTGACAACTGACAACTTCAGTCC
>JANSWY010000159.1 GCA_024743255.1 bacterium | reverse complement strand
CATTTACCCAATACAAAGCGGCACATTTGGTACCAGTATTACGAGGGTTGATTGTTTTCTTCCCTTCAATCACATATCGGTTAATTCCGTCTTTTAAGAATTTGGAATTATTTGCTGTCCCGTAAAGTCTCTTTCTATTGGTTTCGTTATTACAGAAAACTATTTCATCCGGTCTTTTTTCAAAGTATACAGAATAGTTACCCAACTCATGGTGACGGATGTTAACCCTGGAATCACCTGTTTGCTTGAGTGCGGGTTTATGCGTTTTATTTCTTGATGACCAGGTATTCCTAAACCAGATTGTAGGCATGATCAGCAAAGGAGAGACTTCAGTTCCTCTATTGTGAATCGTAGCTTTTAGCAGTATGTCATCAGAATCGGATTTAGCATACTCCATGACTACATCGAAATATTTGTTGTCATCAAATATTCCAGTGTCCTCAATCTCGTACTCTCTTTCGAGCCTGTTACATGCTTTATTAGTGTCGACAAGATCTGAGTAAGGATATTCACCCTGTGGATACTTATATAGCATCTTCATGTAGGAGTGAGTAGGCGTACTATCTAAGTAATAGTAAAGCTCCTTTACGTCTTCACCATGATTCCCTTCTACTCCGGTTAGCCCGAAAAGTCGTTCTTTGATGATGGGATCTTTCTCATTCCAGAATGCCCAGGAAATACAGATTTGTTGATTTTCATCACTGATACCACCAATGCCGTCTTCACCCCAACGATACGCTTTGCTTCTGGCCATATCATGGGTCAGACTTTCCCATGCAAGTCCACTTTCGCTGTAGTCTTCTCGGACAGTTCCCCACTGTCTCTCTGATAGATAGGGCCCCCACTTTTTCCATGGAGTACCGGTTCTCGCCTCTAGTAATCTTTGATGTTCCCTTGTCATATTGAGCGCGTCAAAGAAATGAAATACACGTTAATAATCAAATCGAATTATTGGCAAATGATAACATAAATTTTATGATATCGTTTGCATTTTACAATTGCGTAAAAATCAATGATGGGAAGTTGTTTACTTATTCAAATTGCTTAACAATTTCTCGCGGTTTTTGTTCCGTTTGATCCCGAAGATAATCATTATTGGCATGTAAAGCATGTACATGAAACCAGAAACGATTCCAGTTATCATGGTGTGCGGAAATATTGCTGAGACCAAAACTGAGAAAAATGGCACAGAACCCATTAGTGTCATACTAAATAGCCCAGAGCGCGTGTCAAATATTTCAATCTCATTTAATTCAAGCTCATTCTTTTTTCCAAGTGCATACTTATAAAGCAATGCTAATGTAAAAAAGATAATAGCTGCCATTGATCCATATACCATCATGAGTTGAGGCATATCATTTCCATTGATCATATTACCAACATCTTCCCAATCGGAAGAGTCAATTCCAAACAGGCTTAGAATCAGTTTACCGTAGATTAGAGTCAGAAGCTTGGCCAGAAATTTTAATGGGTGAACGAAGAATAGAATAAAAAACAGGAGTACGGCATTAAGACAAACTACATAGTTGTTTCTAAAGCCATATCTGAGGAAAAATAAAAAGTGTTCATGCCATATATAGACAACAAGAGCCATGCAAAGTAGAAAAGGCACTATGTCAGCAACAAACAAGATCATTTGATCAAATTCATAAGATACTTCTGTTTTAAGCACGAGCATGGTGATTGCCAATGCGAATACAGCATCACTAAAGGTCTCCAGTCTAGTTTGTTCTTCACCCCGGAATCTAAACTCTTTGTTCATTCCGATACGGTGTGCTTTTAATCCAGATCTTGTCATGGCGTTAAATTTGAAGGCTGAATAAGTATCAATAATACTAAATTTTCTCTGCTTTCTGGCATCTTAAACGAATGTGGATTTAAATATTCCAACAAACAGGGTAAAACAATATTTACCATATTATTTTTGCCGCATGTCTGAGAAAATTATCATCCTTGATTTCGGTTCACAATACACACAGCTAATAGCAAGACGAGTAAGGGAACTCAACGTCTATTGTGAAATCCACCCATACAATCACCTGCCGGAGTTTGATGACTCTGTAAAAGGTGTGATCCTTTCTGGAAGTCCATGTTCTGTAAGAGAAGAAGATGCACCTGATTTAGATATTGATTCATTACGTGGAAAGTTTCCTGTATTAGGCGTTTGCTATGGAGCTCAATTACTAGCTAAAAAATATGGCGGTGAAGTATTGCCTTCAGAGATAAGAGAATACGGAAGAGCAAAACTCACCAAGGTTGATAGTCACTTTGATTTATTGAAAGAGATTTCTTTGGATTCTCAGGTTTGGATGTCACACAGTGATACCATTAAAACTTTGCCTGAAGGGTTTGATATTATATCTAGTACGGATTCAGTTGCTGTTGCGGCCTTTAAAGTACATGATGAAAAGACATACGGAATTCAATTCCACCCGGAAGTTACCCACTCTACACAAGGTAAAATATTACTTAGAAACTTCGTAGTTCATATCTGTCATTGTTCTCAGGACTGGACACCAGATATTTTTGTGGAATCAACTATTGCTGAGCTTAAAGAAAAGTTAGGTAATGATCAGGTTGTGTTAGGTCTGTCTGGAGGTGTTGATTCTTCTGTTGCTGCTACACTTATTCACCATGCAATTGGTAGCAATCTCCACTGCATATTCGTAGATAATGGACTTCTAAGAAAGAATGAATTTCAAGATGTTTTGGACTCATATAAAGGAATGGGTTTGAATGTGACAGGTGTGGATGCCAAGAACGAGTTCTATGAAGCTCTGAAAGGACTTACTGAGCCAGAAGCCAAAAGAAAGGCCATTGGTAGAGTATTTATTGAAGTTTTTGATAGAGAAGCGCACAGAATCGAAAATGTAAAATGGTTAGGTCAGGGTACAATTTATCCTGATGTCATTGAATCGGTTTCTGTAAAAGGTCCTTCTGCTACAATCAAGTCGCACCACAACGTAGGTGGTTTACCTGAAAAAATGCATTTGAAAGTTGTTGAACCCCTTAATACACTATTCAAAGACGAGGTAAGAAATGTTGGTAGGACTTTAGAGATTGATGAGAAGATTTTAGGGAGACATCCATTTCCAGGTCCTGGTTTAGGAATAAGAATTTTAGGTGATATTACTGCTGAAAAGGTTGCTATTCTTCAAGAAGTGGATCACATATTTATAAATGGTTTAAAGGAATCTGGCTTGTATGATGACGTATGGCAGGCAGGAGCCATGTTGCTTCCGGTTCAGTCCGTGGGAGTGATGGGGGATGAGAGAACATACGAGCAGGTAGTTGCATTAAGAGCAGTGACTTCAGTTGATGGAATGACGGCAGACTGGGTACACTTACCATACGATTTCCTGGCAGATGTTTCCAATAAAATTATTAATCAGGTGAAAGGCGTTAATCGTGTTGTTTATGACATAAGCTCTAAGCCACCTGCAACAATTGAATGGGAGTAATATGAAACGTTCGATTTTTATCCTTTTCCTGGGGTTAGTTTCTTCAGGGATTTATGGACAAAAGAATTTCCAATCCGAGTATTTAGAAGCTAAGAGGTTATTTACCTCAGGTGACTATAAAAATGCAAAAAAAGCATTTCTGGAATTAATTCAGCCTGAGTCTGGTAATAACTTTTATCAATATGCCAGTTTTTTCTCTGGCCTTAGCTCTGTCAAGCTAGGTGAATTTGAAGATGCGAAGAATATGTTTTTGCAAATTCTTCAGAAATATCCAAAGTGGGACAAGAAAGGAGAAGTTAACTATTGGCTTGCACATGCATATTTAGAGTTAGGTGATCACGAAAGGGGGTTTGAGAAAGTAGGCAAGGCCAAAGGTGATTTATTAGACCTAAGTATCCAGCTCAAGAAAGAATACTTGACGAAGCAAGATGATGCAGCCATTAGTGGTTTATATTATTCATACTCAGGGGATAAACTAATTGCTCAGGAATATGCCAACAGATTAAAGGAAGGTGATCTATCTGAAAATCAAGAATTACTTCTGGAAATAATCAAAGAAAATGACCTGGATATTCGGGACTATGTTTCTGTGAACTATGATAATATCAAGAAGGATACATACAACATAGCTGTTTTATTACCTTTTAGGTTTGATAGCATTGAGAACTTAGATGGTGTGATGAGAAACAGATTGGTGATGGACCTTTATGAAGGTCTGAAATACGGTGCGGAGGAGCTGCAAAAGCAAGGTAAAATAGTCAATCTTTTTCCTTACGACACTAAAGGAAAATCTGTTTACACTCAAAGGATTCTTCAAAAAGAGGAATTGAAAAGCATGGATTTGATTTATGGGCCATTATTCCCTGGTGCTTTCAGAGAGGTTTATGATTTCTCTGCCAAGTATAAAATCAACATGTTTAACCCAATCAGCAGCAATCCAAGTGTTGTGGGAAACAATCCTTTTTCATTTTTAAATAACCCAAGTACACCAACTAAAGCACAACAATTAGCTGCTTTTGCAAATGAGACTTTTGAAAACAAAAGAGCTTGGGTGATGTATGAAAAAAGAGATTCCGTATATGCAGCGACTTACAGGGATGAACTTCTTGATTATGGTTTTGAAGTAAGCAGATTTGGTGAGTTAAATAAAGAAACCATCAGACCAATTATTGATACATTGACAGGTGTCTATGAAATTGAGCTGGCTGCCGATGAAGTGGATTCTGTGAAAGCAGCATACCCGGAAATTGAAATCAAAACCAAGAGATATAGAAACTCCTATGAGCGCTACAGTTATTTTGAGAAGTACTGGGTGGAACCAGATAGCCTTGGGCATATATTTGTAGCGTCCAATTCAAATTTGTATGCAACTAATTTTGTTTCTGCGAACATCACCAGGCCAGATACAATTGGTTTGGTTGGACAGGATGCCTGGTTGAATATTGAGGTGATCTCCTATGATCAAATGGAGAACATAGGTCTTTATCTGTGTTATCCCCAGTATACAGATATTAATAGCGACAACTATAAGACATTTCAATCATCATTTCTCAATAAATTCAAAGTATTACCATCTAGAAACCATTTGATTGGATATGAGTCAGTTTTGTTTCTGGGTAACATGATGCATGAGCATGGTAAGTATTTTCAGGAAGGTTTGCGAGGAGGGGAATTTGTTGAAGGAAATATTATGTCTGGATATAAATATGGACTTGGCAATGACAATCAGGTTGTTCCTGTAGTTAAGGTAATAGAGAGTGAATTAATAAAATCGAATTAATAAATGTCAGTAGATAAAAGTCAACAACTATTTCAAGATGCCCAAAACTATATCCCTGGTGGAGTAAACTCACCTGTTAGAGCTTTTAAGGCAGTTGGAGGGAACCCGTTATTCATAAAATCAGCAAAAGATGCTTATATGACAGATGTTGATGGAAATGAATATTTGGAATTTATCAATAGTTGGGGACCCATGATTTTTGGTCATGGTAATGAAAAAGTATTGTCTGCTGTACAGGAAGCAATAGTAAATTCACTATCCTTTGGCGCACCAACTGCTATGGAAGTGGAAATGGCCAAGTTGATCACTTCTATGATCCCATCTATGGACAAGGTTAGAATGGTGAACAGCGGTACAGAAGCTACTATGTCGGCTATTCGTGTTGCAAGAGGATATACAGGGAGAGATAAGATCATAAAATTTGAAGGTTGTTATCACGGTCACGGTGATTCGTTCTTGATCGCTGCTGGCAGTGGAGCAATTACTATGGGTGAGCCAGATAGCCCAGGTGTGACGAAAGGAACCGCTCAGGATACTCTTCTAGCACCATTCAATGACCTTGAAGCTGTCGAAAATCTTGTTAAGAATAACCCTGAGCAAGTAGCCGCCATTATATTGGAGCCGGTAGCAGGAAATATGGGATGCGTATTGCCTGTTGATGGTTTCCTTTCGGGTCTAAGAAGTTTATGTGATCAAAATGGTATTCTATTAATCTTTGATGAGGTAATGACAGGTTTCCGACTTGCAGCGGGAGGAGCTCAGGAAGTTTATGACATCAAACCAGATCTTACTACTCTTGGGAAGATAATTGGAGGTGGAATGCCGGTAGGAGCTTATGGAGGAAAGGAAGAAGTAATGAATTACGTTTCTCCTGCAGGTCCGGTTTATCAGGCAGGAACACTTTCCGGGAACCCGGTGGCAATGGCGGCAGGATATGCTGCTTTGAAGCAAATCAATGAAGATCCCGAATTATTTCAAAGATTAGATCAGTATACCAATATAATGGTGGAAGGAGTGAAGCAGATCTTAAGAGGTAAATCACTGCCTTAT
>JANSWY010000002.1 GCA_024743255.1 bacterium | reverse complement strand
TTTTTGTTTTTTGTTTTTGTTGATATAGCAATGTTACGGGAGTTCTTGATGCAATGGATTAAAGAAATCGGTAAGTCCGGTATGGCAGTCGGTGAATCCGGAAAAGATTCCAAAAAGTCGGTGAAAATGGTTAAGTTCACTTGTAAACGGACGTATCATGATCAGGAAATTCATAATCATCATTGCTGTTTTATTGATGTCTATTCAAGCCAACAGTCAAACAACTATTCAACATTCAGATACCACAGAGTACTACTCCTTTGAAATCAACTATTGGTTTAATATGCACAACTTCCTATGGTTGGAATCATTTCTCAGAAAAGAGTTTGACAGCACAATGGTTGATTTCAAATTGAAAAAGAAAGCAAGTGCTGATTTAGATGCAGCTATTGAATATTACCATTTGGGTTTAGTAGATGAAGATTTAAGAATGTCAGATTACATGACATCTTTTAAGGAATGGATAACAAGTAATCCAGATATATCGGATGTACCTGAACCTTTGCAAGAACATTTTTCAATCCTTCAAAAATTCAGTGACACGTATGAAGATGTCTTTTGGTCTAAACATAAGCTAAGTTGTGAAACAGCTCTAAATGAAAACATTGATCTGATTAGAAAATTCGAGAGGGAATTTGTAGACCGGTTGTCGCAGTTGACCAAACAGTTTTGGCAAGAGGGTAGAGTGAAAGTAGATATTGTGTATGTTGCTAAAGTGTCTAAATGGAATTTGAGAAACCGTCCATATACATCCATATTTCCTACACATGTGGTGATGAATGCATATGGTGAGAATGATGTTCCTGGCAATTGGCTTGAATTGTTATTTCATGAGTCAGCTCATAATATGATTCTTACTAGGGATTACTTTGTGGGAGGTACAATTGTGGATGTTGCATCTGTAATGAAAATCAAACCACCAAGACAGCTCTGGCATGCTTATCTCTTCTATTTTACAGGTTATTTGGCTCAGGATATGTTGGAAAAGGAAGGTGTTGATTATCCAGAGACTTACATGAAAAGGAATAAGGTATTTGGGCGATATCACAATTTGTTGGATAAACACCTGCTCCCTTATATCAATCAGGAAATTACACTTGCAACCGCTACTGAAAGGTTTATCACAGAATTAAATCAATAGAGTTTGTAATGAATATGAAATGCCTCGGTCTATGCTATAAAAACAGACCAAGGCATGAAAGACTCATTTAAGGTAAGACTGTTTATTCTAGTCTTTATCACATCTTTATTTCTATCCAGCTGCTACAATCGTTTTGCCCCAACAAGTATGAATCCAGGATCATACAGCAATACAACAGGGCTTGAATATAACCAGGAAGGAGGTTTTCAGGTAAGTGATTACAAAGGGCAGCCTTTTGGACCTAATCTGGTTTTTGTTGAAGGAGGAAGGCATATACTTGGCTCTTTTGAAGAGGACATAGTTTACAGCAGAGATAATATTGAAAGAACCGTTACTATAGCTTCCTTCTATATGGACGAAGCTGAAATTGCCAACATCAACTGGCTTGAGTATGAGTACTATATCAAACTTGATTCAAGTGAATCTTTCTGGAAGAACAACCTACCTGATACCACAGTATGGGCTAGATCTCTGGCCTTTAATGATCCATATGTCACTCACTATTATAGATATCCAGGTTTTCGAATGTTTCCGGTGGTGGGGATCAATTGGAGACAGGCCAATAATTATTGCCATTGGAGAACACAGGTTGTTAATTATAAAATGGCAATGAACTATTATGAACAAAACGGTGGAGATATCCCAACTACAGAACAGATTGTCTCAAACGGTAAAGTGAGAATCCCGTTGGAATCAGGCATTGTTTTACCAAACTACAGGTTACCGACAGAAGCAGAATGGGAATATGCAGCACTTGCATTGATAGGAACTCAATATGGATTGGAAAAGCAATGGAATCAGAGAATCTATCCATGGGATGGACATTGGTTAAGACAACCTTATGGTAAAAATATGGGCTATTTCCTGGCCAATTACAAAAGAGGAAGAGGTGATTATGCTGGAATTGCTGGAAGGTTGAATGATGGAGCAATGATCACAGAACCGGTTTACAATAATCCGCCAAATGAAAATGGCCTTTACAATATGGCTGGCAATGTAAATGAATGGGTAGCAGATGTGTACAGACCCATGTCACACCGAGATACTGACGACCTAAATCCCGTAAGAAGAGATGGATATCTGGATTCACATGAAGATTATGATCAGAATTACAATTTTATTGGAGCAGAAGCTCCTTACACAAGGGAGCAAGCACTAGAAGTTGGAATCTCAGCAGCGTCATACAATGAGGAGAATCCACCAATGAACAGAATGCGAGTTTACAAAGGAGGATCGTGGCAGGATATAGCATATTGGTTATCACCAGGAACAAGAAGATTTATGCCAGAAGATTCTACCTCAGCGGCAATTGGATTTAGGTGTGCAATGGTTCATGCAGGAGCGAATTATTAATAATCTCGTATTAAGACAAAAGACAAAAGACAAAAGACAAAAGACAAAAGACAAAAGACAAAAACTCTAAAAACTAATATCTAAATCCTAAAACCTTTGATAATCAAGTCCATTTTGCTTCAAAACTCAAAACTCAAAACTCAAAACTCAAAACTCAAAACTCCGACGATGGAGGAACCCGTAACCCGAATCCCGTATCCCGCAACACTACCAATAGCTAAAAAGCTAAAAATTTTCTAACTTTTCTGTAATGCTTGCTCATTTATCTTGTCTCTTGATATAAATGCACATCACAGAGTTTAAATCGTTAGTGGCCGATCACAAGAACAGGCTGTTTAGAATTGCGAATTGGATGCTTCACAATGCTGAAGATGCTGAAGATTTGGTACAAGAGGTATTTCTCAAATTATGGGACATCAGAGACTCCCTTTCCAAATACAGAAGTATAGAAGCTTTACTGGTAACTATGACCAAAAACATGTGTCTGAATTTGATTAGCAAAAAGAAATTGGAATTTCAGGAGTATCCAATGGAATGGTTGAATACTCAATGTGATGAAAAAAAATTGGAACATAGAGAAGAGTTGGGAATACTCCAACAAATCATTGATGCTCTACCGGAACAACAAAAAATCGTTATGCAACTAAAGGGAGTTGAGCAGCTAGAAACCAATGAAATAGCAGAGCTATTGGGTGAAACAGAAAATCATGTAAGAGTGATATTATGCAGAGCCAGAAAAAGTGTTAAAGAGGCCTATCAAAAAACATTAAGAGTATCATGAGAAGCCAGAAGACCCAGCAACTGATCGACAAGTATTACAAGGGAATGACTTCCGCGGCAGAGGAAGGAGAGTTGCGATTGTTATTGGAAGAAGAGCATTACGGAAATAACCTGGACGAGGAAAAGCTCCTTTTTGAGTTATTTGATAATAATAGCAAAAAGGAGCTCTCTTCAAATTTTGAGGATGCTCTGGAATTGAAAATTCTAGAGAAGGAACAAGCTTCTTCAGCTAAAGTGCGCAAAATGCATCCTTTGCGGATAGTAGTTGGAATTGCAGCTTCATTAATTTTTATCTTAGGAATCACCTGGTTGAATTGGCCAGAGCCTGGGTTGAAAACTATTTCAGAGTCTACTCAGGATTCAAATCGAGAGGTTGTATTGCCTGATGGTACCACAGTGTACTTGAATAATAACTCAAGTCTAAGCTACAGTGAAGATTTCAATTCTATTGATAGAAAATTGAAGCTGAATGGTGAGGCTTATTTTGAGGTGTTCAGAGATGAATCAAAACCATTTATCGTGGAATCTGGGAATTCTACAACTACTGTTTTGGGTACATCATTTAACATTAGGAATAGAGATATTGAGAATGATATAGTCATTACTGTTACACACGGAAAAGTGTCCTTTGCATCTCATGATAATAAGTTACAGGAACAGGTATTCCTGATTGCAGATCAGATGGCTTCTTATTCTAAGAAAGATAATGTTATAACCAAAGTAGAGGCAGAAGATAGAAATAATTTATTCTGGCAAACGGGATCATTGCAGTTTAATAGCGCATCTGTTTCTCAGGTAATTGAAGATTTGCAGATAGCATATGGATGTAATGTTGAGGTTGGGAACTCCGATATTCTAACTTGTCCTTTCACCGGAAATTTTGAAAATGAAAGTATCGAAAATATTATTCAGGTATTAGCATTCAGCCTGAACCTCAAGGTCAATAAAACTCAAAACTCATATGAATTAATTGGTAAAGGATGTCAAATACCATTGTAAATATTGCTTAGGTTCGTTCAATATATCATTCTTATATCTATTACTTTTAATGGATTTTCACAAAGCGCTGATAATCAATCATTAAAAGACGCTAATCTAATAGCCCTTTCCGAGGTGATTGCCACTTTAGAATCATCAGGGATTGCCAAAATATCTCATAGTCTGGATCAGACAGATCTGCAGAAATTGGTATTGGTTGAAGATGATAACTACGAACTGGATCATTTGTTGAAATTGATATCAGAACAATGTCAACTGGAATATATGAGGATAGGTGACCAAATAGTCCTCCGGCGATCTTCTCTTCAGCCAAAAAAGCCAAAGGAAGTAGTTGCAACAAAACAACCAATTCCAGATCAACAAGAAATATCGAAGGACACAATTCGAAAGGTTGAGCCAACCAATAGTATTGACATTAAGACATTCCAGGAGGAGTTGGCTAATCAGGTTGAAGAAAGGAGAGCCATCAAGTATAAAAAGAATGAACATAAACTAAATTATACGGATGAGCTTATTTCTATCAATGGTAATCTTACCGGTACGCAGATTCTAATTAAAGCTCTTACAAAACTGAATCAGACTTATCATCACAAACCGCTCTTGTTATCAGGGGTTTATTCTGAAGTACTTGAAGAAGATGGTAAAACTGCATTGTTTGTTGAGTCCCTTGTAGATATTTATGATAAAGGATATGATTCCAATTCTGCTGATCAGGCTGACATGAAAGAAGAGGTATTTATCCGAAATGTTAGGAAAAGCAATAATTATATTCACCCTCATATATTTGGCAACATTGAGAATTTCAATTCCCTGGAAGCTGTATTGCGGTGGAATAAAGTCAAGTACAAGTCGGATGAACTTCCTGATAGGATTGTGAGTGAGGCTTATGAGACAGAGGGAATTGTTAGTCTTGATGGACAGCCAGTTTATAAGGTTTCTTTCAAGGAAGACAAGATGGGTGTGGTATATAGAGACACTTATTACATCGATATATCTTCCTTTTCCATTCTTAGGTTCGAAAAGGAATCATTTGCTAAACCAGGTCATTACCTTGAAAATCAATTCAAACTGGTCAATAAAAACAAGCTTCTGTTTAAACTAAAAGACGAATATACTTTTTATGAATTTGAGTCTTTGGATGGTAAGGTTTATCTATCGAAAGCTGGAAGTGGGGGCTCTGCGCATATTGTAAGCTCAAAGACCAAATCCATACTGTTCGAATTAGACATCCAAAGAGAACTAAAAATAGAATCAATTCGATCTACCCGATTTAAACCTTCGAAGAAAAGTAAAATGGACCCCAGCAAAAGCATCTATTCTCAAGCAGGAAAATACGATCCTGAATTGTGGCAATCTTCCAGATACAATTACGTCAATATCTTGAGTGGTGAACAGATATTGGAATTAGAAAAAGAGAAAAAGCTTGAAAGTCAGTTTAGAAATAATTGAAACTGTTTGATTAGATTTCAAGCATGCAACAGATTGTCCCTTATCAAGACTCCCATAAGCCATTACTAATAGAGCTAATTGAACTAAATGTCCCAGACTACTTTGATCCTTCTGAAATAGATGACTACAAAGAGTACCTTGATGTGCATCGTGAAGAATACTATGTGGTAGAAGAGGGGGATACGATTATTGGATGTGGAGGTATTAATTATTTTCTTGAAGAATCAATAGCCAGAATCTCCTGGGATGCCATTCATCCTGATCACCAGGGGAAAGGAGTAGGAAGCAAATTGGTAGCTCACAGAATAGCATGCATTAAAAAACATGGTGGCATCAATAAGATTGTTGTGCGTACAACACAGGTTGTTTACAAGTTTTATGAGAAGTCGGGATTCCAATTAATAAAGACTGAAAAGGACTTTTGGGCTAAAGGGTTCGATCTGTATCAATTGGAGATGGATATTTGATCTTCAATAGCTAACTTTAGCTCAAACTAGCAATCCAATGAAATATTTACTTCTGTTCACTATACCCGTGTTTTTGTTTAGCTGCTCTGGTGGAACCAATACCAATAATCAATCCACCGAAGAAGTTCAATCAGAATCCACGAAACCAGACTTCCCATGGGATGAGAGAACTGCATTTGTTATATACGCAGGACAAACAGAAGATGATGAGCCAGATGAAAGTTACCCGAGCCTGATATTCGTTGAATATGATGCAGAGAAGAACTTTATGATGGCAGACGGAGTACCAATTCTTTCAGCTCTTACAGATACTGATATGCTGGAGCAACTTGATTCATTTGAATCATCAGCTGCAGATTCCACTGAAACAGCCATGGTTGTACAACTAAGAACCTGGGTGAGTGACAGGATAGATGAAGGCTACAGCGCTTTCCTTTATGAGTTGGAACCTCCTGAAATGGCTGGTAAGGCTTATCCATTGGCCAAGGCTGCTGAGAATCAGTAATAACAAAAAAAACTTTCGAACCGACAACCGTCAACTGACAACCAAACAGTCACACCTAAAAGTCTGAACCAGACCTGTAATACAACGCCTAATTTCCTGTCTACACAATTAAAGAGGTCCTCAAAATTGTGTTATGAAAAAGGTCATGCTAATGCTTTTGGTGTTGCTTCCTATGCTGTTAAATGCACAGACTACCAATCGTCGCTATCAAAAGAAAGATTTTCAGATTTCACTTTTCCCTGGTATTGGCAGTAATGGGATATATAGTGGATGGTATTTTAACAAAGTGTCCATTAATATATTTAGCGGATTGTCTGCAGGAAATAGCTGGTTTGAGTTAGGTGGCTTTACCAATGTATCACTTCAGAATAGCTCAGGAATTCAAATTGCTGGACTAGCCAATATAGTAGGGACAAGTACCTATCAAAACCTTACCAGCGCCCAGGAAAGGCAACAGAAACTAGATGGTTTCACTTCTGATTTTATCGGGATTAGATTAGCCGGTTTACTCAATTACAGCCGGGATAAGAGTTCTGGGATAGTACTGACTGGTGGGATGAATATCAACAATGGGAGTGGAGAGGGTTTTCATTTTGCTGGACTGGCCAACATGACTGGAGAGTCTTATATTGGTATGCAAGTTGCAGGACTTTATAATATTGGTTTAGACGGAGTTAACGGTGGTCAGATATCTCTTTTGTTAAATCACACCAAAGGGTTGCTTAATGGCCTTCAACTAGGTGCTATCAATAAATCCTCATGGATGAAAGGGAAACACTCCATTCAAAAGACAAAGGCAAGAGGTTTACAAATTGGTCTGATCAATATCAGCAAGAAAGTAGATGGTACTCAGATTGGCTTGATCAATTTTGGTAAACAGGTAAGAGGATATCAGATCGGTTTGATAAACTTCTTCAGAACAGCTCCACCTAATGAATATGGACCATATACCACTCCAATTGGATTATTGAACCTGGGCTCAAAAGGAGGGCATTTAAGAGTAAGTGCAACCGAACTGTTTCTTATGGAATCCGAGTATACAACAGGGAGTTGCTACAATTGTTCAAAGACAGAATTGGAAATGCCACACAATCAGAAGTTTAAAAAGTTCAGACAAAACGCTTTGATATTTGCGACTCAATCTCTTAATAATCAATTCAAATGGGGAATAGGATATGGGTACCGGAATATGCTGTATAAGAAGGTATCAATGGCAAAAACCAAGAAATCAATGTCACCTCTTAAAGGAAATCACAGCAAGTTCGTGAGCTATGGTATTACGGTGATGCATCTGAATAGAGAAAAGGAATTCGATCGCACATTGAGTCTACTCACCAGATTGCAAGCTGGGATAGGTCAGAGGATCTTTGGTTTTTATGTATATGGAGGTGTTTCGGTTAATGGATACTTTTCAAAACATCAGGACATGAACCGTGGGTTTGAATGGTACTTGAATCCAAGCCAAACCTCTTCAGTTTCAGTTTGGCCCGGATATATGATTGGGACTCAGTTCAAGATTTAGTCAGCTTCTCTGATGACCAATTGGAACTCTTCGTATAATAAATCATCTGAAGATGGTTCGTCAACCGTAGGGTCTGTGGTCCAAAATTGCCAAATTCCTCCCTTGAGTTTTACCCAGACCATATCATTATCACTGTCCTGATACCAGGTCTTTCCAGTTGAGTTTCTAACGGCTTCTAAACTTTCAACCTCTTCATAGACCTCAAAGAATTGGTAGGCCTGTGTAAATACAACAGGATTAATCGCCCCGTCATAATTAATGCCAACAATTAGAGAATCCTCCTCGCTAAGCATATTATGGATATTAACCTGAAATTCTGTTGCTCCATTTGCTTCATCTGGAAATGATAATTCATAAATACCGGACGGGTGAGCTGCAAAATCACGCATGTGGCTTAATGCCCATCCTGCTTCCGCAGCATCCACAGTCCAGTTATCCACTAACTCCATGGCGTCATCATATCGGTTGACAGAGATTGCCATTAAATCAAAATACGGTTGGTTTTGTGGTGGTTCAGTTCCTACTCCGTGCATTACAAAACCTTCAAAACCGTAAAAGGGTCCAGGAACACTAACTCCTCCACTTTCTGGTCCTGGTTGAACTGTTGTCACTTCTAGTCCATGCGTCATAAATGGAACATCATACACAAAGTAATTTTCAGCTGGCCCCCAAATGCCATTAGGATCCCAGAGTGCAGAGGCCAACGTGAAATAATTAAAAGGCGCTTCCAGTTTCATGCCAGGGTGACTATCCATGATCAGATTATTAGTATTTCTAAATTGTCCTTTCTCAACCGGACGGATATAATAATCCTCGGTAGCAAAAACACCACTTCTAGTGCTTCCAAGAGGGAAGTTGATGACAATATTATTCTTGATGTCAAATGTGCTGTGATATGTAGCAAATGCAGTAGGAACCGATGTAGATAATTCACCTTGAAAATCTGCTTCTAATGGTCTGTCCGTTCCATTCATTAGATGATTTAAACTTGTTCCGATGACAAGGCATCTTTCAATCACACCATCAGCTCCAGATCCGGCAAAGAACCTCCCTGAGTTATCCGCAGACACTATTTCTATGTTGTCGGGCCAAACAGATCTGTCCCAGATTCCATTACTTCCGTTTTTCCAAAGACTAAGTTTGGCCAGTGCAAATCTTCGAAGAGTAGGATACGGCCAGGCAATATCCCGACCATCTGTTGTAGATTGATACTGATGAGGAAAAGTGTTTCCCAGATTGTCAATTTCCACATTATCAAGCATAATTCCTTCCATTCGGTTAGAGTGTGCAGTGTTCCCCTCAAAAGTCCCAAAACGAATTCTTGAAGGGTTCATTAATTCGCCATCTTCTGCCAATACTTCAATGCTCTCTCCCCATGGTTGATTAGGATAAGCCAACCAGAAGCCGTTAGTTCCGCAATCTGCAGCGTGATTATTGGTGATAGTATTATCTGGATTACTTAACCAAAACCCAGACGAGCCTCTTGTGCCAACTTCGTGCTGCTTAAGGGCCTGATCAAGTGGCAAGTCTGGGTTTCTAACATGAAGTACCAGATTATTGTCAATTAAATTCCTTCTTTCAACTGCGTCCTCGGTAAAGACACCATGTCCTTGTATATCATAAATCACATTATTCTGTACAGTTACACCATTAGTTCCATGAATCACTACTCCACGGTTTTTAGATGTTTGTATAGAATTGTTTCTAAAATATTGGCCGGTTGCATCATCCATTGTTTCTGTGCCAGCATAACTAAGCATATGCCAGTGAAAAGCATACCTTCTTAACCTACCTAATTGTCCGGCTCTAAGAAATTGAACACCTTCCACATGAGCTTCAGAACCAGGCATGATCATAGTATGAACCCCAAAATTGTCATTATTCCATGTGTCATCATTAGGTGCCTGAATCACGATTCCTCTGGTAAGCAACCCAACAGCTGCTCTTTCATCTAAAACCAGTGGTGTTGAAGTTGTGTCAGTGTCTTCTACAGGTGGTTCCAGTAAATTATTATCGCTGAGGCTCATACCATCCTGAGTAGGATATTGTAGTAAGCCCCAGCGATGAGCTGTTGAGGGCTCGGTTGTCGTGATTTGATTTGAACTGATTTCTGAAATATTGAAGACCTGAGAGATAGAAGCTCCATTGTTGGCTTCATAGTAATCTGTAGGTGCAATGACAATTTGATCCTCAGCATTCCATTGCGTCTCTGTAGTGGTGTTTAAGGTAGAACTCGCGTTCTCCATATGGCCATCTATTTTAGTCCACAAAACTTCTGGAGTTTGACCGTGTAATTCCAGTGATCCTCCACCCATCACCATGATTCCACGGGTTCCCATGTTCATGATGCTTTCTTCAGTGTCAGTGTCATTCAGTGTTATGATAGCACTTTGTTGGTGCAGGTTGTCCTCATAACCAATTCTGAATTCACCCATAACCATGATCCATTCAGAGGTTAGTTCAAGATTAGTAGGGCCAAATTCCAGATGACCTTCTATAGTGAGGCCGCCAAGTTCCGGAGGATTTATGTCAAGTAAGATTCTCTTATCAGGTGGTATCGTGACAACCTCACCAGCTTGTGGGACCTCATTGGTGCTCCAGGTTGCTGGGTTGCTCCAAAGTTCGTAGGAGCTGGAAGCTGATATTGTTTCTGAGTAGTAAGTATCACAGTTTTCCCGGATTACAGAAGCTCTGAAGTATTGAGGCAAATTCCAAACAGCAATATTTAGCGAGTTGTCATTTTCGTCCTCAATATCACTCCAGTTAATCTCATCTGAAGATTGCTGCCATTGAATATCGCCTTCTACTGCAGGCAGATTAAAATGAATTGAATCTCCAGGTCTTATTTCAAATGATTGCTGAGCCAATAATTGAATTGGAGCAAAGATTATTAGAATGATTAGTATCTTTCTCATGGTATTCAGATGGTTTATTGTACAATTATTTTATAGGTCTGAAGTACTCCTGATTGTTTGATTCTAACCAAATAAATACCGGATTCAAGAGACTTAATGTCGATCTGTTCTTCACCTTCTGAAATCTGCTGACTCATCACTTGCTTTCCTGTTTGATCAAATATGAAAAGCATTCCATGGGAATTTGAATTGAATTGAATGAATCGATTAGTTGGGTTAGGGTAGAGGGTTTCATTTTTCAAATCAGTTGAGGAAGTAAGAACGCATTCCTCAATATCGATTGCCACATCAACAACATGGGTTTGTTGAGCAAATGACACTTTTGAGAATAATATGACTAATATAAAGATGGAGTGTCGAAGTGTTTTCATGATAAAGTTGGATAAGGTTTTAAAAAGGTCTGAGATGAGTTAATACTCACCCCAGATCCAGAAGGAATCGGCTCTTACCACCAGCCATGGCCAATTCCTAAAAGCGCTATCCCAAACGGGATAAATAGTGGTGAAATAATCACACAGCTAAAGCTTTCAATTAAGTTCAACCAGTTTAACAATTCCTATTTCTACAAAGCAAAACTGATCATTAGGATTTTGATGCACTAACACATATTTCCCATGCATTAGCACATATGTAACAAGTGCCCTAAACGGCTTCTTTTTCCTCTGCAGCGATCATAATTCCTGCTAAAATGGTCAATGCGCTTTTCCAGGATCGTTCCATTTCACCGGTGAATTGATCCTTCAAAACAGTTTTAAATGTGGTCATGAGTGCTTCTGTCACATAAGTGTAATGTGCAGCCTTGACTTCTCTTTTTTGATGATATCTGCCTAGTTCCTCAACAGCGCTTTTGATATTATCAAGTCTGGTGAGGTTCTTTACTACGAAATTGATTGTGGATGCTAGTTTTCTTTTTTGGTCATTTAAATCAGATGGAAACATTGGTTTTACCTCTGGAGCAATTTCAAAAAGAGTATTATAGAAGATAGACATGCTTTCTTCCCCTGCTTGCTCATTTAGTAATTCCCAAGAGTTTCTGATTAAAGTGACATTCTGTTCGTTCATGAATTTATTATTTAGTCCATTACAAACATATTATTAGCCTAACTCAGGCCTTAACAGAATAATCACTAATACTAGCAGAAATGTAACAGTGGTTTATAGGTCAGATTTGGTGTAGGATGATGGAGATACACCGTACTTTTCCTTGAAACATTTAGCAAAATAGGAGAGATGTGCAAATCCAACCTGATAGGCTGCTTCTGCAACATTGCATTGATTGTTAGCCAGAAGCTGAGCAGCTCTTTCAAGTCTAATGGTTCTGATAAATTCTGAGGCTGATTGATTAG
This sequence comes from bacterium, assembly GCA_024743255.1. Classification (GTDB taxonomy): domain Bacteria; phylum Bacteroidota; class Bacteroidia; order Cytophagales; family Cyclobacteriaceae; genus JANSWY01. The sequence goes on along the minus strand of JANSWY010000002.1, from coordinate 411,262 downwards.
TCAGAGCTTTAAGTTTGCGATGCAACTGCATTCTGCTCATTCCCAATTCTTTCTGAAACTGCTCCACTGAAAATTGATCATCACTGATATTTTCTTCCACTATGAGAAGTGCCTTTTGAATAAATGCTCCCTCAGAATCATTGATTTCTATGTCTGTTGGCTTGAGGTAAATTTCTGAAGCATACTTTTCTTTCAGAATATCTCTTTGTTTGATAAGTCCATTTACTCTGGTCTCTAATTCATCTAAATCAAACGGTTTCGACATATATTGATCAATCCCCGACTGGAATCCAACATTCTTGGTTTCCTGATCGTCTCTTGCTGTAAGCAGTATAGTAGGGATATGACTTGTAGCATCATTGGATCTGACAGCATTTGTAAGTTCAATACCATCCATTTCCGGCATCATTACATCAGAAATAATCAGATCTGGAACTTCAGATACTGCTTTTGAGAAACCTTCTTTACCATTGGCGGCTGAAATGACGTTGTTGTTTTTAGAAAGATGATCCGTCATGTATTTTCTTAGATCACTGTTGTCTTCAACCACAAGAATGATTGGTAGTCCGTCTTTTGGTTCACTTTGTGGTTCAGTAGTGATATCAGTATATTGATCATTAATACCTGGATATGTTTCAATTGAATCGGATTGATCTATGCTTTCAGGACTTACCGAAACAATTGGGATAGTAACAAAAAATGATGAACCCTTTCCCTGTTCACTACTACAAGTAATGCTACCACCCATTAGCTCTGTCAGTTCTTTACTAAGAGAGAGCCCAATACCTGTTCCTTCAAATCGTCTGGTCTTAGAGCTATCAGCCTGATAAAACCGATCGAAAATCCTGTCAACTGATTGGGGATCAATACCTGCTCCAGTATCAGTAACTTCTATTGCAAGGTTCTGATCTTTAATTGAGCTCTTAAAGATTACAGTATCTCCGGCACTACTAAACTTAATAGCGTTTGAAAGAAGGTTATAAATAATCTTATCTAATTTGTCTTCATCTATTTTGATAGCGTTTACCTCTTCAGAAACCTCTACCTGGTATTCTATTTGCCTGACCTGAGCCATTGAGGAGAAATGACTTGCGGATAACTTAAGATGGGCGTTTATATCAATGTTGGATTCATTCAGTTGCAATTTCCCAACTTCCAGTTTTGCAAGATCCAACAACTGATTTACTAAGTTGAGAAGCTTCCAACCATTTCGCTCCATCATTTTTAGATCTTCTTCCGATAGTTCACTTCTGTCCTTTCTCAGGGGACCAAGGATCAAGTTCAATGGAGTTCGAAATTCATGGGATATGTTGGCAAAGAATTGGGATTTTAATTGATCCAGCGCTTTTATCTGATCAGCCTCTAGTTTTGCGATTTTAGCTATTTCTGATTCAAGGTCTGCTTGAGTTTGAGCTATTTTACTTCCACAGATTGATGCAATTGTAGTCAATGCTTGCAAATGAAACTCTGTATAGAAATTGGATTCCGCATGTTCTGAATCAATCACACCGATTACCCTGTCTTGTTGCATAATTGGAACAGCAATTTCAGATAGCCTGCTTTGATCGTCTACAATGTATCTGGCGTCCTTTGTGGTATCATGGATAATTTCAGCAACACCTGTTTTAGCGACATATCCCACTATTCCATCACCAATAGGAATATCAATTGGACTTAAAACCTGATCATCGAGCTTGCTTTTATCGCCGTATGCAGCTTTTTGTACAAGTACATTTCTTTCTTCATCAAGTAAATAGATTACACAATCCTCAAAGTCCAGTTGGGAGATACAATTATTCACTACATCCCAAAGAATTTCATCTACTGAATTTTTACCATAGAGGGAGGTAGCAAAGTAATTGATGATGTCATCTGCCTTCTTTCTTAATTGTAGGTTTCGCTCTACTTTGATGGACTCATTTTCTTTCTTAAGCGCTTTATTGTTCTGTTTTAACTTGTATCTATTAAAAACTAGTAATCCAATAATTAAGGAAGCAATAAGTCCGGTAATGAGTATTACTATGAGCAGCCTCTGGTTATTTATATTTGCTTCCTGCTGGTCCATCTTCAAAGTCTGTTCAGCAATTTCCTGATCTTTTTTAGCAGTTTCGTACTGACTGGTGATACGGGCTATTATCTCGTCTTTCTCTGCATTATAAAGACTGTCATTGAGCATCGAATATCTTTTTCTGTACTCATTGGCATTAGCATAACTTTTCCTTTTTTCATGGATACTTGCTAGCAACCCATAAGATTCAGCTTGTAATTTTTTTGCTCCGATTTCTACAGCTAATGCTTCTGCCTGGATAGCATATTTCAGAGCGGTTTCATTAGATCCCATATCCAACGCAAGACTTCCAAACCCAAGAGAAGTAGAAGTGAGTCCTCTCTTGTTTCCCATTTCCTCCATCAATGGAACTGCTTTTTCATAGAATTCTTTGCTCTTTAAGAATTGACCACTCCTGTGATAACTTCTGCCGAGATTATGGAAGGCCGCCGCAAGACTAAATTTATCCCCCATTTCTTCCCTGATATCCAAACTTTTATGATGATAGAAAATGGCTGTATCATATTGCTCCAGACTTTCATAAATCGCTGCGATATTCGCATAGCTAAACCCAATTCCTCTTTTGTTCTCGACTTCCAGCTTGATCTTGAGGTTCTTCTTATGATATTCCAGCGCTTTATCGTAAAGCCCTTGTCCTGTATAGATGATTCCAAGGCTATTGTAAGAAGATCCTACCATTCTTTTGTTACCCAGGCTATCGAATATATTGAGTCCAGCTACAAAGTTTTCTAAGGACTGATCAAAGTCTCCCGACATGTCAAAATTGACACCTAAATTATAGTACGAGTATGCGATAGAGTTATAGTTATTCAACTCTCGGTTGATATCCAGACTTTTGTAATGATAGTAGTTAGAAGAATCATACTTTCCTTGTCTGCTTAATGCAAAGCCGAGGTTATTATACGCGGTGCTAATTCCGTCTTTATTGTTTTTAAGCTCGTGAGCTTTTAGACTTTTGTGATAGTGATATATCCCTTTATCAAAATCACCCTGATCCACATACAGATTCCCATATAAGTTCTGTATACTGCCTTCTTTTGAGTTATCACCCAACTCTTTCAAAAGGGATTCTGCTTCCTTCACTGCCATCTCTGCACTGTCAAATTTCACGAAATCAAGTAGAGAAACTGCGCGATGTTCTAAGGCATCTGCTATTAAATATTTATCGTTTAAACTCTTAGCTATGGTAAGCGCTTCATTCGCATATTGGAGGGCTTTCGCCGGATCACTTCTTTTTAAATTCCGATTCAACACCAGAAATGTATTTACCTTTTCCTTACCAGAGACAGATTCAAGTACGGTGTACAAACTATCAAGGCTTTTGGTTTGCCCGAAAGATGTATCGAATATTAAAAATACTAGTAGCAATGCACATAGTATATTCCTTTGCATAGCGGTATGCATTTAAAGTGTTTTGATTCAAAAAGTTAATCAGTGTGTCCCGGAAGGAAGTGTGTGGTAAGTCCTGAATTACATCAGGTGGCTAAAAATCGGAATAAAGATGTGCAATGATTTTAAGATATGGAAATAGTCAACCAGTTAATTAGGCTCAACTATGTTTTCTTTTAGTTTATCCACAAAATCCTGATCCATCATCCAAATGAAATAGGGAGATATATCTAAATCTGATCCCGCAAGTACAGCGCGTAAGTGAAATGCTGTTTTGTTATTTAGGTTCTCCTCTCTAAAATAATCGTTTACTTCTTCACCTCTTAAAACCTGTGCCTTTGGAACTTCTCCTAGTATCTGTACACCTAATAGATCAGATATTTGAGTGATAGATAAAGCGGCAATGATATTTTCAATTTCAAGGATGAAATCAATCTTCATCTCCTTGTTAGCGGCAGATAGGACAGAGGTTACGCTTTCAGGAAGGCATGCTCTGTTAATTGTACCTACTTCATACGCGTTGATCACAAAGTAAAACGCCCCTTTGAGTTCACCGTTAAAGTTCACTTTGATTACGTGTACTTTGAATCTTCCCAAAGTATCCAGTTCTTGTATTCTTTTAAGAGGCCCTAAACCAAAGTTTACATATTCCTTACGCATTCGAATATTGAGCATATCCTTCATGGAAGCAACAGACTGTGCCAATGCTTCATCAACTAACTCGTTGATAATTTCGAATTGAAGGTTACTCAGATTATCCATTTTTGTACTTTGTACTTTTGCAACTATTGTTTTGCTTAAATTGTTTGTGGACCCTAACAGTGTCTCTACACTGTGGTGATACGTTAAATTAGATGATTCGTTTTCCTAAGTGGTACAAATGCGCTCAGATATGACAAACTTAGAAAGTTTTTCGCAACCATGCCCTGATCTATTCCAAAAATCTGTCCAATTTATTGGCATTTGGCTTGATTACTTACCAAATTTCTAATAAAACTACGATTTACCTAATCTGTTCGCAATGTGCTCTAAAGTATCGTCCTTAGAACCATCGTAATAGAAGATTAGTTCTTGGGTGCCTCCAGAATTTACTACTTTATAACCCATAACGTTATTGCTAATAGCACTGGTTATTCCACTGCCAATTCTTGTATTCATATTTTCAGTGCCAAATAATTGCATAACATCCTGGGGTTTAGCAGCTTTCATGGACATTGATTTATACTTCCATTCACTCTGATTTCTTGAGAAAATATGGAATTTGGAAATATCTCCCATTACTGAGCCAGCAATAGGGTATAGGAAAATACTTCTGACATATTCGCCTTCAAAAGCTAATTTTATTCCGTAATCTGGATAAAAGTAAAACTTTGGATCATCATCATCTTCCTGTGATACCAATGCAGTTTTTCCAAATGCCTTTTCAACGTCAGATAGCTTATTTCCAATACTGATACCATTAAATGAGCATACTCCATCCACAATTTTAACTTCAAAGGTGGATTTAACTGAATTGGATATTTGGGAATGAGCTGGAAATAGTGCCACAGAGAATAGTAGCACGGTTAGAATTGTGTATTTCATGTCTGTTTTGGTGTAAAGTGATTCGAATATCACAATAAATTCATAAAAAATCAAGAAATTATCCTAAAAAACGGTTTTCACTCTATGTATGTGCAACTAATACTGAATATATATAAATTAGGACTCGTGTAAAAGAACAAGTAGTGAATCAAAGAAGAAAGTTTCTCAAAAACGCCTCACTTGCCACAATAGCAGCTGCTTTAGGTACTGAATTGGCTTTTGCTGAAAGTATGCCTTTTGGATACATGCCAGTAGCATTTCAAGAACAAGATCCGTACAAACTCTTTTCAAAGGAACCGGAAATGGTTTTGTTGAATGACCGTCCATGGAACATGGAAGCTCAGGCTCATTTACTGGATGATGAGATTACGCCAGCTTCAAAGATGTTTATTAGATGCAATGGTAAAATCCCTGCTGATATTGATGAGTCTTCCTGGACTCTGACTGTTGCAGGTGAGTCTGTTTCACAGGAAAAGACATATACCTTGCAAGAATTGAAAACTAAGTTTAAGAAGCATAGCTATCAGCTAACTTTGGAATGTGCTGGAAATGGTCGCTCGGAATTTGATCCTCCGGCCAAAGGTAATCAATGGACTATTGGAGCAGTTTCGTGTGCAAATTGGTCGGGATTACGGCTTAAGGACTTACTTGATGATGTAGGAATTGAAGATAATGCTGTCTACATCGGTTACTATGGGAAAGATACTCATCTTAGTGGCGACCCCAATAAAGATCCTATTTCAAGAGGAGTGCCAATTGAAAAAGCGATGTTGGAAGAAACATTAATTGCTTATGAAATGAATGGAGAACCAATCCCGTTGGCTCATGGGTATCCATTAAGACTTGTTGCTGGTGGTTACCCTGCTTCCGCCTCTGGCAAATGGATTGATAAAATTGTTGTACGTGATCAGGTGCATGATGGCACTAAAATGACTGGACAGGCCTACAGAGTACCATGTGACCCAGTTGCACCTGGTGCTGAAGTTTCCAATGATGACATGTGCATTATTGAATCAATGCCCGTGAAGTCTATTATTACCTATCCGAAAAGTGGAGCCATTATTAAGGAAGGTCGTGAGTTAGAAATTAGAGGACACGCCTGGGCCGGTGAATTGAGTGTTCAATCAGTTGAGTATTCAATTGACTTTGGATCTACATGGCAATCATGTAGCTTGAAAGAGGCTTCAAATAGATTGGCATGGCAGCATTTTTCCACGCAGATCAAATTCCCCAGAACTGGCTACTATGAAGTGTGGGCAAGAGCCAAAGATCAGAATGGAAAGCAGCAGCCAATGATTCTTCCTGGTTGGAATCCTAAAGGTTACTTGAACAATGCTTGTCACAGAATAGCTATAAAAGTAGTCTGATGAGTGAGAGTTCAAATCCTTTAGAATTAGTCAGGAAATTACTTTCAGTCATATATACTGTTCTCGGTTTGATAGTATTTGCTGGTTTAATATTAATTTATGCAGTTTACATTGAACCATACGAGAACAGTGATGTTGTAACAGAAACGGAGATTGTAAAACCTGATGTAGATGGCCTGGTAGAAGGAGAGGGTAGAGAAGTGGTGGCTACCAATTGTACGGTTTGTCATTCTGCAAAACTGATAACACAAAACAGAGCTACCCGAGAGGGATGGCAAAACATGATAAGATGGATGCAGGAAACGCAGAACCTGTGGCAGTTGGGAGATAATGAGGTTGTGATTCTTGATTATTTGGAGAAATACTATGCCCCGGAGGCGAAAGGAAGAAGACAGGCATTGAAGAATATAGAATGGTACGAGTTGGAAGATTAGAATATTAATGGAGAAATACTGGAAGGTTTTTGTTGATGGCTACACTGGTTATGCCAGATATTTTTGGAATGAGATTACGCACCCAGGAATTCAAAATTACTTTTATTGGCTGATTGGAGTTTCATTATTTTTCTTCTTGCTTGAAATTCTAAAACCATGGCGAACTAATCAGTCGAGGTTCAGAAAGGACTTTTGGCTTGATTTCTTTTACATGTTTTTTAATTTCTTTCTGTTCTCTTTGATCATTTACAATGCTGCTTCAGATGTTGTTGTCAATTTATTCAATGATTTTTTAGCCTCATTCGAGATTAATAACCTGGTGGCCTTTGAAGTAATGAAATGGCCTACATGGAGCCATTTGCTACTAGGTTTCTTAGTCAGAGACTTTGTGCAATGGTGGGTGCATCGACTACTGCACAGAGTGCCAAGACTTTGGGAATTTCATAAAGTACATCATTCGGTCGAACAAATGGGATTCGCTGCACATTTGAGATATCATTGGATGGAAAATGTTGTTTATCGAACCATTGAATATATTCCTTTAGCACTTATTGGAATTGGACTAAGAGATTTCTTTATTATTCATATTTTCACTCTTGCCATAGGCCACTTCAACCACTCCAATTTTAAGGTTCCTTTGGGACCACTAAAATACCTATTCAATAATCCCCAAATGCACATTTGGCATCATGCTATGGACATACCAAAGGAAAGACCTTACGGAGTTAATTTTGGTATTACCCTTAGTATCTGGGATTATATCTTCAAAACCAATTACATCCCACACGATGGTAAAGACATTAAATTGGGTTTCTCAGACCTGGATAATTTTCCGAAATCCTTCTGGAAACAGCTTGTACATGGATTTGGTAAATTGAAGAATTAGTTGATCAATATCCTTTTGGTTTCTTCAAAACTAATGCTACTGAATTTCACAAAGTAAATCCCTCTGTTCCAGGAATTAATGTCAATTGATATTTGATTATTCCCCTGACTTAGTTCAACTTGCTTTTGGTGAGCTATCCTTCCATTAATATCGATAATTGAGTAATTAATGAGCTCCCGCTGAGTTACATATACATTTAAATTAATGTTTGTGGAAGCAGGGTTTGGAAATACATCAATTTTCCTTTCAGAATCAATGATTTGATCAATTGTAACCACTGAGCTTAACTCAGATTTTCCATCAAAATCAATTTGTCTCAGTCTGTAGTAAGCAATGTCCGAACTTAAGTACGATTCGTCTGAGAAATTATAAGAAAGAGTTTCATTGCTATTTCCATTTTCCGCTTTAGAATACACATCTGTAATTACTTCCCAAGATTTACCATCAACACTTCGTAGAATTTCAAATCTTTCATTGTCGATTTCTGCCAGTGTTTGCCACTTTAAAAGGTTGGAGTTGTTCTCCCTTTCTCCGGTAAACTCTCCCCAAACAACTGGTGTAGTAACATCTCCAGTACCAAGTAATGTTTGACTGAATGAAGTAACATTATCAAAAACAGCTACACCAGTTCCAGTATTCACAGAGGTTGCCGCAATTGTGGTAGGCCAGCTTCCATTTGATTTGCTGTCACGTTTAATCAAATAAACTCTCGACGCATCACTTTCAGTAAATGCTCCAGAACCATAGGTTAAAGTAAGACTCGCATCTGAAAATGTACCAGCTCCATAAGTGTTTATAATAAAGTATGGGTCCTTAACTGTCTCATTCAATGTGTATTCACTTTCTGGTTGTGTTCCTATAGGTGTATTTTCTACTTCAAAGACATAAACATCAAATGAGCCGGACACACCATTGAAATCAATATCCAACATCGAACCAAAGCTTGTACTTCCATCACCTGAAATAGTAGCATTATAGCTGGCTCCTTTACCAATAGGAGCTGATGAAGTTGTCCAGGTAGCACTAGACAATGCACCCTGGTTACTTGTGATGATATTTTGAGTGCTCGAACCGGTATTTTCGTTAAACTGCCAATAACCAATGAGGTCAGTATCCAAGCCATCTACAACAAGAAAGTTATTGGCTCTTATCTGAGCTTCAGTTCTAACTGTGTTCCAAATTCTCAGTTCATCTATTGTTCCTGTAAAATGATCAGATTCTACTCCAACTCCATCCCAATCCTGGCCAACTACCCAATCAAGGCCATCTGGATCCCCAATGACTTCACTGATGGTGTTTTGGAATACTTGATCACCATCTCTGTATACTGTTATTTGCGAAGTTGTACCGGTAAGTTTATCCACTGAAACAGCGAGGTGTTGGATGCCAGTTGTTTGGGTTCCTCCTGATGTAGTTGTCCCTCTAATATCCACTTCAATTCCTCCATTGTTGTATCCAATTTTGAAGATGTCGTTTCCACTTCCGTCGTGTTTAGCAAGAAATGTTTGACCATCACTTGCCGACGAAGGGTTTATCCAAAGTTCTGCAGTGAATGATTCATTGATAGCCAGGTTACTTAGTGAAGCATAATCATCTGTACCATCAAGGGATAGGGTAGACCCAGGGGCATTTTCGGTAATGTTAACATTAGCCTCATTAGTAGGACCAGATATTTCAAAATCATCAACCATGAATCCATCTACATTATAGCCACTGCTGAATCCAGCATCTACATGAAGCACAATTCTGAAAGCAACCGTAGCATTTCCTGCCAATGAAGAGACATCAAAACTGGTATTTTCATTAGAATAATCTGAATTAAATCCGTATCTATCAAATATGACGCTTGTTTCAAGGTTGTCTGAAGAGTTAGGTCCTTTGTCATACCAGTTTGTTCCACTTCCATCATCTGTTCCAAGTCTTGTCCAGTTTTCTCCATTGTCAAGAGAGTATTGCACATTTACTCCAATCGGTGCGTTTGTAAATGCGCTTTCCATACTTTTTCTAAAGCTTAGAGTATAAGTGCCTGAATTTGTAAAATTGAAGTTAGGAGAATAAAGTGCACAAGTATAATCTGCTTGAGTAATGTCAGATGAAAGAGCAGTTTTCCAGGCATTTGTGCCAGAGTTAACGGTGTTTAATGGTGCGCTTGGAGCTCCACGTTCCCACAGGTTAATTCCTCCTGTAACATCATCCGATCCGAAGTAATCTGTATTGGTTTCAAAATTTCCTCCATCCGAAGCACTAAACGGTGTTGCTATGTTTGGTAATACATGAATGTAGTCCGTTTTAGTCTCAGTGTCGGCCCCACTGTTGATGGTAAGAGATACGGCATATTTACCAGATCTTTTGTAAGTGTGTGTCGGATTTTCATCGGTTGAAGTTCCACCGTCTCCAAAATCCCAGGACCAACTTGTTGCTTGATAGGAAGCATCTGTGAAGTTAATGCTGGCCTCAGCATAAATGGTATTCCGGTCTGCCACAAAATCGGCATCTGCCACAGTGAAAACATCAGATATGAAAAGCCCTCTTCCATGAGAGGCGGCTACAACCAAATTATCACTTGATCTGATTTGCAACATATCCGTTCTTACATTAGCCAGACCGGTGTTTGACGGCTCCCAGTCGGTAGATGATCCATTTAGGTTATCGGTTGACCATACTCCCAATTCAGTAGCAATAAGTGCCTGATCTGAATTGTTTGGGTTGAACAATGCCCATCTTACAGGCATGTCTGGAAGGTCACCTTCTACGTCTGTCCATGTGGTTCCACCATCAGTTGTTTCCCAAACACTGACCACTCCATAGTTGGAAAAAGTAACAAGAAGGTGGTCATCATCGCCATCCTCAATTGCAATACAAGAAACTGATCCACTTGGAAAGCTTCCTCCAGTGATATTGGTGCCTGCAGGAGTAGATCCTGCATTGTTAACTCTTACAACACGACCATTATCTAACCCGAAGAATACTACTTCAGAGGTGTTTTGAGAAGCAGAGACATGTAAGACCGAACCACCATTGAATTCTGCAATTGTTCCACTCGTGAAAAAGCTGGGTGATGCATCTTCAATATCTGGAGAGAAGAAATAACTACCAGCTGAAAAACCTCCATAAAAGATATTGTCTGTGTTCCCTAAGTCTGATGGGTTAATGAATTGACCTCCAGAGTTTGATAGTAAGGTAGTGAAAGTTAAACCTCCATCTTCGGACCTTGAAATACTTGCATTAGTAAAAGCTGTGAACTGATAATTACTATTATCCTGATCAATGTGGGCAAAACCACCATCACCACCAGTAACTTCCACTATTGAAGCCACCCCAAGTTCAGTTATTTTGTTTGATCCATTATCCTGCGTTCCACCAATGAAGTTAGGAGATTTGCTGGTCGGATTCATAGCAACAGAGTAAAACTGTGCTGTTACATATCCAGACTCTTTTCTGGTAAAAGTAGGAGAGGCAGCAGTTCCGTTTTCTGTAACATATACGCCACCATCATTTCCAAAATAAATAACATCGGAACTTCCTGGTTGATATACAATTGTATGTTGGTCGGCATGGACTTCTGCATAATCGCAATTACCTGCCCAGTTAGTGATCTGAGTCCAATTTGATCCTCCATCTGTTGACTTGAATAAATCAACTCCTCCTATGTAAACAACATCTTCATCATTTGGATCAACCGCTACTGTAAGGTCATACCATGCTTGACCCCTTGTGAAATCTGTAGATGCAGTCCCGCAATCCTGGTCAAACCATGATGGGTTAGACAATGTGGTCCAACTTGTACCTCCATTGGTACTTCTCATAATTTTGTTGATTGAAGCATCATCTTCCTGAACCAGAGCATAGATGTAATCTGCATTGCTTGGTGCTGTAGCTAATTCTATTCTCTGCTCTGTACAAGCTGAGGTATATATCGCACTTCCCCATGTTGCACCGTCATCTGTTGATTTGTAAAGTGCATTATTATCAAATATTCCAAAACTGGCGTAGATATCTCCATCTGCACCTATTTCTATATCGGAAGCCCATTGTCGGTAGTTGCCTGATGTACATGCATTTGTTCCACTAAGACCAGTAAGGACCTTTGACCAGCTTGTACCTCCATCTGTGGACCTTAAGATTCCTCCGCGATTAGTGTATCCACTTCTCGTTGCAGCCAGAACTGTTCCTGAAGAAGTCACCACAATTTTATTTACGTATAAGAAATTACAATCTCCGGTCCCTGCACAAGTCGAGAAATTATCGGTTACGGTACTACTTAGTTGATTCCAGGTATCTCCACCATCTGTTGATTTCCATATTCCATTTCCTTGTACCGCATCCACATTGAAGAAACCTTCTCCGGAACCTATGTACATTGTTGTGGTACTTGTAGGGTCGTAGGCTATTGTTGTGATTGCCATGTTTTCAAGGAAGTCATCCACAGAAGCCCAATCTGGGTTTTCCTTTGTGATGTCTGTGGTTTTCCAAAGTCCGCCACTCACAGCAGCTGCAAAGATTGTTTTATTGGTGCCATCATTTGGATCTACAAGGATTGCTCTTGTACGGCCTCCCAGGTTTGTTGGTCCCCGTTCTTTCCAATCAACTCCTGATATAGCTGCTCTGCCTGCGTTTTGCTTTGCTCTTTTTTGTTCAGCTATTTCGTAAGCCTTCTTCAATCGGTTTTTCGGAACATAGCCTAGTTTAGGGTCCTTTGTTCTTTCAAATTCCTGCTGCATAGCAAGATCCATACGAGTTCTCTTATCCAAAGACCCTGGATTTATGTCAGAATATATCTGTTCAAATGAATTGGAATTTCTTGGGGTAATAAGGTAGGCCGTAAATAAAGCTACTGTTCCTATAGCTAAATAAAATTTTGTTCTCACTTGTCAGTTGATTAAGATTCAATTAATGCCAATCCAAATTGAATTTTCAACTTGAATTGATACTGCAAAACATTGAATTTCTCGACAGTGCTCCGATTTAGTCAACTACAAAAATAATACATTTTTTAGAGATAGTCTTAGTCCATCTTCCAAAATGCAATACCTCCGGCTTGTTTCCCTATGTTTACACTGGCTACTTTTTCTAATCGCTTTAAGTCTATTACATCTACAGAACCAGGTTCCCCACCTTTACCTTCAGCTGAAATAAAAGCATATTTACTATCCGGCGAAATTGCAACACCATGACTTACTAATCGGGAATTAGAAATCTTTTTGAGTTCGACTCCTTTTTTGATGTCCCAGATCCCGGTGGCACCTTCTCCTTTATAAGAAACGATAAGTTTTTTGCCATCTGGAGTGATATCAAGGTTATATGGTTTCTTGCCTGTAGACCATCTTCTCAAGACTTTCCACTCAGAGCTGCTTATTTCTAATATTTCATCGGTTCCATTTCCAGCTACATATATATTCCCATTAGTTGGATGCGGTTGTACCCAGGTAGGTTTGGTTTTGGAATGTTTCATAGCTCCATGATCCATATTGCCGTGATTCATTTTACTACGATCCATCTCATCGTGATTCATCTCACCATGATTCATTTTACTATGATCCATTTCCATTTCGTCTAGCGGGAGCACTCTTGAAACTTCAAGACTCATTGCATTGATTTCGACCAGGTCACCTGACATCATGCCTACCGAGTACTGAAACTTTCCATCAGGAGAAATTCTGCTTCCATGAGGCATGGTTCCAACCGGTATTTTAGTGATCTCCTGCATAGTATTTGGTTCAACCACAGAAACAGTACTTGGAACCATTTCACCATGTAAATTGAAATTGACACAGAAAAGAAAACCTGTTAACTCTGATATTTGCATTGAAGCAGGAAACAATCCCAGTTCTGTTGTAGCAACCACCTCATCGGTTCCAGTTTTGAATTTGTAAATCAGACCATTGGGATTACCATGAGCCATAGACAAATACCAGTGTTCTCCGTCGGGAGCAACCGTTATTCCGTGAGGGCCCTCAATTTCCACACTTTTGTAACCAACTCTTATGGTTTTATCGGCTGTGGCAGTTTTTCCATCAAACTTGATCAAAGCCACCTCGTCTTCAGATTCTGCGGTCACATATACATAGTAATTTTGTGCCAAACCAAGATTGCTAATGAGTACAGCAGTGATTAGAATTATTAATCTCATCTGGTTTCAATTTTAGTATCCTGCGGAACAATTGGTTCTACCTGTACTGACCATAATCCGCTATTAAAATCCGAGAAGAAAATGTGTCCTTTATGCGGTTGTGCTCCCCAAACAAATGGGCTGTTTGGCACAAATCCCTTGGGATCATATGGTTTATAGCTTGCTATCTCTCTTCCTTGTTTGTAAAGATCACCCATTAAGTCGCCAGAAATGTCTACAACGCGTAATCCGCCATTATAATAGCCAATGTAAAGCATATCATCCTCTACCCAGTAGTTGTGTGAACCCGCTTCCGGAACTTCATATCTTGCTACTTCCATTGGGTTTTCGGGATCAGTAATATCAATGAAGTGTAAGTATCCTGCAGGAATGAAAACTTCCTCGAAGTTAGTGGATTCCATTGCTGCTAATGGGAAAATTTCATCTCCCGCGATGATGTATTTTTTACCTGTTTCTTTACTGTGATAAGGAAATGCCGCGTGATTAGCATCTCCGAAAATATGAGCTCTGGCAATCTCTACTGGTTTTTCAGGTGTACCACCGGCAACTCCATTACCAACATCTACCATTGCAACCCCATCTGCCCAGTTGGAAGAATAGGCAATCCCATCCACTATCCAAACATCATGGATACTCTTAGCCGAATTCTCTAATACAAATTGGCCAACCCTCTTAGGTTTCTTAGGATTTTCAATGTTGATGATCTCATACCTTTCACTGTTGCTTAGAGCATAGACATGGTTTTTATAGATGAATAAATTATGGACTCCACCCGTCAACCGATCGGTGTATTCAGCTAATATTTTTACGTCTCTTGGATTTGATACATCAATAATAATGATTCCGTTTTTTCTATTTGATGCACCTTCTCTACTGATGACACAAGTTCTGCCATCTTCGGAGATTTTTACATCATTTACTGTTCGTGCGTCTACCTGGACGCTATCTATTTTAGTTATTGACGTAGGGTCAGTGACATCCCAGAAATATGCTTTACCATTTGATCCCCAGGTTCCTGTTACGGCATAATCTTTACCATCAATTCCCTCCCAAACCCAAAGGTCTGAAGTATGTTGGTCTGAAACCGAACCATGACCTTTCAGGTTAACTTCTCTGGCAATTCCTCTATCCACTACCTTAATAGCTTTACTTGAACTTATACCTCCAGTAGAAGCAGTGACCACATAAGTACCTGCCTTCTCAGCCACAAACCTGTTACCCAAAATAGTAGCAGCAGATCCACTACCTGGTTCGGATGCTACTCCTTGCACGGTATATTGTATGGGTATATCACTTATTTTCTTCCCTGCCTTATCAGTTAAGGAACAATAAAAACTTAGAACATCGCCTGTCCTTGCGGTTGTTTGATCAACTTCAATTTTGATATCTGCTACTGGGTTATCTAGTACCTCCAGTTCCAGTTTGCTGATCAATTCTCCAGTTTTGAAAGTGACAGTTGCCTTGCCTGGTTTAAGCGCGAATACATTATATAGATTGTCAACTTCCAGCACTTCGGAATTTGAACTGATAGCAGCAACCTCTGGGTTTTCAACTACAGTACCACTTTTATCTTTCACCACTACATTTAGTGTTGCAATAGTTCCTGCATAAATAGGATCGGGGTGGCCTGTCGCAGAAATTTCGGCTACCTCTTGATTTACAACTCTTACTTTATGCATAATTCTGGCGAAATCTTCTCCTTTTTCAGGGACCCTAATAACCATTACATCATATTCCCCAACTGCAGTGGCATCCGCCATTCCTACTGAATCAACATCCAGACCCTTGCTAAATATCATGTTTTTAGCAACACCTTTAAGCTGCACGGCAAAGTATCGGAAATCTCCGCCTTTCAATTCATTGCCATCGTTATCAAAGGCTTTGACTACAAGTTGTTTCTTTTCATTCACCGGTATAACTGTGATGTCAGATTCCGGTTTTAGTATGACGTTTTGAGCAAGTGCAGTAATAGAAGTGACTACTGCGAAAAGCAATAATGTAAGGTTCCTCATAATTTGGTTTAATTATATCTTAATCTAAATCTATTCAAAAAAGTCAAGATTCAAACTGTGCTCATTATGTCTGGAGAATATCCAATTTGAATGGTCAATATTTTTAGATTTAATCAAATAGATTTGTCCTGTTATTAGCAAATAAATTGGTCTATGATAAAGATTGGGATAGTTAACGTTTCAGATAGAGCGAGTAAAGGGATTTATGAAGATTTACCTGGGAAAGAAGTAAAGAGGGTATTGAATGAATACTTAATATCTGATTGGGAGCCAGTTTACGAAGTGGTCCCGGATGAACAAGACCAACTTGAGAGTACTTTTATAAGATTTGCTGACCAGGAGGGGTGCTGTCTGATTGTAACGACCGGAGGGACAGGTCCTGCAAAAAGGGATGTTACACCAGAAGCCACTGAAGCGGTTTGTGAAAAAATGATGCCGGGTTTTGGTGAGTTGATGAGACAGGTTAGTTTACAATACGTTCCTACAGCTATACTTTCAAGGCAAACCGCAGGGATAAGAGGTAATTGTTTAATTGTGAACCTTCCAGGTAAACCAAAAGCAATTCAGGAATGTCTTGAAGCGGTTTTTCCAGCAATTCCTTATTGCATTGATTTGATTGAGGGGCCATACCTTAAGGTCAATGATGACAATATCAAGGCTTTCAGACCAAAAAGCAGCTGATCTTATTATTCTTCTGAAAGAAGGAATTTTTATCGATGGAATCCAATAATTTATCTAATGAAGGTAAAATTTATTAGTTTACTATTAGACATTGTGGGATTAAAGGAATAACTATGTTTATGCAATTCGTTATACTAGCTAGACGAATTCTATCAGCAACATTAATATGGACACTTAGTTTTGGGTTTTCATTTGGACAATTGTCCAACATCGACAGCTTGAAGCAAGTATTAAAAAAGGCAAAGGAAGATACATTTAAGGTGCAAACTTTAAATCATCTCTCGTATGCATTATTCAGTAAAAAGCCTGATAGTACAATTCTTCTCGGACAACAGGCTTATCAGCTTTCAGTAAAACTTAATTATCCAATTGGAGAAACCAAAGCTCTAAATAGAGTTGGAATCGGTTTCTACATGAATGGCCAATATGACTCGGCTTATCAATACTATTTGAGATCCAAGCAAATTGCAGTAAAGCTAGGTGAGTTAGAAACTGTTGCAAATCTGGATACCAATCTTGGAATCATTCACTGGTATCAAGGTGAATATGATGATGCAGCAAGGATGATGAATGAAAGTTTGAAGTATTATGAGTCCGTTGGGCGGGAAAAACAGCAAGCTAAGATACTAGCCAACATTGGCGGAATCTATTTAGGGATTAATCAATATGCTGAAGCCATTGACTACTTTAAAAGAGCAATCAAAATACAAAGGAAGATAGAAGGGCCCAGAGCTTTAGCTGTATCATATAATAACCTTGGTATTTGCTATACAAACTTAGGAAAGTACGATAAGGCCCTTGAGAGCTTCCTTGATTCAGAGAAAGCCATTCAAGGTACTGGTGACAATTTTATAGCTGCAGTCTACAATGGAATTGGTTCTGTAATGAGTCATAGAGGCGAGTATGATAAAGCTTTAGAGTATCGTCAGAAGGCTCTTGATATTTATACAAAAGAAGAAAACAAGTTTGAAGTTGCAACCACTCTTGCGAATCTTGGAATTGTTTATAGTAATCTGGATGACCTTGAAAAAGCTAGCCAAACCTACAACGAAGCTCTGGACATACTTAACAGTTTCGATAAGATTTGTAGCTGGTCTGTACTGTCGGATCTCTCGAAATTGAAAATGAAACAGAGACAGTATGACTCTGCTATTTACTACGCCAAAGAAGGAATTCAAAAGGGACTTGAATGTACGGATGACCGACTAATTGCAAGTTGTAATTCACGAATTGCAAGAGCTTATTTGTTTCAGGACCAAGTGAGCAATGCCAAACCATATGCACTGGAATCTTACAAGATTGCCAAAAAAATTAAAACCAAGAGTATTCAGAAGGATGCAAGTGAATTGTTGTCAATTATTCATGAAAGGGAGAAACGATATGATAAAGCCTTAGCGTTTTATAAAGAATCAATGCAATTGAAAGACTCTTTACTGGATGTGGAAAAAGCTAGTGAGATTGCCAAAATGCAGGCTGAATATGAATTCAACAAAGAGAAGGAAGCCATTGAAATAGAAGCTGAGAAAGCCGCTATTGCATTCGAGGCAGATCAGAGAAGAAGTTCGTTGATGCTTTATTTCTCAATTGCCGTAGTGGTGCTGTTTGTTGGTTTATTCATTTCAGCATACATCTCTTACAGGAGGAAAAGAAGTGATAACATCTTAATCGCCGACCAAAATAAGGAGCTTGAAGAGTTGTCCGGGTTTAAGGAAGGATTGACTCATATGATCGCACATGACATGAAGAATTCTTTAAATACGATTTTGGGATTATCTGCTAGTGAGCCGTACGATAAGAAAATGCACACCATCAGTCAGTCAGGTAATGTGATGTTGAACCTGGTGACAAATATGCTGGATGTTCAGAAGTTTGAAGAAGCTCAGGTCCATGTCAATTTAAAGTCACACAAACTGTCGGAGATTATTGAAGAGGCAAGGATACAGGTGGCGATTTTGTTTCAGATGAAAAGTTTGAGTCTGGAAATTGATGTTCAAAGGAATTTGGAGTTAAATGTGGATGGTGAATTGTTGACAAGAGTATTTGTTAATCTTCTTACTAATGCTGTGAAGTATTCTCCTACGGGTCGAACAGTTTCTATTCGAACGGAGGTAGCCAGTAATGACAACAATGATCCTGAATGCAACATCTATATAAAGGATCATGGTGAAGGTATTTCGAAGGATGATTTACCTCATGTGTTTGATAAGTTCTGGCAGGCTAAGGCCCGTAAATCCGGGGATGCTATGTCTACCGGGCTCGGGCTTACATTTTGCAAATTGGCAATCTCTGCTCATGAAGGGTCAATTTCGGTGAACTCTGAGAAAGGAGAGGGGTCTGAATTTAAGATTTCCCTACCTTTAGAATCTGACAATATCTGGACTGAGGAATTGACTGATAAGACCTTGTATGACGCGTCGGTAGTTTCAATATCTATTCAGGAAAAAGCTATAATAGAGCCTTACATTAAGGAACTAAAGCAATTGGAAGTATATCAGGTTGGAGAATTGAACCAGGTCTTGGAGAAGATGAATGATCTTGCTGGAAGTAAATGGAAAAATGATTTGGAGTTGGCTATTCAACAGGCTAATGACCAGATGTATAAAGAATTATTGAATATAATCGAATAGAAATTGAGCAGCTCTTTAAAGGACGTTAAATTATTAGTAGCTGATGACGACTATAACAATGTGGAAGTCATTATTACTATTCTGAAAAATCAAACAGACCAAATCTTTTATGCCCCAAATGGACAAGTAGCTTATGATCTTGCTAAAAAGCAACAACCAGATTTGATATTGATGGATTGGCAGATGCCGAAAGTTAATGGCATTGAGGCTATTAAAATGCTCCAGGCCGATGAGTCCACAAAGGATATTCCGGTTATAGTTGCAACTGGAGTAATGACTACTTCAGACAACCTGCAGGAAGCGTTGGAAGCTGGAGCCGTTGATTTTCTCAGAAAACCTTTTAGCCCAATTGAGTTTAGAGCCCGAAGTTCTTCCACTTTAAGAATCAAAAGGCAACACGACCAAATTCAGGAGATGCTGCTGAAGGAGAAGCAATACATAGAGGAAACCTTAGCGATGAAAGAAAGGGAACTCAGTAGCATGGCCATATTTGATTTCCAGAAAAATACGTTGATGGAGCAACTGATGGAGCAGGTAAATAGATTGGATCGAATTACTAACCACGTTTACGCAACTGACATTAGATCTATCGAGAAACAGATTAAATCACAACTTGACCTGGGTAAGAGTTGGGACACATTTAAAGTCCATTTTGAGAAAATGCATGATGGATTCTTCGCGACTTTGGATAGTAAATATCCTTCTTTAAGTATTAATGATAGAAAGCTTTGTGCTTATGTGAAGATGGGAATGGGGAATTTTGAGATTACTCAAATGACTGGGTCATCAGATGTAGCACTAAAGAAAGCAATCAATAGATTGAAAAAGAAGCTTGAACTTGGTGCCGAAGATGATTTTCGCAAATTCATCTTCGATTTTTAGCCAATAAATGTGGATGTCCACCAAATGTCAACGTGATACTATATAAATAGTGTTTTCTCATTTCTACTTTTGGAGTATCAATTAACACAATACGCCAGAAGTATGAAAAACGTAACAGCCTCAAAAATTATCAATCAGGATACGGACACAATCTTTGAGCTAATTTCAGCTGCAGGCATACCTTCGAGATCTAATTATACTGTTGTAAAACACGTTCCAGTTATGGATCCTAATCAGGTGGGTAAAGATTTTTACCTGGTGACACCTTCTCAGGTAGAGAAACGTTTACTGGATTGGAAACAAAGTATGATCATAGAGGAAGAAGGTGAGAGACCCCTGGAAATCGGGAAGGTTGACACCAGGTATGAGTTGGTTTCAAAAGGAAATTCTACAATAGTAAAATTCACGATAAGTTATGAAGTGAAATCTTCGATCTTAGGAGCACTCAGCAATACTGTTGTACTTCCTAAGCTCATGAAGAAGATTGCAAAAAAGAACTTAGAAGAGCTCAATATTGTGCTCAATAAAGGAAAAACCGCTTTAGCGGCTTAATCTGTGTTTGAATTTGGATAAGGGTTCTATTTGATGGATCGTAGCTCCACAAAGAATGTAGACCCCTTTTCCAGTTCGCTTTCGCACCAAACTTTCCCATTCATTGAATCAACATATTTCTTTACAATAGAAAGCCCAAGGCCAGTTGATTTTTCACCTGCCGTAGGTTCTGCGGATAGTTTTTGAAAGTTGTTAAATAATAACCTTTGGTCTCTCTTGCTGATTCCAGGGCCTGAATCCTTCACAGCAATTTGTACTCCCTCTTCCACTTTTTTCATTGAAACTGAAACCTGTTTTTCAGGATGAGAATATTTAATGGCATTGGAAATCAAATTATCCATTATTTGAATCAGGTAGTTCTTATCTAGTCTCAATCTCAATGATCCATTTCTATCTACCTTCAGATCGATAGATTTATCTTGAGCCATTGGTAAATGACTATTGGTAATTTCCTCAATGGTTTGACTTACATCGAATTCTTCTAACTCCAGTTTCACCTGTTTCGCATTAATTGCACTGATATCAAGTATTCTGGTTATCATCGAATCGAGACGATCAATGGTTTCAATGATTGGTTCAGTATAGTCTTTTGTTTTCTCGTCTTTCAATTTTCTTGCTGCCAAACCAGCAAAACTTCTTATTCCATATAGAGGGGTTCTTAAGTCATGAGATACCAGACTAACAAGATAGTCTTTCTCATCATTGATGCTTTTCAGCTCTATATTCTGCTTGTTAAGTTGCTCTTTTTGTTCTTCAATCTGGTGAGTTCTCTCTTCAACTTTTTGCTCCAGGTTGTCGTAGAGTAGTGCATTATTCAGTGTTACAGCAATTTGTCCAGACAACATGGTTAGCAGATCTAGCCTCTGGATTGTAAATGCTCCTTTTATCAGATTATTTTCCAGATAAATGATTCCCAGGTATTGGCCCTGGTGAAGAATTGGTAAACATAAGATTGATTGTACATTGTTTGTCTTAATGTACTCATCATTTCCAAATTTTTTGTTTTCAGTTGCTTGCTCCAGTACTACATGCTCCTTGGATCGATAGACGTAATTGATGATAGACTCAGATAAATCATTGACCTCACTAACTGGTTTTGGATCAATCATTTTAACATCATTATCCTTATCCCCAACTGCATGAACCAATAGCTTTTCACCTTCAATAAGAATGAAACTACCAGATTGTGCTCCTGCATTCTCAATTACGATTCTCAATAATTTAGGTATTACTCTTCGGAGTTGAATCTCACTTGAAATTGTAGAGGCCGCCTTCAAAATTGTAGAAAGATCTAGAAGCTTATTTCCAATGCTTCTACTTGTAAATGACCTTGATTGAGTCAACATTGGGTCATTTGGATTGTCGTTAAGGAGGTATGGATATTCAGCCTCTAACCTTGATGTTTTTGCAAGAGCACCCCATTGCTTGTAATATAGGTAAGTCTTGCTAAGTGCTTCTGATTCCGCTTCGCTATTACCAATTCTTGCCAATAACTTAGCTTTCTGCTCATAAGCCATTGCCAGCTCGTTGGTGTACCCAAATTCTTTTGCTGAATCAATACTTTGATCGTAGGTGATTAATGCCTCATCAAATTTGTTTTCTACCGCTAGAGATTCAGCAAGAACTAGTTCATACTTATTCTTATAATTCATTGGGGCATGTTCTGCCCACTTCTTTAATTTCTTGAGATGCTTTTTAACCGATTTTAAGTGTTTGGATTTATTTCCATTTTTGATTGCCAGAGAAGCATCTGTCAGCCCCATAAAAAAATGGTATAACGGAATGTAGTATGCCGCCAGAACGACTTCCAGATAGTCTTTTGCTTTCGTACCACCATCAAATGCCTCGTCGTAATTTCCGAATAGAAAGTTCAAATAAAGCTTGCTAAAATGAATGTGGAATAATGCTGTTTTATCCTTGTTAAGCTCATTGTCAATATCTCCAAGAAAAGCAGCTTCATCAAAAATATCACCGTCCAGAATGGCCGGATCTTCTGTTTCATTGCTGATGTTTAGGAATCCCTGCAAAGTAATTCTGGTATAAAGAGCATAAGCCTCTTGTTTAAGGCCTCTGGCTCTCTTCTCAAAGTTCAATAGATCTGGTACAAGGCTTGTAAGGTTAGTTCCAATCCAGAATGCTTTGTATGACTCAAGGAAAATTGCTGAAGCTGCATACTGGGAGTCACCAGTCTCCATTGCTACCAGATATGCTTCTTTCAAATAAGGGATAGATTCCTTCAAATGATCCTTCCAGTGATTTATGAATGCCGCAAAAATCACATTTGTTCTTGGTCTGAATTGCTTGGTTCCTTTATGCTCATCCAGAAGTCTTAAAGACATCTTTGCAAAATCATAACCTAGCTGGTACTCGCCGGTCACTCCGCATAAAATACTTGCATAACCACCATAAAATGAGATGATATCAATGGTGTTTCCATGCTTAAGCGCCAACCTCATGGATTTGAGAATAACGATTGGAAACAGTTTTGGTAAGTTGTGATAGGAACCAGTGCTGACACTTGCCATAATGTTTATTGCAAGTTTCATTTCCTCATTATCTGAGAAAGGTAAGTTGGCAAAAAATTCAGGGTTCTTTCCTCTAAGTTTAATTTTAGTTTGAACTAAGGCGGTTAGAATATGAGTGTCTTGAGGGTTTTTTGGAAGATTAATTCCAGCTCCTTTAAGTACTTTTAATCCATATTCTATTAACTCAATATGCTTGTTTTGAGCGATTAGAGAGAAAATGATAATGCTTTTAACTTTCATCTCATCTACTCGTGACGTAGAGTTTTTGAGTAGCTGACTGCTCAACTGATTCATCAGATCATAATTTCCAACCAGATAGGCACATTCCATATAACCTAGATTCAGGTTGAAAATAAGATCGTAATTGGAATTCCAGAGTTCACCGGAGGCGTTAGATGAAGCAATTTCAAAGTAACCTAAGGCTGCTTCATATGCCGTGGAAGACTTAGCTTTTTCACCAGCCTCAAAGTTTAGTTCAGCTAGTATTTTTTGGTTTGCCTTATCTAATTTTTGATCACTTTGATTGAGTTGATGAACTATTTCGAAAACTCTTTCATGACGCTCTTCAATTGATAAATTCTCCAACAACAGCATTCCAATCTTACCATGAACAGAGCTTTTCTCATCATCAGGGATTAGAGAATATGAAGCTTGTCTGATTCTGTCATGCGCAAATTGATATTGTATTAATGTGTTTGCAGCTTCCTCTGCACTAATCTTTAGGTGATTTAAGTCGGGGTGCTTTTCTTTAACAAGTAAGTATTGTTCGGATATTACAGTCCATAGAGGATCTAACAACTGCTCTTTTCCAAGTCCACTAACCAATGAAAGGGTCTGAAGATCAAATTTGTCACCAATACATGCAGCATACTTCAGGATTTCCTGAGATTGAGATCCTAACTTACCTATTTTTTGAATCATAAATTCCACCACATTATCGGTGAAATTCATTTGATCAATTCCCTCTAAATTCCAGCTCCATTCGTTGGTGCTCCTGTCAAATGTTACCAGCGATTCTTCATGAATAGTTTGAATAAACTGATTGATAAAGAATGGGTTTCCTGCTGTTTTTGCATGTACGACTTCCGCAAGAGATGAAGCTTCCTGTGTTGAGCAACCAAAGGTATCCGCTAGCATCATTTCAAGATCTGCAAACTCAAGTTCCTTCAGCTTGATATAATTAATACCAACATTGCTCTTTTCTAATTCATTAAAAACTATTGCTGTTGGGTGAGTTGGATCTATTTCATTGTCTCTATAGGCTCCTATAAAGTAGAAGTACCTTAATTCTGGATCCTGGATTAATTCCTTAATTAAATGAAGAGAAGCATAATCTGCCCATTGAAGATCATCAATGAAGAGTACCATTGGGTGATTTTTGCTAGAAAGACATCTTATAAATTTTGTGAAAGTATAAATGAAACGGTTTTGCATTTCATTTAATCCCAACTCTTCTAATTCTGGCTGCTTACCTATTATGATTTCAAGATTTGGAACAAGGTCAGTAATTAGCTTGCCTTCATTTCCTAAAGCTTCAGATATGATTTTTCTCCAATAAGCTAATCGTGATTCGGTTTCTGATAGGAGAAGACTAACAAATCCATCTATAGCATGAGCTAAAGCCTGATAGGGGAGGTCCTTATTGAATTGCTCATGTTTCCCGCTTAGGAAATTACCTTTTTTCTCAGTTATCGGTTTGTGTATTTCATAAACCAATGATGTTTTTCCAATTCCTGAGTGACCTTCGATTAAAGATACTTCCTTCGAGTTGCCGAGTTGATCAAATGACTCCAGTAGCGCAGCTATTTGTTTACCACGACCATATAGTTTAGACGGAATTAGAAATCGACCTCCCAGATCTTCTGCGGCCAATTTAAATTCACCAATTTCAATTTTAGTTTCAACCTGACTCAAACATTTTTCAAGGTCTGACTTTATCCCAGTTGCAGATTGATACCTTGATTCCAGGTCTTTGGATAATAGTTTTAATACGATATCCGAAAAAACCTTTGGAATATCTGAGTTGTGTATCGTCAGAGGCTCTGGATTTACCGCAAGATGACAATGGACAATTTCCATCGGATCATCTGAATTGAATGGTAGTTTTCCAGTAAATAGCTCATACAATACCACACCAAAGGAATACAAATCAGACCTGTGATCTACAACGTGATTTACTCGGCCGGTTTGCTCAGGAGAAATGTATGGTAAAGTTCCCTCTAGAGATTCACTAATGCCGATCAGTTCTTGCTTCATATTGACCTTGGTGGCTAACCCAAAATCAATGATACTGATTTCATTGTTGTCATTTACCAGAATGTTGTTACTGCTTAAATCACGGTGAATGATGTTCTTTTCATGAATTTGGGAAAGTACATCAGCTATTCGAATCGCTAACTTTAGATTGTCTGTAAAACCACGTTGAGTAGTCCCAACTAGCTGTTTTAATGTTTTGCCTTCAAAAAAATCAAGCACCAGAACCATCTGGCTACCTACTTCCAGCAAGTCTAAAGATCCGCGGACTCCCTGAATTCCAAGTTCTCTGATCAGAGAATCTTCATTGGCAATTTGAGTGGTGTGTGGATAATAGTTATACTCATCCTTCAGGATTTTTAAAATCACAGGATGACCATAACTCTCTTCACTTTTCTGTAAGAATACCGTAGAGTTTTGCCCTTCGGCAATTTTTATCACATTGTCCAGTAGCGCCATTTGCCAACCTTACCATAATTAGTGAGCGACAGTATAAGCTATAACCGCACTCACAAAAATCCAAACACCTTCTAATATAGCCAATCCTAATGTCCAAACATACTTTTTCTTAATCGAAATGTAGATCAGAAGAGGCAGTGACAAAGATATAAGAGCTTCACAAACTATCACATAAACTGGAGCATTGAATACCATTGCTGTATTCAATTTATACCACCACCAGCCGGCACCTTTTGCAAGGTGTTCATAAAGTGGAATGTACATACCCCCAGCAAGGGCCATAATGACTGAGGATGCTCCAATTCCTTTCCATCTGCTTAATAAAATTCCATAATAACTTAGCTGGATGATAACATTTGCCCATGCAAAAGGCATATACAAAGGAGAGCTCCAAATCATCGCCTCATTACCTGGGTAGACCAAACTATTTATTGTGACCACAAGGTAGTCATCTGTATATAGCTCCATAATCCCAGCAATAAGACCAAATGTTAAAAGTCTTATCATTACCCTGTTTCTAGTTACAGCGGTGTAGATTACATACACTGCGAATAATAAATAAGTCACAATTGCAGCAGAGGCTGGACCTGCTTCTATAATCGAGCTCACCACTGACCAGGTGATAAGGGTTCCTTGAGTAAGTACGATTAGCCAGGTCAACTGTTTGTTGAGCCCTTCAAAATGTGCGTGTTCCTTCATAGTAATTATGTCTAATTATATTGAATCCTGTTTTGTTTGCCACATCAACCTGTTTCCAAAAAAGCCAGGAGTTATTGCCATTTTATCCTCCCATTCTTCTGTAAGTTTCCAGTCTTTCTGCAGCGAAGGAGGAATAAAGAAATGTACGTTTTTCCCTCCGTTATAATGCTTTAACATTCCCTGAAGTAGAAGTTTGTTAAGTACTCCAGTTAGCTTCTGAATTATTTTATTATGTTCCACATGACTTAATTCTTTGGTAAACAATCTGGTAAGAATTAATAGAAATTTGTCCTTCTTATCTTCATGTTTCTCAATTCCAATCATCTCAGCTAAGTCCTGTCCAACTGCCTCCGATACATCCTGAAAGAAATACCACATCATATAAGCTGGAACTTCCTCTAGAATATTTCCAGGGATGATATAGTTGATGAAGTTTATACAGGAATTTGTAAGAGCAACACCCTGATCTGAAGGTGCAGATTGATGTTTTAGAATTCTGACTGCTAGTTCCCAGGCTTCCTCGTACGTATCTGGTAACAAATCGGCATTTACACCCATCTGATGTCCAACAACTTTCCAGCAATGCATATATCCTGCTAGTTGCTCCTTGTCTAATTGAATCTCTAATTGTTGAAGACCGCTTACAATGATTGGTCCGAATGACATTAATGTACCTGCCAGATCCTCTTGATTGATAGGTTCGCCCAATTTATTGACATCCCAGCCATCTGGATTGGTGTTAGGGTGTTTCAGGAAATAACGTATGGAGGCGTGTATCAATCTAACTTTTTGCATAGTTACAATGCCCTTGCCTTCACTTGTAAACCCACCTGGAGACATGACATTCATAATCATTTGAGCAGTCTCCATCAGTCTTCTAGCTAAAGGATCAACATTTCCATGCTTGTCCATCAAACGTCCAGTATCAAATAATACCTGAGCACCTTTAGCGCATGTGTAACACATTGGAAGGGACTTAACATTCAGAAGAAGAAACACTTCTGGCCCGTAAAGACTAAATACTTTTTCACCAATGGCAAGTAAATTTTGATCGGCCCAATCTGGTAATTGACTTGTTTGATTGAAATAATCAGTGATTACATCTGTTAATTCCTTAGGGAATTCTGAAAACAACTCCGGGGAGTAATTTTCATTTCTAACCAGTTTCAGGAATATTTCATTGATGTTTTTTTCATAACCCAGCTCAATGATTTTAGTAACTACATTATCTGCTAAGGGGTCTGTAATGCTTCTTTTATTTTGTAGGAATTCTTCCGTTATCTCAGGAAGGTCAAAGTTAGGTGTGTCCTGCGTACTCATAGTTTAATAGGTGATCTGATTGCGTTAAAAATCAAACATCCAACTGTTAAGTTGGATGCTTAGATGTTCATCGAAAAACGATGCTGATTGGTTAAAGTGTGTATTTTTGATTCTTTAAGTTCAATAATTAGTTTGTTATTAATCCTACAAATTCTCCTTCCAAATCTGCCATTCCAGGGATATTCTGAGCCGCTAGAGCTCTTGTAAGATCTAAACCAGCTGCTAATAAATCATTGTCTGAGTCCTTAGCGCCTTTATCTTTAATGATTGTGAGGATTTGAGTCATATCACTTGCAAACTGATTCTTGAAACGATCACTTTTGTTAGAGATAACATCTTTTGCATCCAATGTACTTTTAACAGCTTCAGCAAATCCCTTTAAGTCATTTCCAGAATACTTATCCGCCGAATCCACAATTCTTGCAGCTGTAAGTTTTAGATGTCTTCTCAATTCCAGTTCATAAAGTACTGCTAATTCCTGCCTTTCTTCTTCATCGTCATAATCGAAGTTCGACTCGAGCGGAATTAGTTGACTGTAAATTCTAAGGTAGTCTCTTTCTGCACTGAATTTGCTAACAAGGATTTTGTATCCCTGTTTGAAAAGATCGTAATGTCCCGAAGTATAGAGAATCTTAATCACGTGAGTCATTCCACTTGCTTTGATTGAATCACTAACTTCTTCATGTTTTAGGAAGTAATCTATGTCATACTCAAGAAGCTCAGCCCAGTTAGCTGCGGTGAATTCATCAGTTAATGTATCCAAGGCGTGACTTATGTCTCCTCCACGTAGAGCGTAAGCATCAAGCATGTTTTCAAAAGCAATTGCTTCGTGACCAAGGTCGCTTCTTTTAGCTTGTCTCCATAAGTCAGTCTTTTCCTGAGCCTTCCGAGCGAGTTCAACCATACCGAGTTCAGGGTATACCCATGCGTCTATGATGAACAATAAGCCGAATGCACTAAAAAATGCCAGGAATATTGCCAGGAATAATCTAATGAGTTTTCGAGTTGAAAAGAAAGCTACTTTCTCTTCGTGAATGATAAAATTTTCCTCTTTTTCGTCCTCTGGATTTACCTCCATTGCTGAATATTATGGTTTGAAACTAAATATATTAAAATCTTATATTCTGGCGGGTGGTTTAAGGATATTTTTTACTGAGGCAATTGTAATAAATTAAGATTGAATTGTTAATAATTTAGAAAAACTTATTTCTAATTTTTTGAAGAGTGGACGTTTTGGTTCTGGAAAGACTATGGTCCAGAATAAAAATCGGAAGCCATTCAAGGTCGCTTTAGTGAATGGTCAGCTTCAATTTATCCTGGGACCATTGTTTAGTGATGGAACTATTCAATCATGAAATAGCAGTTGTTGGCTACTAATTTGATAGTCACAAGGTTTTGCTTTGTAAGGTGATCCCAAATCGACCTACTTAATGGAAGTAGAAATGATTCATCTACCATTTCATACCATGATGACTGCACGAGAATGGAGCATGAATCATTACATGCCATTATTTTCATGTCTACCAGTAAAGGGTTATCAAAACATTGCTGTATTTCTTCTTTGAGCTTTAGCAATAATTCAGCATACAAGCTTTCCTCGTGTACAGATACCTCAACGATTGAAAGTATACTATCGTTTTTGACCTTGGGTAGAGGATTTGTTTTTGTTTGATTTATCAATGATGTAACGAAATGTTCCATGCTCAAATGAAGGGTTTGAAATCTAAAATGAAGTACTTATTTATAAAGTCGAACCAATTTCTTATTGGTTCAATTTTTTTAAGTATTCAGAAGGAGTGGAACCGGTTTCTTTTTTGAAGGCAGTATTAAAGCTTGACTTGCTATTGTAACCTACTCCGTAAGCAATTCCCATTATCGAGAGGTTGGAATTTTCAGGATTATTTGCTCTTTCAATAAATTCATTAATCCTGTATTCTCGAAGCAACTCAAAAAATGTTTTATCTAATTCCTGGTTAATTGCTGACGATAAGATGTGTGGACTGATGTTTAAGGAGCTGGCCAATTGCTTTAGGCTTATATCTGAATCAGTATAGGGTTTCTCTCTTTCAAAGAGACTGATTACCTCATCTAATACCTTTTTTAGATCAGAGTTTGATGCTGACAGTGAGTTGTATTTGGTTGAAAAGTCAGGTGCTACTTTATTGAAATCAAATATTGCTTGATAAGCAATCATGTAAACCAAAGCAGAAAGCACTATGGTTAAGAAGAAATTGCCTTCTGCAGAGATGAACCCGGTAACAATCATGCCTGTTGTGATTCCAACTATTATTATAGCAAGTAACCCAAATGTTGCGACAATCTTTTTTACCCATTTGACTCTTGTAGAAGATGGGATCAAGTACCTCTGGTTTTCAATCTTTATAGAGAAACGGATCGTTTTTAAAATTGCAAATAGGTACAATTCAAGATGAAGAAAATAGAATATAAATCTGGAAATTGAGAAGTTTGATATAGGGAGCCTTCCTTCCATAAATTCATCAAGCATTTCCTGACTATTGGCTGTTGAGTTTGGAACGCCTCCTCCATAAAACATCAGGAAAACCAGAAAATATGGAATGAAATGAATCAATAATGACCATTTCAGTTTAAACTCAGGTTTTAGGATCGCCTGCGAATAAAAGTAAAACAATGGACCTAGCAGTAATAACATACCCCGTGAAATTCCCGCCAATTCGGGATATAATCGATAGATATATGCTGCATACCACAGATTTCCCACGTTAATTATTAGAATTACAAATAAGATGGCAAGCAGTACTGATTTAGCTGATCTATTCTGAGATTCTCTTGAAAAG
The DNA here is from genome assembly GCA_024743255.1 of bacterium. GTDB lineage: Bacteria > Bacteroidota > Bacteroidia > Cytophagales > Cyclobacteriaceae > JANSWY01. Next base: position 380,578 of record JANSWY010000002.1, on the reverse strand, counting down.
AACATGAAGATCAGAAAAATGCATTGTGATGCAGATGCAATGAGTATTATGGACCACAGGTTTAACCCCATTTGCCTAAATTAAGATAGAATTTGAATTTTATCAGTCCTTAAAGTCTTTGAGTACTTTTTCAACTACTGTTCCACTCTGAATCAATTTAAATTTTCCTTTTTCATAGATGACATCATTAAACCATTCGCTTACTATTTGATTGGACTCAAGACTAAAAAGCGCTTTCCGTTTTGGCGTAAAGTTCCTCTTGTAGAAGTCTGTGACAGATTCTCGATTGTAATTGTCTGGAATTTCCCCAACAATCAAAAAACCGTCGGTAGTATACTGCCACAAAACAAATTTTGATGGATTGATTAATTTCAGTTTAGGTGTGATGACCATTGAGATATCAAATCCATTCAAACTTTTATCTTTCTTAAATTGATTGTGGCCAATAAACAAATAGCCATCAACCAACCTGAAGTCTTCATGGACATGGCTTACTTTTCCAAAATTTTGTAATTCATAATTGTTGTAAATATCTAAAGAAACTAATTCCCAATTTCCAGTACGGGCAATAAGGTTACCCTGGTAGATAAAGGATATTCCCAGCTCTTGAGCAGTAATCGGCCAAAGCTCCTCATCAAAAAAGACCGTCTCTGTCCAGGTTCTGTTACTGTTACCGGGTTTTAATGCTACATAGTAGTTGCCAAAAGGAGTGAAGGTGTGATATTCAGGATTAATTATCCATGATTTCTTTTCAATATCGAATACTCCAGAACCTTCGTGATATAATGTCATGGTTCCGTAAGAAAAGTCATGTGTGTCAGCTTCCGTTTTGCGAAGTGATAAGATGAGTTTGTTATCTAGAAGGCTTAGGTGATTGATAATTATCGATTCTGTTTCAAGGTCATCAGTCCATTGTAGTAATGGCATTCTTTTCAACTTCTTATTATCGAGCTTAAAGATTCTTAATTCGTTATTTGCTCTGTAACCAAAGGATCCATCTTCAAGTTCACGTTGCTGAATGGTTGAGTATTTGGGTTGGAGTAGCTCTCCATGATTCGAGTTATAAACGCCATACTTTTTGTCCTTTTCAACAAAATACGATACACCTCCCCAATAAATGTCAGCTCCAATTTCAATTAGGTTGTCATACAATTCAGAGTCAAATTTCCTCTCAATTATGTTATAGAATCCTGTTTTTCCTTCAATCTCAACCCGATAGACTCCTCTGTTTACAACCTTGACAGCAGTTATCCTGCCATCAAACAATTCCTGAAAATGATTAAGCTTATGATTGTCTATTTTCACTTGCTCATAAATGGACTTCATGGCATAGTTGTAGTAACTAATTGAGGAATAAGTCTGAACTAAGAAGCCCTTTTCCCATTGCACTACATTTCCAGGTACTTCTCTGACAAATGAACCTAATTTGTTGTAAATAGTGCTGACTTGCCCTCCATCTTCGTACAAGGCCTTGATGTTGTTGCCAAGTTTACTTACTGTATAAAATACGTAAGTAGGGTCTCCATAGTACTCTATTTCACCTCCGTAAGACAATGTCTTTGACTTATTTAGGTAACTAATTGATGCATCGTCCCTTCCAAGATCTAGTTCCGTATCCGGGTTGGAGCCACTAAGATTTGCTATTAAGAATTTACCTGAGGGAATATCTGCCAGACATACAAGATTACCTGATATTAATAGGATGAGGCTATCAACCTTAGTCGAGTGAATGTTAATTGTTGAAGGAGATTCAAGGATCACTTGGTTATTTCTGAAATCATAAACTCCAAAAGAGTTTTGTTTTGTGTACCTGAACCAATTTGGGTTACTTTCTGATATTCCAGAAAATGTGATATCTCTAAGAATTGTTTGTTTGGATTGATTGTCCCAAACGGAATTCTCATCTTTAGTGCTGTAGAGATAATACCTGTCACCATCTACGGGAAGTAATTCTATTTCCTTGACGCCCTTCTCGGGTATTTCCTTTTTAATGTCTTTAAAGTCCTGAGAGAAGACAGTAAAAGAAAACAGGAGCAATGTGAGAGTCAGTAATCTATTCATCTTCAGGATTAAAAAAGTTTTCTTTCTTAATATAAATAAGTTTACCAGATTCGTGCTTTCCAGAGTAACCCGAGATTAATTCTACTTCATTGTTTTCCTTAACAAAAAACATAGGCACAATTTGGTTTTGATGTCCTAAAATGAACTCTTCGAAAGAAGCGTCATTGTCAAATTGTATTTCACCATATGGATTCTGTTTTCTCAATTCCTGAGCGAGGTTAATAAAGTCCGTCCGTGTTCTGAATAATACGTCTTTTGGTACTGGAAGATTGGCGTTTTCAGATTCTTCTTTGCTTGCTAATCGCAAAGTGTTGTGTGCTCCTAATTCTTTTTCGAACCATCTACAAGCCAGATCATTCAAACCGGAGTTAGATGTTACTGCTGCGAGTCTACCTATTTTAGTTAAATCAATAGTTTCAAAAATTGAATCGGATAGGACATTATCCTGGATCGCTTTTAGTTTTAGCTTCTTGGCTTCTTTTATATTAGAACTTGAAGTGTCGACCAAAACCACAAACAATCCAAACTCTGTCAGTTTAAGCGCTATTTTTCTTGCCAATTCATTTGCTCCAACTAACAAAATTCCAGTTGGCTCCTCACGCTTAACTCCAAGAAGTCTGGCGATGAATTTAGCGGAGCTTCCTTGAATGACAACTGTTCCCACAATAATTAGAAATACCAAAGGTAGTAGCAACTCCGCTTCACGAGGATCAACATGGCTACTGTCCTTTATAAGATCCAGTGAAAATAAAGAAGCAACTGCAGCAGCTACAATTCCCTTTGGACCAATCCAACTTATGAATAGCTTTTCCTTGAATGAAAGGTTTGATTTGAGCGTACTCAAAAATACACCTACAGGCCTTACAGCTAAAATAACAACCGCAAAAAGAATGAGGCTTTGAGATCCCAGCTTTTGAATTTGAACTATGTCAATTCTGGAAGAAAGCAGAATAAATAAAACAGAGATTAGAATCAGACTAATGTCTTCCTTGAAGGTGAGAATCTTTTTGATTTCGGGTAGTCTAAGGTTTCCTAGTACAATTCCCATCACAGTTGCAGCCATCAAACCAGCTTCTTTGTGAATTAATTCGGCAAAAGAGAAAGTGAAAATTACCAGCCCAAGAGTGAAAATGTTTCTAAGGTATTCTGGTAAAGCGTTATTCTTTATCAGGTAATACAAGAAAATTGCTCCAAGGCCACCAGATACTATTCCTGCGGAGATTGTGATAAAGAAATCCTGAAATACTTCAAGACCATATTCGGCATTATGACTTGACGTTAGAATGAATTCATACATCAAGACAGCAACTAAAGCACCCAAGGGATCAATCAAAATTCCTTCCCATTTTAGAACGGTGTTGATCCTGGCGTTTGGTTTCACATTGCGGAGTATGGGCATTACTACCGTAGGACCAGAAACTATAATTAATGCACCAAATAGAAATGACATTTTCCAGCTTAGCCCCAGTAGGTAATGAGCTGAAACTCCACCACCAACAAACGTAACAAGACTTCCAATAATTAAAAGGTTTCTTAAAGTTCCTGCCAGGCTCCTGATTTCCTTTAGGCTGAGAGTCATACCACCTTCAAAAAGAATTACGCCAACTGAGATTGAAACAAAAGAAAACAACAAATCTCCTGAAAATATTGAATCCCCATCCAGCAGCTTTGATCCATCCGGAGTAAAATAAGTTGATGCAGGACCAATCAATAGCCCAATCATAATTAAAGGCAATATGGCTGGTTGCTTGATCTTCCATGCTAACCACTGAGCAAAAATCCCAAGCACCAAAATACTGGCAAGTTCTAGCATGGGTTAAATATATGGGGAAAAGACAGAAGTCGGAAGACGGAAGACCGAAGAAATTTGAAGCCTTAAAACACTGCTGTCTTCGGTCTTCTGTCTCCTAACTTGATGAAACCTGACATCTCGTGACAACCTTTTACCTGGGGATGACATTAAGAAATATAATATAAGGTACTATTGAGTTAGTCAAAAATCTCAAAAAACTATGCTTAAAAATTACTTCAAAGTAGCTCTGAGGAGTCTAGGAAAAAACAAAAGTTATGTTTTGATAAACACCTTTGGGCTGGGTATTGCAATTGCTTGTTGTATTACCGCTTACTTACTATTAGCCTATAACATCGAATTTGATGAGGCCTTCAAGGGCGAAAAAATTGACAGGACCTACAGAATACACACTCATTATTTGAACCCCGATGGTCAACCCGGACAACACATTAATGCTCCTGTTAATTTTGGTCCCACTGTTGCAAGTAGCTTTCCTGGTATCGAAAAATACACGAGATATTGGAATGATGGAGGATATGTGAGATATGGCGAGAAAGCGTTTGGAGAAGGAGTTGTGTTTGCTGACAGTACTTTCTATGAAATGTTTGATTTTACATTGCATAAGGGCGATTTGAATTCTTTCAAAGACCAAAATACAATTGTGCTTAATCAGAAGATGGCCAAAAAATACTTTGCAGATGAAAATCCCATTGGCAAAGTGCTGACCTTCAATTTTTCAAACCAATATGAGGTTAGCTTAAAAGTGGGAGCTGTTATTCAAGATGTTCCGTTAAATAGTTCACTTACCTTTGATATAATGCTCAGAATGGAGCATTTCATGGATATATACAATCTACCAAGTACTGATTGGGGAGATTGGAGAGATCCGGCATTATTCATTCAAACTAAGGCAGGAGTGGATGTAGCTTCAATGACAGAGTTGTTTGATGACTATGTTGCCTTAAGAAACGAGAAGAAAAAGGATCAGAATGTGCAGTATTATGAACTGCATAGTTTCAATTCAAACTTCAATGAAGAAGAAATTAATTGGAGTCAGATCAATCTAAGGTTAAGCATTGTGCCACTTATAGTGTTTACAACAATGGCTGGTATGATACTAATGATCGCTTGCTTCAATCTTACAAATACTTCGATTGCAATAACTACCAAAAGGTTCAAAGAAGTTGGAATTCGAAAAGTGGTAGGGGCCTCAAGGGCGAATGTGATTACACAATTCATTTTTGAAATGATAATTACTATAATTCTGGCATTGATAGCAGGTGTAATTATGTCAAGGTTTATTGTGCCGGCATTTGCCGATATGTGGACTTTGCCTTATGGATTGGAAGATCTAAATGGGTTGAACCTAATTTTTGCTTTGTTAATGTTGGTGGTTATCTCAGCTCTTCTTGCAGGATTATATCCCGCACTTCACAATAGTAAATACAAACCTGTAAACCTGTTGAAAGGAAATGCAAAACAAAAGGGGACTAATATATTCACCCGAGGTTTAGTAGCAATGCAGTTCGCTATATCAGTGATTGTTCTGGTAAATGGAATTGTATTCACACAAAACACTAAGTATCAGGAAAGCATTGATTTTGGTTTTGATAAGGATAAAGTACTTACCATCAACATTCAAAGCACTGAGGAATATGAGGTGATGAAAACAAGAGCCAACAGAAACCCTAAAGTGCTCAATACTTCAATCACTCATCATCAATTAGGCTGGAGCAGTTATTACTTCCCTACAAAAGTGGATACTACAGAATATCAGGCACTGCATATAGAAGTGGGGGAGCAGTTCTTTGAAACAATGGGGTTAAAATTGGTTCAGGGAAGATTCCTCAATACTGATTACACTCAGGATTTGACTAAATCAGTTGTCGTAAATGAGGCTTTCGTGAAAATGGTTGAATTAGAAAATCCAATCAATACAGCTGTTGAAATCCGTGATGTTAAGATGAAGATTGTTGGTGTAATTGAAAACCATGTTGATAATTTATTCAGAAGCAAGGAGCCAGAACCGTTTGTCTTTTACATCGCAAAACCTAATGAGTTTCATTTAATGCTTGTTAGAGCTGAAAATGGCGACTTAACTGAAGTTCAGGATTTTCTTGAAGAAGCATGGAAAGAAGAATTTCCAACAAAACCATTTGACAGTCAATATCAGGAGGATATGATGTTGGGAGATATAAGAGGAACAAATGCGAACCTGAAGAAGATTTTTATATTCTTAACAATTCTTGGTGGCTTATTATCTGTATCTGGAATCTTCGCATTAGCATCATTAAACGTAAGAAAACGAATAAAAGAGATAGGAATTCGAAAAGCACTAGGGGCTTCTGTGTCTAACATTGTTAAGTTATTAAGTAGGAGCTTTTCAATCTTGCTTGTAATAGCAGGAGTGTTTGGTGCAGTTGGAGGATATTTTCTTTGTACCATACTGCTAGATGAAATTTATGCTTATCATATCAATATTGGACCAATCACGCTTGTGTTATCCGTTTTGCTGATAAGTGGAATGGGAATTCTTACCACTGGATCAATTGTATTCAGGGCTGCCAAAGAAAACCCGGTTATGTCATTAAGAGATGAATAGTGATTTCACTAGTTCATAAGGGGCCAATTATGTTCACTTTAGGCTCTTCAGTAGTACAGAGCTACTGATCTTTTTTTGAGTTGAAAAAGCCACCTCGTAATCCGAAGGTGGCTTTTCATTAATTTCCATCGTAACTGAATAAAGTTGATTTAATAGTCTCCCTTTACGCTATTATTTAAAATATTGACTATTTCCCCTTCCAGAGCTCGCTTACGGGAGATGTCTGTCAGAATCAAGTGCGTTTTTATGCCACTTTCATCTTCATTTCTTGATATATGTAATTTTACTAAGTGTTCTGTGCCGTTTTTGTCTAGAAACTTTGTCTCCAAATCTGTACTTCCTCCATTGTTGTCCAATTCCTCTAATGCTGTAATGGCATCTTGCTGAAAGAATGATTGAAAGTCAAGTTCCTGGTCACTCAATGACTTCAAGTCATAGCCCGATTTATGTTCCCAGGAATAGTTGATGTATTCAAAGGAATTTTCGTTGTTTAAAATTGCAACCATGTCAGTGGTATTCTCAATCATACTTTGAAACTGAGCCTGCAGTGACAGTAGTTTTCTTTGATTACGAATATTACCTTCAATTCTTTTGATCACAATCGGCAATAGATCGAGGTACTTTGCTTCTACATCTTTAATGAGATAATCGCGTGCACCTGCTTTCATTGCTGCTACTGCTAAGTCAATTTGATTTGAGCCAGTAATGAAAATCGTAGGTACCTGAGTTGTCTTTAGAAGGTCTATAGCTTCGCCATCTCCCAGAAAATAATCTGTTATAAACAGGTCCAATTTTTCTTTGGTCAAAACCTCCTGGGCCTCTTCAAATGATGATGCTCGATGGATTACTTTATCAGGCATTTTGTTTATTGCCCTTTCAAGTGCCATCATATCAATTTCATCGTCTTCTGCGATTAAGATTGAGGTGGTTGTATATAAGTCCATAGACTAAGCAATTTAGCTTAAGTGTTTTGTCAAATAGGTTTGACGGTTATCCTAAATATACCAAAAAATATTTAGAATAACTTCATCAGATATCTAACTCATTTTCACCCAATTAGTTCAGCACGCTCCCAATATTCAGTGATGGTGTCAATTATCTTAACAAACTCCGGATAGTCTACTGGCTTTACAAAATAGGAAGTTGAAAATCTCTCGTAGCATTGTAATTTGTCACTGTCATTTCTTGATGTAGTCATGACAATAACAGGAATTAGAGCAAGTTCTGGAGTAGTAAGCCGTTTTTCAAGGAATTCAATACCATTCATCACTGGAGTATTGATATCGAGCAGAATGATCCTGGAATTGCGATTGTTATTGCTTTGCAAATATTCCATTGCTTCCAAACCATTTTCAAAATGTGTAACAGGAACATCTTTTCCAAGATCCTTAAGAGACCTTTGAATAGTCATCAAATCCACTTCATCATCTTCTATTACGATTAATTCTTTCATATACCCCATGTTTAATCTACAACTAATGGAAGCTCCAGGTAAAATGTACACCCATTATTCGAGGTGTTATTTTCATACCAGATTTTTCCATTCATTTCATTTACAATCTTATTCACAATGGATAGGCCAATTCCAGTGTTTTCTTTTTTGTCTTTGGAAACCGCAGTTTGAAAGATTTGAAAGATTTTCTCACCAGCAGAATCAGGAATTCCAGAGCCATTATCAGCAACACTAAAAATAATATTAGTTCCTTCACTTCTGAAGTCAATTTTAACACGTTTTTCATCAGATTCATTATGCTTGATGGCATTGGAAATGAGATTGTTGAAAACTTGTGTCAGAAATATTCTATAACCATCTATCTCCGGAAGTTTCGGGTTGATTTCCAGTTGGACATTCTCTTCCATTTGTACAAGCAGAGAAGCCAGATCGGAGACAAGTGAATAGGTGTCAACCTTTTCAGTTCTCAATACTTCTCTTCCAATTCTGGAATAATCCAATAAACCATTAATAAATCGATCAAGCCTTGATATTCGATTTTTTAGTAACTCAATGTTTCTAAGTACTTGAGGGTTCTCCTCCTTTGAGTCTTCCGAGATCCAATGCACAAGGTTATTTATACCTCTTAAAGGTGCTTTTAGATCATGAGAAACGATATAAACAAATTCATCCAGCTCTCTATTCTTACTTTCCAGGCTTGCTTCAACATCTTTCAAAGGAGTAACATCATGGCGAACTGACAAATAACGTATTACCTCATTTTTACTATTAAGTTGAGGGATAATAAACGTGTCAAGCCAGTACTTCTTACCAGACTTGGATTTATTAAGCATGATGTCATTCCAGATTTCACCTTTTTGAATTGTCCTCCACAGATCACTAATAAACTCCTTACTATGTTCTCCTGATTTGATTTCTCTGTGATCCTTTCCAACAAGCTCCTGTCGCTCAAACCCAAACATGGAAGCCATTTTATCATTCACATAAGTGATTTTGCCATCCTTATCGGTGAATGAAACAAGGGAGGAAACATCGAGTGCATGCCTGAACAACCTTAGTTCGTTGTTTACTGATTCCATTTCCAGTTGGTAGTTTTGCTTTTCCGTGACATCAGTGACAGCACCGATGATTTGATGGATATTGCCTTCATCGTCTCTACTGAAGATCACATCGCGACTTTCCAACCAAACCCATTTACCACTTTTATGTCTGAAACGATAAGTGACTTCCTGAAATTGGTCCTTGAGAGACCGATAATGTTTTTCTACTTTTTCTCTGTCATCTTTATGTCTTAGTTCTGCTAACCCATGAATGTCAAATGCCTTGAACTCATCAGTAGAGTACCCTAAAATTTCATTTGCTTTGTTATTGATAAAAACAAATTTTCTTAGTTTGTTATCGAATACATATATAAGGTTGGGAACGGTTTGATTAATTTGATTAAGGAGTCTTTCGCCCTCAAGTAAGAGTTTATCAGCCTGTTTTCTTTTTTCAATATCTATAAATATCCCTAGCATTTTAATTGGGTTTCCGTGCTGACCCATTACTAATTTGCCATTACTTTGAGTCCAGGTGTAATTACCTGTTAGTTTACTCTTTAGCCTTAATTCGACACTGTAGTTTTTCTTATCTGTAATACTTTTTCTAAGTGCTTCAATGTGTTTATGATAGTCATCTGGGTGAATGAAAAGTTTTACATCTACATCTTCAATTTCATTCGTTTCTATTCCCAAATAATCTTTTGCTGTATTTGACCATGAAAAGACCTTTTTGGTGATATCCCATTCCCAGGTGCCGTTTGTAGCAGTTTCGGTAATTATTTTAAGCCTTTCTTCGCTTTGCTTGATGTCTTCAAGAGCCTTTTTCTGTTCTGTTATATCTTCAGTAATCCCAAGGATATATTGGTTCTTGCCTGATTTGTCCTTGATTGGGATCTTTTTAGTTTTAAATAACCTTGGCGTAGGGAATTTCTCGTTTTTAACAATCTCTTCAAATGTGACACCATCATTACCATTGTTCAACACCGCTTCATCGCTTTGAGTAAATTGATCGGCTATATGTTTCTCAAAGAACTCGTAATCTGTCCTCCCAATAATTTCTTCCCGGGTTTTTCCTATTACCTGTGCTGCTGCTTTATTGACTTCAGCAAACTTTAGATCCTCAGCATTTTTGATAAATACAAGATTTGGGATATTGTCAAATACCGTTTGGAGGAATTGTTCATTCTTTAATTTCGCCAACTCCAACTTCCGGTTTTCTGTGATATCCATAACGGTACCCAGAGTTTCTACAAGCTTGCCAGTATGATCATAAACTCCTTTTCCATATACCAGGAGATACTTTGTAATTTGATCTTCAGTAATTACTCTGAAGTTAACTCCAAACTCCTTTTGGTTTAGTTGGTGATCCTTGAATGTTTCAATTACATACTCTTTGTCCTCAGGATGGACATATTTGATGAAGCCATCAAAGTTTGTTGTTTGATATTCAGTTGGACGATTGAAAATGTTGTAAACAGTATCCGACACATAAAATAAACCAGTATTTCCATCATATTTATAGGTTCCAACATGAAGAGAATCCTCCAAATAAGCCAGTGCGTTTTGGGTCTCCCTAAGCGCCGTGATATCCATAGTGTTTCCAATGATCCTTGTCGGTTCCCCAGTGAAATTAATATCCAATTCAGCCATCATCTGGATGTATTTCACTTTTTGATCATCAGTAATGATTCTGATCTCATGACTAACGGCTCCATTTTCCAGCGAGTGAGTGACAAAAATCTTCTCGATAATTGGGTGATCTTCCTTTGAGACTATTTTCAAAAGCTTTTCATACTCCAAATTGTCATCTTGATTTAAGCCGAAGTTCATCAGACACTGCTCGGACCAGGTGATATCTCTGGTTTGCAGGTTGAATTCCCAGAAACCGAATTGGGCCAGCTCTTTGGCCTTATTAAGGTTGTACTCTTTTTGTTTTTCCTCAGTTACGTCTCTATTGATACACAATAGTACTTTCTGCCCTCTGTAGTCAATTATTGAAGCATTACTTTCAATTAATAGTTTCTTGCCACTTCTATTATAATGTTCTGTTTTTACACCACTTGAGCTTGACTTTTCGATGATCTCTGCAATTAGTTTTTTGCCTTTTGGAATGTCAACAGTAAGATCTTTCATTGATTTACCAATCAATTCCTCCTTGCTAAAGCCATACAGTTTTGTTGCTCTATCATTGGCATTTAATATTATTTCATCATCCAGGGTAATAATCAATATGGGGTCGTGTGCGGAATCAAAAAATTTGATGTAGTCTGACGCAATGGTCCTAAATCTGCTGATATACTTTTCTAAACTATGTTTAAGAGATAAAACACCAATATTCAATAGAATAGCAGCACTAATACAAAACGCGTTGGTTATCCAATAATAATTTGAAGATTCAATACCTGTTTTCTCAAAACCAACACCAAAGAAATTATGTATGGGATCATATAGCGCTATTATGATAAAAGTAGGAGAGAGGTTTAGAAAAAGAGATTTCTTATCTGTAATTGGAGTAATTAATACAGGAATTAAAGCGGCAAAAATCAATAGTAGCCGGGCATAGATATAATTATTGGAAGTAATTGCACCTTGATCTATGAAGTGATTCTTAACAAGCACCGATAAGGTAATTATTGATAGCGGTAGAAGAAAACCAAGCAATATGGCCCCAAGTTTTACACGCTCAGCTCTGATGAGGAGATAAGGAATCAGGAATAGTACTGATCCAATTATTGTTTCTGTAGCTACGTGATCATAGTAATCTGCGTATTGAAAGAAAATACCAACCAGCAAAAGACTTGAGAACAATAAAATACTTGTAATCTCAGAAATTCTCTTTTCGTAATTAAAAACCGATGTGGCATTATTCTTTATCACACAGTTGTTATTGGAATCCTTATTAGGAATTCTGTACCTGTGTCTCTATCAGAATTGATTTGGATAGTTCCACCATTCAAATCAACAATTTTCTTAACAACAGCCAGACCGATCCCTAATTTGCTATTATCTCTATTCTTTGTATAAAATAGATCAAATATTTGAGAATTCATATCCGAATCGGTATCTGCTCCATCGTCCTCAATGTTAATGAGGTAATGATTTTTAGATTTGTTGAAGGTTAACTTTATGTTTTTGGCACCTGCCTCTTTTGCGTTTTTACATAGCTCAGTCATCATCTTGTCTAAGTGATCCTGATTAATAGCTATTGTATTCAAATTGCTTTGTATTTGAAATTGCAGAGTCGGAAATTCTGACTCCAACAGAGAGAATACAGAACCAACAGCGCCATTGATTTTGGAATTGTTGTTCATGCCAACTTTGATGTAATCAAGAAGTCCATCCATCATACCATACATCCTTTTAAGGTTTTGATCCAGTATGGTAAGATAGTTTTTACCGGTTTGGTCCATTTGATCCATATTATCTTTGATCAACCATTGAACCATAGTACCAATAGATCTAAGAGGAGTTTTTAGATGATGTGACGTTATTCTCTCAAAACTCTCAATTTCTGTACTCTTTGCAGACACAAGGTACTTCGTTTCATTCAATTCCACTTCCAGTTGATGATTGATAGTTGTAAGTTTTTCTAGAAGTTGAGCATTCTTTTGTTTTAGGCGATAATAATTTTCAGCATTCTCTATAATGTTGGCTAGCTCTTCCTTTTTCCAGGGCTTGGTTGCAAAATGGAATACACGAGCCTTGTTAATTGAATCAATGACAGTCTCGTAATTGTTGTGCGCTGTAAGTACTATCCTGACTGGATCTGGATGATCTTTAATGATGGATGCGGCAAAGTCCGCTCCTGTCATTTCGGGCATATCATAATCAGTAATCAAGACATGGATGTCCTCATTGGATAAAATCCTGGTGGCGTCACTAATGTTGTCTGCAAGAAAGATGTCGTGTTCATCAAAAAAATTGAACTTGAATACTTCCAGATTGTCTTGCTCGTCATCCAGGTAAAGTATTTTACTCTTGTTGATCATGATGAATTAGAAAGAACTAAATATTATTATTTGGCTTATTAACAATGCATTTCAATAGTTTAAAAATGCGATTGATTTGTGGAAGTGATTCGCTAAATCTAGCAAATAATAATGAGGAATTATAATATAATCTAAGTAATTGTAATGTTTTGTCTATGCTTTTTACAATTTGAATAGCTCTTCCATTTTCTTTAAAGCATCCTTTTGACTTTTGAGGAGTTTGTCAACATGCTTTTTGTGCTTTTGATTTTCTTCAATTAAAAGATAGATTTCAGATTGAATACTTTCAAATATTTTAGAAGCGGCAGGAGGGATAAAGGATTCCAGTTTCTTAATGTTGGAAGTCAATGAACCCATATTTGCTGGTATAGAAGCTTCCTCATATTTACCAACCAACATATTACCTTTTCCAGTAAAAAGCCAGTGTATGTTGATTTCAGGGTATTTTTCAAGGATAGTGGTAAGCTTGTCAATTGAGAATGAAACCTTATTGGCTTTCACCTTTCCATAGAACCCATTGGACCACCCAATTGACTGCTCAAATGCTCGGTCTGATAGTTCCTTTGAATCTACAAAGCTTTTTAGGTTCCGGATTAGTAGTTCCTTGTTTTCCAGGGTTTCTATTGTTTTATCCAAGTAAAAATAATTATAAAGATGACTTAAGCAAGATTTTCTATGGTTGTGTTAGATGTTAATTTATAAGTTGATAGAAACTATAAATATAAAATTTATATTATAATCTATGTTTATTTAGAATAAATAATTATATTAGCTAAAGCTACTTTTACGGTGTGTCCAGTAAATGATAGCTCTAGTTCCACAAGTGTTTTCAACCAGCTATCTTAAGACAATCTCGTAAGGAGGTTGTCTTAAGTTTTTGAAACCATTTGAATCCATAATTAACTAAATACGCGCCCAATGGAAATTTTAAGTACCAGAGTCACTCCGTATATACGGATTGATGAACATTTGTCTGAATTAGAAATATCAGGCATTTCTAATCCACGTGATAGTCAGGATTTTTATCAACCGATTTTATCCAGTATCATCAATTTTGTCCCAAAGAGAAGTCACATTAATGTTAGTTTTCATTTGGAGTACGCTAATACGGCTTCATACAAATGGTTATTTCTCATTTGTAAGCAACTAAGCAATTTTCTGTCTAAAGGCTATAAAATACAGGCAACCTGGCATTATGATCTGGAAGATGATGATATGAAACAGCTAGGGGAGGAATTTGCCATATTATCTGGCCTGCAGTTTTCTTTCCACGAAACTGAACTAACACATTAATATTTCAAACTCTCAACAAGTAAGATTATGAGCAATTATAAGGGAGCCAAAGAATTGGAGGTTGCCAAACAGTTGATGCATGGAGGATTATATTCTGCAATAAAATCAATGGGGCAAATTCTTAATTCACCAATATCATTACAAATACTACCTGAAGAGAATCTGGTTTTCAAGCCGTCTAATCAGGAATCTCATATTGTAAAGACAGTGTTGAAGGGAGAAATTATAGGTACTTGCTATTTGATTCTGACCGAGCATGAAGTCAATATTATAAACTCTACGGGTCTTCCAAAATCAGTAATGCTGGATAATTCTGAAAACGGAAAAGCCATCAGGACTGGCTTCATTACAGAAATTGACAATATGATTTCAGCTGCCGTGGTAACCGAATTGGCCAATTCATTAAACATCCTACTGTATGGTGATGTGCCTTCACAAATGAAACTACCTAATTCAGTAGTGAGCGAATACTTGGAATCAGAAGCCGAAGTGTACGACACCATGATTCACTTCAATGCCTTTATGCAATGTGAGAAGCTGCAAATCAAACCATTATTTATTTGGATGTTTCAAAGCCAATTGATGGAAAAAATCAAAGAAATTCTTAATCCTATTTAACACACGATTTAAATGAAAAAAGTATTAGTCGTAGATGATTCTGTCTATATGCGTACTCTGGTACGAGAAGCTTTGTCTTCAGGGAATTACGAGATAGTTGGTGAAGCACATGATGGTCAAACTGCCATAGAAATGGCTCTGGAGCTGAAACCGGACTTCATTACTCTTGACAATGTTTTACCGGATATGCTTGGTCTTGAGGTTTTAAGCATCCTTAAAGAAGAGCAACCTCAATTAAAAATATTAATGGTAAGTGCTGTTGGTCAGCAGACCATTAAGAATAAAGGAAGTCAACTTGGAGCTTCCGGATATATAGTAAAACCATTTAGTGCTTTGCAATTGATTAAAGCTGCAGACGAAATCACCCAAGCCAATCAACCATCGCTCTCATCGTAAATAAAGATTTGTTCCCAAGTAGTTAAGTGCCCTTAGTGTTTAAAAGACAGCCACATGTAGTAGCTGTCTTTTATTTTTCTAATTGTACCCAACAAGTTTCTGGATTGAATGTTTTAGAATTGCCGCAATTATTAAAGCAAGGTGAAAGTAGCATTTAGTCCTATTTATAAGTACAGCAAACTTCCGGAAAATCACAGGTTTCCTATGGAAAAGTATGAGTTGCTACCCCAGCAATTGCTCTATGAGGGAACGTTGAATGAGAGGCATTTCTTTCACCCTAAAATGCTGCATGTTGATCAGATATTAAGAACTCATACTTTAGAGTATTGGGAAAAACTAAGAGATGGTCAGCTCAGCCGCAAAGAGATAAGAGCAACTGGTTTTCCATTTCATGAATCTTTAATTACACGTGGCAGACATATTGCTCATGGCACATTAGAGTGTGCTTATCATGCAATGTCAGATGGCGTTTCTTTAAATATCGCCGGAGGAACACATCACTCGTATGCAGACAGAGGGGAAGGCTTTTGCATTTTCAATGACATTGCAATTGCGTCCAATGAGTTACTGCATGCAAACGATGCTTCCAAAATAATAGTAATTGATTTAGATGTGCATCAGGGTAATGGTACCGCTAAAATCTTTGAAAAGGAGACCAGGGTTTTTACCTTCAGTATGCATTGCCAACACAATTATCCATTACAAAAAGAAAAGTCAGATCTGGACATTGGTTTGCCTGATAAAACAAATGACAAGGAATATCTAAAAATATTGAAAGAGCAATTGCCAAAGTTGCTTGATGAAGTTAAACCAGATATCGCATTTTATTTGAGTGGTGTTGATGTAATTGAGACAGATAAACTTGGTAGATTAGCAATGACAAAACCTGGTTGTAAGCAAAGGGATGAGTTTGTATTTGAACAATGTAAAATGAGGTCAATTCCTGTAGCAGTAAGTATGGGAGGAGGTTATAGTCATAAAATTAGTGATATCATTGAAGCTCACGCCAATACTTTTAGGGTCGCAAAAGAGTTGTTCTTTTAAGGATGAACCGTTTATCGTACAAATACCTCCAATACCTAATATTGTGTTGCGTTTATCGAAAATGATCTAAACTAGTTTAGCACAAAATGTAGTTTTAGCTTAGAAACGGTAATGGCTTTACATCTATTGGAGTTCGATTATTCCAGAAATCAGCTGTCCACACATAATAAAATCTGAGTTTTTGGAACGTTTTAGAACAAATCTGTAATTCTGATAGTTTAAAATTGGTGATATTCTTAATTGTGGTTCAACCTTGGTTTTGCTGAATTGGTCGACTGAAATTGGACTTACAAAGAATTATTAGCACCATTTTAGATTATTATACGTAATTTAATACTGCATAACTACGGTCGGAACTAAAGGTGTGCAACATGGTGAGTAAACGAACCCACCAGCCAAATTCATCAAATTAAACTATTACGATTATGTACAGTACAGGTAAAAGTGCCTTTGACTCGGTACTAAAAAGTATGAAACCAGCTTCAAATAATACCATTGTTGACGGGGCGAAGAAAAACTACTTCGAGCAATTCCCGGAAGAACAAGCAATTCAACAAGTTTTGCCGGATTCCTTCATTATAAATCGCCCAATGAGCGGTGTTGGAGGTGACGGATATTGGTTCCATGAAGCAGACGGCTGTATTTATCTCGTAGCGTTTGATTGTATGGGACATGGGCATCTGGCAAGTATGATGACCAGGATTTAAACCAATGCACTGAAAAAAGTTGTTGTAGGTAACGAATTGAATTTCCCTAATTACATATTGCATTTGATGCACCAGGAAATAAAGGCGAAGTTTCAAAATAATGATAAAAAGCTTTTAGGCACTGGAGCTGATTTTGGTATTATAAAAATTAATACTCATATCGGTGAGCTGGAATTCGCAGGAGCTAAAATGAATTTAGTAGAAGTTGCTGATGGAGAGTTGAACATTATAAAGTCCGACAGACTCCAGATAGGAGAGATGTTTGACTATGAGCATAATTATAAAACTGAAATCATTGACCTCAAAAAAAGGGAGACATCTTCATTCTATTTGTTTAGTGATGGAGTAACAGACCTTGTAGGTGGTCCTAATAATAAAAAATTAAGTCTCCGTGAGCTGAAGAGATTGGTAGTTGAAAACCAGCACCTCTCAATGCAGGAGCAAAGAGCATTCTTTGAGAACTTTATGGATGTCTGGTCTGGTTCTCAAAAACCACTTGATGATGCTCTTTTGATAGGCTTCAAATGGAATTCCTGAAAGTCTAAAAAGACCCTTCTTAATTTTTGACGGTTTCACCCAGTATTTTGCGGTGTTTATCGAAATATATTCGGCATGTGTTTCGATGTTTCTATATTACTCTAAATGAGAAAAAATGAGCTATATGGACTTGCATTGTATCAATACATCAGGTATATTACCATAACTAGCTATGATGAAGGAATATATGTCTTCTTAAACCCAAAGTTGTAAATGCCAGCTTCACGATCAAAGTCTACAGCAAAAAAGCAGGAGGAAACCACTGCTAAAAAATCGGATCTCCCGGAAGTAATTGAAATGCGTGATGCGAAAATCTCGCTTCATCCAAGTAAACGTAAAACGATAAGAAAAATTAAGCTTATTCTGTCTGGTACTTTGAACATTACGAATGTAGACCAGGCCAGATCTTCTTTGCTTCCAGTATTTGAAAATTTTGATTATTTGGACTTTCAGTTAAAAGAAGTTTCTTCCTTGGATCTCAGCTTTATCCAGTTACTATATCACTTCAAATATTCATTTGCCCAAAAAGGTAAGAATGTTACTATTGATAGTGAATTAACGGGAGAATCTAGGAAAATTATAGTTCACGCGGGGTTTGAAGAATTAATGTTCATTCCAAAACTTGTTTAACATGGAAAAAAACATCCTGGTAGTAGATGACTCTGAAAGTATCAGAGAACTGGTAGGAGATATCCTGACTAAAGCGGGATTTAATGTATTCAAAGGATACGATGGTAGAAATGGCCTTGAAGTATTAACCTCAACTGAGGAAAATATGTCAATGATCATAACCGATCTTTTTATGCCTGGCATGGACGGAATTGATCTTATAAAAGAAATTAGAAAACTGGAAAGGTATCAGTACATCCCAATTTTAATGTTAACTACTGAGTCTCACATGGCTAAAAAGATGGAAGCGAAAAAGGCAGGGGTTACTGGATGGATGGTAAAACCTTTTGAGGAAGAAAAATTGTTAAAAACTGTACATAAAATCATCAGATAGTGTCGAATTTAAGAGATGTATACCTGGAAGAAGCAGAAGAGCTTTTCAAGAGAATTGAAGAGGCACTTTTGCTGTTGGAAAATTCACCGGAAGATTCATCCTCTCTAATTGCGGATGTGTTTAGATCAATGCATACACTGAAAGGTAATAGTGGCATGTTTGGTCTTACCAAAGTGGCTGACTTCCTGCATAACCTGGAAACCTTATATGAAAAAGTTCGGTCGGATCACTCATTACTTTCTGAAGATATAATTGAATGTACATTTAAGTCGCTGGATCACGTCAAGAAAATTATTTACGATCCTGAGATTGAAGAGCAGGAGAATATTGATGAAAATCAAGCGCTTACAGATGAAATTCTGAAGATTTTGAAAAGAACCGAAGAGGTTTCAATTGATCTGCATTCTATTGAGGCACTTTCTGGAATGGTTTCTTACCTGGTCTTTTTCCAACCGAAGCACGATGTGTTTGAGGATGGAACAAACCCAATTCTCCTATTGGATGAATTAGCAGAACTCGGCAAGTCAAAGGTGTTCTCACATATGGAATCCAAGGCTTTAAGCGATTCATTTGATCCCAAAGTCTGCTACACTAGTTGGAATATAGTCCTGGTTACCGAAAAGGGACTAGATGCAATTAGAGATGTCTTCATTTTTGTGGAAGATAGTGCAATGATTGAAATCAATGAGTTGTTTGATGGAGATATTCTTGCAGATCAGGAGTTCCATGAAAGATTGCCGGAGGTAGATTTGCCATCAGCACCATTAAGTTTTGATGATTTTAGATCACTAATAGAAATTGACAGACCTTCAGCTTCAGGAGATACAGAAATTGAAGTGATACCTGAAACGACGGATTCTTCAACCGAGGAAAAGACTGAAAAGACAGAAAGTACTCCAGAACCCGCAACTAAGAAAGCTCCGGTAGAAACAAAGAAAACAAGTACTTCCACCTCAAGCTCAGAGGAGCCAAGTGTTTATAAAAACAAAGTCAAAAAGCTGTTTGATAAGAATAAAACTGCATCTAGTATCCGTGTTTCTTCGGATAAATTGAATGAACTAATGAATAACGTTAGTGAGCTGGTTACAACCCAGGCGGCACTTGCACTATTCACAAAAAATAACTTTGATCCTACACTTGACGCTATTTCAGATAACGTAGAAAAACTAACCAGACAATTACGGGATATCTCATTCGGTATGACATTGGTTCAGGTGGATAATCTCTTTAGTAGATTTCAGCGTGTTATAAGAGATCTCAGTTCGCAATTAGGTAAATCTGTAAGATTCGTCACAGAAGGTGGTGATACTGAATTAGACAAGACCATCATTGAAAACCTTGCTGATCCATTAATGCACATCATCAGAAATAGTTTGGATCATGGTATCGAGACTGCTGAAGAACGAGTTAAAAATGGCAAACCTGAAACTGGGACCATTAAGCTTATGTCTTATTACTCGGGTGCCAAAGTATACATCAGGGTAGAGGACGATGGAGGAGGAATGGATCCTGAAAAAATCAGGAAGAAAGCATTAGAGAAAAAGCTTATTTCAAAGGATGATAACCTGTCGGAGAAAGAGACCTTTGATCTTATTTTTGCGCCTGGCTTTAGTACGGCTGCTAACGTCACGGATGTATCCGGAAGAGGTGTGGGAATGGATGTAGTTAGAAAAAACATACTGGATTTACGAGGAGATATTCAGGTGGAGTCAGAGTTAGGTGTTGGAACCAGTATCACACTTGGTCTACCGCTAACGCTTTCTGTTATTGACGGATTACTAATCAAAGTAAAAGGTACACACTTCATTATTCCTCTTGCCGAAATATCTAAATGCTTTGAACTGGATAGAAAGGAAATCAGCAATGAGTTTAATTCAGTAATAGTACTGGATGATGAACAGCTTCCATATTTAGATTTAAGAAAGGAGTTTAACCTGGGAATGGAAGATAACCCAGAGGTTACTAGCGTAATTGTAGTCCATAAATTGGGTACCAAAATTGGAGTCTGTGTAGATAGTATTGAAGGGGAGTACCAGGCAGTTCTTAAGCCTGTTGGAAAGTATTATAGAGATCAAGAATTTATATCAGGAGCCACCATTCTTGGGGATGGCTCATTGGCACTAGTATTAGATGCCTATAAGATTGTAGAACGAAAAATGTCAAAACAAAAAGTAACAGCATAATGAGCGTTATTTCCGAAAAAGAAGCAGAATTAGATCAGGTCATGCATTCATTTCTATCCTTTACTTTGGATGGAGAATTTTTTGCTGTAGATGTGAAAAAAGTAATTGAAATTCTGGAGGTACCTGCTATTACAAAAATACCTCTTGCACCAAAGTATTTATCTGGCATTATTAATCTACGAGGAAAGGTTTTGCCATTGGTAGATACCAAAGTGAAGTTCGGTTTGGAACCAGTTGAATTTACAGTGGATACCTGCGTGATTGTGATGGAAATTAAAATCGAAGATGAAACTATCCAAATTGGTACTCTGGTAGATTCGGTCCTTGAGGTAATGGAGGTTGCAGATAATGCAATTCAACCATCTCCAAGTGTTGATGCTAAGTACAAGCTGGAATTCATTCGAGGCATGTACAGAAAGGATGACGACTTCATTTTGTTGCTAAATCTTGATGAGGTGTTCTCCATTGAGGAGATGAACTTCCTGCAAGATCAAAATATAGAACAAACGGACGCACAGGACATAAAAGAACAAACAAAATGAAATTTACAATAAAGCGGCGACTACAGTTTTATGCAGTAGCTGTATTTGTACTATTAGTATTCATTGGAGGCACAGTGTACTTAGTTGCAAAACAGGCTACTAAAACTGGAGATATTAGATTTGTTTTTGTTGATATCAAAAACAACATGGAATCACTTCGGCTATCTCAATCATACTTTTTTGAAGTTGATTCCAAGACAAAAGCCTTTTTAAATTCCGGATCCAGTAGTAATATCACAAGGTTTGATGAACTCATGAAGGAAACAATGAGCAATATATCTAACCTGAAGGCGGATGAAGAAACCAATGAGATCTATGGAGATGAACTAGATCGAATTAGTTTATTACTGGAAGATCATAGTAACACCTTCAAAAAACTGGTTGGGAATGCCAGAAGTATTGGTCAGGAGGATGTAGGTATGATTGGAGATATGAGGAAAGATGCACATGAATTGGAGGAACTGGTTGGTGGTGGAAACCTTATGATTGACCTGCTGAATCTAAGAAGACATGAAAAGGATTATTTGCTTAGATCTGAAACTGGTTATCTGAGAAATTTTCAGGACGTAGCTGCCAGAATGAAAAGAAGAACTTCTAATCAGACTATTCAAGAGTTACTGACTAGTTACGAGACGAAATTTTCAAATGTAGTTTCGTTAGATCAAAAGATGAGAAATGCCAGAGCTAATCTCTCAGCCAATAATATCGTTGAAATTGAAAATATAATAGATCCTGTCATTGATCAATTGGAAATTGATGGGGATGCTGCAGTTCAGAGTGGACAGATTAAGGTACTGATTGCAATAATCATTGCTGTTGTGGTTTCATTCTTTAGTTCTTATTTCCTCATCAAAAATATCACAGGTTCTATGAGTTCCATATCAAAGGTGGTTACAAAAGTGTCATCTGGAAACTTGAATGTCACCATTGATGCAGACAGAGATGACGAAACAGGTCAATTGTTGAGACATATCAAAGAGATGGTTGACAAACTAAGAGACATTGTTTCAACCGTGGTTGATAGCAGTAATAACATTGCAAATGCCAGTATGGAATTAAGTAAGTCCTCACAGCTAATGTCAGATGGAGCTTCTGAGCAGGCAAGTTCAGCCGAGGAAGTTTCTTCATCTATGGAAGAGATGGCTGCTAACATTGATCAAAATACCGCTAACTCAAAACAAACTGAGCAAATAGCAATAGGTGGTGCCAACAACATTATTGAGAGTAATCATTTAGTATCCAAGACTCTGGATTCAATGAAGTCCATTACTCAAAGGATCAGTATTATCGGTGAAATTTCAAGACAAACCAACTTACTTGCCTTGAATGCTGCGGTAGAGGCTGCTCGTGCCGGGGAATATGGAAAAGGTTTTGCGGTGGTGGCCGCAGAGATTAGGAGGTTAGCTGAAAGAAGCCAGTCAGCAGCATCAGAAATTGATGAAGAATCACTACTTGGTGTGGAAACAGCTCAGGCTTCTGGGGATATGCTATCATCCATAGTTCCCGAAATACAAAAGACAGCTGATCTGGTGAAGGATATTACTTCCGCTAGTATTGAACAAAACAATGGAGCGGATCAAATTAATAGTGCAGTACAGAATCTGAATCAAATTGTACAACAAAATGCGGCAGTGGCTGAAGAAATGGCTGCAAACTCTCAGGAACTTTACAGTCAGGCGGAGTTATTGTTACAGGCCATATCGTTTTTCCAAATTGATGAAAATGGAAATTCAAATGGTACTGCAAGAAAAGCAGCTGCAGCATCTTTTGAGTCATATGCTGAACCAGCACAAGTGGAGGAACAAAGCCCAATTGTGGATGAGCAAGAATCTGAAGAATCTGGTTCTATTAGCTCGGATCAAGGCGGCATTGATATTGATCTGACAGGAGAAAACGACGTTTTGGATTCTGATTTTGAAAAATATTAAGAACACCAGTTATTGAATGAGCTACGACATCTCTAAGGCATGGTATGAAAAACGTAGGTTGAGTGATGCGGACTTTCGCAAGTTGAGTCTCTTCATAACTAGCAACTATGGGATCAAACTTCCACCAGTGAAAAAGGTAATGGTCGAGGGTAGATTACAAAAAAGGTTGAAAGTTACAGGGATCGAGACTTTTGATGATTATTTGGAGTTTGTTTTCAGCACAGCAGGAAAGTCTGAATTACTGGAAATGATTGATGCGATTTCTACCAACAAAACCGACTTCTTTCGTGAATCATCGCACTTTGATTTTATGATGAATCATTTATTGCCGGAATTCTCTAAATCTGGCAACAGAATGAATATTTGGAGTGCAGCCTCTTCTAGTGGTGAAGAAATATATTCTCTGGCCATAGTGATGGAAGAATTCAATTCCTCCCAAAGAAATAAGATCAATTACAATATTCTAGGAACAGATATATCAATAGATATACTGAAGAAAGCTGTTAATGCAGTTTACGCTCATGAAAGAATTAAGGACCTGCCAATTCCTCTAAGAAATAAGTATTTCCTTAGAAGTAAGGATAGAAATGTTAATCAGGTTAGAGTTATTCCTGAACTACGATCAAAGGTGCATTTTAAGAGAGTTAATCTAATGGATGCAGATTATGATGTGGAGTCAGATTATGATATCATTTTTTGTCGAAATGTGTTAATCTATTTCGATAAAGAGACTCAGGAAAGTGTAATCAATAAGTTGTGCCGCAAGTTGAAAGTAGGGGGATACTTTTTCCTAGGGCACTCAGAATCGATAATAGGTAAAAATGTTCCTCTGAAGCAGTTGGAACCAACAATTTATAAAAGAGTTTGACATGAGAGTTGATTTCGAACACGATAATATGTCTGAAGAAGAAATGATTCGGGAGATTAAACTTCTGAATGACAAGCTTTTGCATGCAGAGCAGGTGAAAACTGACTTCCTTTCAAACATTAAAAATGAGATTAATAACCCAATGACTTCAATTCTGGGTTTGCTTAAAATGATTATCACCAGTCCAAATGACCCTGAAGGTAATCAAAAGAAAGCCAGGTTAATCTATAATGAGGTTCATAATCTGAATTTTCAGATAAGAAATGTATTCATCGCAGCTGAGATAGAAGCGGGTAATGCTAACCTGGAAGTGACACAAGTCAATATGCATAAATTGGTTAGTGACATCATACATTCTTTCGAAAATCAATTTGAGAAAAAGAATATTTCCATTGACTGGAAGCAGGGAGCACATAAGATTTTTGCATCAGATAAAGAGATGGTTCACCTGATTATTGCAAACCTATTGTCAAACGCTATAAAATTCAGTCATCATGACGCTAGTATTCTATTGGAATTAGGAGTTGATGACAATGGAAATCTTACCATCTTATGTCAGGACTTTGGAGTGGGAATTGATGAGGCCAGGCTTCAGGAGATATTTGATAGGTTCAAACAATTGGATAGCGGCACAAAAAAAGAATTTGCTGGTCATGGTCTTGGTTTATCAATAGTCCATTCTCTTGTCGATTTACTGGATGGTGAGCTATTTATTGATAGTAAGGTAGACGTAGGAACAAGTTTTAAGGTTGTGATTCCACCAGCTACATTACATGAAAGTGACATGGAGTTTTATGGTGACGATGATGCCATATTCTTTGATTCTGATGATAGTAATGAAGAAGTATTTTGATAAATAAGGATGTTGGCATAGCGAAACATTACTTGTATCCTTCCAATCTATTTGTAAGCAAGGAACCACACCTTGTGACAACAGTGCTAGGATCTTGTATATCAGTGTGTTTATATGATACTGAGAAGAAGATTGGTGGGATTAATCACTTCATGCTTCCATTCTGGAATGGTGAAGGATTAGCTTCTGCTAAATATGGAAATATTGCAATGGAGAAGTTGGTCAAAGAGATGGAACTGATTGGAGCAAGAAAACATAGTATGATTGCTAAAATCTTCGGAGGAGCAAATCAGGCAAATTTTACCATGAAGATCGGGGAAAGAAATATTGAAATAGCAAAAAAATACCTGGACCAATATGGAATATCAATCGTAGCACAAAGTGTTGATGGTACATTGGGAAGAAAGATACTATTTGATACCGGAACAGGAGTAGTAAAAATGAAATTGATTAAACCAACTCAGTTAAACCATAAGTTAAGGTAATTAGTGGCAAAGGTTTCTAAAATATTGATCGTAGATGACTCTTTGTTAGTGAGGCAATCGCTAAATGAGATATTTTCAGCTGATCCGGAATTGGAAGTGGTGGGAATGGCATCCGATCCTTATGAAGCAGCACAGGAGCTTAAGAGATTGGTGCCAGATGTTATCACTCTTGACATTGAAATGCCGAAAATGAATGGCATTACATTCCTGAAAAAACTAATGAATCAACACCCCATTCCGGTTGTGATTATTTCAACATTGACCCAGGAAGGTTCAAAAGGTGCCGTAAAAGCATTGGAGTATGGTGCGGTTGATGTTGTTGGTAAACCAAAAGTTAATACAAGAGATCTTTTGCATCAGGACGCAATGGAATTGTGCCGAAAAATTAAAGCTGCTGCCAGGTCCAATGTGAATGCAATCATGGCGCAAAGAAAGTTTATGAGTACTTTCAACGTGCCAAAGCCAGAAACACAGAAGCAAACATTTGATTATACCCATACAGTCATTGCTATGGGAGCTTCCACAGGAGGTACTGAAGCCTTGAGAACTATTCTTAAACAAATGCCACAGGATTGCCCAGGAATTGTAATTGTTCAACACATGCCTGAAGTATTTACAAAGCAGTTTGCTGACAGGCTCAATATGGAATGTCAAATAAGTGTGAAAGAAGCAACAAATGGAGATGCTGTGGTTAAAGGTCAGGCATTGATTGCCCCTGGAAACATGCATATGTTGCTTAAAAAGCAAGCTACGAACTATTATGTTGAAGTTAAGGCAGGTCCATTGGTGAATAGACACATGCCTTCAGTTGATGTGCTATTTAAGTCCACAGCCAGGTATGCCAGAGGACATGCAGTTGGTGTGATTTTGACTGGAATGGGAAAGGATGGAGCACAGGGTATGTTTGAGATGAAAAATGAAGGCGCTCATACGATAGCTCAGGATGAATCCACAAGTGTTGTATTTGGAATGCCAAAAGAAGCGATAAAACTTGGTACAGTTGATGAGGTTCTGCCTTTGCACAGAATTGCTGAAGCGATGTTAAAGCAAGTGAAATTAAATTAGTAAAAAAGAGAATAATTAAAGAAATTAAAGGTGTAACCCAATTTGACTATGTTAGCAAAACTAAACGAAGACGAATTTAAGGCTGCTACAGACCTGATCAATGGAGGTTTATCCATGGCCAAACAGTCTATGGAACAGATTCTCCAGAGTCCAATTCAATTGAGCAAAATTGATCTTAATGAAGATGATCATGAGGTTCCAAGGTTTCTTCAGAAATCCGGACAGGAAGTGCACTTGTTGAGAACCGAGCTAATGGGCGAACTTAAAGGTTCGTGTCATCTTATTTTTTCAGAAGAGGAGGTCACAAAAATTACGGAAGCGTGTCTTCCTGAGAGTTTGATAAAAGAGGACAATGAGATCAGTAGAGCCATGAAGATGGAGTTCCTTAAGGAAGTCGATAATATGGTTGCAGCAGCGGTTGTTACTGAGTTTGCTAACATTCTGGGTTTGGAAATTTTTGGACATATTCCACACCTACATATTATGCCATCAACTGAAGTTGAAGAATATTTGCAATCACAAGCATCAGAAATGGATTCGATCATACACTTCAAGGCTCAGTTCCATGGAACAGAGTTAGAAATTAATCCTGATTTTGTATGGATTTTTAACGAAAAGTTTCTGGACAGAATAAAAGAATTAGTATAATTAAACCTTGATAATAACCAGCATAGGGATAGAGGGAAAAAATTACATTTATTTCGAGAAAATCACTTAATTATGAGTAAAACGATATTAATAGTTGACGACTCTGTTTACATGAGAACACTGATCAAAGATGCTTTGGTTGGTGAAGGATATGAAATTGTAGGAGAAGCAGGTGACGGAGAGTCAGCAATAGAACTAGCATTAGAGCTACAACCAGATCTGGTAACACTGGATAATGTTCTTCCAGACATGATGGGCCTTGAGATTCTTAAAGTTTTCAATGAGGAAGGCCTTGATTCTAAAGTAGTTATGATTAGTGCAGTTGGCCAGCAAACTATGGTTAACAAAGGAATGGAATTAGGTGCTTCTGACTATATAGTCAAGCCTTTCACCTCTGAAGGGCTGGTAGAAGTAATAAAGAAAATCATATGAAAGCGTTACACAATCTTTCAATAAGAAATAAGTTTGCCGTCATAATCATACC
The DNA here is from genome assembly GCA_024743255.1 of bacterium. Lineage (GTDB taxonomy): Bacteria > Bacteroidota > Bacteroidia > Cytophagales > Cyclobacteriaceae > JANSWY01. The sequence continues at coordinate 352,987 of JANSWY010000002.1, read as the reverse complement.
CCTGATTGTCATAATCATTGGGTTTGACTATTTTCAGGTACAACACAAATTTACCCATTACAAAGAGTCTGTTCGACTCAACAAAGCCATCATACTTGGCATTGAAATCAATCACGTAGTTCACGAACTTCAAAAGGAGAGAAGTATTACCGCTGGATACCTGGCAAATTCAGGGAATAAGTTTTCTGAAGAAATTCTGGCCCAAAGACATACCACCGATAGTACACTGAATGAGTTCTACAAAGAAATCGTTAATCCGGATCTTGCCGGATTCATGAAGGATCACGACAAGGATGTGGAACACTTAAAGGATTTTTTTGATAGACTTCTGGAAGTTCGTCGGGAAGTAAACGAACTAACGATTGATCCAAGTGAAGCAATTGAGCAGTTTTCTGAAATCAATGAAGTTGCGCTGAATACAGTTAACCTTTTGATAAACGAAACACCAGATAAAGAAGCTGCCCAGCAAGTTCACGCTACAATCTACTTTTTGAAGGCAAAAGAGAGAGCAAGTATAGAACGATCTCTCGGAATCCTGGCATACAGTGAAAATGTCATGGATAGTACCACAAAAGTGAGGTTTTCGAAATTGGTTGCTGCTCAGGACTCATATTTGGATGCCTTTTTAGTGATAGCAGATCAGGACTCAAAAGATTTTTATAGGTCAACTGTAAAGGAGGGTGAAGGAGATTTGGCTGAAGTTGCAAGGCTTAGAAATTTGATCTTTGGACAGGAAGATTTAACTGAGAATGCGGAGTACTGGTACGAGATCAAAACTAAAAAGATCAACGCTTACAAAGAGGTTGAGGATTATATCTCTAACAAGATTCACGAGTACACTGAAAATGCAGCAGCTGCGTCGAGCAGAGACTTATATACTTTCGTTGCACTGGACATCTTTATTGGGATTCTGGCTCTTGTGATTATGACCATCATTGTTCGCAACCTGATTGGTAATGTTAAGACACTGGAATCTCATACCAAAAAATTTATGGTAGGAGATGTTTCCGACAGAGTTGATATCAAAACTAAAGATGAAATAGGACAGTACGCCTTAACCTTCAACGAGATGGCTGATGAGATTAATAAATCTCATGACGCCTTGAAGAAGCAGAAGGAGCACGCTGAATACCTATATGAGAATGTGATTAAGCAATCAGAGGTAGTTTTTGAAAATGTTGAACAAGGTATATTCTTATTGGATAAGGAATTTAAGATCAGTAATCTTTATTCTAAAGCAATGGAAACTATCTTCGACAACAAGAGGATAGCCACTGAAATGTTCTCAAATTTTATGAGACCATACATCATTCCAAGAGATCTAGAGGCACTTGAAATGTTTATGCGTCACTTGTTCAATCCAGATATGGATGAGGATGTTGTAAATCAGCTAAATCCAATTGAGCAGGTGAAGATATATACAGAGACTAGTGAAGGTATTAATACGAAATATATAAGAGTTGCATTTTCTAGAATTGAAAGAGAAAATGAAATTCAGAATATAATGGTTACTATCTCTGATGAAACCCAGGCTGTATTATTGAAACAGCATATGGAGGAAGCAGAGACCATCAAGCAGCAGGAAACTGAGCTTATGTTAAGTATCCTGAAGATTGATCCTTCTGTTTTGAGAGGATTCCTTTATAATTCAAGGAAATCACTGAGAAGTATCTCTGAAAGCTATGAAAAGCAGGACGGAACCAATTTTGAAACTTTATTGGAGTTTACATTCCAGACTGTTCATAATATTAAAGGTAACTCCGTGCTTATTGGAGTCACATTGATCACGGAAAAGCTGCACACCATTGAGGAGTCAATATCCAAGTTGAGGGGTAGAGATATGTCAGGTAATGACTTCCTAACTATCCTATACGAGATTGATTCCGTAGACAAGATCATTGCTGATATGCAGGATCTGTTGTTGAAAGTTGCAGATGTTTACAGAAAGTTCCCATCGCAAGGACATGTAGTATCCAATATTCTTGTAATTGATACCCTTGAAAGAGGTCTGAACAGAATGAGTAAGGAGGTCGGTAAAGATGTTAATTTCTCTTTCTCAAACGACAAGAATGTAGTAATTCCAGATCACTACACAACCCCTTTCAAGGATATTATGATTCAATTGATGAGAAATACACTTTCTCATGGAATTGAAGCTCCTAATTCAAGAGTGAAGGTGGGCAAATTAATTAGAGGAAATATCAGCGTTACTTTAGATCACAATTCGTTTGACGAAATGGTAGTTACTTACCGCGATGATGGGCAAGGGTTGGATTTAAAGGAAATAAAGGAAAAAGCATTGCTAAAAGGACTTGTGTCGGAGATGCAGGCAGACAGTTTAAAAGATGATGAAATCAGAGACTTAATATTTCATCCTGGATTCTCTACTTCGGAAAAAGCAGATAACTATTCAGGAAGAGGTGAGGGAATGGCTCTGGTAAAATCAATAATTGACAGCAAAGAAGGTTCGTTTTCGATCAGCTCGGAGGAGGGTCAGTTCTTTGAAATGATAATTAAGCTTCCTTTAGCAAATCGAGAAAAAACTGAACTAGCATGACAACAGTATTAATTGTTGATGATTCTTCCATTATGAGGAGGACAATTGAGAAGAATCTAACGGGATATGATTTAGAAGTAATTGGAACTGTTTCAAACGGTGTGGAAGCACTTGAAGTTGTTCAGGAGAAGAAGCCGGATGTAATTACTCTAGATATAACAATGCCAGAAATGGACGGTATTACATGTCTTGAGGGAATAATGGAAATTCATCCTGAGGCTAAGGTGATGATAATCACAGCACTATCAGATAAGTTGACAGGACTATTGGCTCTCGACAAAGGAGCAAGAGGCTTTTTGTACAAACCTGTGAGTGCAGAATCTTTGCAGAAAGCGTTTGATAAACTTCTTAGTAGAAATGTATAAGATGGAAAGAAGACGCGAAGAATTTGAAGCTACCTGTAAACTGTTTATTGATTCAGTAAGTAATTATTTTAAAGTACTTACTGAAGTTGATTCCGAGATGAGTATTCCCTACTTAAAGGAAACTGAAGACCTAAAACTAAAGGACTTCACAGGAATGATCAGGGTTTCAGGTAATAGAAAGGGGTTTGTATATTTTTCTGCAGAGAAGAATATGCTTGTTGACCTGATTAGTATGTTTATTGGAATTGATGAACCTTCTAATGAGGATATCCTGGATATGGCAGGAGAAATTTCTAATGTAGTAGCAGGTAACGTACGAGCTAACCTTGGAACAAACTTTATGATCTCGGTCCCGGTAGTTTTTGAAGGCAATCCTGATGAGTTACAATTCCCTTCCAACAGATCGGTTTATGTAATTCCTATAAAATGGAAAAACTATGAGGCCTATGTTGTCGTAGGATTTGAATAGCTTTGAGCTAAATCGGCTATTTAAATCATTTAATGAATAAAAGACCTTACGACAATTCTACATATGAGAAACGTGTAGAGGACGCTACTAAAAAGAATTATTTTGAGTTATTCCCCGACGAGGAAACACTAGCGTCAAGTATTCCAAATGCCTTTATCATTAATCGCCCTATGAGTGGAGTAGGAGGTGACGGATATTGGCTTCATGAAGTTGATGACAGTATTTTTTTAGCTGTATTCGATTGTATGGGTCACGGTCATCTGGCAAGTATGATGACAAGGATTTATACCAATGCATTAAAAAAAGCCATACTGAACGACGAAGAGACTTTTCCGAACAGAATTCTTTATTTGATGCATGAAGAAATAAAGGAGAAGTTTGGAAGCAAGGAGAAGAAGTTGCTTGGTACTGGTGCTGATATGGGGATAGTTAAGTATAATCCACATATTGGTGAACTGGATTTTGCAGGTGCAAAGATGAACCTTTATGAGGTTTCTGAAGGGGAATTAAGTACTATTAAAGCAGATCGCCTTCAGATAGGAGAGTTGTTCGAGTACGACCATCAGTACAAGACTGTTATCATTGATTTGAAAAAGAAGAAGGCTACAAATTTCTATTTGTTCAGTGATGGAGTTACAGATTTAGTAGGTGGTCCCAACAATAAAAAGTTGGGCATGAAGAACTTGAAAGCCCTTCTTGAAGAAATATATTCACTTCCTATAACGAAGCAAAAAGATGTAATCAATGATTACCTGGATAAATGGTCAGGTTCTCACAAGCCGCTGGATGATGCGTTGATTATTGGTTTTAGTTTGCCTCAAGAATAAGAAAAAGCACCCCAAAATGAGGTGCTCTCTTCAGCTGCAAAAAATAAACTTAGTAATTGACAATATAGGGTAAAACGCTATTGAGTTATTTTACCCCACCACCTTACCTTAATATTTTATTGCAGACAATTTATCATAACTTAAAACAGTAACCTTACCGCCTTCTATTTTGATTATTCCATCTTTCTTAAATTCCGATAATACCCGGATTACGGATTCAGTAGCTGTTCCTACGATGCTCGACAGGTTATCTCTGGAAATGCTGAATTCTTTATTTTCTTCATCAATCAACTTTTTCAATGCATCAGCCGTTCTCTTTCTTACAGTATTATAAGCCAACCTCATGAGTTCCCCTTCTTTGTCAGCAAGATCCTTGCTAATCATTTTGATAAACCTACTGGAGATTTCGTTGCTGCTGAAAATGAGCTCCTGAAAATCAGCACGAGGAACTAATAATACTTCTGTAGTCTCTAAAGCTTCTGCAAATTCAGTGTAGTTGATATCCTGGATTAGAGCAAGCTGACCAAAAAAGTCACCTTCCTTTAAGACATCTACTATAAATTCTTTACCATCGCTATTGATTTTATAAAGCTTAACACGTCCAGATTTGATGTAGTATAAATAATGGCTGAAATCACCTTCTTTGTATATGGATTCCTTTTTATCAAAGCTCCTTGTTTTTCTGTCCTTAATGAGGTCTTCAAAATTCTTGTAGCTTGTACTTACCTGGTTTAAGAATGGTTCCAGACCTTGCTGTGAATTTTCTTTAAGCAACTCGTGTTTCTTCAAACGCTGTTCGATCGCACTTAATAGATCCATTTCATCGAATGGTTTTGTGAGGTAATCATCCGCTCCAAGGCTCATTCCTTTTCTAAAGTCAGATTTTTCAGCTTTGGCGGTTAGAAATATGAAGGGTATACCAGATGTCTCAACATTCTTAGAAAGAAGGTACAAGACTTCATAGCCGTCCATTCCTGGCATCATGATGTCGCAGATGATTATATCCGGAATCTCGTTTAGTGCTGTTTTGACTCCTGCTTTCCCATCAGGTTCATTGAACACTTCGTAATTACTCAATTCGAGTAATTCCACGATGTTATCTCGCATCTCGTGGTTATCTTCTATTACTAGTACTTTCTTCTTACTCATGTGGAATATTTACTGTTATGGTTGTTCCTTCGTTTTGTTCACTTTTTAAATCTAAAGAACCATCTAGTAAGTCTACATACTTTTTAACAATATGAAGCCCCAGACCTGTTCCTTGTATGTTGACCGCATTTCCTGCTCTAAAAAAGCGCTGGAAAAGGTTCTTTTGTTCTTCTTTTGGAATTCCAATACCCTGGTCAATAACCTTTACAAAAATCCATTGATCTTCTAACTTAAAATCAAGTGTGATCTCCTTTCCTTCATCACTGTATTTAATAGCATTTGAGACTAGGTTAATCACAATGTTTTTAAGAAGCTTGGGATCACTCTTAATGATGTCGCCATTAAAATCTCTTTTGATCAGCAATTTCTGATCCTGTTTTAAAAGAGCAGACATTTGTTCCTCAATCTCATTTACAAGATCAGCAAAAGACAACTCAATAATTTCAGAAGAGATTGCTCCTGATTCCAGACGCTCTAGCGATAAGAAATCATTTAATATATCTGTTAGGTTTTTTACAGCAGTCGTAATTCTTTGTATATGCTTATCTCTTTTAGGCTGATCTTCAGTCGTTGTGTATTTGCTAATCAGGTTGATTGATGAAAGCACAGTGCTTAATGGAGTTCTGAATTCATGAGATGCCAGACTTACGAACCTGGATTTCATTACATTTAATTCTTTCTCCCTCTCAAGGTTTGCTCTTATTTCTATTTCAGCTTTTTTAAGCTCTGTTATATCTTCTTCCACTACTAAAATCTTGTCTACTTTATCTTTGGTATCTTCAATGGGCACAAAATGCATGACATAGTTATTGCCATCATTCTGATATTCCCATGAGCTGGTAATACCCATACTTGCATTTGATAATTGCTTTTCAACCACATCCCTTATGTCTAAAGGAAACTTTAGTAAAAAATGATCTCCAATTTCAGGTTTAGTTTGGACATTAAGCTCTTTTCCATCACAAAAGAGATAGCAATAGTTATTATCCAAAATACTTATGAGTCCTTTAGGGAAGTTTTTAGCAATTAGTTCATACATAAACTGACTTTGCCTTAATCTTTCCTCTATTGCAATTCTTTCTTTATTCTCTCTTAGAAGACCCAGGTTGAGATGCTCCAATTCCTGAGTTCTTTCTCTTACTTTTTGCTCCAGCTGATTTGTGTAATCAGCCAGCCTTTCTTCAATTTTTTTCCTTTCCGTAATGTCTGTTACAAATGCTGCTACATATTTTGCATCATCTTGTTTGAAAAAGCTTAGACCAATTTCTAATGGAAACACCCCTCCATCTTTTCTTAGACCCTGCAAGTCTCTTCCGATTCCCATTGGTCTGGGAGAAGGGTGGTTTATATAGGAGTCTCTTAGTTTTGAATGATCTTTCTTGAAGTTAATAGGAATCAAGTCCTCAATTGTAAGACCAATCATTTCTCCCTGACCATATCCAAACATCTCTTCTGATTTTGGGTTTGCCATTGTAATTGTTCCCTTAGCGTTAGAAATAACAATTCCTTCAGCAGCAGAGCTAAATACAGAGTTTAATAGGTCAATTCCTGTGTCCATTTTGGCTAATTTATTAAATCACTTAAGGGTTCACTGATAAATATATCACCAGTAAATCTGATAAAAGTCATGAATATAAAATAATGATCCTTCTATTTTTGGTCTTAAAGTAATTATTAATGGAAAACTTTCAGGAAGTTTTAGTGCCGACTGACTTTTCATCAGCAAGTTGGCAGGCGGTATTAGCGGGGATAAAACTGGCCAAAACGAGTAAAGCAAGCATGTCTATTTTGCATGTGACTTCTATAGATGACGACAGTTATAATGAGATGATTGAGGAGAAGCTGAGGAACCTGAGCTCAAATCTTTCTGAGATTTATAATCTGGAAATAGGAGGGATACTTAGAAAAGGTATTTTAGAAAAGGCGATTTCCGACTATATTCAAAATGATGGTGCTGATATCGTAGTTGTTGGACTTGATGAACAAAAGGATACATCTGTTAGCCGAATTCCAGATATCATTAAATCGATGAATATTCCAGTGGTCGTTGTACCTCCAGCAACTTTAAATAACGGAGCACCTCAAATGCTTTGAAATAACTTAAACGATTCCAGAAAGTCAGGAATAATTACATTCGACCATTCTTCTGAAACCAGATGATTCTGCAAGGCCTGAGCTGCCATTTCCTCTCCATGTACTATAAATGTTCTCTTCGGCTTCTCTTTGAAATTTCCTAGCCATTGATGTAAATCCTTCATATCAGCATGTGCTGACAATCCATCCAGTTCTCTGATTTTTGCTTTTACAGGTACATTGATACCAAAAATACTGACATCATTTTCACCTGATAAGATTTCTCTACCCTTGGTTCCTTCTGCTTGATAACCAACAAACAGGATTGTGTCTTTTTTATTTGGTAACCGATGATACATATGGTGAAGTATTCTGCCTCCGGTTACCATTCCACTGGCCGAGATAATGATCGTATTCTTTCTGATCAAATTCAGATTAATTGAGTCCTCTTGGGCATTGATATATCGAATGAAAGCAGCGTCAAATACTGAGTGATTTTTATCTTCAATTTCTAATTTATGATCGCTTTTAAAATTTTTATATAAAGCGGTGACATTAATAGCCATTGGACTATCGACAAATACCCTAATATTTTCAGGGATCTGCTTGTTTTTGTGAAGCCTATAAAGGTAGTAAAGGATCTGCTGAGTTCTCCCCACTGCAAATGACGGAATGATCAAACAACCGTCGGCAACTGCCTCATTTATTATTTCACCAAAAGCACTTATCGGATCAATGTCTGGAGTATTTCTGTCTCCATATGTTGATTCTACTAAAAGCACATCCGTTGATTCCTTAACAAACGGAGCTTCGTGCATATGTTGCTTATGTTTACCCAGATCTCCCGAGAATAAGATCTCCTTTGACATGTTATCACCAATAAGCTTCATCTCGATCATTGCGGAACCCAGGATATGTCCGGCATTTCTAAATACCAGTTGAATTCTATCATTTACTAATACTGTCTGGTCATATTCACAAGTATGGACCAATTCCAGGCACTTCTCAGCGTCTTTTGTTGTAAATAGTGGTTCAGGATTCTTATGAGTTGAGTAACCCTTTTTATATGCCCATTTAGCTTCTTCCTCCTGGAGTTTCCCAGCATCTAGAAGCATTATTTTTAGTAAGGCAGCAGTAGCTTTTGTGCAATAAATCTTGCCCTTAAATCCTTTCTTTACTAGCCTGGGAAGATATCCTGAGTGATCTATATGTGCATGAGTAAGAAATACTTCTTTAATTTTATCCGGATGCTCAACCACATCTTCCCAGTTTCTTCTTCTCATATTACTTGGACCCTGAAATAGCCCACAATCCACCATATATGCTTCACCATCTATTCTTAATAAATACTTTGATCCAGTAACTGACTTGGCTGCTCCCAAGAATCTTATTTCAACATCCATAATTCAATATAAACAAGATAATTTGATAATATCCCTTTCATAAAAAAAGCGCAGACTAGGAATCTGCGCTTAATTACGACCATGAACTTACTAGGCTATGGTTAATCTCTGAAAATGAAAAATATTGGTACCATTGCATACACTCTCACTGGATTACCTCGCTGCTTACCTGGTTTCCAGTCTGGTGCGTTTGCAATTACCCGGATTGCTTCTTCATCACAGCCATGACCTATTCCTCTAATAACTTCAACGTTTGTTATAGAACCGTCCTTTTCAACAACAAACCGTACAAATACTTTTCCTCCAACACCCATTTTTCTTGCGGCTAGTGGGTAGTCAAGATTATCAGATACGTACTTATAAAACTCTTGCAATCCACCTACCGGTTCTGGTTGTGTTTCCACAATACTGAAGATTTCTTCAACCATTTCTTCTTCCATTTCTACCTCTTCGTAAACGACTTCCTCTATCGCTAGATCCTCAGTCATTTCTACGTCAACCACTGTTTCCAATTCTTCTAGCTCCACATCATCTGGAACTTCCTTGAATACAGGTTGAATGATTTTGTTAGTTGGAGGTGGTGGGGGTGGTTGCTGGGTAAGTTCAATGTCTGCGATTTCATCAAAATCGGCTTTTACCGTTCCAAGATCCATTAACTCACCATTGTCGTAGGTTTTCCATTCGAATGCTACAATTACCATTAAAAGACTTAATGTAAATCCAATGGCAAGAAAGAGTTTGCTGCGTTGGTGGTTGTCGGCATCTCTCTTTTTTTTCATATCCATCAGCTCAGTCATCAATCGCGCCTGCTCTTCTCTTTTTTTAGCTTCTTTATTCACTTTTGGCTTTTTGAGAAGCAGCGTGGCAGGGTCTGGCTGATCTATTAGGGTTTGTGTATTCTGATCAAAAGTTAACATGGTCTTTGTTGTTTTGTTCGATCTCAATCTCATCAAGAAACCATGATTATTTCATGACTCTGATTACCTTTTATGGTGATCTTAGTCAGTAATAACTGAATCTTCACATGGAATGAACAAAATTGGAATCTCCATATTAATAGCAATCAAATTAGATAGGCGAGGAGTGAACTGATTTCCTGTAAGGGAATTCTTTCGTCTGTAGACTACCACAAGATCAGCATGATGCGCCTTTGCTTCAGCATTAAGTTGTTCTATGATTTCATCCCGATGTGAGTTGATTGGTTCCTTATCCGCAAAAACAATCGTCTTGTCAATAAGTTTACGATAGTTCTCGGAATATACGGCACCTGATTGACCTACTGAAACCATATATACATTGCTATCGAACTTCCTTATTAATTCATTAATCATGGAAGTATCTTCTTCCTTCTCGGGCATCAATTGATCTGTAGCGATCATAATATTATTAAGACTTAATGAAGTATACGATTCTGGAACTACAATAATTGGGCAAGTCAGTTGATTTAGAATTTTTAAAGTAACACTCCCAAATTCTAACTCAAACCCTTTATTCAATCCGCTAATTCCAACAAGTACCAGATCAGCATTTTCTCCTTGAGCGGTTTCCACGATTTGGGATGAAATAATTCCTTTTTTATGTAGAAGACTATGATCTACCTTTTTATAGTTCAGGTACTCCGATGAAATTTTGTTGAAGTTGGACTTAACGTATTCCGAATAGCTTTCATATTTTTCACTACTGATGTATTGTTTTTGCCGATCATCTTCCACGTGTAGAATGATTAATCTGGATTTAAACTGTGAAGCCAAGCTAGCGGCATAATTAATGGCCTTTGCTCCATTTAAGGAGAAATCAGTTGCTACAAGAATATTGTTGATCGTTTCCATTGGAATAGTATTTTAAGTCTTCATATCAATAAATATAGAGTTGACCAAATGGAATTGGGCTGATAAAAGTCATTTCAGTGGTTGACTTAAGGCCTTATCAATAAATGCGCCCTCCCATTAAATTGTAATAAAAAAGTTTCAATCATGAACAACATACTAGTACCCACGGATTTTTCGAAAGAAGCGCAATACGCGTTGGATTTTGCTATTCAATGGGCGAAGAAGGCTAATGCAAGTATTACATTATTACATGTCTTAGAGTTGCCATCTAGCTCATTCAGTATAATGGGCGAAGCTTATAGCTCAAATGATGATTTTGATAATGTCTTCACTACCAAGCTTATAGAGAAAACTAAAGCAACTCTTCAAGAGTGGGAAGATCAAGCAACATCAGCAGGAGTTGAGACTACATCCCATTTGAAATTAGGTAATATATTCAAACATATCTATAATAAAATCACAGAAAACGGTTTTGATCTGATTATCATGGGGTCCACAGGAGCAAGTGGATTACAGGAGATTCTGATTGGATCAAATACTGAGAAAGTTATCAGACATAGCGAGGTTCCGGTAATTACGATTAAAGAACCAACTGATTTGACCGCTATTAAAAACATGGTATATGCTACCGATTTTGGTCATAATCAGAGTGTGAAGTTGGCGAAGTATATTCAGGAGCTTCTTGGAATAAATGTTCACTTGCTTAAGGTATATAATACCAATAGGTGGTCTTACACTTCTGAATCTGCAAAAAGTGAATTGCAAAGATTTGCTAAGGATGAAGAGTTTGACAATTTCACCATTAATGTGATTGACTCACCATTTGTAGAGGATGGTATTCTGGAGTTCTCCCAAAAGATAGGTGCGGACTTAATATTTATGGGAACACATGGATACACAGGAGTACCTCATTTATTATGGGGAAGTAGAGCTGAGTCAGTTGCAAATCACTCTAAGAAGCCTGTATTAACTGTAAAAGTTTAGTTATAACATTAAATTTTTAAAGAGATGAAGAAGATCTTAGTCCCAGTAGACTTCTCAGAGGCATCTGAAAGGTCGTTGGAATTCACAACAAATCTATTCAAGGAGGATCCAATAGATATTGTGTTGCTTCACGTAGTGACAATGCCAGCAACAGTTGGGGCTGAGTACACTATGGTAAACGCACAATTGATTCAGGATTTACTTACAGAAATGATAGAAAACGCTGAAAGTAAATTATCCACTCTTGCAGAAAAGTATGCACAGGAAAATGTGAAATTTACAAAGCGTGTGGAGACCGGAAACTTAACGCAATGGTTTAAGTATGACGTAGAGAATCTTAATCCATTCATGATCATTATGGGTACCACTGGTGCTACTGGTCTGAAGGAGATTTTAATAGGTTCCAATACGGAAAGAGCAATTCGATTTGCAAAGTGCCCTGTTGTTGCTGTACCTGCATCAGCTGAGATGAAGGATGTAAAGAACATTGTTGTCGCTTACGACGATGATGAAATTGGTGTAACTCTGTTGGAAGAGGTAAAGAATTTGCAGACTCTGACAAACAGTACAATTCACTTTTTATGGGTTAATACTCCTCATGAATTGGAGAATGAAAATGTTGTTACACAAAATCTTCAGGAGCTTACCAAAGAGAATAAATTTGAAAACTTCACAATTAACGTACGAAGGAATTTCAACCCTTATGATGGAATATTGAATTTCAGCCACGAGGTAGGGGCGGATATGATTGCGATGTTTACACATGGACGAACAGGACTAGCACACTTGTTTTTCCACAGTCTTACAGAAAAGGTTGCAAATCATTCTAATATCCCGATTTTCTCATTGAACGTGAAAAAGAATAAACCTAAAAAATCTGAAATCAAGGAAACAGTTGCTTAATGAGTACAAAACTAACTGAAGGTAATTCCATAAACCACTCTACTCAAAGCACCTGTTTCCATTGCGGAGACAATTGTGAAGAGGTCATAAATCATGACAGCAAAGAATTTTGCTGTCATGGTTGTGTTACGGTATATGACATTCTAAAGGATAACAATCTTGAAACTTACTACGAGCTAAACGGCGCTCCTGGTACCAAATCAAATTCTTCTACTCACAAGTTTGACTATCTTGAAAATGAGGAAATTGTAAAGGGACTATTAGATTTCAAGAATGAAAATATTGAAAAGATTACGTTGAAGCTTCCAGCTATTCATTGTAGCAGTTGTATTTGGCTTCTGGAAAACCTTACAACCATTATACCAGGTGTCAAGCAATCCAGGGTAAACTTTATAAAAAAAGAAGCTGCAGTATTGTATGACAGTTCCGTAGTTTCTTTACAGAAGTTAGTCAACTTCCTTTGCTCAATTGGCTATGAGCCTGATCTAAAAAGAAAGTCAAAAGAGAAGTCGACTGATAGTTATAGCAAAAGCCTAATTATCAAATTAGCTGTAGCTGGATTCTTTTTTGGAAATTCAATGCTGATCAGCTTACCGCATTATCTGGATGAGTCATTCCTTGGTTTGGATATGTTCAGCCAATATTTTGGAATTCTGAATATACTCTTCACTTTACCTGTTTTATTGTACTCATCAGCTGATTATTTCAAGTCTGCATATGCTGGTCTAAAGAACAAGTTTTTAGGGATTGATGTGCCAATATCTCTTGGGATTTTGACATTGTTTATTAGAAGTACATACGAGATTTTGTCACAAACTGGCGCGGGATATAGTGACTCTTTATGTGGGTTGGTCTTCTTTTTATTGATAGGCAAATGGTACCAGAATAAGACTTATAGAGCGTTAGCTTTTGATCGTGACTATAAATCATTCTTCCCAATTGCTGTAAACAAAGTAGATGATCAAGGATCTAATTATATACCTATTGAAGAGTTAAAGGTAGGTGATCAATTACTAATCAGAAACCAGGAGGTGATTCCTGCAGATTGTACCATTGTAGAGGGTATTTCTTCTGTGGATTACAGCTTTGTTACGGGTGAATCGGATCCTCACAGGAAATCAGTAGGAGATTTGGTTTATGCCGGAGGCAGGCATTTTGGTAGCCTTGTAAAGGTAGAAATCGTCAAAGAAGTATCCTCCAGTTATCTGACTTCACTCTGGAATCAATCCAGTATGAAGAATGAAAAGAACAATCTTCAGACAGCTATAGATGGTATTAGTAGCTATTTCACAATCGCTATTCTAATTATAGCTGCTGTGACTGCTGGTTATTGGGCAGTTATAGATCCTTCAAAGATTTGGAATACTGTTACTTCTGTTTTAATCGTTGCTTGTCCTTGTGCATTGGCTCTTGCAGTACCATTTACATATGGACATGTTCTAAGAGTTTTTGGAAGCAAAGGATTCTATTTGAAGAATGCCTCGATAATAGAACATCTGGCCAAGTTGAAGCTATTAGTATTTGATAAGACAGGAACAATCACTACATCTCAGACTAGCAACTTAAAATGGGTTGGTCCAGTTTTAACAGAATCATCTAAGCAATTAATCAAGACAGCATGTAGCAACAGTATGCATCCTTACAGCCGAATGATTGCAACACATTATCAGGATGTTGATATTCTAACAACAGAATCATTCGAAGAAGAAAAGGGCAGAGGTATCACCGCGATTATAAATGGCTTATCAGTTTTTGTAGGAGCAGCACCAAAGGGACATGAAATTGATTCAGAAGAATCAGTAGTATTTGTCGAGATAGAGGGGGAACAATTAGGTTATTATGTCATGAAAGCCACATTGAAATCTGGAATTCTGGATAGCCTAACCGAAATGAAGCCGGAATATGAGATGCATTTGGTTTCTGGTGATAACAACGCCTCGTATGACCAGTTATCCCCATACTTTCATCGATTATTATTTAATCAAAGACCAAAGGATAAGCTCAATCATATTCAGTTGACGGATGAGTCCAACTCAGCCATGATTGGTGACGGATTGAATGATGCAGGTGCCTTGACAGCAGCCAATGTTGGAATCTCAGTAGTAGAAGACTTACATCAGTTTTCTCCAGCTTGTGATGCCATTATAAAAGGAGATCAGCTAGTGCACTTTCCTAAGTTTTTACGGTTCAGCAAAGCCTCACTTCGTATTGTATATGCTGCATTTATTCTTTCCTTTTTGTACAATTTTATAGGGATGAGTTTTGCCGTATTAGGCTTCCTTACACCACTTATTTCAGCTGTTTTGATGCCTATTAGTTCAGTTACTGTAGTAGGTTTTGTAACCCTGGCTATCAATTTCATGGCAAAAAAATCTTTAAAATTTTAGTTAGCAAATCAGACCATAGGGGAATTATGACTTATGTCAAATAATATTCCCCTGTGTTTATGAAATTGAGCTGACATAAGTCAGATTTCCCTCTGTTATTGCTCATAAGCAGAACTCCTCGCAATTATCATTTTAGCAAAAATAAAAATTGAAATGATTGTCATATTCTTATTGATAGGGGTAAGCATGTTAGTTGCATTAGGGTTTTTGGGAGCATTCATATGGGCCCAGACTGATGGACAGTACGAGGATGATTACTCACCTTCAGTTAGGATACTGTACGATGATCAACTTAAACCTGATGATAAATGTCAACAGTCACAATTGAACCAGAAATCTCCAAACCTGAAGGTTCAGCGGGATTAGAAACTTTCTACTACGATAATGCCACAGTCCGCAAGTTCTTAATTGCGGCATCTATCTTTGGTATTGTCGGCATGCTGGTAGGTCTATTGATTGCCTGCCAAATGTTTTTACCAGATCTTAACTTCGGACTTCAGTACACTACTTTTGGTAGGATACGGCCATTGCACACTAATGCAATTATTTTTGCATTTGTGGGTAACGGTATTTTTGCAGGAGTCTACTATTCCCTGCAAAGGTTGTGTAAGACCAGGATGTTTAGCGATCTCTTAAGTAACATACACTTTTGGGGATGGCAATTAATCATTCTTTCGGCAGCAATCACCCTTCCATTAGGGCTAACCACTGGAAAAGAATATGCAGAACTGGAATGGCCCATTGATATCGCAATCGCATTAATCTGGGTCGTTTTCGGTGTAAACATGTTCATGACCATACTGAAAAGAAGAGAGCGTCACCTATATGTTGCAATTTGGTTTTTCATAGCCACTTTCGTGACGGTAGCCATGTTACACATTGTAAACTCATTTGAGTTACCAATTGCAATGTTTAAAAGTTACTCATGGTATGCAGGTGTTCAGGATGCTCTGGTACAATGGTGGTATGGTCACAATGCTGTTGCATTCTTCTTAACCACCCCATATTTGGGTTTGATGTATTACTTCATTCCTAAAGCCTCGGGTAGACCAATCTTTTCGTACAGACTTTCTATTGTTCACTTCTGGGCTCTAATATTCATATATATATGGGCAGGACCGCACCATTTGCTGTATAACGCTTTACCGGATTGGGCACAATCTTTAGGAACTGTATTTAGTGTCATGCTAATTGCGCCATCCTGGGGAGGAATGCTCAATGGTCTGTTCACACTAAGGGGAGCATGGGACAAAGTAAGAGAAGATCCGATTTTGAAATTTATGGTGGTTGCTGTTACCTGTTACGGTATGGCCACATTTGAGGGTCCTATGCTTTCCCTTAAAAAATTCAATGCCATCACTCACTTCACTGACTGGACTGTAGCACACGTACACGTTGGTGGGTTAGGTTGGAATGGATTCATGACATTTGCCATGTTGTATTATTTAATACCGAAATTATATAACACCAAAATATTCTCTACTAAGCTTGCAAATGCTCACTTCTGGGTTGGTACGTTAGGAATCATCTTCTATGCGCTTCCAATGTATTGGGCAGGATTTACTCAAAGCTTAATGTGGAAAGAATTTACTGATACAGGTATGTTAGCTTATCCGAACTTCCTGGAAACAGTAACTCAAATCAAGCCATTGTATATGCTAAGAGCATTTGGAGGATTCTTATTCCTTGTTGGTGCGCTTATCATGATCTATAACCTTGTTAAGACAGCATACGCTGGTAAATTCCAAACTGAAACTAAAGCTCAGGCTCCAGCGATGGTGAAAGAATACAAGTCACCATCTAGTGATCACTGGCACAGAAAGTTCTTCGAGTGGAAACCGGCTAGGTTATTAGTTTGGAGTTTGATTGCTGTGTTGATAGGAGGAGTAGTGGAATTCGTCCCAATGTTCCTTGTGAAATCTAATGTTCCTACCATCACAAGTGTGAAGCCATATACTTCATTGGAATTACATGGTAGAGACATTTATATCAGAGAGGGATGTAGCAACTGTCATTCACAAATGATCAGACCTTTCAGATCAGAAACTGAGAGATATGGTGAGTATTCAAAAGCTGGAGAATTTGTATATGACCACCCATTCCTTTGGGGTTCTAAGAGAACAGGTCCAGACTTACTTAGAGTTGGAGGTAAATATCCTGATAGCTGGCATTTCAACCACATGTTGGAACCAGAAAGTATGTCTCCTGAGTCATTAATGCCGCCATATCCATGGTTATTTGAGCAGGATTGGGACAAAGGTTCTACTGAGGCTAAAATATCTGCGATGAGAACATTAGGAGTCCCTTATGAAGAGGGTTATGAGTCTCAAGCGCTTGGAGATGCAGAAACACAGGCTAAAGCCATTGCTAAAAATTTGGCTACAAGTGATATTGAAATAAGCAGTGACAGGGAGATTATTGCACTGATCGCTTACCTGCAGAGATTAGGAACAGATATCAAAGTAAAAGAAAACGATTAAGGCCATGCTTAGATATGTAAAACATCATTTGGAAACTATAGTGGGGATTGAAATATTCCCACTGATTTCCCTACTCATTTTCTTCATATTCTTCACGGTGCTTATCATTTATGTGATCAAGCTTAAGAAATCGGATATTGAAGAAATATCAAATATTCCTTTGAACGAAAACAGCGAACTACAATGAATATCAAAAAAATTTTAATGGCCTTTTTTCTTATGATTCCGGGAATAACCTGGGCTCAAAGCGAGGCATCAGAAACCGTTGGATATTTTGAGCAATACCAGCTTGAGATTGTATTAGGACTGGTTGTAGTCGTTTGTTTGGTAGCATTATTGGTTCTCTTTGTGGCACTTTACACCATTCAGTCACTTGTCAGACTCGACAAAGAAAGCAAGGGTGAGTTAGTACAGGAAGATTCTGCATTTACTGGAATCTGGAATTCTATCAATGACTTCAAATCTGAAGAAGAGGAAGAAGCATTGCTTACTGACCATGAATATGATGGTATTAAGGAGTTAGATAATGACCTTCCTCCATGGTGGCTTTGGGGATTCTACTTTACTATAGCATTTAGTGTTGTCTACCTAGCGGCATACCATGTTTTCCAATGGGCACCTCTACAAGATGAGGAATACAAAAACGAAATGGCAGCAGCCAAAATTGAAGTAGAGAAATTCCTTGCAACACAAGAGAATTTGGTTGATGAGACCAATGTTGAATTATTACTGGCAGATACAGATCTGACTTCTGGTAAAAACATGTATGACGCAAATTGTGTAGCATGTCATGGTTCTGAAGGACAGGGTGGAGTTGGTCCAAATCTTACAGATAAATACTGGAAGCATGGTGGAGATATTAAAGACATATTTAAAAGTATTAAGTATGGTATTCCTGAGAAGGGAATGATCTCCTGGCAGAATCAGTTCAATCCGAAAAAGATTCAGCAGATTGCTAGTTATATCTATACCATGGAGGGAACAAATCCATCTAACCCTAAGGATCCTGAAGGAGAATTGTTTGAGAGAGAAGCGGGAAGTGAAGAATCTGATACTACCGCTGTGGTTGAAGATCAGGTAAGTCTTTTACAATAGGTAATGGCAGTCGACACCCAACAGCTAGATGAGATCTACAAGGAAAGTGAAGTAAATGAATCTTTCCGTGATCACCTTGCAACAGTAGACGAGAAAGGCAAAAGAATTTGGCTATTCCCAAAGAAGCCATCTGGAAAATTTTTCAGATGGCGTTCTTTGGTAAGTATCGTTCTACTTACTTTCTTATTCGGTGCTCCATTTATTAAGATTGGTGAGCAACCACTTTTGTTATTCAATATCCTGGAAAGGAAATTCGTGATCTTTGGAATTGTCTTTTGGCCTCAGGACTTCTTTCTATTTGCTATTGCTTTCATAACACTTGTAGTGAGTGTTATATTATTTACCGTAGTATATGGAAGAATATTCTGCGGTTGGATTTGTCCGCAGACCATCTTTATGGAATTTGTCTTTAGAAGAATTGAATACCTAATTGAAGGTGATTACATGGCTCAGCGAAAGCTGAAAAAGGCTCCATGGAATACAGAGAAGATCATCAAAAGAGTCTCTAAACATAGTATTTTCCTGATTATTTCTTTCCTCATTATGCACACGTTTATGGCTTATATCATCAGTGTGGAAAGAACTTTTGAAATCGTAACCTCACCTCCAACAGAAAACCTTGGAGGATTCTTCGCAATGGTAATTCTAACTGGATTATTTTATGGTGTTTTTGCCTGGTTTAGAGATCAGGTTTGTACGCAGGTTTGTCCTTATGGAAGGCTTCAGGGTGTATTGTTGGATAGAAATAGTTTGGTTGTTGGATACGATTACAAGAGGGGAGAGACAAGAGCAAAATTTAGAAAGAAAGAGGATAGAGCAGCTGAGGGGAAAGGTGATTGTATTGATTGCAAACAGTGTGTTTTAGTTTGTCCAACTGGAATTGATATTAGAAACGGAACCCAGCTTGAGTGTATAAACTGTACTGCCTGTATCGATGCATGTGATTCGATTATGGATAAAATCGACAAACCAAGAGGTTTGATCAGATACGCTTCTGAAGAGAATATTGATAAGGGAACTCCATTCAAATTTACTACCAGAGTTGTAGCATATAGCAGTGTTTTAGTAATTCTAATGACTGTTCTGACTGGAATGCTTGTAACTAGATCAGATATAGAAACCACTATTCTTAGAACTCCTGGAGTAATGTATCAGAAGAGAGATGATGGAACCATCAGCAATCTTTATAATATCAAAATCATCAATAAAACAGACGATGAGATTAGTATCGAACTTAAGCCCAAAACTGAAGGAGCAACAATTGAGCTAGTTGGTGAGGCGCTTAAACTCAACAAGCAAGGAACAGCATCAGGCGCATTATTTGTTGTTTTACCAAGAGAAAAAATTACCTCCATGTCAAGTGAAGTAGAAATTGAAGTGTACGGCAATGGAGAATTATTAGAGACTGTGGATACCAAATTCCTGGGTCCGAATTTGTAACTGAAAAATTAGAGATCATGAAACTTAATTGGGGAAATGGAATTGTAGTGGCATTTGTACTTTTCTGTACTTTCATTGTTGCTATTGTTGTGAAAAGCTTTCAATATGATGTGAATCTTGTTTCCGAGGATTATTATCAACAAGAACTGCAATATCAAGAGGTCATTGATGCCAAGGCAAATGGTGCAGAACTAAAAGGAGAGGCCTCCATTAATTATGATGGTGAGAAAATCACTATAAAAGTTCCAACAGAAAATGTAAACGGGACCATACATTTCTATCGTCCAGATGATAATAAATTGGACCAAAAGCTTCCACTGACAACTTCTGAATATTCAGTAAGCGATGAGCTATTGAAACAAGGAAGATATGTTGCCAAAGTAACCTGGAAGGATAGCAACAAGAATTATTTCATGGAACAAGACCTATTTGTAAGATAGATGTATTGGTCAGCATTCATCATCGGTCTCTTTGGCAGTCTTCACTGTATTGGAATGTGTGGACCGATTGCAATGGCATTACCAATTCCAAGAGAGTCTAGAATATTTGGTGCTGTGTTTTATAATCTTGGTAGAACCCTCACATATATGTTCCTGGGTTTGATTCTGGGTAGTATTGGATATGCAATTCAATTATCTGGTTATCAGCATATATTATCTATTTCCATTGGTGTTTTGATTCTTCTTTATCTCATCATTCCAAGATTTATAAAGAAATATCAATCACATTATTACAATAGCCTCTGGATGCGATGGGTGAAGAATAAAATTGGATTCTTCTTCAAAAAGAAAACTATGCCAGCCACATTTATGGTTGGCATCTTAAATGGTTTTCTTCCATGCGGCTTGATATATGCGGCAATAGCTGGATCATTGGTAACAGCTACTTATTTGGAAGGAGCACTATACATGTCAATATTTTCATTAGGCACTATGCCAATGATGTTTTTTGCTTTTCTAATTCCAATGATTAAACCATCTTCAAAATTGAAATTACAGAAGGTTATTCCTGTCTTCATGGCTTGCCTTGCAGTCCTTTTTATATATAGAGGTGTTGCAATTGAATTGCCACTTATTGATCCAATGTTGGAATCTGCAGGATTTGGGAAAATAACAACTTGTGGACCGATATGATAAAAGTCAGTTTCTATTCCAGACTTTGTCAATGTTTTGAGAAGGTTGCAGCCGTAATATAGCGACATGGAAAGAGCGCTACTAATCAAAAAATATAACCAACCAGGTCCCAGATATACAAGTTACCCTACGGTTCCTTATTGGCAGGAGAAGCAAATGACAGAAAACAAATGGTCTGAGCATATCAGTCATGCGTTTTGGAAGAGTCATAAAGAGATTAGCTTGTACATCCACTTGCCATTTTGTGAAAGCCTTTGCACTTACTGTGGTTGCAATACCAGAATCACTAAGAATCATGCAGTGGAGGAGGTTTATATCAATGCGGTATTGAAGGAATGGGAAATGTATTTGTCGAGATTGCCAATGAAACCGATTCTCAAGGAACTACACCTGGGAGGGGGGACTCCTACATTTTTCGCACCAGAGAATCTAAAGAAATTACTGTGCACAATCCAAAATCACTGCGAGATTCCAATTGACGCAAACTACAGTTTTGAAGGACATCCAGGAAATACAACATATGAGCATTTACAGACACTATTTGACTTGGGTTTCAGAAGAGTAAGTTTCGGTATTCAGGATTTTGACCCTGAAATTCAGAAGGTTATAAATCGTATTCAGACTGAGGAAGATATTGAGAGAGTGACTTTGAATGCGAGAGAAATTGGCTATGAATCTGTTAACTATGATTTGGTTTATGGATTGCCAAGTCAGACTATAGAGAGTCTAAAATATACGATTAAGAAGACTCTTGAGTATCGTCCCTCCAGAATTGCTTTTTATAGTTACGCTCACATTCCATGGATAAAACCAGCACAAAAAAGCTTTGAACATCTTCTTCCAACACCTGATCAAAAATTGAACATGTATCAATTTGGAAAAGAAGAATTGTTAGCTGCAGGTTATGTTGATATTGGAATGGATCATTTTGCAATTCAGGAAGATGAACTAACATCTGCTTCTAAAGATGGCTCGCTTCATAGAAATTTTATGGGGTATACCACTCAGAATACAAGCTTGTCAATCGGGTTGGGGGTGAGCTCTGTTTCGGATACATGGACTGCTTTTAGCCAGAATGCAAAAGATTTAAAGACCTATTACCTCAATATCAAGCACAATTTGTTACCTCTTACGAAGGGTCATCTACTAAATGAACAAGACCTGATTGTAAGAAAGCACATATTGAATTTAATGTGCAGATACGAAACCAACTGGACTGAAAGAGAATTTCACCTGTTTGGTTTAAATGTCAATTTCGACCTACTTGATGAATTGGAAGCAGATGGTATTATTACTTTTTCTGATGAGGGTATCAAAGTAACTCAAAAGGGGAGACCATTTGTCAGGAATGTCTGTATGGCAATAGATGCACGTTTGAATGAGAAGTTATTGGAGGAAGTAATGTTTAGTAAAACAGTTTAGGCTGCAGAGTTTTTATCCAACAGCGTTCGCATGATATTATAAAGGTTACCTGGCTCAAATGGCTTGGTAACCACATCATCAATTCCAGAAGCACTGAGGTCCTCTTTCTTTTCGAATGCAGCTGATGCAGTCAGTGCAATGATAGGTACATTGTATCCTTCTTCTCTGATCTTTTTGGATGCGGTGTAGCCATCCATTGTTGGCATTTGGATATCCATCAGAATAATGTCATAATCTTTCTTCTGATTCGATTCTACGGCAATTAACCCATTCTGAGCAACATCCACTTTGCAATTCCACTTGTTTAGTAGTCGCGTGGCTATTAGTGCATTGAGTTCGTTATCTTCTACTAGCAATACATTGGTGCCTTCCAGATTGAAGTCAGCACGAGTTAGGCTAATGACCTGTGATTCATGCCCAATTTCAAGGTGTATATCAAAATAAAACTTCGAACCAACATCTTCTTCACTTTCCAGTTGTAGTTGGGATCCAAGTAGGTTGAGCAATTTGGAGGTGATGCTGAGACCCAATCCCGTACCTCCGTAATTTCTTGAGACCGAAGTATTAGCCTGTTCAAACACATTGAATATTTTCTTGTGTTTGTCCTTAGGTATTCCAATTCCGGTATCAACAACCTCAAATAGAAGCCTACATGAATTCTTAGCCTGGATCATATTGGTCACCCGAACCATCACACTGCCTTTTTCAGTAAACTTAATTGCATTACCTACCAGGTTTGTGAGAATTTGAATAAACCGGGTTTTATCTAAAACCAACACTTCTGGAATAGCATTATCTATATTACAATGCAACTTGATTCCTTTGTGAGCAGCTACAGATTTCTGAGAAAATACGATCCCTTCAATAAAGTCTTTAATTACAACATGATCATTTTCAAACTCAACTTTACCTGCATCTATTTTGTTGAAATCCAGGATGTTATTTATCAGAGATAGAAGGTTTTCTGAAGATGTTCGTAAGTCTTGCAAGTCCTTTTTCTGATCTTCTCTCGGGCCTTCATCAATCATGTGATAAGTAGTACCAATTACTGCGTTAAGAGGTGTCCTGATCTCATGAGACATAATGGATAGAAAATCAGTCTTAGCTTGAGCTGCTTCTTCCGCATTACTTTTGGCCAACTTCCAGGAACTTGAAAACAATTCAGAAAGAATCATTCCCTGGAAAAAGAAAAATATAAGCTGACCAATAATTGTAAGGCCAACTGGCTCTTCAAATAAATTGAGGTAAGCCAATGATTTCAATACAAATACAATTGATATACCAATGATACTATACAATGATTGTTTCGCACCAGTTCTTTGTCTAATGATCGCTCTGGTATAAGTTACGAATACAATCCCAAGTCCCACCATCATCACAAATAGCCATGGAATATTGAGGTGTGTATAAATTGTTACTGGCAATACTATAGTTGCAGCAGACCAAATAAGCGCTAAGTACTCAACACCTTTTGCATATAATATTGGAGTTTCTTTTGGAAATAGATGTCTCACGTATCTGGCAAAGAAAAAACCAGACATATATAAGGTTATATATTCGATTCTAACTGAAAGCCACCATGGATAATCTGGAAAGAGCTCATGTAACACATAGTTTTCCCAACCAATAATTCTGTAAGAGTAGCAAATACAAAATAGAGCAAAGTACAATGCCGCGATCTCTTTTCTGCCATAGTAAAACAACCCCAAAAAGAAGAATCCTCCCATCAAAAGACAACCCGTTAGAAAGATGTCGAATGATTCTAATATTGTATCAGTTCTTGATATTGCGTCATAATCACCAATAACGATCGGGTCGTTAATGCCAAATTTTCTGTGCTCGAAATTAGACACATGAATAACAATCTCTATTTCCTCCGACTGATTTTCTATTCGTAAAGTATTGAGGAGAATTCTAGGAGTTGATTCTCCAGCGCTTTTACCTACTTTACCTTTTGTAAGCTCTAATTGACCATTAATATACACACTATAGGCAGTGTAAATATCAGGGATTTTTAAGGCTAATTTTCCCTCGTAATTGTGCTTGAGTAAAATTCTATATGATCCATATGAGTTTAGATCAAAACCTTGCTTGTTAAGAAGTCCTGGAACTGCTACAATATTGGGAGATATGTTTTTTTGATCTATATAAATAAGTGTGTTCGGGTAGAATTCCCATTCACCATTTAATTCAATTTGCGTTTGAGAGAAGTCGATATCAGAAAGGTCAATTTGCCCGTTTTCAGCTGTGGTAACTGCAAGGCAGGTGTTGCCCAATAAAAAAAATACGATCAGTACCTTGAAAACCTTTGACATTATTACTTCCTAAAATCCAAAGAGTAATTTATGTATTTGATCGATGTACATTCTCTAGTTTTCGATGAGTAGCAGGATTCGTTAGATGAAAATAGCTGAGTCGAATTTCTTGGTAAAAAGACTAGTGGTTTCGTTGCACAGAATTTGAAATATATTCTAATTATGCTAACTAAATGTTTATCTTTAATAGGATTCAGAACATAGAGTCATTACTTTTGGAATGTCTAACTGACTGATCTCATAAATCAATTACGATTTTGTTATTTAAGGGAATTCTTATTACTCCCTGTATATTTCTCTTACATAGCATCTGTTAGTTTCTCAGAAGTAATCTTATGTCTTCTTAATAGAGGACCTCAAGTTTTTTTAACCTTAATAAGTCTAAATGGCAGATAGTTTTAGTAAAAAAGAAAAAGAAAAAAAGAGAGCTCAAAAGAAAAAGTTAAAAGCTCAGAAGAAAGAAGAAAGACAAGCAAATGCTAAATCCGGGGATTTAGATGATATGATTGCATATGTGGATGAATTCGGTAATATTACTGACACTCCGCCAGATCCGGATGCAAAGAAGGAGGAAATCGATGCAGAGAGCATTGAAATTGGTATTCCTAAAAGAGAGGAAAGTGATGAAGATGGCTTTGTCCAGGGAAGAGTGGCTTTTTTTAATGATGCCAAAGGATTCGGATTTATCAACGAAATAGGAAGTGGAGAACGATTCTTCGTTCATTCCAGTGGACTAAAGGAGCCAATTAAAGAAGGCGATAAAGTAGCTTTTAAGCCGATCAAGGGAGCAAAAGGTATGGACGCTACAGAGGTTAAGAAAGTATAATTAAGACAATAAATATATAAATATAAGGTCCTTTATTCCAAGGACCTTTTTTTATGTTCAATTTACACAGACATCAACATCTCCCTCAGATCCTGATCAGCCCCCAAATTCGATTTTCTTCTTCAAACAATTGATACTCTTCTTAACACCTGCAACAGTGATGTTGTTCATTCTAGCGATCACTTTGTTATCCAACGCTACCTTAAGGGATGCACACAAAGTTTCAAGTCGAACAAACAAGACATTGATGTTTCTCTTAGATTAATCAATATCAATGGACAATTGATCGTTAGCGACTACTTATTGAAGCCTGGTAAAAGTACAATACCAAAGCCATTTCAAAACGGAGTATACCTGGTAGAATTAAGGTCAGCTCAAGGAAAAGAAGTTCACAAGATTATCATAAAATAAATTAAAGGAGGGGTGAATTAACCACCGAGCTGTCATTGAAATATATGGCGCATCATTTATGATGTAGAAAGATTGTTATTTGGTTAAAGGTCCCATCCCTGTGAGTGAGATTGGGACCTTTTTTTAAGAGCTTGTATGCTGTGGGAAAAGGATAAAAGGAAACATTTAATTTCCGGCGGTGCAGTCAGCCATACAGAGATGAAACACTATTGTTCATCCCTTTGTCTGACTCGATTTAGTGAAAAAAGAGAGGGGCTTTTGTTCCTCTTTTTTTAATTAAATGATCCTTTAGTAGCTGGAAATCAAATAAAAACATATTTGCTAAGGTTTTGTAATATGTCTGTTCTTTTCAACCTCCCAGGACTAAACTAATCTTGTGTTATCATATATATACAATATACTATTATACCACTCACCCATGTGTGAAATTCCTCATGGGTGTTTTTTCAGCATAACATATACGAGTGAGATGGATTTTTTAAAGTCCTTCATATTCTAAAAATAAAAATGAATAAAAACGGTAGTGTAAAGTTCCGGTTCATTGGGCTGGAACTTTCTTTTATGGTATGTTTTGATTCATAAGAGGGGGGTATTTGAACTATTTGCCTGTTTTAATATAAAAAATTAGCGTTTTCTGGTTGACAAGACTTAATTTTGCTGTTCTAGCCTCCAGATAATTACGTAATCATAATTAGTCAACTTTAAAGAGTTATGGGGTATACATTTAGGGTTCTGGGGATAGTAGCATATTGTCTAATTGCTGGGTCGGCATCTGCGCAATTTTCATTATCTACTGGAACAAATACAATTAATTTTTCAGGTTATACAGGTACAGGTTTTTCATCTGGCTCCAGTGTTTCCGGCAGCATTGATTCTGATCAATGGGGTATTGACATGGATAATGACGGTACCATGGATGTGGATTTTGGGACTACCAATACAACTGCAAATCCATATGCAGGAGGTGTTCAGACAAATACTGGAAGTGAAGGTAGAATTTACGCATACGACTATGGCGGTTCTAGAAATGCCTTCGGAATCAGGCCAATTCAAAACAACCTCGGGGATCCAGACGAGTTTAACTCGGCTATTTTTAGGTTTAGGAATAATACAGGTGGTATTATCACAGACCTTGCAATAAGTTATGATCCATATTTTAGAGGAAATAATAATAAAGTCATTACTGTTGCAGTGGAACATAGTAGTGACAATTCCACTTTCACCGATCCAGGAACTTTAGATTTTTCAATTGCTGCCAATGTAGGAAATACATGGACAGCAGGTACTTCACCCAGTGCTACAATAACTGGTTTATCAATTGGTGATGGAGACATTTATTACATAAAATGGATTTTTGAAGATGCAGAAAACGGTGGTAGCACAGCTGTTGCAATCGATCAGATAGATATTACACCAACCGTTGCTAATCCAGCTTCAACATCCACAATTACAGCTGGTTCAGTTGGTTCTTCAACTATTTCTTCATTGGTGGTTTCCTCTTCTGGACAACAAGTCTTTGATTTTGATTATTTGGATGATGGAGCTTCACCTTCATCAGATGCATTTAATACCATGATTTCTGAGATTGTAATAGGTGAAGGAGCTAGCGACGCTATTTCAGACTGGAACGACGTTATTGCCGGAGCACAATTATCGGATGGAACTACTACAGTGACAGCTTCATCTATTGGTACCAATACAATAACGTTCAATGGATTCAATAATTCAACATCGGGTGATTTCGGATTCATTGCAGACAATGGGACAAAGACATATACACTTTCAGTTTGGTTAAGTACATCAAATTCAGAAGTGATTGATAATCAATTGCTTCAGTTTAATGCTCAAACATCCAATTTCACCTTTTTTGGAGCATCAAGTTCTCTTATTACAACTGAAACAGAAACCTCATCTGCAAGTAATAACATAATAGATGTTGAAGCAACAACATGGGCATTTCAGAATGTGCCTAATAGTGTAGGAACCTCTTTGGACTTTAGTTTAACCATTGCTGCAACTGATACTCACGGAAATACAGATACAGATGAAACCACATCGTTTGATTTAACAAGAAATGCGGGTACTGGAACACTGGCAAGTGGTACAGGACTTACTGGCATCAGCTTAACCTCAGGTACATTTGATTATTCAGACCTGACTTATGATACTGATGAGACATTTTCTATTGATGTAGCAACTAACACTGGAACCTCTTTGACAGGAGCAACTAGTTCCAATATCATAGCTGCAGAAGCCTATAGAAGTACAGGTACTGGAAACTGGAGTAATGCTGGTAGCTGGGAGTTCTTTACAGGTGGCGCATGGACAGCTGCAAGTGGTAGCCCAACATCTACAGATGGTCCTATTACAATTCAAAATGGACATACAATCACTTTTGATGCTGCTGCTACAGTAGACCAAATAACTGTAGAAAGTGGAGCTACTTTAACCTTAACAGCCGGACTGACTCTATCTGATGTTTCCGGTGAAGATGACTTAATCGTGGAAGGTACATTGAACGTTCAAAGTGCCATTACAATTAATACAGGTGCTACTATTTCAGTATCTTCTGGTGGTGTAATTACAACAGCATCTGATGCGTTAGAGAATGATTTAGCAGGTCCAAATTCCTCTGGTGAGGTAGTTTATAGCCACGGTTCAATCTTTGAATACACTGGAACAAATGCATTCGATGAAGTAACTTATTTCCCTGATGTTGCAAGCAGCGTAATACCTACATTCAGAATTACTAATTTCACTAACAACCTAAATAACTTTGATGATTTCATTGTAAATGGAATTCTTGAAGTCAACTCAAATTTTGGAATTGGTAACTCAAATGCTGGAACCCTCGATTTAAGAAACGGCTTGACTGGATCAGGAAACCTGACATTCAGTACAAATACAGACTTTAATTTCTCTGGAGACTCAGTGTTTTTTGGTGGTGCAGGAGTTTTAGATCTTGGCGCTAATGACTTTGCGTTTACAAGTTCTCAAGTCGTTACTATGACTGCTGACAAGGAAATTCAAGATGGAACTTTTACGTTCAATTCAGGTTCTACATTCTATTTGTCTGACAATTTTCAATTAAACGATGGAACTGCCAATGATTTGACTGTAACATTTGTGTCAGGATCAAATCTCATCGCAGAAGGTTCTAACGGACTTTCAACAGGAGCAGCAGGAGTTATCGATGTTAATTCTCTGGTATTCAGCGGAAGTGAAAACTTTGAATTCAATGGTACAGCAAGTCAAAATACCAACTTTGGAAGCCTCAGCATTACTGCAGTTAATAATATTACAATAAATAATTCTGCAGGAGTAGTACTTTCTGAACCAATTACCATTAATGGGACATTGACACTGACAAGTGGTAACTTCACGACCACTTCAGTTAATATTCCAACAATGACCTCATCAAGCCCATTCTCTGGTGGATCATCTTCAAGCTTTATTGATGGACCAGTAACAATGTCAAGTTTTACTGCGGCAATAACATTTCCTGTAGGAGATGGATCAGATTTCAGACAAGTAATCCTGGATCCTGTAAGTAGTTCTACATTTACAGTAGAGCACTTTTCAACTACTCCAACCAATAGTTCAAGTTTTACAACTCCAGTACAATCCATTTTACAAACAAGATATTGGACTCTTACAAGGGGAAGTGGTTCTGGAGATGTACAGGTTACACTTTATTGGGATGAGACAGGTGATTCATTCTCTGGTAATTCAAACTTATTATTAGGAAGATATAATACGGGAACTACTTCATGGGAATCGATGGGTTATGATAGTCACACATCCAATACATTGACTGCAACTTCATCTACTTTTTCAGATTACACAGTTGCTTCCTCAGAGAGTACATTGCCTGTAGAAATGGTTTCTTTTGAAGCTAAGCAAATCGATGAAACTGTGGAATTGAATTGGTTAACTGCAAGTGAGTTAAACAATGATAGATTCGAAATCCAAAGATCTTATGATGGAGTGGAGTTTGAAACAATAGGGGAGATTGCTGGAAATGGTACTACAAATGAACTTACGGAATACATTTATTTAGATTCTAATCCGCTATATGGAAACAATTACTACAGATTAAAGCAAATTGATTTTGATGGAGCTTATGAATTTAGCTCTACTTTGTTTGTGTCATTTGAATCATCACTTAACAGAGGTTTGGCAGTCTTTCCAAATCCAATAATTGGTGATGAACTAAATATTCAATTTGAAGGATCATTTGAAGATGAACCTATTTCTATTTCGATTTATGACATGACAGGAAGAATGGTCTTTGAAAACCAATTTAGTTCTGTTAGTTCTGGGTTTACAAAAACATTAATGATGAGTACTATTCCAAATGGTAATTACATTCTAAATGTAAACAGGAATGGAATCACGACTAATTATTCAATAATTAAATAAGAATTACGCTCTTCTATGAGCAGGTATTACAGTTGGACCACCCGTAAAAGGGTTGGTCCTCCCAATACCTCTTGATCCCATTGCTATTGCTCTCTTCACAGCGTCTTGTCCGTATCTGTTTCTTATCTTATCCATTGCCTGGTACAGATTGCATGTTTCTTCTGAATTCTCCAAAAAGTTGATCTGATGTCCACCTTCTACCAAGCCACTAAACCTTACACTTATTGTCCTTATTCTAAGTCGTCTCTCATATAGTCTTTTGAATAAACTTTTTACAAGCTCTAATATTGTGGAATCTGCAGCTGTATAAGGTATTTTCTTTTGCTTAGAGTAAGTATTTAGATCTGCATATTTGATCTTGACTGCTACGCATGAAGTAAGCTTATTTCCATTCCTCAATTGAAAAGCAAGGTTTTCAGCCATTGCTACAATAATGCTATTGATCTTATTCATATCAATGGTATCTTTTTCAAAAGTCCTTTCAATACTTATCGACTTTAATTCATTATATGGAACTACAGGTGTATTATCAATTCCATTGCACTTCTTCCAAATTGTTTTTCCATTCTCGCCAAAAGCAGACTCCATAAGTCTGATTGGCATTTTTTGAACTGTTTCAATTCTCTCAACACCCATGTGCTTCAATTCCAGGTAAGTCTTTTCTCCTACCATGGGTATCTTCCTAACCGATAAAGGAGCTAAGAATATCTTCTCATCACCATTGTCTATTTTGATTGAGCCATTTGGTTTCGCTTCACTGGTACCAACTTTTGAAACAGTCTTGTTTGTAGAAAGACCTAAAGAAATGGGTAGATTAGTCTCCTTGATTATTTTATCTCTCAATTCACTTGCCCATTTGTAAACTCCAAAATAATGATCCATTCCACTTGAATCAATGTAAAACTCGTCCATTGAAGCTTTTTCATAAAGTGGAGCTTCTTCCTTAATGATGTCTGTCACCATATTGGAAAACTTACTGTAAATACCACTATTCCCTTTGATAACTACAGCTTCCGGACAGATCTGTCTGGCTAGCTTCATTGGCATATTCGCATATATACCGACCTGTCTGGCTTCATAACTGCATGAGGATACAATGCCTCTATCAGTAACTCCTCCCAATATTATTGGCCTTCCTTCAAGCTCAGGATTTACCAATCTTTCACATGAAACAAAGAAGGTATCCAAATCAAGATGAATAATAGATCTTTTCATAATGCTAATATAATTAGTAAAAACTAAATAAATTAGCTTAACTCTTTATTCTATTCAATAAAATATTGGCAATATATTTGCGTATAACTGTAGGATTAACTTGCAAACCACATGATACTTGTTGCCAACCGAGTGAATTTTTTTATATCCTCGATCATCTATTGGTTCCTTGTAATGATGCTTTTTTATGTATTCAGATACTTTGGCCTTCAGGATGAAAATGCTATTTCTGTTAACCCCATAGTTGCAGAGCGTACTTCTGATTGGTTTCTTGTAACAGGTGTAGGGGGAATATTAATTGGCTCATTCTATTTCCTTGCAGGAGTTGTAACTGAACTACCATATTTCAAAAGAAAGTCATTTGGGTTTATCATCCTTCTACAAGTCACACTTTATGCTGCATTATTATTGTTTATAGCAGTTACCATAAATAACCTAATAACGGCCACATTCAATATAGAGCTAGTAGATGGCCCAATTTATACCTATCGGGTATTCTGGGTTTTTGTAGCTTATTTCACCTTATTCAGTTTTATCTTTTCGTTCTATAGAATGGTGAATGAGAAATTTGGTAAGGGCGTCTTGCTAAAAATACTGTCTGGAAGCTACAGAACACCAAAAGAAGAAGACAGAATCTTCATGTTTATTGACCTAAAATCTTCAACGAGACTCGCCGAGAAATTAGGACATTTCAATTACAGCAGGTTAATACAACAGTGCTTTTATGATCTAAATGAAGTTGTTTTCAAACATGGAGGTGAGATCTACCAATATGTTGGAGACGAGGTAGTAATTTCCTGGCCATACAAAAAAGGAATCGCCAACAACCAATGCA
The DNA here is from genome assembly GCA_024743255.1 of bacterium. Lineage (GTDB taxonomy): Bacteria > Bacteroidota > Bacteroidia > Cytophagales > Cyclobacteriaceae > JANSWY01. The sequence goes on along the minus strand of JANSWY010000002.1, from coordinate 320,447 downwards.
TCAAATGCTTCATAGATTTTCAAACTCAACTACAACTTAAGGAGTCAGTATACAAAAAGAAATTTGGAGTGCTACCAGTCTTTAAGGCCGGATTGCATGGGGGAAAGCTGGTAGTAACAGAAGTAGGTGTTGTCAAAAAAGAGATCGCTTACCATGGTGATGTTATCAACACAACAGCAAGAATTCAAGCTGAATGCAACACCTTCGGAGAAAAACTCCTCATCTCAAAAACTCTTCTTAAAAACCTTAAATCCAATGACTTGAATACAAAACCACTTGGGCAAATTAATCTTAAAGGTAAGTCTGAATTGGTGGATGTTTATGCAGTGGAGGTTTGAAGACCGAAGTTAGAAGACCGAAGACAGAAGTAAATTGAGCGATCAGTTATTCCGGCTATTTCTTTCGTTTTATTACAGAAATTCTGGAACGACGGCACGGTTTTGAAAATCCTAAGTTCTAATATCTAAATCCTAAATACACATTCTTTAAATAATCCGTTTGTTCGTCGAGTCCTTCGCCAGAAGCTATGGCCGCCGGTGAAAGGAGGACATCCCCGTAATCCGTAACTCGTATCCTGGAGCTTCCTAATATTTGTTTTCATGTTCAATCAATTTATGTTCAACCTATATCAGGGACGCACATCCAGTCAACAGTCAACAGTCAACACTTAGAGGGACTTGTCCGCCGAAACTTTAGTGAAGGCGGAACCACTCAAATAAAATCCAAACCAAATTTCACCAAAAAACAGTATAATCATTAACCTACTACTACTTGTATCATGATCAAGAACTACATTCGAATCGCCTATCGTACGCTGGTTAAGAAACCTGCATTTTCTCTCGTAAACATTCTTGGATTAGCAATTGGTTTTACCTGCTGTTTGTTAATCATGCTTTTTGTTCAATATGAACGCTCATATGATGACTTTCAGGAAGACCATGAAAATATTTATCGTTTTGGTCTAAACAGGATTTACCCTGGTAGATCTACAGAATATGCTGTTATTCCTCATTCAATTGGCCCTCAACTTGTTGTTGATTTTCCCGAGGTAATCCAGCAAGCAAGAATTCAGCCTCCGTTTGGTTCCGTGGTATTTAGAAACGGAGATCGATTTTTTGATGAGCAAAGACTCATTCTAGCGGATTCTACTTTGTTCGATGTATTGAGCATTCCACTTAAGTCGGGAGATAAGGAAACTGCATTGGATAAACCCAACTCATTGGTTATTACTGAATCAACTGCAAAGAGGTATTTTGGGAATGAAGATCCTCTTGGTAAAGTCCTGGAAACCAACTTTGGTAAATTCGACATTACAGGAATAGCATACGATTACCCTGAAAACTCACATATCGAATTTGATCTGATTGCCTCATTAAAATCATTCCCATTTTACAATCAGGAAAACTGGCTAAGCTTTGCGACAATTACTTATGTGAAATTGAAAGAAGGTTCTGATTACAAATCTCTTGAAGCAAAGATTCCTGCATTTATTAAAAAGTATGCTGAAGGCCAGATGCAAAGAAGAAACGGAATATCCTATGATGAATATGTTGCTGCAGGAAATGGATATGTCTATTCATTGCAAAACGTGAAGGATATTCATCTCAACTCGCATAGAGAAGGAGAATTTAAGAATAATGGTAACCTTACTTATGTAATGGTTTTCACAGCGATTGCTTTATTCATATTGGTAATTGCCGCTATTAACTTTATGAACCTTTCCACAGCCAGATCAACAGAAAGAGCAAAAGAAGTAGGAGTGAGGAAGGTTTTAGGATCTCTTAAGCAGCAATTAATTAATCAATTTCTTACTGAATCAATCATGATTAGCCTGAGTGGTTTGGTAATTGCAATTGGGCTTGTTTATTTCTTATTACCTCCATTTAGCCAACTAGCAGAAAGAGACATTTCTTTTACTATGCTACTTTCATGGACTAACGTTTTACTTGTTTTAGGTGTGGCGCTGACGGTTGGGTTACTTGCAGGAGCATATCCAGCATTTGTACTTTCAGCATTTAAACCAGTAAGTGTTTTGAAAGGTAAAATGAAGTCATCTAAAACAGGTAGGAACCTAAGAAACGGTCTAGTAGTACTTCAATTTGCTATTTCTATCTTCTTGATCTCCTGCACGATCATCATTTATAATCAGATGAACTTCATGGTCAATAAAGAGATGGGTTTTACTAAGGATCAGGTACTTGTGGTTGAAAATACCGCTCTGTTGCAAGACAAAACAGAAACTTTCAGACAATTCCTTCTTTCTCAACGAGGAGTGGAGCAAGCTGGTAATACTACTTCAATGCCAGGTGGTTTTTATCCAGGTCTGGTAATGAAAGTTGAGGGAACCGAAGAGGAAAGCTATGTATGTAGACAGATTGCAATTGATGATAATTTTCTGGAGACTATGGGTATTGAAATTCTGGAAGGTAGAGGCTTTCAACGGGAATTCAATGATTCATTAAGTGTCATTTTAAATAAGTCATTCATTGAAAAACTAAATATCAAAGATCCAATTGGTAAGAAAGTAACAGATGTACAGAATGATCCTACACAAAACAGAACATTTACAATTGTAGGAGTAATCGATGATTATCATTACCAATCATTACACAGAACAATAGAGCCATTAGCAATTATGCATAATGACGCAGGTCTTCCTGGTAATTTTATGCCAGTTAGAATCAGCGGGGAGTCTTCAACTGTTTTGTCTGCTATTGAATCAAGATGGAGTGAACTGTCTCCAGGAAATCCATTTAAACATCACTTTGTGGATGAACAATTAGCCGACTTCTACCAAAATGAAAGGACCTCAAGTAGCATATTTACAATTTTCTCAATGTTGGCAATCTTCATCGCTTGTATTGGTTTACTAGGCTTAGCGGCATACACAGCTGGACAGAAAACAAAGGAAATAGGAGTAAGGAAGGTACTTGGCGCTTCTGTTAATTCAATTATTATGATGCTTTCTAAAGATTTTCTAAAGTTGATTGTGATTGCAATAATCATAGCAGCTCCACTTTCATACTTTTGGGCAACAGATTGGCTGGAAGATTTTGCTTACAGTATCTCTGTAAACCCAACTGTTTTCATAGGAGCAGGTCTTTTGGCGCTTGTCTTTGGTTTACTTGTGGTGGGATATCAGGCACTGAGGTCTGCAATTGTCAACCCAGTTGATTCTCTTAAGGATGAATAAAGAAATCAGATTATAATATGGCACTCACAAAAGGTGTCAACCAGTGATTTATGGTTGACACCTTTTTTATTGACACTTATTTTTTCGTCAGACTGATTTTAAAACCAAAGGTTATTTGAAATGTGCCGTTATTTGTGATGAGTTATGAAAATTGATATGAAAATTTAATTTTCTGAATGAATAATTTAAAATATTCTAAAAAACCGAAATCATATTAGGGATCAATTGAAGGATTGACACGAATTCAATTTTAAGGAACTATAAATTGAGATACTAAATTGGAACATATGCGATGGTTCCAAGTGTCAATTGTTTACTTAAACCTATAAATGTAAAAATGAAGAAAGCAGTACTGTGTTTGCTGACAGGATTGATGTGTCTTTCAGTCATTCCCGGCAAAGCGCAAGTAGATTTTAGAGAAGAATCGATCTACTTTTTAATGACCACAAGATTCTTCGATGGTGACCCCAATAATAACGCACCAACAGAGTGGAGCTCTTATAATCCTGATCCAAATCTTAATCCATTAATAACCGATCCACAAGATGTTACATGGAGAGGAGACTTTAAAGGTCTTATTGAGAAGTTAGATTACATCCAGGATCTCGGATTCACTGCAATTTGGATTACTCCAATTGTACAAAACCGTGGACCACTGGATTATCATGGTTACCATGCTTGGGATTTTACAAAAGTGGACCCAAGACTTGAATCTCCAGGTGCTACATTCCAGGATCTTATTAATGAAGTTCATGCAAGAGGAATGAAGATTGTATTGGACGTAGTGACTAATCACTCTGGAAGATTTGGAATCAAAGATGTCGCTGAGATCAAATACAATACTGATCCAACTCAACCTTGGGGTCAGGATTTGAATGGAAATCCTTTGCAAGACAATCCTAATTGGGAATACGATGGGCTTACTGCAAATCCTGATGATGGAAGAATTTGGAGTAGAGCAAACCTTGCCAAGATGCCACCACCTTACAATCAGAACCTGGCAGCCTTCCAATGGCCAAGCAAGGAGAGTTATGTTGATACTTCTGATCCGAACTGGTACCATCATTCCGGAAATGGGTTTGCTCAGGGGTTTGATGATACAGAGAACTTACACAACAGAGCATTAGCAGGAGACACACCCGATCTCAATACTGGAAGCCAGGTGGTCCGAGATTACTTGGTTGCTGCTTACACTACATTTATTAACATGGGTGTGGACGGGTTTAGATGGGATACCATGAAACACATGAGTAAGGATGATGTGCTTTATTTTTATGATCGTTTCAAAGAAGCCAATCCAGACTTATTCATATTTGGAGAAGTAGCTCAGCTTAGACATGAATTACACAATCTCGAAGAAATAAACCCGCACTACTATACCTGGAGAGGTGATGTGAATAATTCTGCGAATTCTGGAATTGCAGTAATTGACTTCTTTGCTCAAGCTACTTTTCATGGAGTATTTGAAGAAGGTCAGAATTTCTCAGGTGTAACTGCTGCAGCAAGATATGACCACTTATACAGCGATCCATCTACTCTTTTAACATGGTTGGATAATCATGATTTTGGTCCAAACAATGATTGGAACAGAAGGTACGGAGGTACAACAGAAAATCTTGCAGCAGCTATGAACTTCATGTTTACATGGAGAGGAATTCCGATTGTTTATTACGGAACAGAAACAAGATTTAAAGCAGGAGAATACGCTGATATTCACAATGCAGCTGGAATTGAGCAGTCAATTGATTTGACAGGTAGAGCATATTATGGTGCTGAATTTGATAATGCACCAAATCACATAATGTATCAACATATCAAGAAGCTAAACGCAATGAGGAGAGCTATTCCTGCCCTACAAAAAGGGTCCTGGAGATGGGACGGTAATGGAGGTGGAAATGGCGTTGGTTACGTTAGAGTTCATGGAGATAGTGAAGTAGCAGTAGGTCTGGCAAAAGACGGGCAAGTTACTTTTAACTTCTCAGGACTTACTAATGGAACTTATCGTGATGCCGTAACAGGAAATGAAATTCAGGTAAACAATGGGTCAATTAGTTTCACTGTGCAACCAGCTTCTGCCGGAATTTATGTGTTAAATGGTCCTGGAATGATCGGAGGAAATGGTGTTGGGTTCTTCCAACCTGGTACAGGCGGCTCTGTTCCGGTTGTGAATATTTCCCCAGATGGTGGAATCTATGCTGATCCGATTCAGGTCACCATGTCTGCGACTTCTCAGAACAACCCTACTACAATATACTACACTACCACAGGAGTAGATCCAACTACATCCAGTAATGTATACAATGGACCAATCACTATAAATGAAACTACCACCGTCAAGGCTATGGCAAGGGACAACAATGGTGTACAGTCTTCAGTAGTAACTAGAGATTATATCATTGGTGATGCCGATGTATTATCAATTTACTTTGAAAAACCTGCTAATTGGTCCACAGCTAATATTCATCATTGGAGCGCGTCTCCAGCAGGAATTGTATCAAACAGTACCTGGCCAGGACCAACTATGGCGAGTGAAGGTGACGGCTGGTACAGATACGATTTTGTAGGGATTCAAAGTACAAACCTGGTATTTAATGATAATGGAGGAGATCAAACAGATGATCTTTTCAGAGTTGGGACAGGCTGGTATGATATTAATGGCGTTTGGCACAGCACAGATCCAAGACCGCCAGTCAACAGTCCACCAACAATTACCATAAGCCCAGCAGGAGGTAACTTCACTGAAGGTGATGTTGTAACAATCACTCTTTCCGCTACAGATGATACTGATCCAAGCCCGGCAATTTTCTATACGGATAATGGTACTGATCCTACTCAAGCGTCAATTCCTTATTCCGGAAGTTTTGATATAACGTCTACAACAACAATTAAGGCAGTTTCTTTTGACGATATTGATCAATCAAGTCCCGTTGCTGAAGAAACATATACATTTAATCCTCCATCGTCGGACTTAGTTGTTCATTATAAACCTAATGGATATGCTAACCCTAAAATATACTTCTGGGGAGTAGTTCCGTCGGGCGAAACAATTGGCTGGCCAGGTAATGATATGGAACCCGAAGGTGATGGCTGGTACAAATACACATTTGTTGGAGCTGAATGTGCTAATGTTATATTCAGTAACAATGGGGGAGGACAGACTCCAGATTTAACAAGATGTTCTGAGGGTTGGTATGTTGACGGACAATGGTACGACTCCAAACCAGAACCGCCAGCAGGCTTAACAATACATTTCCTAAAACCAACCAGTTGGGGGACAGCAAGAATGCACTATTGGAATATAACACCAGCCGGAATTCCTGGAACCAATTGGCCTGGTGTTCAAATGCAAAATGACAATAACGGCTGGTGGAGCTACACAATAGAAGGAGCAGAGTGTACCAATATTGTATTCAACGATAATGGAGGATCTCAGACGATGGATTTATCAAGATGTGGAGAAGGATATTACGATAATGGCTGGTCAAGTAGTGCCAGGGTAGAGGGGGATTCGCAATTATTTGAAGAGACTTTTACATATACACTAGGACAAGCATATCCAAACCCAAGTAGCAGTTTTGCAACTCTGGATTTTAGTGTACCAGAAGATCAAAATATTCGAATTGCTCTATACAATATGCATGGCCAATTAATATCTAATCTCACTGATAAACAATTTATAAAAGGAAATCACAGTATTGCAGTAGATGTAAGTGTCTTTCCTGAAGGTGTTTATTTCTACCGAGCATTTTCAGCTCAAGGCATGATAAGCAAACGATTAGTGATTAGGAGGTGATGGAATTTTGAGTCTTGAGTTTAGAGTTTCGAAATTCTGATTTAGAATTAATAAAGTGGCAGGATGTTGAATCTGCCACTTTTTTGTTACTCTATCATATCAAATGTAATATGTTCTGCAGTCAATATTCATTTCTATGCGGCAAGAAAATATTTCGAAGCAGTCAGCATTCATTTCTATACGGTCAGTGCATATTTCTGTGCTGTCAGCATTCATTTCTGTACTGTCAGATTATATTCCGGTGCGGCCAGCATTGATACCGATACAGTCAGAACATGTTTCGGTTTGGCCTGTACATAATTTGGTATGGTCAGCATTCATTTCTATATGATCAAAATACATCAGTCTTTAAGGCAAACTCGTAGGTTCTCCGCAGGAGAACAACCTCGTAACCCGCAACGCGTTTACTGAAAACTGACAATAACTGACAACAAAAAAAACGCTCCAGTTTCCCGGAACGGTTTCTACCATTGATAAAATTATCTTAGAAAGTATATCTCAACCCAAGTTGTAATTGCCATCTCGACAATAAATCTGTACTTGGAGTAAAAGTTTCTGTTAAAGAAGGATCAAATGTGTAAGTCACATCACCAGTTGTTGCGTCTGTGCTTGCTCCAATGATTTGAGTATTGGTAGGGAATTGTCTGATGCCCCATTTAGAGCTGATTAAGTTCCCTATGTTTAACACATCAACACTGAACTGTATTTGATGACCATTAGACAAATTGTAATCCTGAAGTAATCTGAAATCCCATCTTGAGAACCAAGGACTTAGAATAGCATTTCTTTCAGAATATTCACCTCTGTTTTCACTCAGGTAATCATCTTGAGCGATAAACGATTTTAATGCAGCTCTTTGAGTAGCAGCTGTAACGGTAGTTCCATCTACTGGATCAGGAGTATCTGCAAAGTTCATATTGTCAATTTCAGAATCGGTTGGGATGTAAATCAGGTCATTACCAAAACTGAATGCACCATCATTGTTGATATCACCAGCATAAGTATAACTGAACCTTCCTCCCTGAGCATATTCAAAGAACATGGAGATTGTAGTTCCCCATTTGTTGCTGGAATAACTGAAAGTCTTGTAGATATTACCAACCACTCTGTTCTTGTTTCCATAAATAGAAGGAGCAAGAACAGTTTGATTAACGTCACCTAATGTAGGATTTCTATCAAATGCGTCACTTGTGATCTCTGCTTCAATTGATGTAACATCTTTAGCGTCCAGATAATTGTATGCGAGGCTGGTATAAAGACCGTTTGACCAGTTTCTTTTCAACTCAAGAGTTAGGTTAATACTTCTACCTTCATCAGTGTTTGTGAAGATGTAAGCATTATTGATTTTTTGAGTGTTTAAATAGTAAGGTCTATTATCACCGGGCGCATTAAGTGTTCCCTGAGGAGCACCTCCCAAACCGTAGTTTCTTACCATCATCGCATTTACATCATTTGTATAAGCAAGATCAACAGTTCCAATCCATCCTTCTCCAAATGCCTGATCAATACCAATGTTGGATCTCCAAACTTGTGGGAACTTGAAATCCTGTGCAGTCATGTTGTAGAAGAAGTCATTGGGATTTGCTACCTGGTTACCGATCCATACAAATGGTAGTCTACCAGTGAAAAGCCCACTTCCACCTCTTATTTGAGTCTTTTGTTCTCCTCCAACATTCCAGTTAAACCCAACTCTTGGAGAGAACAAAGGAGTTTGATCCGGCAAAACCGTGTGATCAAATTGGATTGACTCACCATTTTCATCTGTATAGACTATGTCTGGATTGTAGCAGCAGTTCCTATCTATATTCTCCTGGATTTTCTCACTTGTATCGAAGTAAAGAGGTACATCAACTCTTACACCTGCAGTTAAAGTGAAATTATCATTTACAGCGATTTTGTCTTGTATGTAAAATGCCCATTGGCCCACATTTGTTTCTGCAAGAGCCCAAGTGTCATTGGCATTGTTTCCATCGAAAACTCCTTGAGAATAATTAGCTATATTTTCCAGTTGGCTAATTCCATCAGTATTAGTAGTATTAGCGAAAGCAAGAAATTCAGCAACAGAATTAAACCCAAATCCGAAAGATCCTCCAGGATAATAGTCGATATTGTTATTGTAAGCTGGAGTTACACCAGGTATTTCAAATGGCTCATAAACACCAAGGTTGAATGAGTTGTCAAATGCAAACCTTTCAAATGATGTACCAATTGTTAAAGTGTGGTTTCCAGCATATATGTCAAAATTGTTTGTGATTTGAAAAACGTCCTGGTCCAGTCTGTTATTGATTGAAAACGGTTCATGACCAGCAACAATCCCTCTTACACCAAATTGATTGATATTAACAACAGGGAAAGGAGTACTCATAGGATCTCTGCTATCTTCAAATTTGGTATAACCAACCTGGAGTTTATTAGAGAATTTATTTCCTAGCAAAGACCTTAATTCAAGTAACCCTGAATGTATCTTATTATTAATCTGATATCCGGAATTTTGGAATTGAAGTGTAGTCGCATCAGGTCCTCTTCTACCAAGTGCAGAAGGGTGAGCAGGCTTCATCTTAGAAGCATCAAGGAAGTTGTAAGTAGCTACTAATGTATGGTTCTTGCTAAGGTTCCAATCGATTTTGATAATACCTTTTTGGTTATCAGTATCATGTGTAAAGCCTTGGTATTCTCCAGGGTTATAGCCAACTGATTGTAAGGCATTTCTTACATCAATTAGATCCTGCTCAGGAATTCTGGATTCATTAAGAGCTCCACTTCCAGAGTTTGCAACGAATGCAGAACCTTGATCTTCTCTTCGTTCCAATTCGAAATTCACAAAGAAGAAAACCTTATTTTTTACAATTGGTCCCCCTAAGCTGAACCCAGTTTGTAATTGGTTTAATTCCGGAACAATGATATCTTCTCCATCCACTTTATTACCAGTCAAAGCATCAGACCTGGTAAACCCAAATACAGTTCCTTTTAATTCGTTTGTACCACTTTTGGTTACCGCATTAATAGCAGCACCAGTAAATCCAGCTTGTGTTACATCATAAGGAGCAATAGATACCTGAATTTGATCAATGGCATCCAATGAAATAGGTTGAGCATCTGTTTGACCTCCTGGAGTAGCAGCATCAAGACCGAAGGGATTGTTAAATATTGAACCATCAAGTGAGAAGTTATTGTACTGATCATTTCTACCTCCAAATGAATTCCCGTCTGACGCTGGAGTTAAACGATAGATATCACTACTAGATCTTGTGATGGTTGGCATCTTACGAATAAGTGTATTATCGTAGTTGGCACTGAATCCTTGTTTGTCGTCATCAAAAGTGCCACTCTCTGCGGTAACTACTAACTCTTGAAGTTCCTCAGAACTCTCTCTTAATTCGAAATTGATACTTAGGTTTTGTCCTAAAGCAAGGAAAACTCCATCCTGTGAAATAGTTTCATAGCCTACAAATGATACTGTGACTGTGTAAGGTCCTCCAACCCGTAGGTTTGGCAAATTGAATTTCCCATCAAGTCTGGTAGAATTTCCATATTCGGTACCAGTAGGGGTGTGGATAGCAATGACAGTGGCTCCAGGAAGTCCTTCACCATTACTATCGGTGACTTTACCACTCAAAGAAGCGGTGGTAACTCCTTGTGCCTGCAGACCATTACTAATGGTTATGCAAATGAGTATTGCAAACAATAGGTAGATTGTGTTTTTCATATACGGTGATTTTGATAAAGTTTAATTAATGTGGTGGTAACTAAATTTAATCTAATTCAATAGAAAAAACTCCGATTTAATGTTAAGGATTGGGCGATGAATTAAATAAAGTATTGGTTGTGACATTTTTGGAAACAAAAAAAGGCCTTAACAAAGCTAAGACCCTCCTTTAGTTGTGTCCGTATTAAAATTATTTTGCGAAAATTCCTTTGAATGAATCTTTATATGCTATCGCTAAAAATATGTTTGCTGCTAAAACAAAGATTGAGATTGGGTTTGGAGGAGTTAATACTGAATGAAATAAAAATATATTTAAAGTGATTGGTCCCAGAATGGCGATTGCCAATGGTACAAACCTATTACTCAATAGTAAAGCTCCTGCAATTACTTCGAGTCCTTTTACTAATGGAAAGAAAAAACCAGATGCAGCTAAACCTCCCATAAAGGTGGCAGCAGTTCCGGAAAGCTCTGGTTGAGGAATAAACCCAAGAAAACCATTCAATCCGAAAATGAAAAAAATTGCGCCTAGTAAATATCTAACAACCGTTGCTGATACTCTTAAGGGCTTTGATACAAATGATAAAGTAGCCATTGTGTTTTATGTTTTGTTACATTAAATGTTGGTACATCTAACGTGAGTACATATACTTTAGGTTCCCGATTATTTTATTTTTTTTTCCCGACTTGACCAGCTTTTGAAATTAAACTGTGGTGCTATTGAAGAATTTTCACACCAAGTATGATAGAAATTGATGTGTATTCAGATGCCCAAAAGAACTGATTTGCGAGAAGATCTCTTTGGGTATTATAGCGTATTTCTGTTTTGAATCTCTTGTAATCTATACCTGTTCCTAAACCAAAATTGATTCTGTTTTCGATTGCTAGAGGTTCTTCTGTAGTTTCTGTGGAGATGGTTTTGTTATTGTTGTAGTCAAACACTATCGCACCATTTGCAAAGAGCTTCAGGTCTTTATTTAAATATATGTAATGTCTAATCCCAATTGGAATTTCAATGGATTGGTAATCTACTTTAAGGTTTGATCCATTAAGATTGAAACTGTGAAAAGTTGGTTCAATGAATAGGGACCATTTTTCCTTATTGAATGGCATGATATATTCTAATTCCAAACCCACTCTAAAGTTCATTTCATTATCAACTTGAGTTAGAATGTTATTTGATTTATCAAGAATATCAAGCGAGCTAAAATTGATTCCAGGAGTTAACTTTAAATTGAACAGTGCCTGGTCCTTAGGATCAGAATAGACCTTGAATTTACTACCACGGCATTCATTATTTCCAACAAAGTATTTGATCAAATCTGATTTTTTATATTGAATCTTACCAAATCCATTGTTGCCTTCTGCTTTACATTTTACATCACTTCCAAGTTGAGATCTAAATCTATTATTCTCTGCCACCTGTCCTCCCGGGAATCTGTATTTTTTATAAACTAGTTGAGTAATATTCTGATAGGGAGTCTTAAAGAAGTATCTACGTAAACCTCCTTTTTCATAAGCGTAAAGACTGGACTCACCTTCAACCAAGACTTTCAGAAGTACAGTTTCTGTTTTCCATTCTGGTTCTTGCTGAGTACTAAAACTACGTGATTGGTCAATTGGGCCCTGATACCTGATATATTTAAATTCATCAGCTCCAAACTCGGTGATTTCATCTATAAGAATTGTAGTTGTAGATGAACTTTCTGAGGCTTTAAAATCAAATCCAATTGGGTTATTCTTTCTGTCCTGATCTTTTATAAACCCTTCAGTTCTGGTTCCATCATTTTTGATGTAATAACCAGGTTTGAAAGTTACTTGCGCAATGGAACTTTGTCCTATCAGCAGGATGATAATTATTAGCCGAAATGCCTTCATTTTACTATGATAATGATGGTTTGTTCAATGTTACCCTCTTTAAATATACCAATTAAAACCTTCAATACTTAAAAGGTCAAGATATTGAAGTTGTTTGGCAGAATTTTTAAGTGATTGTAGACCTACTTTGTTTGAAATGGTGGTACAATATGAAAGCAATAACTGAAGAATATTATGTCTGGTTTAATAAAATCAGAAATAAAGTGGAGTCAGGTACGATAGCCGACTTCCTAAGAAGAAAATCAAAACGTAATGTTGATGAGGAAGTGAAAGTCATATGCAAACTCAAATGTGACGAAAATGAAAGTCAAAACATTGTCAATATCATTAATAGCAGCTTACGGTAGATAATAGTTCTCAAATACTATCTCAATTTCTAATAACGTGTGTAAAAGTCCTGCTCTGTATGGGTGGGACTTTATTTTTGTAGGAAACTCTAAGCTCAAATACCTAAATCCTAAATGTTCGTATAGGGCAAAAGGCAAAAGGCAAAAGGCAAAAGGCAAAAGACAAAAGACAAAATGAAACACATTCCATAACCCCCGACCACTAAAGGGGAAAACTCGTACCCTTGTAGTCCAACTGAAAACTGACAACAGTTAACTGTCAACCGATCTCCAACTTCTCCCTATCCTTCATCGGCAACCTTTCCATCTTAGTAGATTCAATCATAGGGTATCCAAAATCTTCAACCACTTTTCCAGAAACCTTGTAAAAGCCTCTTCCTCTAAAAGGGTAATATTTAGCAACATCAGGAAAATGAACTGTGTCAAAAACATAGCCGTCTTTATCGTAGAAAGTTCCAAAATGCATTCTCAATCCATCTTTGGTGCTGGTGTCTTTAGTGGTTACCAGATAGCCTGTAATTTGAACGAATTTACCCAGGTAGTCCATCAGTTGTTGGGCTTTGATATTTCCAAGATTTTCCTCATCCTGCATCAATAGAAATGGGTCGCAAAGTGGAAAGTTGAGTAATTCAAATTGGTCAAAAGCATCTTCAAGCTTTGGGTAGGAGAGGTCCGGTAAATCGTATTTAGTAGGCTCCAGGTTGAAGAGGTCTTTTGAATAGTGTTTCATAGCCTTTCCTCCATAATACAATTGAGCTTCCCAAAGCAACGCTTTCTTATTAGGATTATAAAATCTAAAAGCATCTATTCTGATTAATATTCTAAGCTGCTCCAATCCAATTGGAATTCTACGGATGAAATCATCAAGGCTTTCATAAGGTCCATTTTGTTCGCGTTCCAATGGGATTCGTTGAGCAATTTTGGTTTCGAGGCTCTTTAGATGAATGAATCCTATGTAAATATCAATTCCCTTAATGTTAGTGAGGTAATCACTATTGTTGATACATGGAGCATTGATATTGGCCCCACTCATCCTGGCTTCATGAAAATAGAATTCTGTTCTATAAAACCCACCAAAGTTATTGATCACACCTACCATAAACTCTAGCGGATAATGGGCTTTCAAAAACAGACTTTGATAACTCTCTACAGCATAACTAGCAGAGTGGCCTTTTGAAAATGAGTATCCACTAAAGCTTTCGATCTCAAACCAGACTCTCTTTGCGACATGTTCAGGATATCCAATTTCTCTGCAGTTATCAAAATAGGTGTCTTCTAATCTCTTAAATTCTGCTCGTGATCTAAATTTACCAGACATGCCACGTCTAAGGATATCGGCATCTGCCAAAGTGATATTTGCAAAATGGTGAGCCACTTTTATCACATCTTCCTGATAAACCATGACCCCATAGGTTTCATGCATTAGCTCGTCCATCTTAGGGTGAATGGTTTCATACGGCTGACCTTTCTGAGTCATATGATGCCTTTCGATGTAAGCTCGCATCATCCCAGATCGGGCTACTCCAGGCCGTATAATTGAACTGGCAGCCACAAGCGTTATGTAATCCTGGCACTCCAGTTTTCCCAGCAACATACGCATGGCGGGAGATTCAACATAGAAGCAACCCATTGTTCTGCCTGTGCTTAATAGTTTAGCAATTTTAGGATCCTTCTTAAATTCATCAAACCGCTTGGAATCAACCTCAATATTCTGATTCTTTTTGATCAACTGCACTGTGTCCTTAATATGTCCAAGACCTCTCTGACTTAGAATATCAAATTTGTAGATTCCCATATCCTCAGCATTGTGCATCTCAAAGTGAACAACAGGAAGGCCTTTTGGAGGAAGGTCCGTAGCAGTGTAAGCATAGATTGGGTTCTCGGTAATTAGCACTCCTCCAGCGTGAATGGATAGGTTAGCAGGAATCTTTTGCATGGCCCTGCTGTATTGGAATATCAGTCGAGTTACATCATCCTTGTTGCGGTACAAATCCGGGTAAGTTACCATCTGGTCGATCTCCTCTTTTGGCAGCCCGAAAACCTTTCCCAATTCCCTTAAACTCGACCGCATTTTGTAGGTGGTATGAGTACCCAATAAAGCCACATGTCTCTGACTATACTTGCCAAACATGTACTCATAAATAGCATCGCGATCCTTCCATGAAAAGTCCATATCAAAGTCAGGAGGGGAGGTACGGTTTGGGTTGAGGAATCTCTCGAAATACAAGTCCAGCTCAATAGGATCAACATCAGTGATTCCTAAACAATATGCGATCATACTATTGGCTCCACTACCTCTACCTACATACTCATATCCGCTATGTTTAGCGAACTGTACAATGTCATTACTTATTAAATAATACGACTCAAAGTTCTTCTGATTGATAATTCTTAATTCCCTTTCAAAACGTTCAGCTGTCTCATCAGTCATTTTATCGGAATAACGTTTTTGATAACCAATCTCAGCTTGTTGAACCAGGAATTGATAATCCTCTTTTTTACTCCCCAGAAGATGCCTTTTGTTCTTATCTGTTCCAAGCTCAAAATGGATCTCACATTGCTCTAAAATTGCCTCGGTATTCCTAATGACCTCAGGGTAGTTCTTAAAGTAATGCTTCAATTCATTTTCAGGAATCATGTATTCATTGGGATCAGCCTGTAACGAAGTATCAAGCTTACTAAGTAGCGTATTCTGGTCAATAACCCGTAACAACCTGTGAATATTGAATGAAAGCTTATCTTTCACAGTAATCGGATGTAGAATCACAGCTTTTTGAAGCAGGTTTTTTACGGGTGAAGTGATTAATTTATTTAAATCATTGATTTTTAGACCAATATATTCATTTGATCGAAGTAAAACTTGAGGAGTATTCTCCTTAGGATAAATAAAGAAAACGTCCTCCAAATTGGGGGCTCTTTTGAGCAGAGGAAGCTCGTTAACATTGTGTCTTGATAGGTAGCCATTAAGTTGTTCAAACCCTCGGTTGTTCTTGGCGATCCCAATATATAGTAACTGATCATCTTGTCTGAATTCAATTCCCAAAGCCACTTGTAAATCATACTCATCACGTCTTTCTTTACAGAGCCTTAGTAGCTCAATATATCCAGATGTATTATTGATGTCCGTCAATACCAGCTTCCGCACACCACATCGTTTAGCCTCTTCAAAAAGGGTCGCCACGGAAAGAGTTCCGTACTTAAAACTGAAATACGTATGACAATTGAGATACACCTGTTTTTAGACTTTAGACATTAGATAAAAGACGTTAGACAAAAGATAAAAGAAGAACATATTTTCTGACATGATTGAACCCCGCAAACGTAACAACTCGTATCCCTGACAACTGACAACTGACAACTGACAACTGACAACTGACAACTGACAACTGACAACTGACAACTGACAACTGACAACTACTCCAAATTCAAGACTCAAAACTCCAAATTCCTCAACATCCCAATAAGCTCATCAACATCCTCATTATAGCTTTCATGCTCATACTTAATTAACCCACTATCATTGATCAGTTTTAACCAGTATTTCGTTTCGATAGCTTCTCTTATTGAGAGTTCAATTTTCTCTTTGAATTTTCGTTCATTCTGAGCTACCTGTGCCTCCATTATTTTCACACCTATACTGGTTCCCCGACCAAGAATCTGAAGTGCTATAGCGAAGTGTTTTTTCTTAGAGAGCTTCTGATAGAGTTCCACCATTCTCAGAGAAAACTCAAAACCCTTGTTCTCGACTACCTTTTCATTTTGCATAATCAGCATATGTTTTTAAATCCTAAATTCTAATTTCTAAATCCTATGTCCGCTGCGTCCGCCGTAGCTTTAGCGAAGGAGGACCACATCCTGCATGCACTGCTCTAGTTTGCTTCAAACTTCCAACCCGTTCCTCCAACACCCCTGACCCCTAAAGGGGAATATGTAATTCTGTGAAGTCACGAAACCCGCAACTTGCACATCCACCGAAGGGGGATTAACTCGCAACTCATTCAAACTGACAACAGTCAACTGACAACTCGTCCGCCGTAGCTTTCACCGACGGCCATAGCCTTTGGCGAAGGACTTAGCGAAGGAGGACTAAACCCTCCCCGAAAACACATTATTCTCCATCCTCACTCTCTTATTCACATCCACTGTTGCTGCTCTCACAACTGAATCAATTCCATGCTTAAACCTAATCTTATCCAACGCCTGATAGAGCTTGATACTTTCCTCCGTATCATCAAATAGATTAATTTGATAATTACCATGAACCAACCCACTTAGTCTCACACCAACTAATCTTAGTAGCATTCTTCTTGAGTATAATCTGTCAAATAGCTCCATGACATTCCTAATGATGAATTGGTCTGAAGCAGTATAAGGAACTTGAATTTGTTTGGTTTCCGTATCGAAATTTGAGTATCTGATCTTTACAGCTATACAGGATGTAAGTTTCTCTTCTTCTCTTAGTTTGAATGTGAGTTTCTCCACCATTGCTGTGAGAATCGTTTTCAACTTTTTCACATCAATGGTATCTGTCATGAAGGTGCACTCTGTAGAGATTGATTTTCTCTCTGAGTATGGAACGATTTGAGAGTGGTCAATTCCATTGGCTTTGTACCATAGCACCTTACCATTTTTGCCAAAAGCCTGTTCCAGCATTTTCACTGGCATCTCTCGTAATGTCTTTACTTTATAAACTCCCATTTCCATCAGATGCTGGGATGTCTTCTTTCCCACCATTGGAATCTTCTTAACAGAAAGAGGAGAGAGGAAGTCTCGTTCAGTTCCATGTGGGATTAGCCCTTCGCCATTTGGTTTGTGTTCTCCGGTGGCGACTTTAGAGACCATTTTATTTAATGATACACCCATGGATATAGGAAGACCTGTATTTTTTATAATCTTCTGCCTCAGCTCCTGGGACCATTTAAACGTGCCGAAGAAATGATCCATGCCGGTAGCATCAATGTAGAATTCATCAATAGATGCTTTTTCAAATGTTGGAGACTCATCTCTTATAACCTCAGTGACTAACCTTGAATACTTACTGTAAGATTCCATATCACCAGAAATCACTTTAGCATCCGGACATAGCTGAAGCGCCATTCTGGTAGGCATTGCAGAATGAACTCCAAATTTCCTTGCCTCATAACTGCAAGATGCAACCACACCTCTTTTACCATTACCTCCAATGATTAATGGAATTCCTCTAAGCTCACTATTCATGAGACATTCCACAGAAACAAAGAAGGAATCCAAATCCATGTGGATGATGGATCGCTCCGGTTGTTCTGTGAAGAATCTTCTTTTCTTGGGGTGGTGGTTTATTAGCATTTTTTACGTTAGTAATATTCTCGTTTTCAATCCTCCTGCACCTCCTTCTCCAAGGATGAAACTAAATGAATTCGTCTGGCGTCCCTCTTGGAGAAGGGGCATTGTAGTTTGATTTCATTTCCAAAAGGCATAAAAACTAAAATAATTAGCAATTAGTTGTGATTAACAATATCAATTACTAATTTTATGATCAAAATTAACTAATACATATAGTTAATACTAATAATTTTAGGATTTTAAATAACAATAGTATGATGGACTTACCGCAAATCAGTGAAAGCATGATATTAGACAGAGATTACAGATTAAGACTTTCTTCAAAGAAGTTGAAATCGGGAAAATGTCAGGTTAAGTTCTATGCTACGGTTAGGAAGAGAAAAGATCTTTATGGATATGTTCTGGTAGAATCATCAGAAAAGCTAAAGGATGTGGTTGATAGGATTAAGTATAGATTAGATCAGGTGAAAAACCGAGATAGTTTTCATCATATCAATTTATATTCTATTGGCAAGAACCACACAAATGATGCGAATATCCTTATTTTTGATGCATAAGTTGATTTAAAAGAAATTGCTTGGAGGATATTAACCACCCCAAGCCTCTTGCTGATCCGCCTGGACAGCAGGAGGTTACATTTAAATGAAATACTGAAGAGCAAGAAGTAATAAAATGATACAGGTTAACGAAAACATTAAATACCTCAGAAAGAAGAACAGCTACACTCAGGAGCAATTTGCTGAGCTAATTGGGATCAAAAGATCACTGGTTGGAGCCTATGAAGAGGGAAGAGCTGACCCAAGGTTAAACAACTTATTACGAATGAGTGAAGTATTCAAGGTGTCTGTTGATACTTTGCTCAATAAAGATGTTTCTAAGTTATCAGATGAAGAACTTTACAGTTCTGGAGGATCTGGAGGCATGAAAGTGCTTTCAATCACTGTTGATAAAGATGATAATGAGAACATAGAATTAGTGCCTCAAAAAGCTTCTGCAGGTTACCTTAATGGGTATGCCGATCCAGAGTTTATTGAAGAGCTTCCCAAGTTTAGACTACCAATGCTCCCAGGAAATGCTACATACAGAGCATTTGAAATTCAAGGGGACAGTATGTTGCCACTAGAACCAGGTACAGTAATCATTGGTCAATACATTGAAAATGTAAATCACGTGAGCAATGGAAAGACTTACGTATTGGTAACAAAAGGTGAAGGTGTGGTTTATAAAAGAGTCTTTAACTATATAGATGACAAGAATAAGCTTTATCTGGTATCAGACAATAAATCTTATTCTGCTTACGATGTTGACCCTGCAGATGTAATGGAAATCTGGGAGGCAAAAGCTTTTATTAGCGTAAACTTCCCTGACCCAACCGACGAGTCATCAATGTCTATTGAAAAATTGACTGAGGTGGTTTCGAATTTACAAAATGAGGTTGTTAAAATTAAAGGTGATTTAGGGAAATAAGGCATCACAAACCCGACAAACCCCATATTTTGAAATAGGAAAAACATTCAGATAGAAGAAATTATATTACCTTCGCCCATCATTTTTAATTATAAGTAATCATTCCTTTAGGTGTTCGTTATACAGAGGTTGACTTATCAAGGGAGTTAGGGTAATGATATAATGAGAAAGTGTCTTTTCTTTTTTCTTTTAATAGCCATCACAAGTGCCACAAGTGCACAAAAGATTGTTGTTTCCGGTAAAGTTATTGAATCCAGAACAGGGGCTGCAGTACCGTTTGCTACCGTAGCTGTAAAAGGGACTACACTGGGTTCTATTACAGATTTTGATGGTAACTATCGGTTAGAACTTGATCAACAATATGATTCAATTGAAGTAAGCTATATCGGTTTTGTAAGTAAAACTAAGAGCTTAGATAATTCACCAAGCCAGATAATCAATTTTCAGCTGGAGGAAGATGTAGTTAACTTATCAGAAGTTGTTGTTTATGCTGGTGAGAATCCCGCATTCGAAATTCTCCGGAATGTTGTGAAGAATAAGAAGTTCAACGACAAGAGAAGCTTATCAGCGTTTGAATACGAGTCTTACACCAAGATTGAAGCTGACGTAGATAACCTGTCAGATAAATTTAAGAACAGGAAGGTTGTCCAGAAGATTACTCAAATCATTGATAGTATTGAACATATTGCAGGAGAGGATGGCAAGCCAATTCTCCCATTATTTATTTCAGAAGCAATCAGCAGATACTATTACAAAAAGGATCCAACATTTCGCCATGAGAAAGTACTGAAGACAAAAGTATCTGGTGTGGGTATTACAGATGGTACACTTACATCACAAGTAATTGGATCCACTTTTCAGGAATATAACTTTTATCAAAACTGGTTGAATATTGTATCTAAGGAGTTTGTTTCACCGATAGCAGATGCCTGGAAACAGTTTTATGAATATGATTTAACTGACAGCTTATATCTGGAAGATGATTTCGTTTACAGATTGGATTTCTTCCCCAAAAGATCGCAGGATCTTGCTTTCCGAGGAACCATGTGGATTACAAAGGATGATTGGGCTCTGAAGAGAATTGACTGCTCAGTTGATAAAGGCGCCAACCTGAACTTCGTTGAGAAAATTAAAGTCCAACAAGATCTGGTGAAAACGGAAGCAGGTGCATGGATTCCTGAGAAGTCAAGAATAATTGTTGATATCAGCCAGGTTACCAAGAAGACGGCCGGTATGATTTTTAAGTTTTATGTTTCAGCCAAAGACATTGTGGTGAACCAGCCATATGATAATGAGTTCTATCAAAATCCTGTAACAATGGAAGAGGATGTAAGGGAAGATAGCGACTTATACTGGAATGAACACAGGCATGATTCTCTCACGTCAACAGAGGTGAATGTTTATAAAATGATTGATTCGCTTAAGCGAATACCATTAATAAAATTTGGAACTGACGCTTCAAAATGGGCTGCCACTGGTTATTATAAGGTCAGATATGTCGAACTGGGGCATTGGGCAACTGCTTTTGGAAAGAATAATATAGAAGGTGTTAGACTTGGTTTTGGCGCTAAGACTTCAATCGATTTTAGTAACAGATGGGTGCTTGGTGGGTACTTTGGCTATGGGTTTGATGATAAACAATGGAAATATCAATCCTTCGCTCAATATATCATTAACCGAAATAAATGGACTACTATTAGGCTAGAGCGTCAGGAAGAGGTAGAACAAATCTGGTTATTAAATGAAAATATTGGACCTTCCAGTTTATTCTATTCCTTCTCACGATTTGGCACTTTGACACAACCCTTTAGTATAGAAAAAAACATTCTTAGACTGGAGACTCAGCTTGCACCAGGGTTGACTCAGAAAGTAGAGTTGAAAAATGAAAGTTTCAATCCACTTTTTGATTTTCAATACTATACATCACCAAATGAATCAAATGTAACAGGAAGTAATTTTGATATCTCCGAAGTAAGTATTGACACCCGATGGGCAAAAGATGAAGTATTTGTGATTAACGATAATGACAGGTTGAGTCTTGGCACAAATAGATACCCTGCCATTAACTTAAAATATACATATGGCTTTAAAGGATTTCTGGGAAGTGATTTTAATTACCATAAGTTGAATTTGTCAGTCCAGAAAAGGCAAAAGATGGCCCTGTTGGGAGTTGCTGATATTCGTTTGAATGGTGGTTACATCTTCTCTCAGGTTCCTTATCCTCTGCTTACAAATCATTTAGGTAATGAAACTCCGATATATGCCTCTTTCACTTATAACCTCATGGATTTCTTTGAATTCTCAAGTGATAGATTCGTTGAACTGAGATATCGCCATCAATTTGAAGGTTTGATTTTGAATCGAATTCCATTGTTCAAAAGGTTAAAATGGAGATTAACAGGAACTGCAAATGTATTATACGGTGGCATGAGCCAACAAAACCTTGATATCATACCTACTTCGATTGATGCCGAAGGAAATGAGGTGTTGCCCTTCAATACTTTGGATACAAATAAGCCATATGTTGAATTGGGTTATGGTGTTGAGAATATTTTCAAGATATTCCGGGTCGATGCTTTTCATAGGCTCACTTACACAAATAAGCCTGGAGTCAATAATTTCGGTTTAAAATTCAGCTTGCAATTAATCCTTTAGTTGTAGCTTTGTTTTATGGCTAAACAGGCACTTATTTTATGTTTAATTATCCTTTCGGCATGCGGGTACCGCTATTCCAAGGAGCCAATACCTGATGTGCCTGCAATTGACGAGAGTTTTCTTCAAAACTCCATCACTTATCTGGACAAAATGATACAACAGGATCCGGAAAATATGGATCTGTATAAGCAGAAACTAAAGATTTACAAAGATCAAAACTGGCCAAGAGAGGCAATCACTGCTTTAAATGCTTCAATTGAATTAGACAGCAGTAATTTGGAACTTGTGAAGATGCGCAAGGATTACTACTTGAAGAATGGTAGTTTCCGCCGAGGGCTTGCAGATATTGATTTTATAATTAATAAAGGTGACGACAGTAAACAATTAACTCTGGAAAAAGCGATCGCACTATACGAACTCAATAGAATTAGAGATACATGGAATACAATTGAGGCATATTCACTCAATACTTATGAAGATTCCAGGCTATATAAATTAAAAGGAGATTTATTGCTTTTAGAGGGGGACACCTTGTTAAGCCTTAGAAACTATTATTTGTATTATTTAAGTGACCCCAAAAATGCAGAGTTAAACAGAAAAATGATCAATTTGATGGTGGCTACAAAAAATTGGAATAAGGCTTCTCAAGTACTTGAAGAGCTTTCGAAAAATGATTCAAGCTACTATTTAGAATCGGCCCTTGCAAAGATGAATACTGGTAAGGAAGAAGAAGGAAAGGGTATCATCAGAGATCTTGTAGAAAGTGGCGATAGAACCGCTCTGTTTTCACTTTCAGAATACTATTATGAGTCTGGGAAGTATGATTCTGTCATTTATTTTAATAATTATTTTGCCAACAACTACGATTCACTAAACACCTCATTTATATATATAGCCCGGTCCTATGACAAGAAGGGCTGGTGGACCCGAGCCCTAATGTATTATGACCTGGTGTTACAAACTGATAGTACAAATCAACAAGCGCTACTTGAAACGCAAAAAGTAAAAGGAAAAATTGCATATTTGCGGAAATTAAAAGAAGAGAAGGAGCGCGCTCCTGTCAATATTATTTTACCAAAGAAGAAAATAGATTTTTAATGAGTGCTGAAATCATTCGAATTACTTTACCTGATGGTACTGTAAAGGAATTTGAAAAAGGATCCACAGGGATGGATGTCGCCTTATCAATTAGTGAGGGACTGGCAAGAAACGTATTAGCAACAAAAGTTAACGGTGAGGTTTGGGATTCCTCAAGAGCAATCACCGAAGACTCAGATGTAACCTTGCTCACCTGGAATGATTTGGATGGAAAGTCAACATTTTGGCATTCCTCTGCGCACATTATGGCAGAAGCATTAGAAGAGTTATACCCGGGAATCAAATTTGGAATAGGACCTTCTATTGAAAATGGGTTTTATTACGATGTTGATTTTGGAGACCAGGAATTCAATTCTGAGAACCTGAAGGAACTGGAAGATAAAATTCTTGAACTGGCAAAGCAGAAGAATGTATTTGACAGAAAAGAAGTAAGTAAAGCTGATGCGATCAAATACTTCACTGAAAAAGGTGATGAGTACAAGCTGGATCTTATTGATGGACTTGAAGATGGTTCAATTACATTTTACACACAAGGTAATTTTACCGATTTGTGTAGAGGGCCGCATATTCCAAATACTGGGTTCATCAAAGCAGCTAAAATATTAAACGTTGCTGGAGCTTATTGGAGAGGGGACGAAAACAACAAGCAGCTAACAAGACTGTATGGAATTACTTTTCCAAAACAGAAGGAATTAAAAGAATATCTTGAGCTATTAGAAGAAGCAAAGAAAAGAGATCACAGAAAGCTTGGAAAGGAACTTGAGCTGTTTACATTCTCTGAAAAGGTAGGAATGGGATTACCATTATGGTTACCAAAAGGAGCAATGCTGAGAGAGCGTTTAGAATCTTTCCTGAAAAAGGCACAAGTGAAAGCTGGATATCAACCAGTAGTGACTCCTCATATTGGTAATAAAGAGCTTTACATTACATCTGGACACTACGAGAAGTATGGTGAAGATTCATTCCAGCCAATAAATACTCCAAATGAAGGAGAGCAGTTTTTCTTGAAACCAATGAACTGCCCTCATCACTGCGAGATTTATGCATCTAAGCCAAGATCATACAGAGATTTACCATTGAGACTTGCTGAGTTTGGTACTGTTTACAGATACGAACAAAGTGGAGAACTTCATGGGTTAACCAGAGTGAGAGGGTTTACTCAGGATGATGCTCACATTTTCTGTACTCCGGATCAGGTGAAAAATGAGTTCATTAAAGTTATTGATCTGGTACTTTATGTGTTCAGTTCATTAGGATTCAGTGATTTCACCGCTCAAATTTCTTTGAGAGACCCTGAGAACAAAGCGAAATATATTGGTCCTGATGATGCGTGGGAGAAGGCGGAAAGAGAAATTCAGGAAGCCGCAGCAGAAAAGAACCTTAATACTGTAACCGAACTTGGAGAAGCTGCGTTCTACGGACCGAAGCTAGACTTCATGGTGAAAGATGCGCTTGGAAGAAGCTGGCAGTTGGGAACTATTCAGGTGGATTATAACTTACCAGAAAGGTTCGAGCTGGAATATGTTGGAGCGGACAATCAGAAACACAGACCTGTGATGATTCACAGAGCGCCTTTTGGCTCTATGGAGAGGTTTGTTGCAGTATTGACTGAACATTGTGCAGGAAATTATCCTTTATGGTTAACTCCAGATCAAATCATGATTCTTCCAATATCAGAGAAGTATGCTGACTATGCGAATGATGTGTACAGTATGCTTGAAGAGCATGATATAAGAGGATTGATTGACCATAGAGATGAGAAGATTGGAAGAAAGATTAGAGATGCTGAAGTGAAGAAAATCCCTTTCATGCTAATAGTAGGAGAGAAGGAGATGGAAGAAGGGAAAGTTTCTGTTAGAGAGCACGGCAAAGGCGATTTAGGGTCACTTACGAAGGAAGAATTCATAGAATTTTTCAGAAAAAGAGCTCTTCAGTCACAAAATATTGAAGTTTAACCATTAATATTTCAGAAACCGCAAGGTTGATTTTTTTATATAATAAAATTATCACGATATTTGCGACCTGATTTTGAACTATAAAAAGGAGGTAAAAGATTAGCAAACAAAGATATCAGAGGGGACCAAGAGGTCGAGTTGAAGAACCTTATAAGGTCAACGAACGCATTACAGCCCGGGAAGTGAGGGTTGTTGGCGAAAACGTACAAGTAGATGTCTACCCTTTAGAGAAGGCGATACGAATGGCCAAGGATCAAAACCTTGACTTGGTGGAGATATCTCCCAAGGCAGATCCCCCGGTTTGTAAAATCATAGATTACTCTAAGTTCAAGTACGAGCAAAAGAAGAAACAAAAGGAGATCAAGGCAAAATCTCAAAAGACGGTTATCAAAGAGATTAGGTTCGGACCTAATACTGATGATCATGATTTTGAGTTTAAATTAAAACATGCCATGAAGTTCTTAGGTGAAGGTGCGAAAGTGAAGGCTTTTGTTCATTTCGTAGGTAGAACCATTGTTTTTAAAGAAAGAGGAGAGATCCTTCTTCTAAAATTTGCTCAGGCCCTTGAAGAATATGGTAAAGTGGAACAATTCCCTAAACTGGAAGGTAAGAGAATGTTCCTGATCATGTCTCCAAAGGTTAAGAAAACGTAACTAATTAATTTATATAACTAAAATGCCAAAAGTTAAAACTAAATCTGGAGCTAAGAAGAGGTTCAAACTTACTGGTAGTGGCAAAATCAAAAGAAAGCATGCTTTCAAAAGCCACATCCTGACTAAGAAAGAAACTAAGCAAAAGAGAAATCTAACTCACATGACGCTTGTTCATAAATCTGATGAGCCAAATGTGAAAGCAATGCTTAACATTTAATTGTAAGCATTAGGTTAATTATTTCACCAGGTTATTGGTCATAAGACTACTTCGGTGGCACCAATATCCAAAAAAATTAAAAATTTATGCCAAGATCAGTGAATCATGTAGCTTCTAAGGCAAGAAGAAAAAGAGTCTTGAAGCAAGCCAAAGGTTACTTTGGTAGAAGAAAAAATGTTTGGACGGTAGCTAAGAATGCCGTTGAAAAAGGTTTGACTTACGCTTACCGAGATAGAAAAGCGAAGAAAAGAGAGTTTAGAGCACTTTGGATCCAAAGGATCAATGCTGGTACAAGACAGTATGATATGTCTTATTCTAAATTCATGGGTAAACTTAAAGCTGCTAATATCGACCTTAATAGAAAGGTTTTAGCGGACTTAGCAATGAATAACCCAGAAGCATTCAAAGCGATCGTAGATAAGGTGAAATAAGCCTTATTTAATATAGAAATAAGAAAGGGAGTCAGTTTGACTCCCTTTTTTTATGTCTTTTGCATTTAACGGTTTTAACTTTTCTAAGCAATAATTTGATTTAAGTTAGTTCTGACATACATTTACTCATACAGAATCATATGTCCAGATTTCATCAACAGTAAGAACTAAACTAAAACACAAATTATTTTAATCATGAAAAACCTACCTAAACTAATGGTGTGCCTTTGCATACCACGAATTACTATTTCGCCAAAATCAATTAGCAAAGAGCTAAGTTTATATTAGGCTCAAAATTCTTTCTAGTTTACTATTTCCGGGAAAATTATATTCTGTTTGGGAAGGTATGGAATAACACCATAGGTATGCTTTAACGCTTCCTTCAAACTCTGTACCCTATACAAAACAACAGATCCTCTAATTTTTCTACCATCACTTACATATTCTAATATTAACAATTTAAAATTATGAAAAACTCATTTTTTTTAATGTGCCTGCTGAGCACTGCAATCTGCTACGGGCAATCAGCAAAGAAGAACGAACTAAGCTACGAGTACGTTCAAAAACCTCTTGTCAAAATTGACCAAAACTGGAAGTACCTTGTAAATGTCACTCAGGCAAACAAGGAAGATATACAGGAGAGACAAACAGCTTTCGAAGAAAAGCAAAAGTCTTATGACGAGACATTTGACAAAGAATTGGAATCTTACAATAACTCTAAAGCTGCAGGTAAATTATTAACTGGGAAGCCGGTAAGAAAAGTTGTTCAGCCAAGTTTTTTGGGGAGCGTCTTGGATACAGATTTACTTGCTAATTCAATTGTTGTAGAAGGATTTGATAAAGATGACAATGGAAATTTCATTGTTGAGGTTGTTATAGAAGGATTCGCAATTTCTTCAAGTGAAAAAGTGCTTGATGAAAAGAAATCTGAGAGATACTACAAAACGGTTTACCGAAACCCAATCACTGTAACTGTAACAGATAAATCAAATAACAGTGTTTTATGGTCAAAGCAATTCTATTCTGATCCAAGGGAGACGAAGTTCTTAAAACGATCAAGTGAGAAGTCGGCTTATGAAATGGAAAAAGAGTGGAATGAAAATAAGATTTCCCTTAAAAAAGGTTTAGAGGACAGAATTATTAAAGAAGACATGAAGGCAATTAAGGCTGAAATCAATGATCAGATCGGATACCCAAACAAGAGCCTGGAGATGATCTTCTTTAGCGCTAAAGGAAAAAAATTCGACTATTCTGAAATTGAAAGTTCCATAACCAATGTGAAAAAGGCCTTTCTGACTCTAAAGAGTGATAGTGAAATGGCGATGGGACTTCTGAATAAATCCAAAGAAGTTTGGTTAAAGGAACTTGGAGAGAAAAATGTGGATGATAAGAAAGCAAGAATTAACAAGAAGATTACAACGGCATTATACGTGAACCTAGGTTATGTTTCTATGATCCAGGCAGAATTTGCAAAAGCAAAGGAGTACTCATTGGAAGCGGAGCTGGTGAGACCTGGAATGGGTGTGTTAACGGGCGAATCAATGAAATTAACTAAGTACATCGAAGAGTTTGAAAAACGAGACTAGTACTAGATAGGGTAATACTTTTTCAATCTTATTAGGTAGTTGCAATATGAGTGTGCTTTTATTTCAATAAAATATCGGCACACTCATTTGTATTTTATCGGTTCCATTTACAGTTTGAAAAAACATTTGTCAACTATTCTGAATTATTTTCGAGACTGCTCCTTTTTTATCAATTTAGTGTTCCATAGAGATTACAAATATGAAAAGAAGAAAGTTTCTATCTCAGTCAACCGCTGCGACTGCCGGTATTTCCCTGATGGCCTGTTCACCGGTGGCAAGTAAAGAAATTGATAAAAAACCATCAACTGAGCAAAAGGAAGCCCAAGAAGACTTATCCAGTATTAAACCCAAAAAGCTTACCAAAGGAGATACAATTGGAGTAATAACACCGGGAAGTGGCTTAAAGGATGGTCAGTTTGAAAAGATCATTGAGAATATTGAAGCTATTGGTTTAAAGCCGAAATACACTTCAAACCTGAAGAGACATAATGGATTTCTGGCAGCAAAAGATGAAGACAGACTTTCAGACATCCATAGTATGTTTTCAGATGATGAAGTAGCGGGTATCATTTGTGGTAGAGGTGGTTATGGTTCAGCAAGGATTCTGGATAAAATTGATTATGATTTAATTAGGGCGAACCCTAAGCCCTTTATTGGTTTTAGCGATGTAACTGCACTGCTTTCAGCTTTCTCCCTAAAATCAGGATTAGTAGGTTTCCACGGGCCTGTTGCTTCACAGGAATTTACCAACTACACAAAAGAAAATCTTCGAGCGGTATTGATGGATGGTATGGCAAATGTTGGTTTCGGAAAAACATCAGAATACTATACGATTACCTCAGGAAAGGTAAGTGGCAAACTAGCTGGAGGAAATTTAAGTATCATTTGCTCGTTGGAAGGAACGCCATATGCATTAGACTTTACTGACAAAATTGTTTTCATTGAAGAAATAAAGGAATCGCCCTACAGAATTGATAGAATGTTGACTCAACTTCTGTTAAGTGGAAAATTAGCTAAAGCAAAAGGAATCGTATTTGGTGATTTTTATGATTGTGACGTGGTAGATAAACCAGGAGTTTACAACTTAAAAGATGTCTTAACTGAAAGGGTTTCAAATCTTAATATGCCAATTGCTTATGGATTCAAAATTGGGCACGTGCCAGATAACTCTACAATTCCTTATGGCATAAGAGCCACATTGGATACAACTACTAACGGCACATTGACATTAGATGAGAAAGCTGTAATAGGATGATGATAAATTGAATTCCCGATATTATACTTGCGGTTCTCATTTGAGAAATCAACATTTACCCACCATTTTCTTCTAATAAGTAAGGATTATGTTGAATCTGACGCAGTATAACAGCCAGTTTCAAGAGATTGAAACGCCTTTCTATTTCTATGATTTAGATCTATTGAGAAAAACTACCGGTGCAGCAAAAGATGCTATCAGTGGTACTAATTTCCATATTCATTACGCTCTCAAAGCTAATTCTAATGATCCAATTCTGAAATTGGTAAAGGAAGAAGGTTTCGGGGCTGATTGTGTTAGTGGAAACGAGGTGAGAAAGGCTATTGAAATTGGATTCAAGCCCGAGGAAATCGCATTTGCAGGTGTTGGAAAAACTGATAAAGAGATTAAATACGCTTTAGGTGAGGGTATTTTTGCCTTTAACTGCGAGTCAATGCATGAAATTGAAGTGATAAATGAAATTGCTTCAGGTTTGGGAAAGACTGCCAATATTGCTTTGAGGATTAACCCAAATGTAGACGCTCAAACTCACAAGCATATCACTACAGGTCTTGAAGAAAACAAGTTTGGAATTAATATATCTGAGCTTGATCAGGTAATAGAGAAAATAAATGGTTTCCAGCATATAAACGTAAGAGGAATTCATTTCCATATTGGGTCACAGGTATTAAATCTTGACAACTACCGTCAGTTGTGCCTGAAGGCTAATGAGTTGGTCAAACTTTTTCATTCAAAAGGAATGATATTGGATCACCTGAATGTGGGTGGCGGATTAGGAATCGATTATGAAGATCCTGAAACTAATCCAATTCCTCCTTTTGCTGATTATTTTAATGTCTTTAAAAATAACCTGGAATTAGAAAAGCCACTAGATATTCATTTTGAACTTGGAAGGTCAATTTCAGGGCAATGTGGAGCCTTAATTACGAAAGTTCTCTATGTCAAATATGGAATTAAGAAAAACTTCCTGATTGTAGATGCTGGAATGACGGAACTAATGAGACCAGCTCTGTACCAGGCTAAACATAAGATTATCTCGTTTTCTGGAAGTATTGACAAGGAAACATACGATGTTGTAGGACCCATTTGCGAATCTACTGATTCATTTGATGTTGGGATTCAACTACCTAAATCAAATAGAGGAGATTTGCTAGCATTATTGTCTTCTGGAGCTTATGGTCAGGTTATGGCCAATAAATACAACATGAGGGACGATATCCAGGCAATCTACAGCTCAGATCTATAATATTCCGATTATTAAATAAAGGAAAGCTGTAATCCCGCCCGCAAATAAGGCATAAGGTAATTGTGTTTTTACATGATCTACGTGATCACTTGCAGAAGCCATACTGGAAATGATTGTGGTGTCTGAAATAGGAGAGCAGTGATCTCCAAAAACTCCACCACCTAGTACAGCAGCTATTGACATGTAGATGTTGGCATTCATAACATCCGCCATTTGCACTACAATGGCAATCATGATGGAGAATGTTCCCCATGATGTTCCTGTACTAAAAGCAATAAAACAGCTTGTAATGAAAACAACAAACGGCACCAAACCTGGAGATAACCATGATTTAGTCACTTCAGCTACATAAAAACCTGTTCCGAGTTGTTTGCATAAGCTTCCCAAAGCAAAAGCTAAAACCATAAGTAATGCCAGAGAAACCATTCCGGACATACCTTTTAAGGTATAATCAATAGCTTCTTTAAAACTGATGATTCGCTGAATCAGGTACATGATGATTGCCACTATTACAGCAAACGTAACAGAATACAAGACTGAAGCTGAGCCACTACCATTTCCAATAGCCTCCATGATCTTTCCCCAAAAATCTGTTGCTACAAATTCTGACTGCCATCCCGTATAAATAAGCATGATTGGCATACAAATTACCATCAAGACTATAGGGACTACCATGTTGAAGGTTTTTGGATTTTCTATATTCTCAGGTTCAACGGTTGTTATTTCAGTGGAAACCATTGGTTTAGAACCTTCATCAAGAATTTTACCTGTTTCTTTTACTCTGGTCTCAGCCTTTTTCATGGGGCCAAAATCTTTCCCTGAAATGATTAATCCCAATAATAGTAGAATTGCCAGAAAAGGATAGAAGTTATACGGTAGTGCAGTAAACAATACTCTGAATGGATTCTCCAAACCATTTGTCAGTATTAATCCCATTACAAATGCCCCCCAGGCATTAAAGGGTATTATGATACATGATGGTGCAGAACTGGAGTCAGCTATATAGGCTAGCTTTTCCCGACTAATACCTAATTTTTCGAAAATAGGTCTGTACAAGGTCCCTACAGTAAGGATTGAGATATTAGACTCAACAAATATTAAAACACCTGTGATAGCAGCCAAAATCTGGACCAGTTTCCTTTTACCAAAACCAGAATCATCCTTATATCGATCAATTAACTTACTAATCCAATTAATAAATCCTGCGACACCACCTGATGCTTGAATTAAAATAATAAGAGAGCCAACAAGCAAAGTGAAAATAACTGTTCTGGTATTGCCTGCATCTGCAAATACGTCTACGAATGAGTTGATAGTGCTTAATGTAGCCAGAAACGGGTTGAAACCTTCAATGAATAACCAACCAATAAAGATTCCCAGAATTAAAGAGATATATACCTGTCTGGTCCAAATAGCTAATGCAATGGCGATAATAGGGGGGATTACTGATAATAGTCCAAAGTGATCCATAAAGTATTAGTTGTTTTGATTGGCTGTTTTTTGATAGGTAGAAAATATTCTCTCAACAGCACGTGCAATCATGATTTCTCTTCGCTTTTCTCTTCTTGCATGGGAAAGGTCCATACTAGCTTGCCATACCAGCTTTTTCTTTTTGATGT
Source organism: bacterium (assembly GCA_024743255.1). Lineage (GTDB taxonomy): Bacteria > Bacteroidota > Bacteroidia > Cytophagales > Cyclobacteriaceae > JANSWY01. Next base: position 288,029 of record JANSWY010000002.1, on the reverse strand, counting down.
CATATAACTCAATCAGTAGTACGGATTTATAGACATCTGTTGATTGCCAGTTGTTATTGTAGAAAAATGGGTCATTATTGAAGAACCTTGAATTTCGATTTGGATTATTATTAAAGTTGTCAGAATAGCTGGAGATTAGATCATAATGCAATTGCAAGTCAGCTCCACCTGATCCTTGAATATACCCTCTGTTTTTCATTTCCATTTTAATAGAATTTTGAATTGCATTAGCTATTCGCATTCCCTCAGCACTTATGCTGTCTTTTACTGCATTGCGAAACTTGTAATTACTATAAGAGGAGAAATTGGCTTCCGAGTTTGTGAAATGAATAACCCGGCCTGTTGAGCAAGAGTAGAGAAATAATAAGGAAGAAATGATATATGTAATCCGCTTCATAAAGCAGCTAATATATCCTGAATTCTCAAGGAATAGAAATGTTTAAAAAATGTTTTAAGACTACTGCAGATCTATCTGTTGGTTTTCAATCTGATTCAAAACATCGTTACCCTGGTTCGTTTCCCTAACCAAATTAAGCGACTTTATAATCTTTTCAGCAATGTGCATTGTTGTCTTGCTGAATTCATATAAAACATTGAATCCTTCTGAATTAAAACTAGCTGCCTTTGTCTTCAGATATTCCTCTTCCTCACCTTGCTCGTAGGATGAAGTATCTGGATTGTACCATATTAAATGCATGTTACCTTTACTAATCTATGCTCCATTACAAATCTATTTATTATTGTCTAAAAATAAAAATTATACCGTTAAATATAAGAAAAGTACAATTTTGTGCTGTTTTAGCTTAGGTTGAGGAGTATATACGTAACTTATCAGCTGCTCAATGATTTGCGTAAAAAATTGTCAGAAATCTTGTTAAACCGAATTGTTTAAAAAGGTTAATAAATGTTTAACGTATTTAAAAAGTTTATTTTGAATGTGTGCATTTTAAACATTATTAGTATTCTGCAATTTTGGGTCTCAAATGTGTTTTATTAACAATGATTTAGCAAATTTGTAAACATGGCAGCAAATTTCGACTCGGTCTATTCAGAATTAAAGAAAGGCAACTATTCGCCTGTATATTTTTTACAAGGGGAAGAGCCCTATTTCACTGATAGAATTGTTGATTATATAGAGGCTAACGCTTTAGAAGAATCACAAAAGGGATTCAACCAAATTATTCTCTATGGCAAGGATGTTGAAATGAGTGCTGTGATCAATAATGCCAGAAGATTTCCAATGATGTCCGATCGTCAGGTCGTGATCGTAAAGGAAGCTCAGGAAATCAAAGACTTTAATAAGGAAGTCGGAGCTAAGCTCTTAGAGAATTACTTGGCAAACCCTCAACCTTCAACAATTCTAGTATTCGCTTACAAGTACAAGAATGTAGATAAGCGAAAAGCAATCGGTAAACTCATTGAAAAGCAGACTGTATCTATAACAAGCAAGAAGTTGTATGACAATCAGATTCCAGGGTTTATCAAATCGTATTTTGGGGAGAAAGAGTTTCCGGTTACTGAGAAGGCAATTCAAATGTTGGCCGATTTTATTGGTAATAACTTATCAAGACTATCCAATGAAATAGACAAGATGCTTTTGAACTTTGGTGAGAAGGTTAAAATTGAAGACTCCCATGTTTCGAAGTATGTTGGTATTAGTAAAGAGTACAACGTATTTGAGCTTCAAAAGTCAATTTCATTCAAACAGATATTGAAGGCTAACCAGATTATCAATTACTTTCAGGCAAACCCAAAAAGCAATCCTGCAATTCTGGTAATTTTTAATTTGTTTAACTATTTCAATAAGTTACTCCTGATACATGGTGCCAGAATGAAAAATACTCACCAGGGAAAGAATGAAATTGCATCTTTAATTGGGGTTAGTCCGTTTTTTGTAGATGAGTACATGACAGCCGCTAAGAATTACCCTGTGCAAAAAGTGATGCAAAACCTCGCATTTATTCGTCAGGCCGATATGATGACGAAAGGAGTGGGGGCTTCAGGTAATGTGACGGAGGGGTACTTACTGAAAGAGCTTATTTTCAAACTGATGCATTAAATAATGAAGCAATTGCTTCGTTAGTGTGAAAAACGAATAAAATTTGAAGCAACTTGTAGCAACCTTATGTGTATTGGCGGTATTCCAATGTTATGCCCAGAATGGAACCATAAATCAGCCAGTTGAATCTCTGTTTAAAAATGGTATTGAATACTATGAACAGGGACAATACAATCAAGCACGAGAAAAATTTGAACAGTATCTCAGATCTGGCAAGGATAGAAATAACCTTGGATCATCTGCGTATTACCGTGCAATGTCAGCATTGAAGCTGTATCACAATGATGGGGAATACCTAATGGAAAGCTTTTTGGAGAGTTATCCATTCCATTCAAAAGCAGGATTGGCTTACTATGAAATCGGAAATTATTTCTATCAGAATCAAAAGTATAAGAAGGCTGTTTCATACTTTAAGAAAGCAAATGTTACGTCCTCATATCAGGATGATCTTGCCTTTAAACTTGGTTATGGATATTTCAACTTAAAGCAAATGCCTCTTGCGGCTGATGAATTCGCCAAAGTAGACCAGATGGATTCAGAGTACTACTATGCTGCCAACTACTACAGAGGTTTTATCAGGTATAAGCAAAATAGTTTTGATGAGGCACTAGAAGCGCTAAATACAGCATCAGGTAGTGAAGAATACATTGGATCTTCTGCACTTATGATTGCAAGTATTCATCTGGAAAACGAAGATTATAACAAGTGTGTCAACTTTTCAAAAAGAGCCCTTTCAGAAGGTTTTGCCATAGATCCAAAGTTGTATTACGTCCAGGGCAATGCTTATTTGAAATTGAATCAACACAAATCTGCTATTGAATCCTTCGAAAGTGGTCTTTCAGCATCTAACAGAAAAGCACAACCAGCAGTATATTTCAATTTAGCAGAAGCTTACAGACTTGATGGACAAATGGAAAATGCTACTGAATATTATAGCTTCTCTGCACTTGATAAAGATGAAATCGGTCATTACAGTTCTTATTACTTAGGTAAACTATATCTGGAACAGGAGAATTACGAATATGCTAAATCAGCATTTTGGCAAGCTCTTAAATCTGAAGAAAAGGACATTAGAGAGGAATCTACATTTCAATTGATCAAAGTAGAGTTCAAGCTGGAAGAGTACAAGGAGTGTATCGAAGGGGCAAAGAATTATCAAACTAAATTTCCTGATGGAAAATACCACACCGAAGTTAACGAGTTCCTTACTGAAGCATTCTTAAATACCTCGGATTATGATCTTGCCATTCAATACATTGAAAACCTGGATAACATTTCTCCGGCAATCGAGAATACTTATCAAAAGGTAACTTTTCAGAAAGCCTCCGACCAATTCAATAATAGTAGGTTCAAAAACGCCATTTACTTTTATGATAAGTCTCTAAGGTATAGTCAAAACAAGCTATTGAATATAAAGGCACATTTCTGGAAGGGTGAAGCATTCAATATTGGTCAGAAATACGAACTAGCGATTGCTTCCTATAAATCGGCGCTATATATCACTGAAAATAGTGAAGAGGCGAAAGATTTAAAGTTGTTAAGTAGATATGGTTTAGGATACAGTTATTTCAATTCTAAGGATTATGAAAATGCCAGCGCTAATTTCAAAAGCTTTTTGGCAGGCTATACAGGAAAACCAAACTTATTGGCAGATGCAAACACCAGACTAGGTGATTGCTATTATGTTAGCAAAGATTATGTAACTGCAATTTCTACTTATCAAAGCTTGTTGAATCAAACTGGTGCTGCGAAAGATTATATAAACTTTCAATTAGGGGTTGTATATGCACTTAATGAACAACCACAATTAGCCAAAAACCATTACCAAACATTACTGAGTAATTTTCCTAAGTCATCTTATCGTGATAATGGGATTTTTCAACTTGCTGAACTACAGTTTGAATCTGGTGATTACACATCTGCCGTGGGTGGATTTAGTCAGGTGATATCAGAATATCCTGAGGGACAATTAACGCCGTATGCCTTGTTGAAAAGGGCGGTAGCCAGTTACAATCTAGGTAAATACCCGGAAGCAGAGTCTGATTATAAATCTATCTTGAATGACCACATTAGTCACAAAGCTGCAAATGGAGCACTTTTAGGCTTGCAGGAACTCTATGCATTAACAGGTAATGGAGACGATTTTAGCAGTTTCCTTGAAAAATATAAGGCCGCAAACCCAAATGATGAAAGCCTTGAAAGTATTGAGTTTGATGCTGCAAAATCACAGTATTACAATCAAAGGTATGAACCTGCAATCAAAGCATTACAAGATTTCAGGTCAAAATACACTGCAAGCAGTTTCAATACGGAAGCTGGTTATCTTATAGCTGAATCTTACTACCGAATTTTAGAATATGACTTAGCAATCGAAGAGTTTGTAGAAGTAGTATCAGATAAATCGGGCAAATATCTTAATAGGTCATTATATAGATTGGGGTCGTTATATGCGTTAAAAGAGGATCACAATAGTGCACTTCAGACCTTTAAAGAATTAGAAACTTATTCCAAATCAAAGAGAGATATTGGGAATAGCTGGAGTGGTCAAATGCTTGCTTATTACAATCTGAATGAACTTGATAGCGCTGTAGCATATGCTGAGAAGATTAGCGAAAGCTCAAAAATGAATCAAGATGCCAAGTCAAGAGCGATTTTGTTGATTGGTAATATCTATTCTGACAAAGCGCAGTATGACCAGGCAGCTGATCAATATCTTCAATTAATGAATGATATTAAAGATGAAAATGGGGCAAATGCTCACTATGGACTTGCTTTGGTTTATTTCAAACAACAGAAATACCGTCAGTCTATAGAGACTTGCTTTGAGCTGAATAAACAATATGCCAGCTATGATCAATGGCTAGGTAAATCATTTCTGCTGATTGCCGATAATTATATAGCGATGGAAGAATTATTCCAGGCTAAAGCAACTCTAAATAGTATCGTTGAGAAATCACCAGTTAAGGATATTGTGGAATTGGCCAATACTAAGTTGTTAGAGATTGAAGAACTTGAAAAGGCGATAATTGAAAATGATGAGGAAGTTGATTCACTCACAAACACAGAAGAAAACGATGGGTAGATTAGCAATAATTTGTGTGATGTTAATATTTGCTTCTAGCCAGTTATTCGCTCAGGATACTACTTGGGGCGATGATGGAGAGGTAGAAGACGCAGAAATCATTATAGAGAAGGATAAAAAACTGGAACTACCCAAATTCAACAAGTACTACGAAAAGGTAAAGTTTGATCAGATAGGAGCTGGCGAGATCCCAGTAAAATTTGATGTGAAGGATTTGAGTTTCTCTCCAGTTGTAAAACCATCGAAAATAAAGGTGCTTAAGTTAAAGCCTCAGGCTCTTGAAAAGGTCTACAATGGACAAGTTCAATTGGGCTATGGTAATTTTAATAGTCCTTTTGTAGATGTTATTTATTCCAACAAAAGAGATGAAAATCTGAGCATTGGAGCTCATGTGAATCATCATTCTTTTGGTAAAGGACCTGTAGATGATAAAAATAGTGCTTCTGGTTCTACATTAGCTGAGTTGTTTGTGAAAGGATACGCTAAAGAGATTGGTTTTTACTCAACTCTGGGTTTCCAAAATCGATTTAACCATTTCTTTGGTTATAGCCCGGAAATAACAACTCCGTTGAAAGACACCATTAATCAGAAGTTTAATGAATTTGACTTTGTCGGTGGATTTAATGGGACTAAGCAGGAAAGCCCATTTAAATACAATTATGACTTAGCCTTCAACACCATTTCGGATAACTTCAATGCAAGTGAAAACACTTTTTCATTTAATGGTAAAAACAGTTATCAAATCAATGACGATTGGAATGCTGGAATCAATATTTCCGGAAGCCTATCTACCTATGAGGACTCAGATTTTTCATTAGAAAGAAATCAGTTCAAGGTATCTCCATTTGTTAGGTTTAAATTATCGGGATTTCTCATTCAGGGAGGTTTCAATGTTGTGTCAGCCGTTGATTCTACCAATCAGGATTCTGAGTTGGCAATCTATCCTGACTTCAATGTTGCATTCCCAATTTCGGAATACCTTGATATCTATGGAGGAATAAGAGGAGATCAGGATTTCAATACATTCTCAAGCTTCTCAAATGCAAATCCTTGGATTCAGAATAACCTGGACATAAGAAACGAAATTACCAAGTTTGAACTTTACGGAGGTTTAAGAGGTAAGATTTCAGAGACTGTAGGGGTAACAGCAGGATTTTCTACCGGGACTTATGAAAATATCGGGTTCTTTGTAAATAGTCAACCAGATAGTTCCCGTTTTGATTTGATCTATGATAGTGGTAACACAGCGGTTTTTAGACTATTTGGAGAACTTAATTATTCATTTGGTGAGAAAGCTGGATTACAGGCAAACGCCGAAATCATAGGTTATGACACAGACCAACTTCCTGAAGCATGGCATATGCCTCAATATAAGATGTCTATTTCAGGTAACTATCGTTTGATCAATAAACTTATTTTTAGACCTCAATTGGAGGTGATAGGAGGCATTGAAGGATATAATGCAGCTTCAGATATACGTCAAAAATTGGATCCTATCGTGAATTTGAATCTGAGATCACGATATATCTTATCTGAAAGATCAGGGCTGTTTTTAAACCTGGGTAACATATTAGGATCTGAAAATCAGAGGTTTATGAATTACCCTTCAAGGGCATTACAGTTCCAGGTTGGTTTCAGTTACTCATTCTAGTACTCAGAATAATATAACTATCTTATTTTTTCCTATATTTAACGCAGGAAAGGCAAACGGATTTTTCCCAAATAGCATTTTCCGCTAGGTAAAACTATTCGCAATAAACAATTACATAGATGGCTGAGGACAACTTAGATAACGAAGCAGAAGAAAACGAATTTGACGATGATGATTTCGGTTTGCCGGATTTAGAATACGACGAATTGGATGACGATGTGGAAGAAGATTCTGATGCTGATGACGCTGGAGAAGATTTAGATGATGTTTTTTCCGTGGATGATGAAGTTGAGGAAGAACCTGAAACTGAGCCAGAAGCTGTAGAGGAACCAGTAGAAGAAACTGTGGAAGAACCAGCTGAAGAAGAAGTTTCATTTGAAGCTGATGACTTTGGTGAAGGTGATATTGAAATTGATGAAACAGATTTCGATTCTATTGATGCAGATGCTGAAGCGGATGACTTTGAAGGAATTCTTGAACCAGCTGATGAATCTGATCTTGATGATGATTTCGATGCGGATTTTGAAATAGATGATGAAGATGTAGCTACTGCAGATGATGATAGTACATCTGATTCAGTTTTCGGTGGAGATGATGATGAGTACCAGGTGGATGATGAAGATTACGGTGATCTGGATGATGACAGTAGTTATTATGATGATGCCGATAAGGAGTTTGTGCCACCAACTATGGATTCTCAAAAAACTGGTGGTTTTACAAAAGTGATCATTATTGGTGTTTCAGCTATTGTACTGCTAGGTATTGGGTTAATAGGCTATTTCACAATGTTTAGTGATGATGAAGGCAAGGATAAGCAGTTGACCGAAAACACTAAAAAGAAAAAGAAGAGCTCCAACAAGAAAACAGCTTCTAAGAAGAATTCTAAAAAGAGTAACACTAAGAAGACAACAACAGCAGAAACTACGAAGGACAATAATACCGCTGCTGCAACGACAGGTAATACAACAACTCAGACTGCAACTACAACTCAGCCTGAGCAACAACCTGTTACTACGCAAACAACAACTACTACTAACACATCACCAACACCGGTGAATGCAGGAGAAGTAAATGCATTGTCTGGCCAGACAGGTATGACATACATAATCGTTGCTAGTTTCATAGATCAGGATTTAGCAAATGATCACGCGAGTGATTTAGCGTCTCAAGGTAAGAGTCCATACATTATTCCTCCATTTAAAGATTACAAGTTCTATAGAGTTGGGATAGCAGAGTTTGATTCTTATCAAAGTGCTGCAGCTTCAATGGATCTTTACAAAGCTGAATTTGGAGACGATATTTGGGCACTTAGGTATTAATTCATTTTCCTGACAATGTTTTGAACAACACTTCGTTGTTCTGAGCAAATGAATATTATTGTTATGCTATTACAGATTTCTACCGATGTGGTAGATCCTAATCAAGTAGAAGAATCAATTACAGTATTAAGCCTCCTTTTCAAAGGAGGCTATATGATTATACCAATATTGCTATTGTGGATTGTGGCCGTTTATATTTTTGTTGAACGGGTAATCACAATTAAAAATGCATCTAAAACCCCATCAAACTTTAGAGATGAAATCAGGAGTAAAGTTATTTCTGGCAATATCTCAGAAGCAAGATTGCTTTGCGATCAAGTGGGAACGCCAATTGCCAAGATGATCGAAAAGGGAATTTCCAGAATAGGTAATCCTTTGAAGAATATTGAGGTCTCAATCGAGAATATTGGCAAGATTGAAATTTATAAGCTGGAGAAGAACTTAAGCCTCTTAGCAACTATTTCCGGAGCTGCTCCAATGATTGGATTCTTAGGGACAGTTACCGGAATGATTCAAGCATTTATTTCTATCGCACAGGAAGAAGGAGCGGTAAGCCCCAAACTCCTATCTAGTGGTATTTATGAAGCGATGGTAACAACCGCAGCAGGGTTGTTTGTCGGAATTTTGGCCTATTTGGGATACAACTATTTGGTTGCCAGAGTTCAGAAAGTGATTCACACGATGGAATACAATTCCGTTGAGTTTATCGATCTACTTCAAGAGCCACAGAAATGAATCTAAAATCCAAACATAAGGTTGAGGCGGCATTCAGTATGTCTTCCATGACGGATATTATATTTCTGTTGTTGATATTCTTTATGCTCACTGCTTCGTTCATTACTCCTTCAGGGTTACCGGTGAATTTGCCTAGTAGTAAGAATTCAAGCATCGTTCTGCAAAAAGTCAGCGTGACTATTACCAAAAACCTGGATTATTACGTTAATGATAAAAAGATCAGTTTCAATCGACTTGAGATGGAATTGAGAAATTCATTTGCGGGTAAAGAAGGATTGGTGGTATTGCACTGCGATCAGGATGTACCTGTTAATGAGCTTGTCAAAGTTGCAAGCATTGCAACTTCCCTCGAGGCGAAAGTATCTATCGCTACAAAACCGAATTAAAATGGAGCAAGAAGAGCAAAAGAAAAGGAAATGGGCAATAGGCATTTCTGCTGCCGTTCACGGCTCGTTGCTATTGCTCTTTATATTGATGTTGGCCTGGAAAGAACCAAACCCTCCAATTCCCGAATATGGTATTGAATTGAACTTTGGGTTACAGCAAACGGGTTCCGGCAATGTTCAGCCAGAAACCACTCAAGAAGTAGAAGAAGTAAATCAGGAGGAAGTAGTGGAAGATGTAGTTGAGGAGCAAACAGATGAATCCAGTTCTTCAGAAACCACAAACACAGAAACAGAACAGTCCGAAGTAGTTGAACAACAGGATAATTCCTCTGAAGCCAATCAAAATGAAGGACCTGATGTAATTGAGGAACCAGTAAACGAAAATAACCGGGAAGAAGTCGTTCAGGAAACTACTGATAATACCAGTCAGGAGACCAACAATTCTGAAACAACAGATAACCAGGATACTACTGAAAACACAAATTCAACTGATACTGGCGCTCAATCAGATGAAAGCAATCAGGAAGAATCTAATGGGAATACTGAAGAAACCGGTGACCAGGGAGATGAAACTGGTGATATAGATGCGCAATCATTAATGGGCGAAAGTGGATCCAATAATGGACCGAAATTAGAGCTTTCAGGTTGGAAATGGGATGAACTTCCAGATCCAGATGATAACTCACAGGAAAGCGGAAAGATTGTATTTGAGATTACGGTTAATAGCGATGGTTACATCGAGAAAGTTATTCCTTTGGAGACTACAGTTACACCCGCAGTTTTGAAAAAGTACCGTGAAGCTGTTTATGATTTAACTTTCAGCAAGACATCTTCTTACAAACCCGCACCATTCTCAAAAGGTAAAATTACATTCATAATTAAAGCTAATTAATCTTCATGACCAAGGGCATTAGCTACCAGCAAACCCTGGATTTCCTGTTTACTCAACTCCCAATGTATCAAAGACAGGGAGCATCGGCATATAAGAAAGATCTTTCCAATACAATTGCATTATGTGAAGCTCTGGGTAATCCACAACACGGTTTTAAATCTGTTCATTTAGCAGGAACCAATGGAAAAGGTACTACCGCACATACAATAGCATCAGTTCTGCAGGAAGCAGGCTTCAAAACTGCATTACATACTTCACCACACCTCAAAGACTTTAGAGAAAGAATCAAGATAAATGGTGAAATGGTCTCAGAAGAGTTTGTTGTGGACTTTGTAGAAAGCAATCAAGATGTTATTAAGGAACTTGAACCTTCATTCTTTGAAATCACTGTGGTGATGGCATTTGAATATTTCAAACAACAAGAAGTTGATATAGCAATAATAGAAACTGGAATGGGAGGTAGGCTTGATAGTACCAATGTAATCAACCCTCTCGTCAGTGCCATCACTGCGATTGGATTAGATCACATGAAGTTTCTTGGAAATGATTTGGTTTCAATAGCATCAGAAAAAGCCGGGATTGTCAAAAAAGAAACACCTGTTGTTTTGTATGATTTCAAAAAAAGTGAAGTCAAAGAGGTATTCTTAGAGAAAGCTAAGAAGACAAATTCATTTGTAAATGACTTATCCGAGTCCTATCAAATCATTAAGGAAGAAAATACTATTAGCCTTGCTTCAGAACATATTGATCTGACTAATATAAATCCTGCGATTAAAGGCGATTACTATTTAAGCAACTTACCAGTTGCGCTTGAGGTGATACACGAATTGAGAAACCAGGGATTTAATGTTGATGAGAATTGCATAAAGCAAGGAATCCAAAATGTAGTAACAAACACAGGATTAAAGGGAAGATGGCAAATTCTACAGAATAATCCTTATGTTTTCGCAGATGTTGGCCATAATGCTGATGGGATTAAAGTAATACTAAACCAACTTTCAAATATGTCATACCTGGACTTGCATATTGTTTGGGGTTCTGTCAATGACAAAGACATAAATGAAATATTCGATCTTCTACCATCTGATGCTTTTTATTACTTTTGCGAGTCTAATATTCCAAGGGCATTACCGCTATCTGATTTACTTGAAATAGGGAAACAGCGGAAGTTACAGTACCAGGGAATTAAAGATGTAAACGAAGCTTTGAAAGAGGCCAGAGCAAAAGCAAACCCACAGGATGTAATTTGGGTAGGAGGTAGCACGTTTGTTGTGGCGGAATTAGATGAATTGTGAGAACTAAACTTAAAAGGTTCGCGGAGAACGCTAGCCGAGCCAATATACTAGAGCCAGGTAAGACACTTTATGAGGAGATTAAAGGTAACTGGAGTGATTTCTTCAAGAATGAAAATGACCTGGTTGTCGAACTTGGTTGTGGCAAGGGAGAATATTCCGTTGGTCTGGCAGAACACTTCCCTAACCAGAACTTCATAGGTGTAGATATCAAAGGAGAAAGAATATGGGTCGGCAGCACTCAAGCCATGGACATGGACCTTCACAATGTCGCATTTCTTCGTACTCAAATCTTACTAATAGAAAAGTTCTTTGAACCCAATGAGGTTGGGGAAATCTGGATCACATTCCCAGATCCAAGGCCAAAAGATCGAGACATTAAAAGACGCCTAACAAGCCCCAGGTTCATGAATATGTACAGAAACATTCTGAAGAATGATGGTTGGGTGAAATTCAAAACTGATAGTACTTCCTTATTTGAGTACACGCTCGAAATTATAAAGGATGGAACCTTAGATGTTAAAGACCTATCATACACCTTTGATTTATATGATTCAGAATTCCAGGATGAACATTTTGGGATAAAGACAAAATATGAAAAGATCTTCTCCGACAAAGGAGAGAAAATCAAGTATTTGAAGTTTAGGTTTAATCACGATAACACATAAAATATGTAATTTGTCCTAATGGAGCTGTCATTAGTTATACCAGTTCATAATGAAGTTGATAATGTAGAACCATTATTGGACAAGATCTACAATGCTCTTGAAGGTTGGGATTATGAAATCATTTTTGTGGATGACGGATCCATTGACCAAACCAGATACAAAATTCAAAGATGTAGTGATGAAAGAACAAAGCTGCTTGTTCTCAACAAAAACTATGGTCAAACTGCAGCAATGGCGGCTGGTATTGATGAGGCCATAGGGGATTACATTGTCACTTTGGATGGGGACCTTCAAAACGATCCTGCAGATATTCCAAACATGATTAGAAAACTCATAGAGGAAGATTCTGATGTAGTTGCGGGAGTAAGAAAAACCAGAAAAGACGGTTGGTTCCTTAGGAAAATTCCAAGTCAGTTTGCAAATGCTTTAATCAGAAAACTAACTGGAGTCTATCTCCATGATTATGGATGCACACTTAAAGTATTCAGACAGGATATTGCCAAAAATTTAGGGCTTTATGGTGAGCTTCACAGGTTTATTCCAGTTCTGGCCCAACTTCAGGGAGCCAAACTGTCTGAAATGGTAGTCACTCATCATTCAAGAATTCATGGCAAGTCAAAGTATGGTTTAGGAAGAACGTTCAAGGTGTTATCAGATCTGCTATTGATGATATTCTTCCAGAAGTACTTGCAAAAGCCGATGCACCTTTTTGGAACCACAGGTATTATTACTTTTCTGTCAGGAGTTGGAATAACAGGGTACCTGGGTATGTTAAAGTTATTGGGTGAAGATATATGGGGAAGACCTTTGCTTATCTTAGGTGTAACTCTGCTTTTGGGTGGAATACAATTAATTACTATCGGTATAATTGCTGAGCTCCTGGTTAGAATTTACTTTGAAGGAAGTGGCAAAAAAACATATCGAATAAAAGAAAAAATTGTTGGAAAGAACTCAGCTGAAGAAGTATCTTAAGACATTTGGTAAGCTGATAGTTGCCTTTTTAGGGTGTTACGTAGTTCATACCAGGATTGAGATAACTGAGTTATTAGGTCATCTCAATAATGCCAACCCCGTTTGGCTACTAATTGCAGCAACTCTGTTCATAGTTTCCCAGATAGCATCCTCATATCGCCTTAATGTTTATCTTAAACATATTGGATTTGGCTTATCCGAATTGAGCAACCTCAAATTGTATTCAAAAGGAATGTTTTACAATTTATTTTTACCAGGTGGTATTGGTGGTGATGGCTACAAAGTTTTTTATCTAAATAGCCTAAAGGGAATCTCTACAAAATCGATCGTCTCAGCTTTAATTAATGATAGACTGTCGGGTTTATTAGCATTGATGGTTTTGGGTTTTATGTTTGGCTGGCAAACCTCTTTTGTGGAGATCATTGGTCAACATTATTATTTACTGTTGTGCTCAATTGCTCCCATTTCCTTGTTCGGAATGTTGAGGGTGTTTGCAACATTTAGGTCGAGTCTCCATAAAACATTCATTATTTCACTTTTGGTTCAGGGTTTTCAGGTAGTTTCAGCATTGTGTATCATACAGGCTTTGGGAATTGCAGGTTTACATATGGAGTATGTGTTCCTATTCCTAGTATCGTCTGTAGCTTCAGTAATACCAATTTCAATTGGAGGACTTGGCTTGAGGGAATTAGCATTTATACTAGGGGCACAATATCTCCGAATTGATCAAGAAGCAGCTGTAGCTCTCAGTCTGATTTTCTTCTCCATATCAGCATTGGTATCACTTCTGGGAATATTCGTGAGAATTGATGAATCAAAAAGTGAGAACTCTTTGCTCAGTTCATAAGGATTTTGATATTTGCATTCTAATTGAATAAAGATGGGTTTAAGAACATTTGTAAAAGTAGGAGAAGTATCAAACTTAAGTGACGCCAGGTATTGTGCCGGGATGGGTGTAGACATCATAGGATTTGTAATCGACCCAAATGATTCAGCATATGTTGCTCCGGAAACATTTAGTGAGATTGTAGGCTGGGTTGCAGGAGTTGCTTATTGTGGAGAATTTTCTGCTGAAACTTTAGAGAATTATACTGATCAAATCTCTAAATATGAATTGCAATATGTTCAATCTGATAGTATAGATGCCTTAAATTCATTATCAGGTTTTGAGAAAATTTTAAAAGTAAATGTGACTGATCAAAGTTCACTCGATACTTTGACTTCATTATTCAACTCTGATCATGACCTTTCTTATATCGTTATTGAAGCAGAAGACTCGATGGAAGACTCGTTGAATTCATTGATTCAAAATTCAAATCCAAAGCATAAAATTGTTAGAGGATACGGTCTGGATACGGATTCAGTTGAAACTTTAAGTGATAAATTTCATGGAATCGCCTTAAAAGGCTCAGAAGAAATTCGTCCAGGTTATAAAGACTATGATGAACTGGCTGATATACTTGAAGCCCTTGATGAAGACTAGTTAAAGCCTCGTTCTCCCGACAAACTTTTAGATTCATTTGAGATACTGGTTACAAAGAACCTATCTTTGTGGCTTAATTATTTATTAAATCTAAAACCAGGCTTTGAACCTGGCGGAGATCAATGAGTAGACACGGAAGAATATTAGTCGCTATGAGCGGCGGAATCGACAGCTCCCTTGCGGCTGTCATGCTACATGAGCAAGGTTACGAAGTAATTGGTATGACCATGAAAACCTGGGACTATGTAAGTTCCGGGAGTTCCAAAAAAGAAACAGGTTGCTGCAGCCTAGACAGTATAAACGATGCTAGAAACATCGCGGTAAACCTTGGATTTCCTCATTACATCCTTGATATCAGAAATGAGTTTGGTGATTACGTAATTGATCACTTTACAAGCGAATATCTGGCTGGAAGAACACCTAACCCATGTGTTCTTTGCAATACGCACATCAAATGGGATGCCCTCCTTAGAAGAGCTGACAAACTGGATTGCGAATATATCGCGACTGGTCACTACGCCAATATCAGGGAAGAGAATAACAGGTTTGTTATATCCAGAGGGTTTGATACAAATAAAGATCAATCTTATGCTCTATGGGGAATTTCTCAAGAAAGTTTGAGTAGAACTAAGTATCCATTAGGTCATCTTACAAAGAAACAAATCTACGAAACGGCCAATGAAATGGGATTCTATGAATTGGTTAACAAATCAGAATCTTATGAAATCTGTTTCGTGCCAGATAATGATTATAGAGGATTCCTAAAAAACAGATTACCAGGTCTTGAAGAAGATGTAAAAGGCGGAGAATTTGTTTTGGAAGATGGAACTGTAGTTGGGACTCACGAAGGATATCCATTTTATACTGTTGGACAAAGAAAAGGATTAGGGATTGCATTAGGTTTCCCTGTATATGTAACAGAGATTCAAAAGGATGAGAACCGAGTGGTTCTTGGAACATTTGATGAATTGTCAAGAGACGGAATGTATGTTAACCAATTGAACATGGTGAAATACGATTCTGTAGAGGGTGATAGAAGAGATACTGTTACGAAAGTTCGGTACAATGATCCTGGTAATCCTGCAGTTATAGAACAGGTAGGTGACACCATGAAGGTATTCTTTGGTAACGGAGTTTCGGCTATTGCTCCCGGACAAGCCGCTGTATTTTATGAAGGAGACGATGTAATTGGCGGTGGTTGGATCAGTAGCAGTTTTAGACAACATGCAAATTAGAAATATTATAGTCATAGCGATAGTTTACTTATCAATTGTTGCTTGTTCAAGCGACAATGAGGTTACTCCAGTAGATTATGGTTATGACTATTTTCCTTTAGAAATCGGGTTGTTCAAACACTATGATGTCCTTGAGGTTAATTATAACAGCGAGGGTGGAGATACTTCAAGGTATCAGCTAAGAGAGTACATCTTTGATACAATTACTACTTCTTCTGAAATTACATACCTTATTGAAAGGTCAAAGAGGAATACAGTAGCTGATACGTGGGTGGTTGATTCTATTTGGAGTGCGAGAAGTAATGATGATTATGCGGTTGTCACAGAAAATAATGTAACATACCAAAAGATAAGTTTCCCAGTGCAAGATTCTTTAATTTGGGATGGTCACGCTTTCAATACTTTTGACCCAAGGAATTACAGCATGACATTTATGGATTCAGATACTTCTCAGAATGAATATCTAAAGGTGATTATCCGTGATATTCCGGAAAATTTGGTTTTACAGGATCAAAGGTTTGAAATTTATGCGAGGGATATCGGTCTTATTGAAAAAGATTATATAACATTAAATTTCTGTACAACGGGTTGTGAATTTGTTGGACAGGTTGAGTCCGGAAGAATTTTAAGTCAAGTTTTATTTGAATATGGTAAAGAGTAAGATTGTAATTATCGGAATACTGGCCTTGCTTCAATCAAGCCAACTATTTGCACAAACAGATAGATACATGGTATTTTTCACCGATAAAGACAACTCAAATTACTCTATATCAAATCCGGAAGAATTCTTATCACAGAGATCCATCCTTAGAAGAACTAATCAGGGTATTTCAATCACCGAGGAAGATTTACCAGTCAATCATTCTTATATTCAGGGTATTTCAGAAATTGTTGGAGCTGATGTTTACCACAAGACGAAGTGGTTAAATGGAGTCATGGTTCAGGCGACCTCAGATGAACTTACTCAGATAGAGGCATTATCCTACGTTGAAAGCACTGAGTTCATTGCTCCTGGATCCAAGCTTGGTGGATTTATTGATAACGCTCCAACCTGGAATGTTGCTACTGAACCAGAAACTACCACCAACTCTTCAGGATTCCAGTTGAGACAGCTCCGGGTAAACTATATGCAGGAAGATGGATACACTGGTGACGGAATGATGATTGCTGTGATGGATGGAGGCTTTACCATGACAAATGAATCCAAAGCTTTTGAACATATCTTAGAGAACGATAAACTCATTGCTTCCATGGATTTCGTGGATAATGATACAGACGTTTATCATAGCAGTAGCCACGGTACTTCCGTACTTTCATGTATTGCTGCAAAGTACAATGACCAAATGGTTGGTACCGCCTATGACGCCAGCTTTATCCTTTGTAAAACTGAAGATGTAAGCGAGGAATATAGAATTGAAGAATATAATTGGGTTGTTGCAGCAGAATTTGCTGATAGTATAGGGGTAGATGTAATTAACTCATCTGTTGGTTACAATTCATTTGATGATCCCTCCATGAGTTACGAATATGAAGATCTTGATGGCGAAACATCTGTCATCACAAGAGCTCAGGATATTGCTTTTTCAAAAGGTATTTTAACCATAACCAGTGCTGGAAATTCTGGAAATAGTAGTTGGAGGTTCATAACCACACCTTCTGACGCGAAAAATGTCTTAGCTGTTGGTGCAGTTGATGCATCTGGAAATAAGGCAAGTTTCAGTTCATTCGGCCCAACTGCAGATGGAAGGACTAAACCGGATGTAGCGGCTTATGGAAGTGGAACAGTAATTATAAATGGCTCGGGAAATATTAGTACTAAAAACGGCACTAGCTTTGCAGCTCCTTTAGTGGCAGGTTTTGCTGCTTCTCTTTGGCAAGCACGACCAGAGTTAACTAATACACAGTTGAAGCAACTTATCATTAGCTCAGCATCCAATATCACAGACCCAAATAATGAAATAGGAAACGGAATCCCAAATTATTTGATTGCGGTTGATAAAGAAGTACTGAATGTTCAGGAAATCCTGGCTCAAGATGCAAATGTTTACCCTAACCCAGTATCTGGCAACTACATAACACTCCAACTCAACAACGATCTTAATTGGTCAGGACTGAAAGTGGCCTTCATAGATATGAATGGGAAATCAGTAATAAAAGAGAAAATTAATTACCAGGGAGAGAGCCGTTATACTTTGGACGTTTCTACTCTATCGAAAGGAGCCTATATCGTTAAAATCTCGGTTGGTAATAAGTCAAGAAAGATTAGAATACTTAAAAACTAATCCATTTTTTTATTTCTGCCCGGTAATCGTAACTTTGGGCCCGATTTAACCCACAAACAAGCGATTTAATGATCATTTCCCCTTCAGTTTTAGCTGCTGATTTTGCAAATCTTCAACGAGATGTTGAATTATTAAATGGAAGTCAGGCCGACTACCTACATATTGATATTATGGATGGCATATTTGTTCCAAATATATCCTTTGGTTTTCCGGTATGTCAGGCTATCAATAAGCATAGTAACAAACCTTTAGATTTTCATTTGATGATTCAGGATGCAGATCCATATTTAGAGGATTGTAAAAAAGCAGGTGCGGAAATTATTTCAGTTCATTATGAAGCTTGTAAGCATCTACATAGAACCCTTCAAGGAATCAAACAAATTGGTTGTAAAGCTGGAGTAGCCGTGAATCCACACACTTCTGTAGATTTGTTAAAAGACATTATTTCAGACGTTGATGTTGTATTATTGATGTCTGTAAATCCTGGCTTTGGAGGTCAAAAATTTATAGAAAGAACGTACGCGAAAGTTTCAGAAACCAAAAACCTGATCGAACAAGCAGGTTCTAGTGCTATTATTGAAATTGATGGCGGAGTAAATATTGAGAATGCCCCAAAACTAAAAGAAGCTGGAGCAGATATGTTAGTTGCTGGTAGCTTTGTTTTCAATTCTGAAGACCCTGTTAATACAATAAAGGATTTAAAATCCGTTTAATTGGGGTAATGCTGCGTTTCACTAGCCTTTTATTCATTTGTATCACGCTATTAAGCTTTAGCGCATTTGCTCAGAATGCTACGTTAGTAGGTACAATAACAGATGCTGAAGGAAGCGCAGTAATGGGTGCCTCAGTCTATTCCATCAATTACAGACATGGAACTACTACAGACGAAAAGGGAAACTACAAACTAAAGATACCAGCAGGAAGAAAAGTCAGGATTAGAATTAGCCATATAGGGTTTGTTACACTTGAAAAGTGGGTAAGAATTGAAAAAGGTGATCAATACAGGCTGGATGCTTCCTTAGAAACAAATACCGAGTTTCTAAAAGCAGTGGAAGTTACCGCTGAGTCAGAAGAATTACGTCAGGAAGCAGGAGTTGTGGAGATTGACCCAATGACCATCAAGCAACTGCCATCCGCTTTTCAGGATTTCAACAGGATTTTGGTGACGCTACCAGGTGTGTTTAGCAATAACGAACTATCATCAACATACTCAGTAAGAGGAGGGAACTTTGATGAAAATCTTGTCTATGTAAACAACATTCCTATTTACCGACCATTCTTAATTGGAGCCGGACAGCAGGAGGGGTTAAGTTTTGTAAATCCTGATATGGTGAGTAATATCGTTTTTTCAGCTGGCGGATGGCAGTCTAAATATGGAGATAAACTCTCCTCAAACCTGGTTATCGATTACAAGAAGCCAAGTGAACTTGGAGGATCTGTTTCTTTCGGATTACTGGGCGGTTCAGCTCACTTCGAAAATGCATCAGAGAATGGAAGAGTAAGTTTCGTTGGTGGAATAAGACATAAAAACAGTCAGTATCTTCTTAGTACCCTTGAAACTAGTGGTCAATATTTGCCAAGATTTACGGATGTGCAATCATTTGTAAACTTTGATCTTACCAATAAGAACAGTAACCGTGTAAGACAAACTGAGCTTGGTTGGCTTTTTTCCTATGCCAGGAACAGGTATTTAACCATCCCTGAAACGTTGGAGACTGAATTTGGAAGTATTCAGGCCAACTTTAGATTTTTAGTGGCTTTTGATGGAAGAGAAACCCTGGATTATGATACTTATCAAACAGGGTTCAAACTAAGTCACAAGTTTACAGATCGATTGAAAAGCAATTTAATCCTATCAGGAGTTTATACAACAGAGAGAGAGTACTTTGAAGTAGAAGGTGGATACCGACTATGTGATGTGGATAACACCCCTGGAGCATCTACTATTAATGAATGTGCCGTAGTTAGGGCAATTGGGACCATCTATGATTATGGAAGAAACAAGCTAGAAGCAAACCTGATCAATATCGAAAATAGAAATGAATGGGTTGTAGATGATCGCGGTAAGATGGAATTTGGAGCAGGTGTCCAGATTAATCAAATAGATGATCAGCTTAGAGAATACAGTTTTGCAGATTCTGCTGATTTCAGTACAGTGACAGGTAGAATATTTAATGACCTCTCTCTCAACACAAATCAGTTCACACATTATGGGCAATATTCATTCAATTCTTTGGATAGTATGCACTCATTTACTGCTGGTTACAGATTGAATTATTGGGATTTCAGTGAGGAGTTGTTGGTAAGCCCTAGGTTTCAATATTCATTCAGACCAAAATGGAAAAGAAACACCTTATTCAAAGTTGCTGCTGGAGTTTATTCGCAACCCCCATTTTACAGAGAACTTAGAGATAGAACGGGAGAGATTAACACTAACATAAAAGCACAAAGGTCCTGGCATGCTATCGCTTCCATGGACAGAATCTTCTACATGTGGGGTCGTAAGTTCAAATTTGTAACCGAAGCATATTTCAAAAGAGGAAAGAATATCATTCCTTATGAAATAGATAATGTTCAAATCCGATATTTCGGTGATAACATTGCTGAATCTTATTCAGCTGGTTTGGACTTTAGGTTAAATGGCCAGTTTATTGAAGGAGCTGAGTCTTGGTTCAGTCTGGGGTTATTAAAAACGGAAGAAAGAATTGAAGGAGTAACTGATGGATATATCAGCAGACCTTCTGATCAAAGAGTCAACCTTGGTATTTATTTTGAAGATCGTCTTCCTACTGATCCAAGTTGGAGAATATATCTTAACGCATTATTTGGAAGTGGTTTGCCAATTGGACCTCCCGGTAATGATGATTTAAGAAATGCATTTAATGGAGATGAATACTATAGAGTGGATATTGGAATCACAAAAGTGCTGGTTTACAAGAAGGATGGAGGTATTTTCAATACACTTTGGATCACCGCAGAAATCTTAAATGCACTCGCCGCAGATAATACAATTAGCTACAATTGGATTGAAACACTCAACGGAAACCAATTTGCAATTCCCAATGCTTTGTCGGCAAGGTTTCCCAATATTAAGATAACTGCCAATTTTTAATAATTTTTAGCGAATTCAGGGGTTTATTACTTCGATGGTTGTTTGGATTTAATAACTAACCGTATAATTTTAAGTTGCTAAAATATGTTTAACTGTAATTTTTATTATTTGATGACTGATTTTAAGGTGTTGAAATACTTATGTGCGATACTTCTAATGGTTGTGGCTGTTCAGGTTAATGCTCAGGATGCAGAAGAAGTAACAGATGAAGAGTTGAAAGGCTATGCTGAGGTAATGTATAAAGTAGATCAAATGAAAGCTGAGGCGAAAGAGAAGTATGTAGAACTTATCAAGGGCCATGAATTGATGCAGAAAGGAAAAAGATTCAATGAGATCAAAAAAGCCAAAGGAGACGAGGCTGTTCTTGCTGAATTAGGCGTGACTGAAGAAGAACTAGCTGCTTATAATGGAATCCTTGCTGAGAACGACAAATTCAAAGTTGAGATTAAGGAGGCATTTAATGCTCTTGTTAAAGAAGATTTAGGAGCTGGAACTTACAATAAAGTAAAAAGACAATTAAAGTCCGATGAAGAATTGAAGGCAAAATATGATGAAGTCTATGCTTCAGTGGAAAGCGCGGACCAGCCTGAGTCGGATACCGACGAAGAGGAAGAAGACTAATTATTTCAGTCTTTTATTCATAAAATCCAAAAAGGGGAGAAGTGATACTACTTCACCCCTTTTTTTTATTATATTAACCCTAAATTTTTTGGCTAAACGACCTTACCAAATATGTTTACAGAGTACGAGATAGATACAATGGTTGAGAATCAGGTAATTCTGAATGCAGCCAGTGAATTAAAGAAAGACTTTATTAAGAATGAAGCTCCATATCTGGAGATAAGTGATCATGATTTCTTCTCACTTGTAATGATGGCCCCCACTGTAGGGATTGCCCTGGCGAATGGAAGCGTTAGCTTGTTTGAGGAACTTGCTCTCAATAAAAAGGCAAGAAAACTTTCCAAAGGAGGATATTTCATGAAAAAAGACCCTGTGGTATACGCAATGAAGTATCTGATCAAAACCTATGATACATGGGAAGATAAGTTTTTCAATGTCATCAAATTGGCAATGGAAGAACTTTTCAACAAGAAATCCTTGGAAGGACATTTCGATAGCAACACACAATTTGATTACGAACAATACAAAGTGCAGGTATTAAAGATGCCTTACATATTTATTCGATTCCTTTCTTCCTTCTTTCTGGAGGATGATGAGAACATCATCAGCTACAGATCTATCAATAAAGTAGATTATGGAAGGCTAGTTGAGATCGGAAAAAAGTTGGGTTTTGATAAAGTGCCACTCTTCCATCTTTTCATCCAAACCTTCAAGGTAAAATAAATTACATCTAACGGAACTATGCTTAGATAAAAGTATTGTGCAATTTATGATACAGATTGCGTACTTTTGTCGTTACATTATCGGTGTATTATTTGTGTATGAGAGGAATAACTAGATTCGGTGTAGTTCTAAGCATATTGTTTTTGCTTGGATGTAGTGTGGAAAATGATTTCCAGGACGCTGATGAATTGGCAGTTGTTGAAGAAAGTATACTGGAAACGTACTTCAGTAATAATGATATCAATGCAACATTAGATAGTTCAGGGATTTATTACGTAGTTGACACAGCTAATGCTAACGGAACCTCCGCATTGGGCAGGGTTGTATCAATTTATTATACGGCAAGTATTTTGGATGGAGCTACGTTTGATGAACACACCGAGGAAGATGGAGATCCTGTAATTATGGAACAAGGTGCTGACGCAATCTGGCCGGTAGGTCTCGATAATGGGTTGGCACTGATGAATGAAGGTGAAACCTATACTTTCTATCTTCCGAGCTCTAAAGCTTATTCTTTCTTTGCGTTTTCAACACTAATTCCAGCAAATTCCATTGTAGTTTTCCAGGTTACTGTCATGCAGGTTCAAACACTTACGGAGAGGTTAACTGAAGAGACTGCAACTATTAGTACCTATATAGTCGATAGTGCGTTAAATGATTTGGATTTACATCCCACAGATTCTGTTGAAAGATTGAATTCAGGAGTGTGGATAAAGACTTTGGAGGAGGGATATGGAACTTCCAACCCTCAGGATAATCAGTTCGTTTCTGTCAGATATATTGGGAGCTATTTAGAGGATGGAACTGTATTTGATCAAACTGGTGGAAGCACTACATTTGATTATCCATTAAATACAAATCTTGTTATACCGGGATTTGATGCAGGAATTGCCAATATGGTAGAAGGAGAAAGAGCTATGATCATTATGCCATCAAATATGGCTTATGGTTCAAGTGTAAGATGTATACCAGATTATTTTAAATCAGAATTTGTGGCTGCAGGAATTATCCCAGGATATTCTTTACAGATTGATCCATATGATATTTTGATTTTTGAAATTGAATTAGTCTCAATAAACTAAACTACTAACTAATCCGATCTTTGAACCTGAAACTGAAATACTGGTTGTGTGTTATGCTATGTATTTCCCAATTGGGAATAGTACAAGCCCAGGATTCGGATGGGATCTATAGAAGTCCTGTACGGAAAGTACTTAATGCTTTCTCAATAAACTTCTCTACAGGATATGCCATTACAAGATATTCCCATGATTTGGATGGATATTACCTTATACAAACTCCGCAAGAATTATTATTAACTCCAAATAATGGAGAACCACCTTCAACAACATTAATTCAGGGAACTACTAATTGGTTTAACAACCCAATTAGAATAGATTCTATTATTAACCAAAATGTATTTGAAGTACCATTCAATAGATTGCCAAATCCTGTAAATAATCCGCTATTGAGAAGTCAAACTCAGGTTTTCAACGCAGATTCTTTGGGCCTTAGCTATGTCGGATATGGACACGGTATTCCTGTTAATCTATCATTACATTATAACATTGCTGATATTAGAATTGGTGGAGGTGTACAATACGAAAAACATTGGGTGCGAAAACTAAAACCTACCTTATTAGACACACAGATAAGAGAATATAAAACTGATTTCAAATCAACCAACTATTGGAGGTATTATGGGTACATAGGGTACAAGTTTTATAACTGGTGGAATTATTCATTTGCTGCTGAGATTCAATTAGGAAGAATTAATGCTGGACAAGAATTCAATACCGGAGCAATAACTCGTGGAATATTTACAAACATAGGAGTTACCATTGAAGATAACTGGTCTGAGTACTTCAGGGTCACACTGAGACCAAGTATCGATATCCGCTCATTTTCTGTAGCAATGCCTGCTGGACCTACCATAAGGCACGCTTATCCATCCTTTCAATTACAGATAGGTTTTAGCTTTAATTACCCGGAAATTCCAAGGTCTCCGATGAAGGCAGATCACATTCAGTTAAAGCACGTTTTGACTGATCCAAAGACTGGTAGAAGGATGGAAGTTAGGGGTCAACCTTTCTGGAAAAGACAAAATCCAAAGGTAGGCGAGAACCACAGAAAACTGTTCAGAAATAAGGGACGAAATAAGAAGAAAATAAACCCTTATTAAACCTCAAATTAACTGAGTGTTAATTCCTAAATTTCATTAAATTGCGCCTTGTTATTTTAGATAATTATTATGGCAGAAGGAGACAATCCAGAAGAAGGAACAGAATTTTCTAATCAGAACATAATCCCAATTAATATCGAAGATGAGATGCGTGGTGCATACATTGATTATTCAATGTCTGTAATCGTGTCCAGAGCACTTCCAGATGTACGGGACGGGCTTAAACCTGTACACAGAAGAGTGCTTTACGGTATGCAGGAACTTGGGGTTAACTGGAATAGATCATATAAAAAATCAGCAAGAATAGTAGGAGAGGTACTTGGTAAGTATCACCCACACGGTGATTCATCAGTTTATGATACCATGGTGAGAATGGCCCAGGAATGGTCATTACGTTATCCGCTTGTTGATGGCCAGGGAAACTTTGGTTCCGTTGATGGCGATTCACCTGCAGCAATGAGGTATACTGAGGCAAGGCTTAAGAGAATTGCTGAAGAACTATTGACAGATATCAACAAAAATACGGTTGATTTTCAACCCAATTTTGATGATTCATTGAAAGAACCCACAGTTCTACCGGGTAAACTACCCAATTTGTTACTGAATGGGGCAAGTGGAATTGCAGTAGGTATGGCCACTAATATGGCGCCTCACAACTTAACGGAAGTTGTAAATGGAATAACTGCTTATATCGATAATAACGATATTGAAATTCCTGAGTTAATGACTCATATCACTGCACCAGATTTTCCTACTGGAGGTACAATCTATGGTTATCAAGGTGTTAAGTCAGCATTTGAAACAGGTAGAGGTAGAATAGTCATTAGATCTAAAGCTCATTTCGATGTAACCAAAACTGGTAAAGAACAAATCATTGTTACCGAGATTCCTTTCATGGTTAATAAAGCATCCATGATTGAGAAAACGGCTCAGTTAATCAATGAAAAGAAAATAGAAGGAATTTCTGATATCAGGGATGAGTCTGACAGACATGGACTAAGAGTAGTTTATGATCTTAAGAAAGATGCTATTCCAAATATCGTATTGAATAACCTTTACAGATATACTCAACTTCAATCTTCATTCAGTGTCAACAATATTGCACTTGTAAAAGGCAGACCACAACAGTTGAACCTGAAGGATATGATCGCAAATTATGTTGATCATAGACATGAGGTAGTAATTAGAAGAACAGAGTTCGAACTTGCAGAAGCTGAAAAAAGAGCTCATATTCTAGAAGGTTACCTTATTGCACTTGATAATCTGGATGAAGTAATTCAGTTGATTAGAGAGTCGAGAGACCCAGAAATTGCGAAAACTGGATTAATGGAGAAATTCGAACTCTCTGAAATTCAGGCAAAGGCAATTCTCGAAATGAGATTACAGCGTTTAACAGGTCTTGAGCGCGAGAAAATCTTAAAGGAATACGAAGAAATTAAGAAATTAATTGAGCACTTGAAAGAGATCCTTGCTAATGAACCAATGAGAATGGGAATCATCAAGGATGAACTACTTGAGGTTCAGGATAGATACGGTGATGAAAGAAGAACCGATATCGAACATGCTGCTGATGATTTCACAGTAGAAGATATGATCCCTGATGAAGAAATGGTAATCACTATTTCTCATGAAGGATATATTAAAAGAACTCCACTTGCAGAATATAGAACTCAAGGTAGAGGAGGAGTAGGAAGTAAAGGTGTTTCCACAAAGGACAGTGACTTCACTGAGCACTTATTCATTGCTACTGCTCACAATTACTTATTGATCTTTACTGAGTTTGGTAAGGTATTCTGGAAGAAAGTTTGGGAGATTCCTGAAGGAAACAAAACTTCTAAAGGAAGAGCCATTCAAAACCTAATCAACATTGAGTCTGAAGATAAGGTGAGAGCGGTTATAAATGTAAAAACTCTGAAAGATGAGGATTACATTAATAATAATTATTTAGTGATGTGTACTAAACGAGGTACCATCAAGAAAACATCTCTTGAAGCATACTCCAGACCAAGACAAAATGGTATCAATGCAATCACTATCAATGAAGGTGATAAGTTGCTGGATATCAAGCTGACAAACGGGAATAACCACATCATTATTGCAACAGATTCTGGTAGAGCAATTCACTTCCAGGAGACTGATGTAAGACCGATGGGAAGGACTGCTGCCGGAGTTAGAGGAATCTACCTCGACAGTGATGAAGAGGTTATTGGCATGGTATGTGTAAGTAGAGAAGAAGCCACGCTACTGGTTGTATCCGAAAAAGGATACGGTAAACGCTCTGAGATCTCGGAATACAGAATCACCAAAAGAGGTGGTAAAGGCGTTAAAACACTAAGCATTACTGATAAAACCGGAAAGCTAGTTTCCATTAAGGAAGTAGTTGATACAGACGATCTTATGATTATCAATAAGAGTGGAATTACCATTCGATTGGCTGTTGATACACTGAGAGTAATGGGACGAGCAACCCAAGGTGTTAGATTAATTAAATTGAATGATACCGATGAAATCTCTTCTGTTGAGAAAATTGAAAGAATCGAAGGAGAAGAGGATCTTGAAGATCAGGAAAATAATGAGTCTACAGAAAATTCTGGTGATGCAGAATCTAAAAACGAAGAACCTAACGAAGATAAACCTAACGACGAATAACAACCTTTAAACGAGTAGATAACATGAGAAAGATTAAGATTTTACTTTTAGCGGTAACAGTTTTGTTTGCCGGAGAGTCTTTCGCTCAGAAGAAAGAAAAGCAGAAGAAGCCTAACTTAACTAAAGCTGAGACAATCGTAACGAAAGGAACTCAAAGTGAATTAAGCGCTGAGGAATTGACAACTGCATTAGAGATTGTTGATTTAGCAGCTACGCATGAAAAAACAATGACCAAATCCAGAACTTGGTACCTAAGAGGAATGGTTTACAAATTCATTTATAATAGTTCTAATGAGTTCGAAAATATTTCGAAAGGAGATGCTATCAAGAATGCAGGAGAAGCTTTCAATAAGTCTTCTGAACTTGGTGGAGATTCTGATACTTATGGTGGAAATTCTTTCATCGAAGTTGGAAACCTTTGGGGAACATTATTAAACGAAGGTGTAGGTCACTACAATGATGGAAACATGGAGGAAGCTGTAAAAGTTTTCGAATACACTTCACTTGTGAAGCCAGAAGATACTACTGGATACTTATATGCTGGATCAGCTGCTTCAGATATTAAAGATTACGAGGCTGCACAAAGAAACTATCGCAAATTGGTTGACTTAAAGCCTACTGAGGACTATTACAAAGCTTTAATTTCTGTTGAAAAAGATGGATTAAAGGACACTGATGCAGCTTTGAAAACTATCGAAGAAGCAAAGGGTGTGTTGGGTGACAATAATACAGAAATCGGTAAAATCGAAATTGATATACTAATTGGTAATAACAAAGTACAGGAAGCAATTGAGAAAATTAATACAGCTATTGAGGCAGAACCAGAGAATTCTATTCTTGTATTGAAAAAGGGTTTACTATATGATAGACTTTCAGCAGCTGAAAAGAAAAAGGACGAGCCAGATCAAGATCTTATTGTAAAATATGGTGATGAAGCTCAGCAAGCCTATAAGAAAGTAACTGAGTTGGACCCTGAAAATGTTACAGCATTTTTCAATTACTCAATTAGCTACAACGAGAAAGCTGTTAGATTGAGCAATGAACTTAACGCAATGGGTATCAGAGATTACAACAAGAATAAAGCTAAGTATGAAGCTGATGCAATGAAATACCTTGAGCAAGCATTACCATTAATGGAAGAGGCTTACAGAATTGCTCCAGAAGACGCAGACGTACTATTTGCACTTGAGCAGTACTACACAAGAATGAAAAAGAACGATAAGTTAAAGGAGATTACTCAAAAATTAGAATCTCTAGGCTTAGTTGAAGAAGATTAAGTTATTCTTTATATAGTAATAAAAAGGCCCTGCTAAAACAGGGCCTTTTTTTATGCAATTAATTAGTTGCTATAAGAATTCGAGAAATTTGATAAGTTCATAGAACAAATCAACCCATTCATCGAAAACCAGCCTCTGTGAGCTGTGAATGTGGTTTTTAAGTCATATGTTTACAATGGTTTTTGGAACATAGATTATTAAAACACACATCAGACAGCTATGATAGTTTTATCTTCAAATAGTATTGACGAGCTCAATCTAATCTACAAGAAAGTCAAAAAAGACTTTCAGGCAGTTGACAGTATTAAGTTAAACTCAACCACATGTGAGTATGAACTTAAACTTGAGAGACCTCAACTAGGTAAGGCAATGATCGCTATTGCTGATAAAATTATCGAGATAGACGAAATGTTAGAGGAGAAACCGTCATTGTTTGACAGCTTCACATGGATGAAGATGAAGACGGAAGTGGAGAAAGGAAAATTGAAGTACATGAGTCTACAACCACTCAAAGCAGTCTGGGGTCAATTAAAGCCAGAAATTAAAAAAGCATTTTTCGATTACCTGTGTATTCAAAAGGAAATCGAACCTAAGGTAGGACATAATGGCAGCAAAATGGTTGCCTAAAGATTATACATAAGTGTTTTCATGATAAAGTTGGTTTAAGCCCGTAGCATTAGCTTCGGGTTTTTTTTATTTGTAGTCAAACTCAATACTTTATGCAACAAGATTGCAATTAATAAGTTTATGTAATAAAATTGCGTAATACTTATTCAAATTGTACATGACTAGCACGCGTTATAAATTTCTACTAGACAAAATCGGAATTTGCACTTCCTCAGTTTGTATTGTGCATTGTGCTCTTTTACCATTATTTCTAATTTTTGGGTCTACATCAACTGGCATGCTGTTGGAAATTGAATGGCTTGAAACACTAATTCTTTCGCTTGCTGCTATAATTGGGGCTGTCACTTTTACTACCGGCTATATAAGACATAAGAAGAGTTTTGTTCCAATACTATTCATCTCAGGATTGATGTTATTGATAAATGGTGAAATGATTTCATTTACCTGGTTAGCAACAATCGTTACTTTGCTGGGTTCCTTCGTAATCATTTATGCGCACTATGAAAATGTAAAACAATCAAGATATGGTGCTGGTAAATAGTCTATGCTTGTGGGTAGCTCTTAATATCTCTGGTTGGGAGCTTTTCGAAAATACCAGGTTCAAATGGGAATGGTCAGATGAATACGAAACAAAGATCGAAATCCCAATATTTGACCAGGCTCTTTTGAAACAAGATGGAACTACAATCACTTTAACGGGTTATTACATTCCAATGGAAATTGAGGGAAGTACTATAGTCATTTCTAAGAACACTTTTGCCTCCTGTTTTTTCTGTGGTGGTGCAGGGCCGGAAACTGTTGCGGAAATAGAATTAAGATCGAAACATAGAGGTTTGAAAGCGGATCAGTTGGTCTCAGTTAAAGGGAAGTTGAAGCTGAATAAATATGATTATGAGCACCTGGTATTTATGCTTGTTGATGCTGAAATTATTGAAAAATGAAAAGAATAATTCTCATATTTTTTGCTCTCGTATATTACCAATGCTCAACCGATCAAAATCAGGAAATCATTGCGAAATGCAAAGCAGAGCATGACCTGGCAATAAAGACATCAAATCAGTTTGTTGAAAAGCTTTCAGTTCTAGAATCAGCTTCAAGATCTGACTCTACTCAAGTGCCTTTGGATTCAATTATCATCCTGAAAGAAGAGTTTGAGGTCTGGAAATTAATGGTTGTAGAGCCTCCTGGCCACCAACATGGTGATGATCACGATCACCACGGACATCATCATAATGAGCCACCAGTAGAGCTTACCCCTGAAATGAACCTGGAAGTACAAACACATCTGAAAGAAACAATAGTAAGATTAGAATCCAGAGCTCAAAAATTTATAGATCAATACACAAAACCTTGATATGAACTTTTTTAAAAAGAAAAATAAACTTCCAGTGACAGTCTTAAGCGGTTTTCTTGGAGCCGGTAAGACTACTTTATTGAATCATGTATTAAATAATAAGTCTGGTCTGAAGGTAGCGGTTATAGTGAACGACATGAGTGAGGTTAACATTGACGAAAAACTAGTTGCCAATGGTTCACAGCTATCAAGAACAGATGAAAAACTAGTTGAAATGAGCAATGGTTGTATCTGTTGCACGCTTCGTGAAGACTTGATGATTGAAGTAGAGAAACTGGCAAAAATGAATAGGTTCGACTATTTGTTGATCGAAAGTACTGGTATTTCTGAACCAGTTCCTGTTGCCCAGACATTTTCTTTTGCCACCGGAGATGAGCTGTATGACCTTACCAAGCTTTGTACATTGGACACAATGGTTACGGTTGTTGATGCCCTCAATTTCTTTAAAGATTTTGGTAGTACTGATACCATTCTTGACAGAGACATGACAGATGATGATGCGGATGACAGATCAATTGTAAATCTGCTAACGGACCAGGTAGAGTTTGCAAATGTTATAATTCTTAATAAAACGGATCTTGTTACCAAGGAACATTTAGGACTCTTGAAAAAGACCTTGTTTAAACTAAATCCAACGGCTAAAATCATAGAAACAAGTCACAGTGAGATTAATCCAAAAGAAATACTGAATACTGGTCTGTTTGATTATGATGAAGCAGAGCAATCTGCCGGATGGCAAAAGGAACTCGAACTGGCTCAGAAAGGAATTGCTCACAGCCCGGAAACTGAAGAGTATGGTATAGGGTCATTTGTATATCGAAATCCACGTCCATTTCATCCTAATAGGTTTTTAGAATATGTGAGCAGAGATTTTCCAACATCAGTTATCAGAAGTAAAGGTATATTTTGGCTTGTTTCCAGACCTGAAAGTGCAATTCTATGGAGTCAGGCTGGAGGTTCTCTTAAGGCAGAAGTTTATGGGAGATGGTGGGCAAGTGTTTCTATGAAGCAAAGAGCGATGAGTGAATCATATTTGGAAAACCAACAAGAGATTCAGGCCAAGTGGGATAGTAAATGGGGAGACAGGCAAAACGAATTGGTTTTTATTGGCCAGGATATGGATAAGGAGAAGATTACCGCAGATTTGGATAGTTGCCTACTTACAGATTATGAAATTGCAGGTTACGAGGCTGGGAATGAGTATGAAGATGACTGGCCTATATAAATATTTTTGATGCAATTAAGTTGCAATTTAGCTATCTTTGCAAGATGTCAGTAAAAACGATAAAAAACATTCTGAAAAACCATAAGCTGCGTATCACAGATTGCAGAATTGATGTGATGAACCAGTTTTTAAATTCCAAAAGTGCACTTTCTCAAAGTGATTTGGAAGGTGAATTTGATCAGTATGATAGAGTGACTCTTTACAGAACACTCAATAGCTTTTTAGAATCTGGCATCATTCATAAAATCCCTAATAATCAGGGAACTGCAACTTACGGTTTGTGTCACGATACATGTGAACCACACAATCATCATCATAATCATATCCACTTTAAATGCAATAATTGCGGTCAGATCGAATGTTTTGATGATCGTGAGGTTCCAATGGTTTCAATTCCAACTGGTTACCAGATTGAAAGTGTGAATTTGATCGTTGATGGTACTTGTGCAAACTGTGCGTAGATGAGATTACTTCTTACTTTTTTGCTTTTAGGAGTTTTTGGACTCCCAATGATTCATGCTCAGGAATGCAATGAGAAGATTACTGGTAGAGTTCTCTCTATTATTACTAATGAACCACTAAGTTTTGCAACTGTTCAGGTAATAGGAACTGAAAATGGCGCTATCGTTGGAGATGATGGACACTTTGTAATCAACGATGTATGTGAAGGAGAACTCGATCTGGAGGTGAGATTTGTTGGTTATAAATCAGTTGTTCACCACCATGATCCACATCATGCTGAACCCATCATATTTTTAGCTCCTGATGAAGCACTGCTGGAGAGTATAGTTATTGAAGAAGAGCTAAATGCTCATGAATTGAAATCACTTCGATCTAAAAGCATCTACATCGAAAATTCAGAGAGCCTTGGCTCAAACTCTGGTGAGATATTCTCTAAGACATCTGGAGTATCTACTCTAAGAACAGGGCAGAATGTGGTGAAACCGATGGTTCACGGTCTTCATTCCAATCGGATATTAATAATAAATAATGGAGTAAGACACTCATATCAGGCCTGGGGAACAGAACACGCTCCGGAAATCGACCCAACTCAAATCAACAGGTTGCGATTCGTAAAAGGAGCTTCCACCGTTAGGTTTGGTTCTGATGCAATAGGAGGAGTAATACTCTTTGATGCAGAGAAACCCTCATATAATTCTGATCTTAATGGATCAGTAAGTGCTGGATATCAAACTAATGGAAGGGCATACAGCATGGAAGGCACAGTAGGTGCGGGAGGAGAAAGAACTGCCTGGTCACTAGGAATCAATGGAACCAAACAGGGTGACTTAAAGGCTCCCAACTATAACCTTACAAACACAGGAAAAAATGAATTCGGATTTTCAGGTTCCGGAAGATTACATTTTAGTTGGATCGATCTGGACCTTTATGCAAATCATTATCAGCAGGAGTTAGGAATATTGAGAGGTTCTGTAAATGGAAATTTAGAGGATCTGTCAAACGCAATAGGAGCAGAAGAACCTAATGAAACGAAGGATTTTTCATACAACATCACTACCCCAAGACAGGAAACCAATCATACTTTGGTAAGGTTGGTAAGTTCAATCTATTTAGGGAATCAGCAATTGGATGTGCAGTATGCATTTCAACAAAATGATAGAAGGGAATTTGATATTAGACGTGGAACAAATAATGAAAGACCAGCTATCAATTTGAGATTGATAAGTAATAGCCTGGATATTGATTGGGATCACCCCAGCAAAGGAAAATGGGTAGGGACTTACGGGTTGCAAATGTTCACCCAGGACAATGACAACATCCCAGGAACTAATACTATTCCATTCGTTCCCAATTACAACACAACCAACATAGGATTATTTGGAATTGAATCACTCAATATTGGTAATACTAGTTATGAAGCAGGAGTGAGGTTTGACTTCCTCAATCTGGATGTTAGAGGAAGAGATTCAAGAAACGACATTTACCGAGATAATCTCAATTACTACAATTTCACATTTACAGGTGGAATTGTTCATGAATTTAATGAAATGGTTTCCTTCAGAACTAATATCGGTACTGCATGGAGAGCTCCTAACGTTGGTGAACTATACAGTTTTGGAAAACACCAGAATATTATTGAATTCGGATTATGGAGATACGAGCTTTTTGAAGAAAACGACAGTATTTCTACCAGAAGTGTGCTTGCGAATGACCAGAAAGAAGTGCCGAGTGAAAGAGGTTTAAAGTGGATAGCTTCACTGAATGTTAACCATTCTCATGTTGAATTTGAAGTAACCCCATATGTGAATTGGATTCAAAACTATATCTACTTAAGACCTTATGGACTGACAAATACCGTGAGAGGTACCTTCCCATATTTCATTCATGATCAAACAGATGCTGTTTATTCTGGTGTTGATATTGATATAAGGAATACATGGAATGACTTAACATCCACAGAAATAAAGGCATCATATGTACATGCCAAGGATGTTGTTAACAACCAATACTTTTTAGGAGTACCGCCATTCAATGTACAGTTTGATATCAACAGGAAGATAGGACCTTTGACACTTACCGTTTCACCATCCTGGACTTCAAGGCAATTCAATGAGCCGCCGGTAATTTCTGCTGATGAATTTGTAAATGCAGAGATAATACCATTCAACCAGTTCAGCACGTTTGACTTTCTTCCTGCTCCTGATGGATTCTTTTTGTTGGATGCTTCTGTTGGGTATGAGAGAGAGAATTTGTCAGTTAGAATCGCTGGAGACAATCTTCTAAACAACTCATATCGGCGATATACAGATCAATCCCGATACTTTTCAGATGACCTGGGAATCAATATAAAATTATTTGCTAGTATCTCATTTTGATTTCCACAACAATGTTGCAAAAATAGTTACAACATTGTTGCATTAAAGCTCTTCTCGCTTTATACTTGCAACGATATTGCATAAATCAAATTATAACCATGAAAATTTTTAAGAACTATTTATTACTAGGTCTACTTGGATTTGGACTTTTATTAACTGGATGTGGAGACGATGAAGCTCCTGAAGAAGAAAATGAGGAAGAAGTAATTGACCTTGTAACATTAACGTTCACACCTGCTGGTGGTGGTACTGCAATTGTTGCAGAAGCTAATGACCCTGACGGTGAAGGTGCTCAAGACTTTACTCTTGACGATATTAACCTTGCAGCTAACACAACTTACACTTTAGCACTTGAGTTGGAAAATACTGAAGAAGGCGAGAGCATTACTGAGGAGATTGAAGAAGAAGATGCTGAGCATATGTTTTTCTTTTCCTTTACAGCAGATGCATTTAGTGATCCTGCGGGAAATGGAAATATTGATTCCAGAGGTGATGATGTAAACTACAATGACCTTGATGGTGGCGGACTTCCTGTTGGACTTTCTACTACATGGACAACTGGTGATGCTACTTCTGGAGGTACTTTCAGAGTTGTGCTTAAGCATCAGCCTGATATTAAAACTGCTACTTCAACAGCAACTGATGGAGAGTCTGATATTGACTTGACGTTTACTTTGAACATACAATAAAAGATCATAATGAGATACGTGTTTGGTTAGGCACAATACGATATCTCTCCTAAAAGGGCACTCAGAATTGAGTGCTTTTTTTGTTTTGGATAATAGTATATTTAGTAATCATGATTTCAAATAAAAGAAGAAGACTTCCGGTTCATATAATCACAGGATTTCTGGGTGCAGGTAAAACATCGTTCTTAAATCAATTTATTCAAAGCCAGTTGCCAGAAAGGATTCTGGTCGTAGAAAATGAATGTGGTGATACCAACATAGATGGAGCACTGATAATAGATGGGGTGGAGGATATAGTTGAGCTTACATCAGGATGTTTGTGCTGCTCTTTAGCTGGAGGGTTAATGGATATTCTGTATGAAGTCAGTAAAAAGATTGATCAACTTGATCGGCTAATCATTGAAACCACTGGTATTGCAGACCCTAATTCCATCATGCAAGTCTTTCTTGAAGATTACAGAGTTGAACAGTTATTTGAATTGGAACAAATAGTATGTCTTGTTGATGCTTTCAACATTGAAGATTGGTTAGGTAAAACTGAAGAAGCCTTGCGTCAGATAGCAGCTTCAGATGTAATCTTGGTCAACAAAGTAGATACGATCGAACCGGAAAAACAAAATCATCTGGAATCATTAATGAATGGAATTAATCCATATGCAACAACATTCTTTGGTTCTCATGGTCAATTTCCACTAGATCAAATATTAAGTATTGGTACAATCAACCCCCGGTCAATTCTGGAGAAGACCAAAGATATTGAAGACAATCACGATCATCATCACCATATTCATAATGACCATGGTATATCTACATTTTCAGTGTCATTTACCAAACCTATTGATCTTAATGAGATTTCACTGGAGTTAAATCGATTAGTTAATCTTTACAGCGATCAGATCTACCGGGTTAAAGGAATTATAGCAATACCTAATTATCCCAACAGGGTTATCCTACAATCAGCTAAATCTGCTTTCATTGCTACAGATGGGCTGCCATGGGAAACTGAGCATGATAGAGCTGGCAAGCTTGTTTTCATTGGTAAGAATATTAAGTCTTTAAACCTGAAAGAATTGTTTGAACGATACCAGTTACAAGCAAAATAAACCAATGAAGTAATACAGTTTTTATTTATGCAACATAATTGCATTTAATACTTATTTGCCATACTTTAGCAAATATTATGTTTAGTTATTCTAATTAAGAATAATAGGAATTAAATAATGTTTTGGTTAACAATAAAAATTCCTAATAGGGGGGTGCTGCTGGGCGCCTCTTTATATTTTAAATGAGCACTAGCTCTCTTTGTGACGATCAACAAACCCTTCCTAAATACCAATTATAAGTTTGATACCACAAAAGAGATGAAGAATTATATACTATCAGTACTTCTCCTTAGTTTCTATTTTTTAGCTGATGCCCAAGAGAATCAAAACTTTCCTCCTGCAGAAGAACCTGAAGTTATCAGAGCACACAAGGTAAAAGGGCAACTTTCGATTGATGGAAATTTAAATGAATCTGATTGGCAGAGCTCCAACTCAGTTACAGAGTTTTTTCGCCGAGAACCACGTCAGGGTGGAGATGTTCGTTATCAGACTGAAGTTAAGTTTTTATATGATGATAAGTACTTATACATAGGTGCCTGGTGCAAAGATTCTGTAGGTGTAAAGGGAATTAGAGTACAGGATCTGAGGCGAGACTTTAGCTGGGGAGAAAATGACATATTCGGTATAGCACTGGATCCTCAGAATTTGAAGCAGTACGCACAAGCATTCCAAACCACGCCGTATGGCAACCAAAGGGACTTTCAAAATTTCAATGGAAATAGCTTTGATACTGGTTGGAATACGCTTTGGAAAGTTCGAACTAAAAGAACTGAGGATGGTTACACAGCTGAATTTGCAATACCATTCAAAACTCTAAGATATGATTTACCGGAGGATGGAACTGGTCCGGAATGGGGAGTCACAATGGTTCGTTATGCCAGAAGGGATATTGAAGTGTCTTCATTTCCTCCGATACCTCAATCTTTTACACCATATAGGATGACATATGCAGCTAAACTTGTTGGTATTGAAGTTCCTCCTCCGTCAACCAATGTTAGAATAGAACCATATGCATTATACCAATATGATCGCATAAAAGAAGGTGCTACACCTGATTCTAAGGGCCAGCCTAAGTTTGGTGGAGACCTAAAATGGGCCATTGACCCCAGGACAATTGTAGATCTCACAATCAATACTGACTTTGCTCAAGCAGATGTAGATAGGGCAGTAAATAACCTCGAACGTTTCAATATATTTTTCCCTGAAAGAAGACAGTTTTTCCTTGAAAACTCAGGGATTTGGGCAGGAGGATTACAGCAATCCATCCGGCCGTTTTTCAGTAGGACTATTGGCTTACAAGGAAACTTTAATGCAGCACCAGCACCCATTGACATAGGAGCAAGATTTACTCAAAGGACTGAAAAGCAGGCTATAGCAGGCCTTTTTGTAAGGCAAGATGCCACCGAAAACTCTCAGAGGTCAAACTTTGGTGTTGCCAGATATTTAAGGAATTATGGAAGGGAAAATAACATTGGTGTGATGGTCACCCAGAGAAATGATGAACAATCAGATCACTTATCCCTGGAGTCGAATAGCAATACTACAATAACTGTTGATGGCCAAATAAGACCCACAAGTGAATGGGACATTCAATACTTGGTATCTACTTCAATTGATAAACTTTCTGGTGAAATGGGCTATGCCGCCCGAGTTTTTTCTGGTAATTCAACTAATAAGTTTTATTATGGGTGGGTAACGGAATTTACGGATGAAAATTATAACCCGGCAATGGGATTCATCAGACAGACAAATGTAATTAGGCATAACCCAGGAGGATATTACATTTGGAGACCAAAGACACAGTTGATAAGAAGATGGGATCCTGGAGTATTCACCAATTACAATCATGATGCAACCGATCCGTCTAGTTTCCAGCAAGCCAGTTTATATATTTTTCCCATTTACACTTGGTTTGAGGACAACAGTTTTGTGGAGTTTTCACTCACACCAACCTGGCAAAACATAAATTTTGACTTTGCTCCACTCGGATTAGACATAGAACAAGGTAATTATTTCTACACAAGATACCTTTTGCGCTACAATACTGATCGTTCCAAAAAGTGGTCTGTCGAAGCGAGATATAGCTTTGGAAACTTCTATAATGGCACAAGAAGAACCAGCAACTTCTCAGCTAGGTTGGCGCCAATCCCACATGCAGCAGTTACTTTTGATTATGAGCAAAACAATCTTAGAGGAGTAGGAGTAGGGGAGGAAAACCTAAAAACAAACTTGTATACGGTAGGATCAAGATTCGCCATAAACCCAAGAATTCAGCTTTCTGCATTTTACCAATACAACAGTTTTGATGATCAGGGAAGGGTTAATGTAAGAGCAAGTTGGGAGTATCAACCATTGTCGTTTCTATATCTGGTTTTCAATGACTCACGAGTTGAAAGTTTAGAAAATCCAATAGAAGAACAACAATTCATAGGAAAACTGACTTTTTTGAGGCAATTTTAGTTGAATCAAATAAACCAGTAAATCCTAACGAAATGAAAAAAATCAAATCAATTTTAATGTTGACACTTATGGCTTACGCGATTGTAAGCTGTACTTCAAATCCCGCTGAAAGCCCTGAACACAAACAAATGGTAAGTGACCATAGTGATATGTCAAGTGGGCATGATGATATGGTTAAGACACATACTGATATGGAATCAATGCACAATCAGCTTATTGCTGATCATGATTCTATTGGTGGAGATGAGGCTGACAGTAGCCATATTGCTATTGAAGAATCTCATAAAGCAATCATTGCTAGTCATGAGGAATTGATCGCTAAACACCAGGAGTTAATGAATAAGCACAAGGAACTTGAAGAAAAGCATGCTTCAGGAGAAATCGACATGGCAACTATGACTTCAGATCACGCTGCAATGAAGGCTGAGCACGAAGCTATGGATGCTGAACACCAGAATATGGTTCAGGAGCATGAGAAGATTAAAGCAGATCATGATGAAATGATGAAGGCACATTCTGAAGGATCTGAATGACAAAGATATTTATCACTCTGCACAAAAAAAGCATGTCTAATACAGACGTGCTTTTTTATTATATATCCATTCACAAACTAGGTGGTGTATAGATTAAATGCAAAAAAATCTTTAGATTATTAAATTCATTTTAAGTATTTTTGCGGAATTATTTCTAAACCATTTGAAGATGAAATACACACTAGCCTGTCTACTCATTGGTATCTGTTTTACTGCATTATGTCAAGACACCTATTACACTACGTGGAAGACTGATAATGAAGGTTCATCACGTAATAAGACTCTCAATACTGCAAGACCTTTCATTACCACCTGGCAAACTGATTCTTTAAATCAGGTGACGTACCCTATTGATGCTAGCGAAAGTGATACAAGCTTTATAATTGATTGGGGAGATGGATCTGTCGACACAGTCACACGAGGTACTTACATACATACTTACGACGTTTCTGACATTTATACCGTCTCAGTTTGGGGTAATTTGGATAATCCTTCGCTTAGGGAACAGGAAAATTTATTGACTGTGGAACAGTGGGGAGACTCCAAATGGAAATCAATGAATAGGGCCTTTTTAAGTTGTGGTAACCTTAGAGTACCAGCAACAGATGCTCCAGATCTATCTAATGTAACAAGTATAACAGGTATATTCGCTGGAGCTACTTCTTTTGATGACCCTTTGGGACATTGGGATGTAAGTAATGTTGAGCACTTTCACGGAGTGTTTTTGGGTGCTTCTTCCTTTAACCAACCATTGAATGATTGGGACTTAGGTAATGCAATCTCCTTGGATCAGATGTTTGATGGGGCTATATCCTTTAACCAACCATTAGATTTGTGGGACGTTTCGAATGTCCGGCAAATGTCCTGGATTTTCGAGAATGCGATATCTTTTGATCAAAATATTGGTAGTTGGAATATTAAAAATGTTAATAATACAACAAATTTTTTAGAGAACTCAGGACTATCTAGAGAAAATTATGATTCAACCATAATTGGTTGGTCAAAACTTGACAGCCTTCCAGTTGGGTTGAGGGTTGAAGCGGATGGTTTGTTCTATTGTTCAAGTCAGGAAGCGAGAGACTCGCTAGTATCCAGGTTTAGTTGGTCATTTTTTGATGAAGGACAGTTATGTGATGATTTGAATGATTTCTCATTAAATAATAATGTGGTTAGACAAGGCTACCCAATTGGAACTGTAATTGGGAGGTTTTCACATAACGGTGATCAAACTGATATTGATTATCAGTTTGTGTTAATAGATTCTGTAGATTCAAAATTTCAGATAAGTGATGGGAGGTTGATGACAAAAGATTCATTCGAGGAAGTTGAGGACGAATACATTATAAAAGTTGTAGCCAAAATTAATAATCTTGAAAGTCTCGAAAAGGAATTTATTATTATCGGTGAAGCTACTAATGTTACTAACGCTGATCGAAACATTCCAGAAATAAGTGTATTCCCTAACCCAACAACAGGTGTAGTCAATTTTAAATTGGATCAACTTCAAACAGGTTCTTCTCGTGCCCTGGTCTATGATATTTCAGGTCACTTGATTCTGGAAAAAGACTTTACTGATCAATTGGATATAAGTAGTCTGGCAAGAGGAAATTATTTAATTAAAATAGGTTCTGATGTTTTTAGAATAGTGAAATATTAATGAGTGAAATTCTATTGACCATATTTCTCATTCAAATTCTTTTTCAGGCTATTTAATACAAATTGATGTTCCTGGGCAATTCCCCAGCTTTCAAGAGGTTGCCAATATATTCGTGGGTTTAATATTGATTTGTAGGAGCTGGTTCTGGTGATTTTAGTCTTGCCATTTTCCTGTTTAAAAGTATATTTTGCATCAACAAATTCAAACCAGTCTCTGCCTGTTAGTGTATAATCAACAACATCCATCTCCAATACTTTTCCTTTTTCGTATTTTGTAATTTCAGCTACAATTTTGCCGTTTGAGAATAGGCAATTTCTCTTAGCACCAACCTTATTGGCTTCCAATTCACATTTGTAAGGGGAGGGTAGACCTAGTCTTAACCCAATTGGTTTTTCTGCATCTAGTTTATCCATTTGCTTCACCTCATCAAATACCAATTCCGGTGAATAATCTAGCAAAATCGAATTGGTAATGGTTACCACTTCCTGTTCTGGGATGATCATTTGTTCGATAGGGTTTATAATTAGTAATAGAGCAATTGGAGTCACAGAAATGAATAATTTCTCGTTATCTCCAGGTTCTCTTTTGATTACTTTTTGTTGGACCTTATAGCCAATGTAAACCATTAATAGAAAGAGGGGTAAGGCCATTAGGACACAAATCAAACCTTCCAATGCACCGGCAAGGAGAAACCCAAAAAATACCATCACACCAAATATTAGAGAGAAAGACCTCTTTTCTTTCTACTGTGTGTCCCAATAGAAAAGCCAACTGCCAGAGGAAAAATCACAAAAAATGTAAACCCGTAATCGACAATATGAAAGTGTAAAAACAAGAAACCACCTATCAGCATCAATGCTGAGGTTATCCAGGAGTATTTAGAGAGATTTGTCATTGTTTATTATATATGGTTGTGAAATATTTGTCGCTCAAAACAATCAAAGACAACTAATTTGTGTATCCTATTTAGTTAACTTCTAAAGCTTCATTTTTCTTTATTTTACAAGTACTTATTTAAGATATTCTTCAGTTGCTAACCTTTCAATTGATAGTTTGTCAATTTTTCAAGGCACCTGTTTGCTTCTTCAATAATAGACCTATCAGTAGTCTTGGATTTAATCTTCAGAACAAGTTCTTTCTTAAGGTTCATAAAATTTTTATGTGTAGGAATATATTGATCTAATTCAATTTGTGACATGGCCTTTGAATTTCTGGTGTCTTGTATGAACTTCTTCTGTTCCGCATTCCATTCATAATTAAACCCCTTTGTTTCCCAGCGAATATCCTGCTTTCCAAAAAAATGCCCAACGGATCGTACTTTAGAATTCACATGATAGATGACGCGAAGGATAACTTTTGCATTATTAAAATCCTCCTCCAGAATTTCTGTAAGGCTTTCAATTACTCTGATCTCTCCAAAAATCCGAACCAGCGGTTCAACAAAGAATGAATTGTAACTCGGATCTTCTGTTTCCAGTGAGGTTCGTAGAACAGGAATGAAAAGATTTCCAGGAAGACTTTCAAGAACCTCAAGAATAGATGCCGCTACCCATTTGCCAGCTGGATCTGATAAAAGCGTCTTCACAATTTCCATTTCTACATTTTCCAGTGAATGAGGATTTTTAGATCTCCTGAGTATATCGTCTTTAAAGTCTCCTTTGAGATGAGCTATCAGGGCGTCCTTAGCTTTATTCTTTACAAATATTTGGTTAAGCGTCATAAGTTCCCTTTCCTTTTGCTACGCCCAATTGATTGGGTTACCTGTAAGTAAAGATACTTCAGCAAGTTCTTTAAGAGGTTCAATTATATATGCATATTCATCAGCTAGTGAAGCGGAAACTTTATTCACAACAAACTCAAAATCAGTCGCTTTGGAATCAGCCTCGGGATATATGCTTACTGGAGACATGAATTCTTCTTTTGAATCATTATCGATTAGCCGATATTCTTTCTCAGATAGCTTTACTTGTCTGAATGAGTGGGATTGAAAGACTAGTTTAGAATATTCCTTGCCCAATATTTTCAAGTTCTCTACCACGTACATTTTGTTTGATTTAATACCAAAATTGAACTTGTTATATGCGGTATAGATGAAGACTTTGTCATACTTGATATTTGTAGACTGGATTCTTTCATTAGTAGATAATTCCCTCAATTCAAATAATTCCTCCTTGGATTCTTCTTTTTCCAATTGGTTGAGTTCCAACTTCATTCCTTCAACGAGATTCGCAGGTAAGATACCTCCGTTGCTAGTTGGTAAGAATTCAGATAGAATTGGATACCTTGCATTCCC
Organism: bacterium; assembly: GCA_024743255.1. Classification (GTDB taxonomy): domain Bacteria; phylum Bacteroidota; class Bacteroidia; order Cytophagales; family Cyclobacteriaceae; genus JANSWY01. The sequence goes on along the minus strand of JANSWY010000002.1, from coordinate 244,631 downwards.
CAAATCTGCAATCAAAGACCTGAAAGCTCCCATTCCACTTATATTTGCTAATCGACACCATAGAACTGCCATACCTGAATGTTCACAGGCCTTGTTTTCCAGCCAGTCGTCAAATTCGCTATGCTTTTCCTTATTAGTCTCCCAATCTAGGTCAAGCCAAACACCATCTTCATCTTGGTAGACATGCTCCTTGTAGGGAGGGTCCGAAAGAAGTTTGTTATTTCTGTAACAGTTACAGCTTACATATGCATCATATCCCATTTTTGCTACAGGTAAATGGTAAATTCATATTATTTTTTCTGGCTGTCCATTTGCAATAATTATATTGCTTGTCATAAGTGCAATTAGTAGAAGCTTATCTGCTTCATCTAGCATTTTTTACTACCTATCCCCAGGAACCAACTTAATCTCCAATGGATCTTCACCCACCTCAATAACAGACGATCCATAAACCTGAATTGTAGATTTCTGGAAGTCATCCTCATCAGCCTCATAAATACTTTCAACATATTTCTGTGGGTTCCTGTCAATATATGGGAACCACGTGCTGTGTATCTGAATCATCACTTTATGGCCTTTCTTGAATGTGTGTAGTACATCTTGTAACCTAAAGTTAACATCTGTTGGTTCTCCCGGTTTAAACGGTTCAGGAGTTGCAAAGCTGTTTCTAAACCTTCCGCGCATTACTTCAGCGCGTACCAACATTTGATATCCACCCATCTTGATGTTTTCCGGATTGTGTTCATAATCGGGGTGGTCTTGTGGATGTACGTCAATTAGCTTTACAATAAAATCAGCATCTGTGCTGCTTAGAGCTACTTTAAGTTTAGCATTGATTTCACCAGCAAGGGTTACCGGATCGTCTATAACATCAGAAGTAAAAGTGAGCACATCAGTACGCATGGATGCGTGTCTTTGATCATCAGTCATGTATTTACGAGGAGTGAATGTCAAGCCTTCTGTTACAGATCTGTAAGCAACAGGCTTCATTGGATCACTGACATAATCGAATACCAGGTCCTCATTAGGAGTTCCGTTTAATTCAAGTTTGCCATTTTCATGGAATGAGAGAGTTACTGGCGCAATGCTTTTTGGAGGCCATTCATCGAATGAATTCCACTTTTTGGTTCCAGTATCAAAGATGAATGCTTCTGGGAGATTTGGCTTTCTATTTTCTTTGAGAATAGCATGGAAGAACTCCCGCTCAACTTCTCTCTGATAGAAGGTAGAAATGCTATCACCAAAGCAGATATGGTTAACAGCCTGAATACCCTTTTCTCTTGCCCAATCTCCATGACTCCATGGACCCATTACCAGAATGTTAAAAGCATCCGGGCTTGTCTTTTCGATGTTTTTGTAAATATTCAATGGACCATACAAGTCCTCTGCATCGAATAATCCACCAACAGTCATTACCGAATGATCCACATCTTTCATATGCTGAATAAGCCCACGTTTTTGCCAGAATTCATCATAATTAGGATGTTCAACCATTTGGTTCCAGAAGAAATTGTCTTTGTAATACGTTTCAGTCACGTTCTTCAGTGGCCCCAGTTCCAATCCAAATGAATAACCATCAGCAGGTTTGTCCTGAATCATCTGGTCTTTATACCATGATTCTGTTGTTTTCTCAGTTTTTTGTTTTCCAAATACAGGGTAGGCTCTCAGGTAACTTTGTAATAAGGCTCCATTATGGTGGAAGTCGTCAAAAAAGAAGTCTCCGATTGGTGCTTGGGGACTTGATGCTTTCAAAGCAGGGTGAGCATCAGGGATAGCAGCTGCCGTGTAAAAACCTGGGTAAGAAATACCCCATTGCCCAACTTTTCCATTGTGGTTCTTAACATTCTTGAGTAGCCACTCTATGGTGTCAAATGTGTCTGAACTTTCATCTATATCTTTCTTTTTGTTCCCCGGTATGTTGGGTCTCATATTGTCGAAGGTTCCTTCCGACATATATCTTCCTCTTACATCCTGATAAACGAAAATATAACCTTCCTTCATCAAGGTAACGGACGGTCCAAGCTGTTTAGGTAATGTGTCTACACCGTAAGGTTTTACACTGTAACAAGTCCTTTTCATCAATATTGGATACTTCTTCGACTGATCTTTGGGACTATAAACCTGCGTAAAGAGCGTTGTGCCATCACGCATTGGGATTTCAAATTCTTGTTTAGTGTAGTATTCTTCTGGATAAGTGCTTTGAGAGAACACAGTTGTTAGAGCTGCAACTAACAGGAGAATGGATGAGTATATTTTTTTCATTCTTGATTGGTTTGAATCGTAAATATATGATTCTGGTGGAATGCAGCTGTATGTTTAAAAATGAATTATTTGTTCGGTTTATGGTTGGTGTTAGTGGTTAGGCAGAAAGTAAATTAAATGTAAAAGATATGATAGAATTTATTGAACTACTTTCTTCACAAGCCTACCTAAGTCTTAAAGTTTGCTCTTATTATCTGGTATTGTCCTTAAGCCGGACGGGCTCATACTTTTTGCATTGCCAAAAAAGTATGCAAAAACGCTAGAAAATTTAAACCGCACCGGCGGCCCGGTCGCTCTGCTCAGACAGTAAATTTTCTCCTGGTTGGTAATTATAGTATCTTTAATGATATTCTAAACTTACTTTTCATGAAACGCTTACTTCTTACACTATTGCTTTCAATCCCATTCTTTGGATTCTCCCAAAACTCTCTGGAACGCCTTGAAAACTCTCCAAGACACCATGAATGGGTAGATGTTTCATATGAAGATCGTACTGTGAAGTCATTTCTGGTTTTCCCCGAAGTATCTGAGAAAGTAACTGCTGTGGTGGTAATTCATGAGAACAGAGGACTAAATGATTGGGCCAGAAGTATGGCCGATCAAATTGCTGAAGCTGGCTACATAGCTATTGCTCCCGACTTGCTTTCAGGAACCGGACCAAACAATGGAGGCACATCATCATTTAAAAATTCTGATGCAGCCAGAACTGGAATCTACGCTCTAGATCCAGATCAGGTAACTAGAGATCTTCAGGAAACAATAGCTTATGCCAAGGAAATTCCTGCTGCAAATGGTAAAGTAGTGGTAATAGGCTTCTGCTGGGGTGGTAGCCAGACCTTCAGAATTTCTACAAACACAGACCAGATTGAAGCGGCATTTGTTTGCTATGGAACTGCTCCAAAAGATCCTAAAGTATTTAAAAATATTGAAGTTCCAGTATATGGTTTCTACGGTGGAAATGATAACCGTGTCAACGCAACAATCCCCAGCACAGAAGAGTTTATGAAGAATGCTTCAAAGACCTATGAGCCAGTGATTTATGAAGGTGCCGGACATGGTTTCTTTAGGGCTGGTGAAAAAGCAAATGCATCTGAGGCTAATAAGAAAGCAAGAGAAGAAGGGTGGAAAAGGTTAAAGGAGTTATTGGCAGCAATCAACTAAAATACTCTCTTGGGGTTTTACCCATGATTTCACGGAATGCCTTGTTGAATGTGGCTTTAGAATTAAATCCAGCATCTTCTGCAATCGCTGCAAACGTGAGGTTTTGTGTGTCTTGGGATTCTGCCAGTTTGATGAATTCTTTGATCCGATAATAGTTCACAAACTCAAAGAAGTTCATGCCAAACCCTTCATTGAGTAACCTGGCCAGTTCAGGTCCGCTTATTCCAAGTAGATCTGATAACTCAGCTTTAAGAAGTTTCTTATTCAAATACGGCTTTTTATCAAGCATCAAGGTTTCTAATTCTGACTTTAATCTTGATATGTCATTGGCAGAAAGTTTGGATAATGCATACTTCGCTTTGGTCTCAGGCAGATTAAGGTGAAACAGTTCGGGTTGAGTGAACGAATAGAAGCCTACAAAGAGGATAACTAGTGTAAGAGAAATCCATACTGTACTATATATCACCCTTTCCATTAACTGGAAATTAAATAATGTCGTTAAAAAGATTACAAGCCACATCGTCAGGCATATTCCAATTGCGATTTGAAAAGAATAGAGAAACTTTGATTTCACTTCAAAGCTCAGTTCCTGATGAGCTCTTTTTTTGAAGCTTAATAGGAGTGACCATCCCCAGATCCAATAAGAATAATTTACAGTTAGTCCAATTGCTGCCAGCCATAAAACAATCCTCAATAGTTCTCCGCTTTCTAATCTTGCACCAAGTACTTCGTCTGATTCCAGAATGAAGTAAATAAACAAGTAGGTAACATGAATTAGAGATGGAGCAAAGTGAATTAAGTCCCTCTTTTTGAATTGGTTATCACTTAGTGATGATTTAATAAATAAAGCGAAAGTAGGGCCGAAGAGAAGCATTGAAGCTTCTGATATGGTAATTAATCTAGGCTCTCTTCCAAATAGTTCCAATAAGTAAAGAGTTCTCCCTAACAAGCCTAATACCAGAACTACGATTAAGAATATCAAATAAGGGTTTACATTTTTCCTGAACTTGGGAGCGAACAGAAATATGAAGAGTATGAATAGTCCCTGAAAAAGACCAAAATATGTAAGTGAAGCTAGTACTTTTTCCATATCACAAAAGAGGGGACCAGTCTATACATGATCCCCGTTGCGTAAATTAATTATTTTGTGGGAAAGCGAATTGTGTCTTCCACTGATTGATATTGGTTACACCTTCATTTCCAGATTTTGAGTTTTGAATGAATTTGTCAAAAGCTTCTTCATTTTCCCATTCAGTGATCGAAATTACATTTGGCTCATAGACATAACCCATTGGTGATTGTCCTTTACCCAAAACCAATTTAAGTGATCCGCCAGCCCTTTCCATTTTAGATGATCCTTTTTCCTTAGCTTTCCTAAAACTATCCATATCGTCTACCCAATAGGCAGTAATCACATAAACCTTTCCTTCAGTAACAGTAAATTCAATGCTTTCTTCCAACTTGTCATAAGAAGTAAGGTTAAATACAGACCATATTTCTTTCCTGGCATCAAGATACTTGTAGTCCAATTTCTTAGCCGCCTGACGAAACTTGTCCTGAGATTCAGAATCCGGCCAACTCATCAGACTAAAGAAATCCGGATGGTAGTTTCCCTGAGTAGGAGGGGCAATAGGAATAAACTGGGCATCAATCTTAAAACCATATTGCTGTGCTGAAGGAAATACATTTGAAAAGTAATTGTTCAATGCATCATCCGTATTTGGTTTTCTTATTGCAGTTAATACATCCAACACCTGCCCTTTGTTAATGGTAATTGTTTGGTTTTGAGGGTCTGGTTTCTTAGTAGCAGCGATTAAAGTTGTGCTAAATGTCAGTAGTGTAATTACTAGTAGTAATTGAGAATTAATCGATTTCATAAAATACATAGTTTAAAAAGTATGGTCGAAATAACGGCAGGAGCCATGCAAAGTCGATTAATATGTACACCATTATGGATAAATACAGTATTTGTACTTATTAATATAATAAAACCGTTAACTGCAAAAATATGTATGAATACTCAAAATCCATGTTAGTTCACTAAAAACAGCTTTTTCCAGTCGGGGTTTCTGGTCAGATTTGGATCTCAAACCAAACTTAAATAATACTATGAAACTTAATTTTCTAATTGCGCTTATGGCTGCAGCCATGTTTTTTGCATGCTCTGAATCAGAGAACGATTTGCCAGAACCAAGTATGGAATCAGTTGTTGTAGAAACTTCTGAACGAAATTTTGAAGTATATCCAATTGAGGATTTAGTATCTATTTCCAACGGCTTCTTCTGGGTAAAAGATCAGTCAGGAATGGCTTATGGATTTGCCGATGGAGATCTTATCTGCAATGCGTCTATTCCCAATGATAAATTCCAACAAGCTGAACTTAAAGCATCAGCAAAACCGGGATTTTACAAGTTGGATGATGCAATAATTGCTTACAATGAAGGAATTATCGGTATTGATGTAGTGAAATGGAAAAACTGTGTTACCAGAACTCAGTATGTCCCAAGAGATTGTCCTCCTGGCCAACTAGGTGCTGACAAGATTGAAATCACAGATTGCTACAGTATTTTGACCGGCAGGTTAATAAGCAGTGACACAGTTTCAGTTCCAGGAGGAATTCCATGCACACCGATCGAACTACCAAAATTCGAAATCCCGATGTTTGAAGATGAATGGGGTAATAAGTATCTGAACCCAATTTGTTTCTAAGAAAAAAGGCCTCCTTAGGGAGGCTTTTTTGGCTTTTGGCTTTTGGCTATTTAGCTGTTAGCTCCTCTGTCTGGCCATTATGCATTTTGGCATTAAGCTATTAATTATATCGATTTCAGCTTTTCGCTGAGTGATTTGACCACTGATTTCAATCCCCCCAACCTCTTTCTCCATAAGGGGACTTGGCACCATTATACATAACTATACCTTATGAAACTCGTTTGCCCGCACAACTAACTGACAACTGACAACTGATAATCGTTTAACCCGCAACCCGCAACAAAAAAACTGTCAACAGTCAACCGTCAACAGTTTTTAAATCTACCATAGCTGATCTAAGCACTTACTTCTTCACAACCAACATCCCCTCAGTTCCAAAAGCTGAATAGATCCCATGCGTCACCTGATGCAACACATCATTGTAATTATTGATATGCTCTCCCATGCCCATTTTATCAACCACTGTTCTAAATGGTCTTTCTCCAAAAGGCTTCTTTAATAGATCTGACACATCATCCGCTACTTTTTCTGGTCTTTGCTCTGGATTGTTATTCAATGCTTCTTCGAATCCATCAAACATAGCTTGGGGAGCATTCATGAATTCACCGTAGGATTCATCTCTAGTTTTGTCGGATGGTCTGATGAGGTTGTCCATGAAGGTTGTTGGGAATCCTCCTGGTTCTACAATCAATGACTCAATACCAAATCCTGATAATTCTGTTCGGTAATTCTCTGCGAGCGCTTCAAGTGCCCATTTTGAGGCATTGTAAGGACCATAGAATGGAAGAGTCATTCTACCAAGTAAACTGCTGACATAGATAATGGTGCCTTTCCCTTGAGCTCTGAAATGTGGTAAAACTGCTCGGTTTACTCTTTGAACACCAAATACATTCACATCAAATAGATATTGCATGTCATCTGGCGTAAAGTGTTCCTGCATTCCGAATACTCCAACTCCGGCATTGTTAATTACAATATCTAGTCCACCCAGTGTTTCAATGGCTTTCTTTACTCCGCCATCAACACTTTCAGACTTGGTGACATCCAATTCTACCAATTGGATTCCAGCTGAATTTAATTCGCTAGCTACTGTTTCATTTTTACCAGTCGTTGTTCTCATAGTTCCAACTACCTCATGTCCATCTGCTTTTAGTTTTTTACTAATTAGGTAACCGAATCCACCGCTTGCGCCTGTTATTAATACTTTCATTTTCTTCGTTTTTTAATTTGTTATGAAACAAAGATGATGCATCATATCAGGTTATAGTTAACCAAAATCAAACACAAGCTGACCAATTTCAAAGATCAGGTATTATTTGGTTGAGTTCCTGTAATCTGTGGGTGAGATGTTACCTTGTTTTTTGAAGAATCTGCTAAAATGTGTTGCCTCACTAAAACCAAGTCTGAATGCGATTTCTTTGTTGGTAAGTCTTGTGTTTTTGATCAGAGCTTTTGCTGTGGAGAACATTCTATTAGATATCCAGTCGTTTACCGTTTTGCCGGTTTTGCTTTTGATGACGTTGTTTAGGTAGTTTGGATGTAAGTTGAGCTCTGCAGCGTAATCCTGAGCACGAAATTGATCGTTTATCATATTCTCAGCATGGATTCCTGTGAATTGCTTTTCCAATAAACTTTTGAAGTTCTTCACAATAAGTGAATTATTATCACCTTCTTTAATTGGATCATAATTATTCCATTGAAGCTCTTTGATCTTGAGTAGTAGTACTACAAATAAGTTACCGAGGATTCTGTCTTTGTAATTCGATTGCTTCTGGTGTTCTGTGAAGATTTGTTTGTAGATCCTTTCAAACTCACCAAATTCCTCTTCAGTCAACTTCAATGCAGGTACAGTTTCAGCCAATAGAAAAGGGAAATCACTGAAAATATCAGGGTGAACATTCTCCCTAAGAAAGCTCTCCGTTAAGGTGATGATATAGGCATCATACATCTCCTGGATGTTGAAACCCTTAATATGACCTGGGTTTGTGAAATATAGTGTTCTGTTTTCAAATTGGAATTCTTGATCATCGGTGATATAAGACCCTTTACCATCCTTTACAAAAACGAAAGAGAAGTACTCAGCTCTGAAGATGGGAGACTTAAATGGTGTGTTGGCATGAATATCTGGAAGAAAATGAATTGCAAAATCCATTTCCTGCTCAATTGGGAGATTGAGTGATTTATATAAATCTGATATCGAATGATGTACTATTAAATCCAAGCCTTCACTTTTTTTAAATTTGAATATCTGTCTAAACTAATCTATAGCAACTTCTTACTCAAAGAATTCCAATGCATAGAATAATTTACTACATTTAATAAGAATCAGCATACACCAGCTGCCTGATAAGAAGTTTTAAATATCAATCACCTATGAAAATAGAAACAGGTCAGCTAGCTCCGGCATTTAATACAGTCGATGTAAGAGGGGAGGAAATGACGGTCCCCAACTCGAAAAAGAGGTATATTCTGCTTTCTTTCATGAGAGGAGCGGATTGTCCATTTTGCAATTTGAGAGTATTGCAGCTACTCATTCATCAAGAATCATTATTGTCTTTGGGCATTGAAACTTGTCTGATTTTCAAAGCAACTAACCAAAAGCTGAATCAAAATATCAGTAAAACTAAGCCTTCTAAGTTTAGAATAATTGGTGATCACGACATGTCAATTCATCAGCTCTATCATACAGAAGCATCCTGGATGGGGTCATTAAGATCACTGGGAAAGCTGGGAGTAATGATTCAGGCTATTAAAAAGAAAGTATTCAAAATGAGCAGTTTACTTGATTTATATCCAGTCCTTCCGGCAGACTTTCTGGTAGATCAGGATGGGAAAGTAATCATGTATCATTACGGCAAGGACTATTCAGACAATATAAAAATTGAATCTGTTATAGATAAGGTGGTGTCATTGAATACGGAAACCAGCATTGGTGCCTAAACTTTTGACAACCTTATGGCTTCATTTTACATTTTGTGACATCTTCCAATTAGTCGCGACGTTCAACCTACTAAGTATTATGAGTGAGTAGGATCACGAATAAACTTAGAAGTAAGTAGCATACACGTAAGTTAAGTTAGGTTGGATAAGCGACGAGATGAAATCTCGTCGTTTTTTTATTTACTATCAATTTGTTTTTCAATTCCTGGTATTGGATACAATATCGACTCGCTGAACCCTCCTAAACTGAAGTCTTTGATAGAGATCTTATGAAAATAGTCTTCCAGAGGTGTATGTAGTACTCCGTCATCTATCATAATAGGCATTTCAGTTGCAACCCTAAAGCCATCAAAATCCTGATAATTCACATAAGCTATCGAACCATATTTGTTTCTGGTTAATGGATTTTTATTGTCACGAAGGGTGTATACGCAATAGTCAAGCAATCCTGTTTTACGATTAATATACATTATGTATTGATCGTATTCCGGATGGGGGTTTTCATCGATCCAGCTCACGAATACAAGATCATATTCCTGGTCTCTTATAGCGGCCTCACCATAGTATCTTTTGTATGGAGCATTACTCAATCGATAAGGGAGCTCTACGAAATAATGAAATACAGCTAAACCAAATACATGTGATTGATGTTCTTCATTAGGCTTTTTTAATATCGAAAGTTCATCTCTCTTTTTCTCATAGAAATTCCATGATTGAAGACCAATAAGATCACCTTCCTTTTCACCATCCAGAAAAACGGCTTGTCCATCAAACGTATTGAAGTTGTAGTTGAACTTGAAATTAGTGTTTTGATCTGGCCATAGTTTGGTCATTTTTCCCAACAGTCCCGGCCAGTGGTCACTAGCAGTGAATGAGTAAGTGTTAATTGAGTCTAATTTCTTAAAGTTTTGAGTCCTTATTACTTTTTGCAGCAATTTGGTTGCCTTTAATTCAGATTCTTGATCTGTAAGGTTATTAGTTTCCAGACTGATATCAGCTATTTTACATCCACTTAGGAAAATGGAGAAAAGAAGGAAAATATGAATTGCTAAATTTCTCATACCCCAAATATGCCGCTCCTGTATTATTTAATTCTTAAGGAAAGGCGACATCAAGTATTGATTTGACGACATAGAATACTTCATTATAATTGTACCTCAAATCTCAACAACAACATGAATCGATTTACAATTCTCTTTTTTGCTTCTGTTTTACTTTCTGATTTAGTAGCAGCTCAAGAACCAATCGTATTAGATGAATCATTTTCAGAATGGGCCAATATTGCTGATATAGCTAACCCAAATGGAGATGAAGGAAACTCGTCTATCAAGCTTGTGAGTGACGAAGAGTATCTATATATCTATTTTGAGGCGGTAGAAGAGGTGTCCATACAGAACAGCCCTCAAATTTACCTCTACCTTGATACTGATAACGATGCTGCAACTGGACAATCATGGCATGGTGTAGGAGCCGAGATTGTTATAGACTTTGGTAGAAGGACCGTTACATCTGAACTAGGGGGTGTAACAGAAACAATAGGATTTGCTGATATTGATTTGCATCTAATGCCTACAGTCTGGTCAAGCCAATTTGAGGTTGCCATAAGAAGAGATGCTTCAGTAAACGGAACCAGCGTATTTGCAAATGAGGATATTAGAGTACAAGTAGAAGATGAAGACAATAATATCTCCCCGATATCAGGAGGGGGAGCCTTGTATACATTTGAAACAGTTGATTTTGAGGAGTTGCCGTCATTCTCATTTAATAAAACTGATGATGAATTCATAAGAATCATTTCACACAATGTACTAAGGGACAATATGTTTGAGGCCTCTCTATTTGATAGTTATAAAAGAGTATATGAATTTCTTGATCCTGAGATTATCGGATTCCAGGAAATTTACAATCATTCTGCTCAAGAGACTGCAGAATTGGTTGAACAGTTTCTTCCTTCTGGAGAAGGTGAACAGTGGTATGCAGCCCAGGAAAGTGATAACATTTTGGTTTCCAGGTTTCCAATTCTGGAATATGGAAACATGAATGGAACTAATAATGGTAGGTTCTTATTGAACTTAGAAGACTATAACTCCCAAATGTTTGTCATAAATGCTCACACACCTTGCTGTACCAATCACGATGGGAGAGAGCTGGAGATAGATGCAATGATGGCTTACCTGAGAGATGAAAAGGAAGATATGGCTGAGTTCACACCAATCGTGATAATGGGTGATATGAATTTAGTTGGTGATCCTCAGAATATACAAACATTAATTGATGGAGATATCCAGGATGAAGATACATGGGGACCTGATTTTAAACCTGATTGGGATGGTACCAATTTAGTTGATGTTAAACCACTTGTGGCGGAAGAACCAATGACCTTTACACATTGGAGTGGCACGGGCTCTGGGCGTTATTCTACAGGAAGATTGGATGCTATGTTTTACTCAGATTCCAGATTAGAACTCAAGAACAGTTATGTGCTCTATACGCCTTCATTAAGCGATGAGCAGTTGACTTCCCTGGGGCTTGAATCTTCTGATAGCTGGGGAAGCGATCACTTACCAATTGTGACTGATTTTAGATTGAAGGAATTTTCTTACGAGAATACTAATGTCATCATTGAAGAGTTAAAAGAGAATGATGAAGTTGGTGTTCCAGAGTTATTGGGTACTGTAATCACTGTTTCTGGTGTTGTAACTGCTTCAGATGAGTTTGGAACAAATGGACCTGCATTCATGCAAAATGATGAATATGGAGTGGCAATTTTTGATTCTCCATTAATTTCACAGATCCATACAATGGATTCAATTACCATTAGGGGAGAAGTAGGTTTCTTCAATGGACTGACACAAATTGTGAATTTTGCAGCGTCTGACATTATAGTGCATGAGGAACAAAATATGTCCATTGATCCACTTAGAATAGATCTTTCAGATCTGCAATTAAATGGATATGAAAGATATGAAGGTTTGTTGGTTGAATTGAATGGAGTTACTGTTAATTCAACAGGGGGTTTTACAGGAGGAAATTATATCCTAACGCAAGGCCAAGATGAAACTACATTAAGAGTAGACTTTGATACAGACATCATAAATGAGCCAATTCCTGCTGATACCTTTACAATTAGAGGAATTATCAATCAGTTTGATTCAGAATCGCCTTATGATGAAGGTTATCAGATAATGCCGAGATCTTTGGATGATCTGGTTTTGGGTACGGTAACGTCCACCTCGGAAAGCCTGAACACTCTTGAGGTATACCCAATACCTACCGGAGATTTTCTAAATATTGCTTCCACCAAAAATATCATTGGTCTTACTATTTCAGATCAAACAGGAAGAATTTGCTTTAGTAAGAAACCAGAAAGTGCTGATATTCAATTGGATATTAGAAATCTTCAGAATGGAATTTATATACTATCAATCTCCTTTGCTAATGGATCTATTCATACTCAGAAAATAGTGATTGATTGATAAATGAGTCATTGATTATGACCCCTCATGCAACCATTCATTGGGTTGTGTCATCTTGCATTTAGGTCAAAACTCATAATCATGATTTCTTCATTTATTTTTCTACATGTTGCAGCTGGCGCTGTGGCAATAATTTCTGGATTTGGTTCGCTGATTCCGAGGAAAGGGTCTAAGATTCACAAACTGACTGGAAATATCTTTTACTACTCGATGGTGCTAATGGCTGGTATGGCTACATTTCTCGCAATTTTTGATGTACATGAAACCATCAATGCGTTAATAGGTTTATTCACGGTTTATTTGGTTTATTCGGGCAGACTCGCTGTTAAGGAGGTATCCCGAAACTCTGTTGCTCTGAAGCTCACAGTAGTTGTGTCTGGTATTCTTACATTGGCATTTTACTATGTTAGTTATCAGGCATTAATAAGTGGAAAGGCAATTGTTGATGGCGTATATGTAGAAGCTTTTTATGTTTATGCATTTTTAAGTACGCTTGCTTTTTTTCTGGATTTAAAAACAATTATAACAGGTCCGTTAAAAGGAAAGCAACGTATAGCCAGGCATTTGTGGCGAATGATCCTGGGGCTATTCATTGCTAGTGGATCACTATTTCTTGGACAGCCCCAAGTATTCCCTGAATTGCTGCAAAACTATCTTTATGTACCAGTATTAGTAGTGGTGTTGTCTCTTCTTTATTGGATGGTTAGAGTGTTTATTGGGAAGAGGTTTAAGATGCTGGCTTAATTTCTTAATGTTGTATGCAGTCTTTTGGTTGCTTTAGTTGTTGCTTAATAACCCATTGATTATTAACAATATAGAAGAAGTAACTATGAGTATCTTGTGAAATAGGTGGTTATTGATTCTCCAGGCGATTAGAGATAATACTACAGCGATTCCTCTCATAATATTCTCTTTGAATTCCAGTTCCCATTGATCAAATAGGAAGGAAATGGCAATGTTGGTAAGAAAGAACGCGGCGAAACATGGGAATATATACTGCTTGTTTTTAAGAAAGACTTCCTGGTAATCGATAGTTTCCTGATTTTCTGATTTAGGGAAGAATAGTACTGACAATAAATATATTGCAAAGGGACTGATGAGCAACAAAAGAAAGTTAATAAGACTTTCTGCTATCAAAGCTTTTTGGTTCCAACTACCCCACCAAATATCAATCAAAAGGGCGAAAGACAATAGTGTCCAAAGAAAATGAGTCAATGAAAACTTTGTCCGGGACCTGGAGTAAAGCATATCAGACCATCCCTTTAGAAATTCTGCTACTACAAAGCCAAACAGGAAAGTAAGAAAAATGGACAGGTGCTCAACCTTTGAGTAAATCGCATTCAGTTCATCATCAAAGAAGAACTGATTGAAATAGCTCCAAAGTATATAAGCAGAAATAACCAGGCTTCCGAAAAGTAATAATATAAGTTGAATTGCCTTGCTTCGAACTAATATCCCAATTAAACAAAATGCCATTCCCAGATATCGAAAGGCTCTATCGGAATTATCAATCGAATCAATCTGATCATATAGAAAATATGCCCCAGCCAGAGTATAAAGCAATATTCTATACTTAGTAAAATGTTGGTTTAGATTATCAATCCGGTTTTCTCTTAACTCTTTAAACAAGAGAACTGTCATCAGGTAGAACAATAATGAATAGGGAAGGACCTTTATAAAATCGGTAACAGAATCAGCTATGATGATCGACCGATTCCAGATGTTCCACCAGAATATAAGCAACAGACTAAACGCCAGAAAGGTATATAGAATGTGTAGGTATGAACTCTTTACAGTATGATGTCGACGCAAAACCTCTCCACCTCCAACAAAGAATTCAGAGGCTACAAATCCTGTAATGATGGCATGAAAAGCCACGAGATATTCAACTTTCGAGAATCCGAGTATTTCTTCCATTAAAAAACGTAATACAAAGAATACAGAATCAATCTAACAACACTCAAAATACCGCTTTTAGAATAATTAATGACTATATTCAGGATCTAAACTATTACTGCATCCATGTTTAAAATATTGATAGTCACACTTCTGTTCAATTTTAATCAAACAGAAGAATTCTATGTTGTCTTTGTTAAAGGTGAGATTTTATCCCAAAATCAAAAGATCAAAAAAAATGATAAGTTGACCAGCATAGATCAGTTGAAGTTCAAGTCCAATCAGGATTTAGCAATAATAATAGGATCAAAAACCGGTAAATATATATTGACTCCCAAAAACTACAGTCAAAGAGGAGAGTCACAAAGTAATCTCGTTTATTACGTAAAAGATGTAATGCTTCCAGTGCGGAAATCAGCCAGTTCCAGAGACTATCAGTCAGATTATGTAGGTTTTTTGAATGATAAAAGATTTGTCTTTACCAACAGTTTAGTACTTCCTAAAACAGAGGAAATGGACCAACTAGGGTTTAGCTATTCGGATGGAAAGGTTACAGGCTTTGATGTCAAGGATTCCACTTTCAGTACAAGTGAGATTCCTAAATCAACCAGATTTTTGAAAATATATAGTAAAGAGGATGATCAATGGCACCTGTTGGCTAAAATATCCTTAAAGTACATTCCTTCGGAAACGTTATCCATTCAACTATCTGGAATATTCTCAGCTTTGGAAGATGAGGAATATCTATCTGGTTACGTTGAAGATAATTTTGGCTATCTACATCCGAGAGTACTTAAAAGTTTAAGGAATTGAAATTTACTTCCATTCTTATTGGTATTGCAAAAATACCGTTTTGGCTTAAGCTAATTGTAAACACACTCGCACTACTAACATTGAGTGCATTTTTACAGTCAGGCTACTTTTTGTGGATGTATGGAAGTGAACAGGGATTATTGGAAAGACTGAATAGAGTTAAAAAAGTATTCAGAGAAGAGTCAAAGTATTCCGAACAATTTATATTCATCAATACAGCACACCACAAGCAATTAATTTCGCTCTATGATGAGTCCGGATATGTTGAGCAAGGAGTCGATGTGATCACAGATCGACAAAGTTTGACTTATTTGATTTCGGTTTTAAAGGCATCTGATGCCAGAATGCTGGTTTTCGACTTAAGCCTTGAAGATAAGACTGAATACGATTCCCTATTTCAGTCAAGTCTGGATTCCTGGGGTCCCATAATAGCCGCCAGTAAGTTGAATAACAATGGAGAGATCCAAAAACCTATTGTAGCAGTTCCAACAGGGCTCTCAGATGTTAATACTCTCAGAGGGTTGTTCCTAAAGTATCGATTTGATGATAAAGGTTTTAGTTCGCTGGGACTAAAAATGGCTGAAGTGTTAGACAGTGCAATATACGATGCTAGCGGTGTATTTGGTAAGTTAAATGGTAGTCTGATTTTTAACGATTTTATCCTTTACAATAGAATAACATACAATGATATTACCCAAAATAAATATGTCCTGCTCAACATTTATGATTTGGAGGAGCTCGGCCCAAATGCTTCTGAATTCATTGGGGATCGTACCGTAGTGGTAGGAGATTTCGATAACGACAAATTTGATTCGATTGACGGTCAAATATCGGGTTCATTGATCCATGTCAATGCATATTTGGCATTGAAGGAAGGTGACGCATCCATATCCTTTTGGTTTATGATATATATGGTTTTAAGCTATTTGTTGATGTCCTTCATCTCATTGAATGATAGAATGATAGAAAAATTCCAGGCGTATAAATATATAAACAGATACTTGAAGCCACTTAAACCATTTGCAATTTGGATTATTTTCTTAATTATGACCAGCGTATCCTTCTTTGTCTTCAATAAATTAATTAGCATTCTTTATCTGACTTTATACCTTTCATTTATCGACCTCTGTAATAAATGGATCAAAAAGAGACTATCATGATTTACCGTATTATTTTGGTTTTGACATCAATTTCGCTAATCCAGAATCCAGTTGATGGACAGGCATGGAAACAGAAATATGAAGAATCTCAAGCCTATTATACTGCTTATGGTGGAGACTTTAAGAAAGCATATGAATTAGCCGAGGAAGCTCAACGATTGATTCTATCTGACAAGAACGTTACGGTTGGTGATTATTGGAATTTGCAATTGCATAGGTATGGAGTGATAAGCTGGTTGAATAAAAGAAATGAACTGGATGAGCACAGTATTCATATGTTAGATTTTACTGAAGAGTATTTTACAAAGGCGTCTGTCCAATACACAGATGCCCAAATGTATCGTGCACTTTATTTATGGACCTACATTGGGGAAATTCAGAGGCCACAACAAATTTTTGAGCAGATACTGGAATGGAAGAAGGAAAATCACCCTTCTGGGGCAAGGCTAATATTGAATTATCTTGCTTCGCTCCATACTCAGAAGTCTGAATTTTCTAAAGCTCATCTATACCTGGATGAGGCCTGCCAGGCTTTAAAAGCAAGTGGAATGGCAGATTGTTCGATCAATTATTCACTCGAGTTACCATTGGTAAAAGCGGAAAAGAACTTTGACAGAGCAATTGAATTGGTTAAGGAGCAAATAGATCAAATATCAGCAAATGAATACTGGACCAGCGATCAGAAAAAAGAATACGCTGTATATATCTACAAGGATGTAATTGAGGTATATCTGGCTTGGTATTATGAGACAAACGATAAAGAATTATTGGAGAACGCCCACTGGTATTACATTGAGGCGCAAAAGCTGATTACAGAAGGATTTGGAGCTATCAATGTTGCGGAATTTTGGCAGTTATTTGGCATACTTCAGTGTCACAGAGGGGTATTCAGTGATGCTAAAGTTTTCTTTAAGGGTGTTTATGATATAAGGGATCAAATATTTAGTGGGGAAGTGGACAAGACTTCATATTACCTGAAGGACCAAATTAAAGTACTATTTGAAGTAGGGAACTATGAGATGATGACACCATACCTACTTGAAGCTATTCAGTTGGATAAAGAACAAATTAAGAGAGATTTTCCTGCTTTAAGTGAATTGGAGAAGCAAAAAACTTACAATAAATATTTACGGCCAAACCTTGATATGTTAGCAGAGTACGCCTCTTTAAGTTATCAGGAAAAACCTGAGATAGCGGGAATTCTGTATGATCATGTCTTATATGTGAAAGGTCTGTTAATGCTAAGCCAAAGAGGTGTTAGGAAGCTATTAAAGAACTCTAATAATCAGGAGCTGATTGATGTTTACAACGAATTCGTAAACAAAAAAAGTTACTTGTATAGCCAAATTTCAGCAAATCGGATTGACAAAGACGGCCTGGTAAAACTAAAAAATGAAATTGACCTGCTGGAAAAGCAACTTTCATCAGCACCTGAGTCCAGGGATATATTTGTAAAGCAAAGGAGTTGGCGTGAGATCCAGGCATTATTGAATAAAAATGAAATTGCTGTTGAACAATTAAGATTTGCTAAACAAGATGGAAATGTCGGCTATGTCAATATGATTATTGGAAAAGGATGGAGTAATCCAAAATTAGTTTTTCTTGAAACATCACAGGACGGGGAGGAAGAAGGTGCAATTCTATATAGAGATTACATTAAGTATGATGAGGGGACTAACGAAATTTATGAACAGTACTGGGGATATATAGATGAGGTGGTGCCAGAATCAACTACCAGGATTTTCTGGTCCGCTGATGGCATGTACAATCTCATCAACCTAAATACAATCCAGTTTCCGGATGATAAATATATCATAGACAAGTACCAGGTTGTGTTAGTAAGTGGTACAAGAGACTTGGGTAATTCAAAAGGTGTAACCAATTCGAGTGGAAATATCCATTTATTTGGTTTCCCCAATTATGATTTAAATGCAACTCAACAGTTAAGTACAAGGTTTGTGCAAGACACTTTAACGAGATACTTCAATTCAAATGAGATCTTAGATTTGCCAGGCACACTCACAGAAGTTGAGGATCTAAGTACATTGTTGTCAGCTGAAAAAAAATGGGAAGTAATCAAGCATATTGAGGATAGAGCAGCGGAGCATCATGTAAAAGCCATATCAAATAACATGATTTTACACATAGCTACACATGGATACTTCTTAAAAGACAATACAAATAGTTCATTAGGGTTTCAGAGTTTTGGAGACAATCCTCTTTTAAGATCTGGATTGCTTTTAAGTAATGCTCAAAATTATTTACGAACCAAAAACACATATGAGAATGAGGATGGTCTTTTAACTGCTTATGAAGTACTGGACATGGATTTTTCAGGATCGGAAATCATCACTCTTTCCGCTTGCGAAACTGGACTAGGGGAGATTCAAAATGGGGAAGGGGTTTATGGTTTACAAAGAGCATTTTTGATAGCTGGCGCTAAAAGAGTACTCAATAGCCTGTGGAAAGTAGATGATGAAGCTACAAAACAGATGATGGTTGATTTTTACAAAATCTGGATTAAAAATCAAGACTTTAGAGAGTCTTATTATCAAGCCATACAAAAACTGCGAAATCAATACCCATCGCCTAAATATTGGGGGGCATTTGTTATGGTGGAGAAGTTGAATAATTAATTAAATCATCATAGCGATAGAAGCGAATATAGAAAAATGTATGACATATAAGAATTTCCCACGCAGTTGCAGGGTTTAGTGAAATGATATTTCTCCGAAGGACAATCAAGTTTTACTGGTGTCATTTGCTGGGAGGGCTCACAGCGTTTTGGTAGTCACACAAACTTACTACAGCCTTTTTATGGGACATACAATTTCATGCTCTTTGAAATCATAATTGATCCTGCAAAGGCCGCAAACGAAATCACACAGGAAACCAATAGTAAGAAGAAAGAATCATCTGCGATATTCAGAAGATCTATTGGATCAATGATCTTGTCAATGACCACATATAATACAATAGTTATTAATACCCGGACAGCCCTTTTCCAAACGGGAGCTTCATCCTGAGGGAATCCTGTTTGTACCAAGAATAAAAAGACAGCAACTACACTTAATAATCTCCCAATACTTTCTTTATCCAGAATTTGAATAAAAGGCGTCAACAACGTAAAGATAATTGCGAATATCCCAAGTCTTAGCAGTGACTTTGGTTCCTGGTCATCACCTGAGAATGGCTTTACAAGTAAATGAGCAATTGCTACAGAACTTACTCCAACAGTCATCCCACCCAAAACATCTCCCAGAAAATGACGACCCAGATACATTCTTGACAATGCCATTAGCACAATCCAAAAAATCGCAAATATGAAGATTGGTTTGGACCTGAAAAAAAGTGCTAACCCAAGAAAGCAAGCAGCTGCTACGCCTACGTGACCTGATGGAAGTCCATAACTCCAGTCGATCTGTATACTTGCCATTTCCAATGCTTCAGCAGTAGGGAAGGACCAGAAGCTGTCTGCGGCACCATGCTCCACTAAAAGTGGTGGACGCTCATCACCAGGTTCAAATACCCGAATATCGATATCACTTGGTCTGGGAAACTGAATTCCATCTTTTAGTCCATTAACCATTATTCCTGCCACCAATAAGCATATGAAAACAAACATTCCCTGCTTCAACCGAATACCAAATATGAGTATGATGAGTATTGCAGCATATGTGGATTCATAACCCAGAGCAGAAACGGTTCTCATTAACCAGGTTAGTCCCGGAGATTCAAGAGATTGGAGCCAGAGGATTGGTTCTATTTGAAACATGTTGGATTGAGTTAGTGATGTGCCAATATATTTAATTTGATCTTCATCAGATACTTGATCCTGATGAGGTAAGACATATTATATCTCAATCGGGATTTGTGGATCCTAAAATAATGATTGTCTCTGCTGTAACTGAGTAATTTCCTTGCCCATTTCATATCTTGCAGACCAAATCGTTTTCAAATAATTGCATGCTTGATTTAGAAAACTCCATACTAAAGCACACCAACTCCACATCCATCACAGGCTCAAAACCCGTCCAATCACTTTGGTCAGGATATGGAGAAATCAGAAGGTACTTTTTGGAAGGAGGGAAGCACTCAAGTGTTATTGTCAAACACATCCAATTGCCAAATGATGCTAATCACCCAAGGGGCTGGAACACTGAGATCTCTCATCAGCGTAAATTGAAATCTTATCAGGTAGAGAATAACTGGTATCACAATCAAGCTAAAAAAAACACGGAGAAATGCAGAATCCCTGGAATTCTTCATTCCATCAATAAGGAAACTGAACTGTTGCTTATTATGGAAGATCTGAATGCTGTTGGGTATGACATCAGGCTAAGTCCAAATTCAGTCAATCTCAATCATGCAAGAAGTTGTCTGTCCTGGTTGGCCAATTTTCATGCGACTTTCTTAGGAGAGGAGCCAGTTGGTTTATGGCCTATTGGTACTTACTGGCACCTAGACACAAGACCAGATGAGTATGACAAAATGATGAATCAAACCCTGAAGCAATTTGCCCATCAAATAGATAAGCAACTAAATGGTTCAAAGTTTAAAACACTGGTTCATGGTGATGCAAAGCTGGCTAATTTCTGTTTTGGAAAGAGTGGGGAGGTGGCTGCTGTTGATTTTCAGTATGTTGGGGGAGGCTGTGGAATGAAGGATGTAGCGTACTTTATTAGTAGTTGTTTCAGTGATGATGAGTGCGAATTATACGAAGATGAGCTGTTAAATCATTACTTTACTAAGCTTGAATTGACCGTATCTAATAGTGTTGATTTTCAAGAACTTAAAAATGATTGGGATGCCATGTATAAATATGCCTGGGCTGATTTCTACCGGTTTCTGGATGGTTGGAGTCCGGGACACTGGAAAATGCATGGGTATTGTGAGCGAATAACCAATCAGATCATCAAAGAGTTAAGCGTCTAATGATACTGAACCAACAAGACTTACAGGACCTATGTTCAATTGCTAAGCAAGCTGCTCTGGAAGCCGGGCAGTATATTCAATCCAAATTTGATCAGCACTACATCAAAAAGAGCAAAGTTGGAGGTGACTCATTGGCAAGTCAGGTGGTGACCGAAGTGGATATCAAAGCGCAGGAAATCATACTTACACATTTGAATGAATCTATTGCTAAACATGATCTTGGACTGCTCACGGAAGAATCTACCGACAATCAATCCAGACTTACAAAAGACTACTTCTGGTGCATTGATCCGATGGATGGAACACTGCCATTCACAGAAAGACGAACTGGCTATGCAGTATCAATTGCCCTGAACTCCAAAGCGGGAGATCCGGTAATTGGAGTTGTATATGTACCCGACTTAGGAGATTGCTTTACGGCAGTTAAGAATGATGGAGTTAAGTTGAATGATACCCAGTTCTCTAGAAACACCATCCAGGATGAACAAACCATCCACATCTACATGGACCGCAGCTATCTGAGTGAATCTTACTACGATATGACTTCTGATCACCTCAAGGGTTATGCAAGTAAGGTGAATAAGGGGATAGAATTCCACACTTCATTTGGAGGCGTCAGAAACGCTATTGGAGTTTTGCAATCACAACATGGCTGCTATTTCAAATTCCCTAAACCAAGAAAAGGATGTGGAAGCATCTGGGACTATGCAGCTACCCGATTGTGCTTTGAAGAAGCTGGTTTGGTGGTTTCTAATGCAAGAGGAGAGCGGTTGAGCTTAAATGATCCTGATTCTACGTTTATGAATAATGGTGGTATTTTGTTCGCAACAGACTCTTCATTATCTGATTTCCTCATGGAAATATCTTCCTGATCTATAAAATAAAATCCAGCCAATTCGTTTTGATGAATCATAATAATCAGTAAATTATTAATGGTAATAAAACGTCCTATAATCAATGAAACCAATCTCCGCATTACTAGTAGCAATCATATTTAGTATCAACGTGCAGGCCCAGACTTCAGCGGTTTCCAAAGCTAAGTCTGCCATGAAATCTAATGATTTTTCAAAGGCCATTACTGAAATTGACAAGGCTTCCGAACATTCCAAAACCAAAAATGACCCTAATACCTGGTGGGTCAGGGCTCAGGTGTACATGAATGCCGACAAAAATGGAAGCGGAGGAGAGTTTGCAATTGTTGAATCCCTCAATTCATTTAGAAAAGCAAAAGAATTGAATAATGGAGATGTATCAAAGTTTGTCACAAAAGATGATGATGGATACCCTGTTCCATATGATCAAGCATTGCAGAATTATTGGGCTTACTATTTCAATAAAGGAGCAGATGCTTATGGACAAGAAAACTATAAAGTAGCAGTAGCTGAATTTGAGAAGGCGCAATTAATACAACCTGAAGATACCAATGCCTATATAAATGCCGCTCTGGCTGCACATAATATTCAAGACTGGGAATCGGCTAAGGCAAATTACAAAGGTGCTTTCGATAATGGTGTGAGGTCAAAAGATATGTTTTCTCTTTATGTATCAATACTAAACTCACAAGCAAGTACGAGAAACCAAGCTCTTGAAGTTATCCGAAAAGCAAGAAGCATTTATCCTACCGATAACGAACTAGCTAGAAGTGAAATAAATGTGTTAATTCAACTTGGAAGAGCAGATGAGGCCAGAGCAAATCTGTTGAACCAAATAGAAAAGGAACCTGGTAACGCAGTTCTTAGATTTACCCTGGGGGTGATGCTTGAAGAGCTAGGGGACTATTCGGGAGCAAAAAATGCTTATAGAGGTGCAATAGGGGCTGATCCAAATGACTACAACTCAAATTTTAATCTTGGGGTGATTATGATTAATGAAGCCACAGATATTATTAAGGAACGCAACAATTTAGGTATTTCTCAGGCAGACAAGAGACGGGGCGATGTTCTTGATGCAGAAATTGACAAGAAATTAGAGCAGTGCTTACCTCAATGGGAGACAATTCATCGACTAGAGCCAACAGATATTACACCTTTGGAGACACTAAGATACATCTACAGTCAGTTAAAAATGGATGAAAAGGCTATGGCTATCCAGGATAAGATTGATGCTCTTGGAGGTTAATACGCAATATTCAAAAGGAAGCTGTCTAAACTACTAATCAAATGCTGCCTAAAAGCATCATAATGAGATTTCCATCCTGAGGTCTTATTATAGGCTAAATACCACTTTCTATACACACCTTCTGGCCCAATTTTAACACCTACTACATCGTTATTAGCCAGGTAAGGAGCTGCAGCCCATTTAGCCATTACTTTTACTCCAAAGTTCTTTCTGACTAATTGAATTGCCGCCTCAGTAAGCCTCACTTCAAGGAACTTCTCAGGACTCACACCAGCTGGCATTAGAACTGTTCTGTAAAAAGTAGACTCCTCAATTGGCCTGTTGTATATCAATAATGTCTGTGATTCAAAATCCTTAGGAGACACATAACTCCGTGTGCTGTAAGGGTGATCTTTGGAAACAATCAATAATTGCTCATCCTGAAATAGTGGTTTATAGCTTAATTCAGAATCATCTGCCTTCAGACTGGTAATCACTAAATCCAAATCCATATCCTTCAGTCCAGTAAAATGCCTTTTAGTAAATTCAGGAAGTACATGAACATCAATCTGACTACAGGTGTCCTTCATCAACTCAAGTGTTTTTGGAAGCCAGTAATAGCAAGTGTAACACTCCGTACTTAGCTTTATTTCACCCTGAGAGCCATATTTAAGCTTATCCAACTCTTTGGTTGCATTTATGATTTCCTGCTGAACCTTCATAGAAGCGTTTCGGATAATCTTGCCTGCATCTGAGATTACCAATCGTTTATTAATTCGATGGAACATCTCTATTCCAAGTTCCTGTTCTATCTCTTTCAGTTGGTGGCTCAGAGCGGATTGTGTTAAATGTAGTTTGCCTGAAGCCTTAGACAGACTGCCTTCCTGTGCCACAACATCAATCAATTTTAAATGTCTTAATTCCATGTATTAGTAAAACTAATTAAAACTTAAAATAAATTCATTTCATTCATACATCTTTTAGTACGCTTATCAGGTTGATTTGGATATACATAAAGAAATGAACCTATGATTCGAATAAGCATTTTTTTGGCATTAAGAAACCTCAGGAAAAGTTTACTGTACTCATTAACCAATATCCTTGGATTGGCTATTGGAATATTCTCATTCCTCGCAATATGCATGTACAATTTTCATGAACTCAGTTTCGATAACTTCCATTCTAATAACGCTCATATTTACAGGCTTTGGGATACATTCAACAGCAGTGAAAGACAATCCGCCATGATGCCATTTAAATGGACTCAATACCTGGCTGATGAGTTCCCAGAGATCGAACATGCAACATCTATACAGCTAACCAACATGGTGGTGAAGGATGGCCATCAGGTAATCAATGAAAGGAGGGTAGCAGTGGTGGATACTGGTTTTACTAAATTGTTTGACTTTCCAGTCATAAGTGGCGATCAATCAAGGTTTTTTAGAAATCCGGGAGGAGTGGTGCTTGAAAAGGAAACAGCGATCAAATACTTTGGATCAGTTGAAAGTGCTCTTGGCAAAACCATGGAGATTGGCATCACGGGCAATTTCTCATCGTTTAATGTAGAAGGTATAATGGAGTGCCCGAGTAATTCACATCTCCAGTTTGATCTTCTGTTGCCATTTGAAAGAGTCATCCAAAATAGTTATAACCCTCCGGCATTTGAGAGTTTCTCTACACATTTCGTCTATTCTTATGTGTTGATACCCAATGGGTTTAATCATGATCAATTACAATCCCAGTTTAAGCAGTTCTTAATCCGACACGGAAGCGAACGTTTAAGTGAGAAATACACTACTTCCTTTCAACCTCTCAATGAGGTGTATCTGGATTCTTTTCAGGAGTTTGATTTTGGGCCAAGAGGATCGAGGAAGAATGTCAATATTCTCTGGTCTGTGGCATTTCTGGTGATGCTGATAGCAATTGTAAACTTCATCAACCTCTCAACAGCCAAGAGCTTAAAAAGAGTTAAAGAAGTTAGTATTCGCAAAATATTCGGTTCAAATCGCCAGAAGCTGATATTGCAGTTTATTGTTGAATCGTTGCTGATCTCATTCCTGGCAGGGATCATAGCTGTTCTACTACTTATAGCAAATCTTGAAATCATCAATGATATTTCTGGAGTTGATTTTGAGTTCTGGGACATTATGAGCGTAGAGATCTTCTTGCTGATAGCAGCTATCTCACTTCTAATTGGTACAGTTGCTGGCTTATATCCAGCGTTTTTGATATCGTCTTTTGGCAGTCTCCAAATATTGAAATCCAATGTTACTCCAAAAGGGGCTGGGGCTATTACACGAAAGGTCCTTATTTCATTTCAGTTTGGTATTGCTATTCTACTGATCGTAGGAAACCTGGTGGTGAGAAAACAACTTCAATTCATGTCTGGTAAAGAGTTAGGTATTGAAACTGAACAGGTTTTACTTATTGATGATGGTAGTGCGGTATCCGATAAAAAGGATAAGATCATTCTACTCAGAAATCAATTAAATTTCCCTGAAGTAGTATCCGTAACTGCTACGTCAACACATCCTGGAGCTCCAACATGGAGTGTAGGGTTCACCCCGGAAGGTTACTCAGACAGGGTTTCATACCCTTGTGTCTTTACTGATCATGACTTTGTTAAAACATATGACATTCAGGTAGTTAATGGTCGCGACTTTGATATTGGTTTTACTTCTGATAGCAGTGCATTTTTAATAAACGAAACAGCACGTGATCTCTTTGCTGTAACGGATTCAACGTGGAAGATCAACCCTCTTGGTAAGAAAATTAAGAGTGGCTATCTCAAAATGGATGGCCCTGTAATCGGGGTATTGGAGGACTTTCATTTTGAGTCAGTTCATTCCGAAATCAAACCTTTGATTGTGATGGTTTACCCAAGATTTAAATCATCACTCCAGATAAGATTGAAGACCCAGAATATGCAAGCTACCCTGGATAGGATAGAGCAGGTCTGGACAAAAATCAACCCTGACACTCCATTCGAATATGAATTTATTGATGCTGTATTTGACAAATCGTTTAAGGCTGATAAGCAACTGGTGAGCCTCTTCAATGTATTTTCAATTATATCAATGGTATTGGCCATGGTGGGACTATTTGCACTCACGTCATTCATGACCAAACAACAGTTAAAAGCCAGCAGTATTCGAAAGGTATTGGGGGCCAATATATTCCAAATCACAAGTGACCTATTAAGGCAGATTTCACTGCTGTTATTAATAGCAATTCTTGTGGCATTGCCTTTGTCGTATCTGTTGATGGATCAATGGTTGAACGACTTTCCTTATCGAATCAACATTTCCTTATGGATACTGGCGTTAGCAGCATTGATTATAGTGATTGTTTCAGCAGTTACAATTTGTTATCACACTTTACAATTAGTCAATACTAATCCCATTAAGACATTGAGGGATGAGTGATACAATAGTAGTGGTTTGTCTTATCATTTTTGATTAGTATTAAGTACTCAAAAACGAAAAATAAAAAGATGAATTTGCAAAATCCTCTAAGAGGAATATCAATCCTATGTGGTTTGATCATTCTCTCTATCTCTAGTTACGCCCAGGAATTAGGCTCTTTTGTAGATCCAAGAGATAATCGATCCTATGAAACTGTAATGTATTCTATCGACAATAATTCCGGTTCAATCTCTGATCTTGATGAATACTCCACTTATTTGACAGGTGAAGCTGCTACATTCGAAGTGAACTTTGAAAATGGTATTCCATCGACTATCACATGGATGTCGCAAAATTTAAACTTCGAAACGTCAGAATCTAAATGCAAGTATGATTCGAGCCCAGATTGCAATCCCTATGGTAGATTATATACCTGGAGTGAAGCAATGGAGGTTTGTCCTGCTGGTTGGCATCTTCCTTCGGATAATGAATGGTTCTTGCTGGCAAGTTTATACGGAAGTATTGCTGAGGCTGGTAAGAATCTAAAAACCAAAAGCTTAAATGGAACCAATACAAGCCTATTCAGTGTAGTTAAACCTTCAATCTTTTGGTCATCCAGTGATTTAGATGGTGAATCTGCGCTTGACTGGAAAGTCAACTACAGGTGGGACAAGTTGCAAAGATGGAAAGGAGGGAAGAACCTCTTTAATTCCGTAAGATGTGTTAAGGATTATTAACCTACAGGATTACAGTGTTTTAACAGGTTTTTGTAAAACAAGATTATTAGGATAAGAATACTGTTGACCATCCTTGGATTCTATTTTCATATGAAATAGCGTAATATCAATTACCTTTCCTTCAACAGAGTTGTCACCATCAATGATCTTTATTTTCTCACCAATTTTAGTTGGAAAAAAGAAGAACAGAATAACTGATGCGGTGAGATTACTCAAGATGGACCAATTGGCAAACAATCCAACTCCAAGTACAGTAAAAATGGATGCAAAATATATTGAAAGCCCTTTAAACGAGATTTCCCATACCATACCAACAAATAGGATTAAAAGCAGTAAAGTGCTGAGGCTGATTAGTTTACGAACATAAAGTTCACGTGTCTTTGTAATTGAATTGAGTACCGAATGTCTTTTGATGATTCGAATAATTGCCATCCTCGACAAAAAGAAAATAACGATCAGTCCAAGTGTAAATAAGTACTGAATCAAGTGATCCTGAAAGTGTTGAAGTGTTTGTTCGTAATATTTCATTTGAAGGGATATTTATAGTTCGCAGTAGTATTTGAGTGTAATATACTATCTGAAGCGGTTTGTTAGAAATCGGAGATATGAGTCTTTACTTATTTTATTATCCCAAGTTTTAGCGGTATATTAATATCTGAGATAGTTTTATATTGAGAAGTGGTTGGAATTTCCAATGTAAGAAACTATTAATCAATCGTTTATCTTTAAACATTTAAAACCAATTAAAACCATGAAACTTACTATTCAACTACTTGCAATTTCTCTGCTACTATCTGTAAACCTATTTGCTCAGGACTTGCCGAGCGCACCGGATGATAAGGCGGTGGTGTACTTTGCAAGGCCTTCAAGTTTGGGATTAGCAATTAAATTCACTTATTACGACAGTGCCACATTGATTGGGAAATTTAATGCTCCTAAGTACTTTAGATATGAATGTGAGCCTGGTAAACATCTTTTCTGGGCCAGAGCTGAGAATCGATCCTTTGTAGAAGCTGATTTACAAGCTGGTAAGATTTACCTGATTGAAGCTGTACCCAAAATGGGGGCAGTTAAGGCTGGTGTTGTACTCGTTCCGATTGATCCCTCAAACACTAAACGGGTGTCAAAAATTATGAAACTAATCAATAAACGAGAAACAGAGGTTTTTACAGATGAAGACATTGCCAGATTCACTTCAAACAACCCTGAAAATTCGATTCAAAATGGATTGGATAGATACCAACAGTTAAAAGGGAAGAATAAGGACATATCGCAGCTGAACAGTAATATGAGTCATTGATAGAAGAGTGCTGACCTTTAATTCTTTCTACATATTATCGGTTGTATTTAATTGAAAAACAGCATTTTATTTAAATTCAAATGAATAGTTGTGTAAAATTGAGGAGTTGAAATTTCATTATTCTTATTATCTTGCTAGATTAACCATATTCGATAATTATGACTATTACTCAACTTCTCGTTCTCTCAGCAATCTCATTCTTTGGTGTATGGCTTTCTTTTAGGTATTTCGGGTTTGAATTGTTTTGGAAAAAAGGAAACTGAGGGAAGAACCTAGTTTATAGGAGTAGTAGATCTAAACCACTGAATGATTTAGGTAGCTAGTTACAACTGATGAAATTCAGTATCTTGTAGTATGAAAACGTTAGCTACCATTTTTTTGCTGTTTGGCTACTACACGATTTTCTCACAGAACTATCAGGAGGAAGAGCTACTCACCAAACTCAAAGAAGAATATCCCACTTACAATATTAGTATCGAAAAAGGTCCCACACTTAATTATACCAGATACTATAAGATAAGCTATACAACACCCACAAATCCTAACCCTAAGGATGTCACATTAAAGCTTAGTTATGATGGAAAAGGCTACTACTTACCTAAACATCATCGACAGCCATCATTTACTGGTGAATACATCTCCTGGCCAGGGGAGATTTACAAAACGTATAAAACTGATAATCATTCATTCATAATTACTGCTGATACAACGTATTACGGGCAGGTTCAACATATTAAATATCAGTTGTATATAAATGGAAGAGATTGG
This sequence comes from bacterium, assembly GCA_024743255.1. Taxonomy (GTDB): domain Bacteria; phylum Bacteroidota; class Bacteroidia; order Cytophagales; family Cyclobacteriaceae; genus JANSWY01. Next base: position 214,973 of record JANSWY010000002.1, on the reverse strand, counting down.
GGAGCAGAGCTTTATTCGATATACAATGTTGACTGTGAGTCGAGTAAGAACTTTTACACAGACTTGTCATTCAAACAAATTGACAAAAAGAATCATCGACTCACAATCAATTTTGAACTGAATAATTGTTCAGATGAGCCGACCAGATATCAATGGAAACTCAATTGGCACGATAAGAAAAATGAATTTACTGAAGCAACTACACCCAATAAAAAAGAGATCAACGCATTTGCAAATGCATATCGATATCCAGAAGATGGTATGTACCAGGTCAGCAAGTTTGTAAGCGAAAACCAGGAGTTGAATCCAAAGTTTGACAAACTGAATAGCTCTGAGTTATTTATAGCATTTGAAGGAGGGAAGGCAAAGTTTTACAAGATCTCGCCAACATTAGAATTAAAGGGAATTGCTGGTTTTGCTCTGGATACCACGGATCTACACTATAAATGCAAAATTGGTGAAGATGAATTCACTGGACAATATTGGGAGAGAGGCAACCAGATTTATATTGAGGGATATGATCAAAAAGACAGCTATTACAAACTGCAGCTTCTGAACACACATCAAACATCTGGAATTGATGAGATTAAAACGCTAGATAAACAGACTTACACTCCAACCAAAGAAATCATCTGGAATGAAATCCGACTTGGACGCGCTGAAGTATTGAAGCATTATAAGGATAATAAGATGTACAGAGGGCAGGAGTACTTCTCAGGATCCAATTGGAGAACACTTCCGGATTTAGCAGTGCTTTCAGGTCATGTAGATGTTGCTAAGGTAATCTTGGATTTTGATGATCCAGGATATTGGGAGCATAGAGTCAAACGTTACGCCCAGGAATCCAGGAGCTCAGAAATGGTTAAATATGTTGATCAGATCTTAACTGAGCTTAATGATTCAAGAGAAGCTGATAAAAATAAGAAAGAGAGAGATTACCTTAACTCACTACAAGCTTACATTTATAATCAGTTGTACATAGCCAATAACTGGACAGAAAAAGACGGAGATGAACCAGACCCAACAATACCGGAGGTTATAGTGAGTCGCGATCATGATTTGGAAGACTTGCAAGTTCATAATGTAACACTCAACTGGGAATCGCAAGAGCGTACAGAACTCTACAATGTAATTCATAAAAAGATTGATGGTCGCTGGGAATTAGAAGTGAAGAGTTTCTTTCTGGAAGAAATGGGAACTGGCCATGTAAAGAATATATTCAGCATAGAGGATAAGATTTTCATGTATCTGAGGAATAAGAGGAATAACGCAGAAGTTTATGATGAAACTCATCAAATATTTCTTTTGAACACTGACACCATGCTGAAAGAACAAATTACCTTAGAATTTACATCCACTAACGCAACAAAAAGTTGTGACCGTACAGAGAAGACATACTATTTAAGTTTTGATACAATCAGTGACAAGAGGATCCAAGTTCAACAAACTACGAGAACCGTAGAAGGGTGTATTTCAAAAAAATCATCTGTAGATATAAGTGATTACAGATGGAGTAACAGAAAGGAGCAATTTATTAAGACTTTGGAATAGGATAGCAAATGCTTTATTTCAAGAGTATCTATTTAACATAATATAAATTATATAACAAAACTGTTATTTATTACCGCTGGGCTGTTTGACGAATATCTGTCAGCTTAGATTATATAATCATATTATGTGGAACAGTGCATTATAAAGTAAAGTAAACTGACAAATTAGTGCAGAAAGAATCTAAGTCTAGTTTCTAAGCATAGTATTATAATGAACAGAATCTATTAGCCTCAGTTTAACTAAGAGTTCTAGATGACTTTCACACAAGAAATAATCTTTTAGGAATTCACGGACTCCACGAATTCTACCATTCCGTAAATAATGAAATCTTCCAAAACTTAATTCCAGAGAATCTGATGTTAACACAAACTCAAATCCATTCATAACGAGATAGAGATTTAAGCATTCCAAGGCGTTTTTGTTATCCAGAATTTTGAAAACTTTATCCTCATTTGTATTTCGCGCTAAAGAATTTATTAGGCTATCGCAGTAATCATTTTTGGATAAAATGTTTATGTGAGTACCTTGGTATGAGATTAATTCAAGGTGTTTCCATTCAGCCAGGATTAAGTTTAAAGCCTGGTGTAAGTTCAGTCCTTGAATTATCGTAAGAATTAATAGTACTTGAATTTCTATGATCAGTTCATTTTTAGTATCACTCATCATTTTATGAGTGGTCGCCAAAATATCATCCAAATGAGTTTGGTTTGGAAGTTTCTTATTCTGATTAAACTGAACTGATAACTCTAGCTTTGCCAGTTGATTTAATATTTGAAGTTGATCATCAACACGATGCTTTTGTTTTCTAACTAGCATTTTGTTTCAGTTTTGGACTGATTCCATTATCTATCCAGTAGTTAATAATTTTGTTTTCAACATCTCTGAAATTCTGACATCCCACCATTAGCTTAGGAATTTGACTGTTGCTGAAACCATTTTCCTTAAATACTCCAACCATTTCTTCATCCGTTGGAGCATCCAGAAATACCCATCTGTTTACTCTTGAGATGAATTCCTTAGTACCATATTTGTTAGTTTTTGCGTATTTCATCAAGGTCTCATAGAATGGTTGCTTTGGTCCAGAAAGAACCAATGCGGAATGGTTTTTTGTGTGTTTGCGAAAGTCACGGATGTGTTTTAACATAGACATCTTAAAATTTCCAGCTTCGTCAATAATATACATGCTTTTAGATTCGATGCGCTTAATTACATTCGAAGCTTCTCGAATGGTATAAAACAGTTTGTTTGATGAATAATCTTGTCTTTCGAACTTCTTAATCATTTGATTAAAGAATATATCTGTATCCATTACTGATTCGATTTCATCTCTGAAGACATTTGATTTACTTTTCTCAAATCGTTCAAAATTCCAAGATTTTCCGCATCCTATATCACCAATTACAACTATCATTTGACGATATTCATATGCTTTCTCCAGCACAGGTTGCAGTTTATAATAGTTTTTGGATTTTATCCATTCTATTTCCATTTCCTTGCTCATAAATGATTTTATATTTTTTTAAAACGTTCAATTCGAAAGTCTTGGGGAGCTTTGGGTTCCTCAATTGTTGGTGGATAGAAAACATCATCATGATCCTCATGGTTTGAATTTTCGGAACCCAAAAGACTTCTTGTAAATTCATTTTGAGCATTTGCTTCATCTTCCTTATTACGATGTATTCTGATTACTTCGAAATTGGGATTGTTTGAAGAGGCTTCTTCTACCCTTTTTTCCTTGTCTTTAACATTTTTAATCAACTGTTGATATCTGCTCTTTCGACTTGATAGTTCTTTGATATACCTTTCTTGCTGGGAAGAAGTTCTTTGACTTGCTAAAAAAGGAATGACTTCATATTCATTGACAGTTTGCCAATATTGAAAATGATCTTTGTAAAGGTGTATTTTATCTAGGTTTTCAGTGTTGTATGCCACGAATACTTCGTTAATTGATTCTCCATCAATTCCAGGGATTTGATAGAAATGACTTTGCGAATTATGTGTTACAGTTACTTCACAATTTGAAACAGTCAATGATTTATAGGTTCCACACATCGCAGTTTTATCTGCTTCTAGAAGTGTTGTTACTTGAGTTGATTCAAATTTTCTGTCAAATTTCATCTGAGCAGACTCACAACCATTGAAAATCATGTTTGAATATTTACTAATCAAAAGATCTAAGTCAAATACCAGTTCCTCATATGTGCTGAGATTATTTCTGTCTCCAACCTTTTTTCGTAATTTCTTTTTATCAGTAATTCTAGAATCAATGTGGCTCGATGTGATACCAAGGCCAATAAAGGCTTGATGGTATGAACAGATTGAACTAGCAAAGATTTTGTAAAAGTTTTCGATGTGTGGTTTTCCTTGTGGATTATGCGTTACAACCCACTTTACTCCTCTTTTTGCCATGAATTCTTCCATAAAAATAAAGTCCTTTTTGAAGGCAGAGCTTCCATCCCTTGTAATCTGGACTGGCAAAAAAGAATATGTTTTGAAATATCTCTTAAACGCATTTACCACTACAACTGATGATTCAAATGGTCCATGAGCGTATCCTAGAACGTTAGATGATGTCACGTCCAGAATTATAAAAACAGTTAAAAAGTCAATTCGCTTTTTTATTGTGTTATTGTACGGGATTTGTAACCTACTTCCATCAATCTCAAATAATTGACCCGCAAATTCCGGTAACGAAAAATGCATCTGCTTTGAGATGGTTTTTCCAAAGTAGCTTTCACCATTTCTAACTACTCTTAACTCTATTTGCTTTTTCTTATCTGACAGGTAACGTTTTATAAAGTGTATAGATGGAGGACCCCACCAATTTTCTATTTGTGCCTTTTCTAACAGCATTTCGTGAAATTGCCTATACTTTTTGAGTGGGTTCTTTGCAAACAGTACATCCAGGTAATCAATAAGTAAAGGATTGAATTTCCTGGATTTATACTTTGGCTTGCCTTTACAATCATGTATTAAAACATCTTGAATTGTTTTTGCATCCATTTCTTTCAAAATGGAAGTGAAATAATCATAGTTATCTGGAATATTTTCGTTTTTTAGCAGTTTAAGTTGACGATGTATCTCCTTTATCGAGCAGCCACTCTCCTTTTTTGGTTGTTGAGAAAGGTTTAAAGTGTATGTATAAATAGAATGTAAAGTTGTTTTCGAATGCAGCTTGTCATCTTGATAGTCATTATGATAAAACCTCTCAAACGTTCTACGATACCTATTAGCGTAATTCATGACATCTTCACAAAACGTATCTTCGTTGAATTTGAATCTGTAGGTCATTACGAGATATTTTTATTGATTTTTCGATTTTTCTTGGATATTCTTCTTCCACGATGTTTTGTTTTAAATTCAAGCAGATCAAGCCACATTAAGATAAACTCAGAACCATTATGATCTGATATTGTGATATTATCTTCTAAAAAAATGAGACTAGAATTATTCTCAATTATGAGCTCTGCAATTGGAACAAAAGCCCCTACCCTGCTAAACATTGTTCTAAAGTCCCTGCAATAGATTTGAATACTTTTTTTTGACTCTATTTCTAACATCATTTCTGCTAGCCCTAATCGCTCTGAATCAATGGTTGGTGCGATATCTTGATATATTTTTTCACATCCTCTTTGTTCCAACAATTGTAATTGAGGTCGGAAGTCTTCGCATGAATTATTGATTGCCGCATAACCAATTTTTGAGGGTAACATTAAATCAGTTGAATCAATCATTTTCTGGGCTTTTTGGATTCTATTCCATTAGATAGTAGGCCATCTTTCCCCCATTTGCAGTACTTATAAAAGTTTCCTGGTTTGATGTTTGTTAGCTCCATTATCTCCTTGTTCGTTAACCTTCCCTCCCGTTGTAAATCGTATACTTCTCTTGCTTTTAGATATGTCTTTTCTCTAATACCTTGAACCCTACTAGTCAATTTCCCGCTTCGCTCATTCTCACTCCTTGTCACTTTCCTTTTATATGCCATTTCATGTCTTAACATATCAGCGAAAAGGTTAATAAAGTGTCTAAATTCCTGGATTTCGTGATCCCTAGTGTTAATTGTTTGATTTAAACAAATTAAATGCAAAGCTCTATTTTGCAAACACTCTAGGATTGTACTTAGGTGTTGAAACGAAGTAGCCAAATAGCTAAGATCTTTTACTATTAGCTCATCATTCGGCTTACTTTGTGCCAGCAATAACTCAAATTGAGGATACACTTTCTGCTTATTATATGGGTCCATAAATACCATAGAACATCCACTTGAAGTGAGAAAATCTCCTTGTTCAATTATGTCGATTGCATCTTGGTGATATAGTATGTAACCTAGCTTACTCATTAATGTGATCATGAAAATGCGAATAAAACTTTAAAATCAATAGGTAAATTGTTGCCGGTGTTCAACCTGTTGAACAAATACGGTGCTTTTTGTTCAATACGTTGAACGAAATCTGCGATATTTGGCCTTGTGTCGAAAGAAACAGAACATATACTTGAGCTTTGTTCCAGAATTAAGAGCAAAAGGGTTGAATTACGATTAACTCAAGGCCAGCTAGCAAAGAAGTCTGGTGTTTCTAAAGGTACAATTTCCAGGTATGAGAAAGCAACTGGTGATGAGCAACCTACATTCGGTGTTGTTATGAAGTTAAGTGAAGCGCTTGGTGTAACAGCGGAATGGATTTATAATGGTCCTGCTGACGAAGAACAAATTCACAATAAATTGAATGCGGATATTAGTCGTTATGTGAACAGGGCCAAGTCGATTTTGAACATTGAAAAGAAGAGGTACATTTTACAATCTCTTAAAAATGTTGTTGACCTTGAAAGTATTAATTTATTGCTTAAAGAAAATAATCAAAGCTTTATGGATAATTTTCCTCGTGACTAAAATATGGTACTTGTGTAGGTTCATTCTGACACCAGCTGAAATCCGTCTCTTACTTTCAGACCATTTTGATAAACTGAGTGAATTCCCTTTGTCTTCTGTAATGTCCTGTAAAGGATTTCTGTTAAGAATTACGAAATTAGCACGCTTGCCTGGTTCCAATGTGCCAAACTCTGACTCCATTCCCATTGCTATTGCTCCATTCTTAGTAGCAGGCCCAGTGACAGGGTAGCTACGATATGAGGCCATTTGAGGTTTAACTATCTGCATATCAGATAGTTAGCAACTTGTAAATATTATTTCCAATATTTTTGATTTTTTTCTCCATAATCAGCTGATTATCAGAAGTATAAATTCCCAATAACCTCCTTTTATACATTATTTAGCAAAGTCTTTCCGAATATTTAGTGACCTAATACACTTTCTTCGTCCAACCAATATTCTGAATTGGAAAATTCTGGATCTGACAATTTCATACTTTGGCAAGATTATCCTCCATCACAAGATCAGTTGTCTATTTGAATATTTGGAAAGATCAAGATTACATAGCTAGTTATTCCGATTTATGAATGAATTGCAGGATCATGGTTGAATGCTTGGTAACGATGAATACAGCTTACTACCATGCTTATTGAAACAAGACCCAGGTGTAAGTTGGGATTTGTTCAGCTATGAACCGCAAAATTAGGCCTCTATATTAGGGGCCTTTTTTATTTGAACGAGATATAAATAAAACTTTTAGATAAAAAAAGGCCCCATTTTGGGGCCTTAATCAGATACACCTGACGACATAACAACTAAGTTGTTTCTGTTGACACTCTTCCCAATTTTAAAATAGTATTTAGGTTAGTAGATAATCTATTAGAGGTCATCCACTCATCCAGATCACGTAGCTCAGCTACGTCTAGTACTTTCGCTGCTTTGTTGTATTCTTTGATCAACAAGTGCTCACTAAAACTTACCCTTTCCAGGACTAGTTTGTAATAGTTAAGAAACGAGTTATTCATCGAATTGAATTTTGATAATTATGATATCTATTGGACGAGATTTGATACTAAAGTCACAAATGTGCTTTCATCTCTTGCTACCTGGGTTATTTAGTTTAAGTACTCGAATTTTCTCTTGTATATCGAAAACTCTATGTAAGTACTGATTTAGTATATATTCACTATTAGAGTATGCAATATTCTTCAGCGAGGTTTTTAGTCTATCTAATTCTTGCTGTAAAGAATCTATTTCAATTCTATTTATCGGGTTCATAATTACGTTGCTAAAACTCGGAAACTCATCGTCATGTCAAGACAGAGGGCCTCTTATTTAGAGGCCATCATTTAACATGGTCGAAACTCAACGAACGTCCCTGACTGGGGACAGGAAATAATAAACTCACTCAAACACTCAACTTTCAATAATTTCGGAATGTGACAATTAAACCTCTTCAATATTTGTTATCTCACAGCTTGAATCAAACGTGATTTTAATATAGGATTCAATAGTTTCAATATCCTCTTCTCCTTCGATGATCTCTTCAATTTTAATAGTTACATAATATTCTATTCCAAAAGTTTCCGGATCAGCATATGTTTGTCCATCCCAGAATTCAAAGTAATCATATGTGTCTTCCAGGTATTCTGTAACACAAGGATGCAAATCAACCTCGTTTAGGTTTGAGGTTGTTTCAATCCATTCTCCTTTTGAATTATAAACTGCTTTATTTATAACCATATCTACAACGAAGGTAGCAACCAGATTTCCATCCACAGAGCGATTCCATTCAACATATGTGTCTCCATATTGCTTGTTAAATGTCGATTTTACCTTTTTAGGGACATTTGTGACTGAGGCGAATGTGATCAATGGAACAACCATTATCAACATCATAAAAAACCATCTTCTCATTTTTTTTACGCGTTTATAACATTTGTAATGAGACGTGCCATCAGAAGAAAGTCACTCAAATTTGTAAATAAAAAAAGGCCTCAGTTGAGGCCTATACATGATAATAAAGTTGATCAATAAATTCTTTAATTTAAATACCTGAACTTAATATTAATCTCTCTTCTATCTGGATATTTAAAGGCAAAATCTTTGAATTTAGGTGGTAGAAATGAACTATGATAATAGTCTGAAAAGCCGAACCCTTCTTTTGGAAATATAATACCCATATCAACTATTTCATTTCCATTTGCATCATCCAATACCGCAATTCCATAACTCCCAGCTGGTAAATCTCCGATTAAAAATGATAGTCTTCCATTCTTCAATTCTGCCTTACTAATAATATACTCTTTTGAAGGTTCTCGCTTTTCCCATTCAGCGTCATTCAAGTAAATTCCTAACAATATAGTACCCTGGGTATTTTTGATGTTTTCGAAATTGATTGTTAGTGCATCATGGTTAAACTCTGAGTTTGACATCATGATTGTTGCCAGAGCGAATAGAATTAGATGTTTCATAATTAATTTAGGTAGATTAAAAATTCTAGTAACTCCGATTCATTTTGTTGTTGATCTGACGATATAAATCGCCCACTAGCTCGATGATGATGCATTAGCCAATCTCCTTTCAATGAAATTGGAGAAATGGCTGCCCTAAAAAAATGCTTATAGTTCTTTTCCAGGAATTCAATTAGCTTTATCATGATCTTTTGTGATTGTCTAGATTAGACGGACCCGTCAACAAAAGTCACATGATTGTGGGCTATAATTGTTAGTCACAATAGATTTTGAACTTGTCGATGCTTTCGTCTGTTCCAAATATTATCATGACGTCACCTTCCGTAATAGTCATATCACGATTCGGATTAAAAATGAAGCCTTTTTCAGGAGCCTTGAGACCTATTATTGTTGCTCCGGTATTACGCCTAATATCAAGTTCTTGAATGGTTTTATTCCGAAACTCTTTTTTCAATTCCTTAAATGTAAACTCCTCTAGTTTTAGTTGATGGTCTCCAACTCCGGATATCAGTTCAAGGAATTCAATCACATATGGTCTTGTCACAAGGTTTGCAAGGTGAATTCCTCCAAGTGAATAAGGTCTAACTACACTTTGGGCTCCTGCTGCAAAAAGCTTCTTCTCAGATCTATCGTTTGAAGCTTTTGTGACAATTTGAATATCCGGATTCATTTGTTTTGCTGTCAGTGTGATGACCATATTATCTGAATCGTTTTGCCAGGTACATATAATAGCTCGAGCGTGATCGATACCGGCTAAGAGTAAAGTCTCCTCATCTAATGCACTTCCATTGATCACATCAAATTTTGGTTTGTCAGGTAGAAACTCTAGAATTTCTTCGTTGTTCTCTACCACAACAAATGGCTGTTTGCTCTTTAATAGTTCTTCGCATGCCTTAGCTCCATTTCTACCATAGCCGCATACTATGACATGATCTTTTAATTTTCTCACTTTCCTGCCAATTAAATATGTTCTAAACATTTTTCTGAATTCACCCTCAAACAGATATAAGGTGATTACCGATATCGCGTAAGCTAGTGTCGCAATATTGAAGACTATGTAAAAGATTGTGAATATTTTACCCGCATTGCTCAGGGGTGCCACTTCACCAAAGCCAACAGTGGATAATGCTAAAAATGACATGTAAAGAGCATCCACCAAAGTATAACCCTCAAAGTAAATGTATCCGCAAGTGCCAATAGCCACACTTGTTAGGATAAGCCCAAAAGCCCAAAAAAACTTGGTAAATCCTGAGCGAAAAGAAATGCTGGGTTTGTTATTAAGATGATACAACCTATACTTTATTAAACAGTCTCTAGGAATTTAATTAAAGTATGTCATATCCTGAAAATTCATTGGGGAGATTCCCCTCATGCAGCAGGTCTTAACAAATGATTTCTGTACTCGGCTGTTGCTTTGGACCTAGCTCTAAGTAACCTCATTTTAATTGCACTAGCTGAAAGAGAGTAATGATTTTGAAGTTCTTCTATTGATTTATTCATTGAATATTTCAATGTTAGGAGTTCACGATCTGCAGCTGCTAAATTATCGAAAGCTGCAGTAGCTACTATTTCTTTTGTGTGTAGTTCAAGCTGCTCTTCTTTAAGAGATTCGGCAAAATCCTCCAAATCGTAGTTTTGTTCAAATGGTTGCCACTTTACTTTCTTGTTTTTTCGGAAATTGTCAGTACAATAGTTATTTGTAATTGCAAATAACCATGTTGAAAATTTGCTTTCACCTTTAAATGAACCCAATTTACTCATCACCCGAATCATGATGTCTTGTGCAAAATCTTCCGCATCATCAACATTTTTGGTAAACGATAAACACTTCGAAAAAACCAATGAGTAATATCTATTATAAAGTTCTCCCATTGCATTGGATACTCCACCTTGATATAAGTTTACCAATTGATTGTCGTCAAAGTTTTTCAGATTTATTGCATTCATCTTAACTCTCATTTAAAGGTTATTGATGATGCTAAAATCCGACAGATTCTAACTAAATATTAGAGCTAAAAAGCTGATATTTCAAAATCCGATAAAACCTTAGGATCTAGGTGAAATTTGTAATTGACTAGGTAATTCTCGTAGATGGTTATTAAGGCTATTCTTCCAGTAATCCTTTTGTAATAGCATATTTGACTAAACCTGCAGTATTTTTTACTCCAAGTTTATCTAGGAGATTACGCCTGTGAGTGTCTACCGTTCTAATACTAATGAATAATTTTTCAGCTATTTCCGGATTGGAATATTCATCAGCAATTAGCCGAAGGACCTCTATTTCCCTTTCTGTGAGTGGTATGCCATCAGATTTCTTTTTAGAAGACCCAGGGTTAGTAAGATGTTGCAGTATTTTTGAGGAGACCTGGTTACTAAAGTATGTGTCTCCTTTCGCAACTGTTTTAATTGCAGAGAGCATCTCGTCCTTGCCAGCGTTTTTTAATATATATCCTGTTGCTCCAGCTTCGAGCATTTTCATGATGTAGTTTTTTTCTCCATGCATGGATAAAGCCAGCACTTTTATTTCAGGAAAGTCTTGTGTGATCACAGATGTCAAATCAATGCCATTTGATTCGCCCATATCTATGTCCATCATGATTAAGTCGATGTTATTGGATTCCAGGCATTCCATAAGTTCCTCTTTCGATCCTACATCATCAACTACAGATATTAAATCTTCCTTATTTAGAAGTTCCGATACTCCCTCCCGGAATATTTTATGATCATCTGCAATTACCAAATTTATTGTACTCATTCCAACTCAATTATAAGGGGTACCTCAATAGTAGCAGTCATTCCTTTGCCTTCCGAAGAATCGATCAGAAACTCACCAGCTAAAGCTTTTACTCTACTCTCTATATTCATTAGACCTATTCCGTCAACATATTGATTGGTATCAAACCCCACACCATCATCTTCATAGCTTAATCTTACAGAATTAGCACTTTTAAATAACTGAATAGCAATGTAGGATGCATTAGCATGTTTCAAAGAGTTATTCAATAATTCTTGACAAATTCGATACATTCCTAACTCAGAGACTTCATCCAGACGTTCATCGAATCCTGTACAAATAAATTCTACGTTAACTTTTTTATGAAGATCAATTTTTTCGCAAAGTGTTTCCAAAGCTTCGATTAATCCGAAATCAGATAGCACCTTAGGCATCAGGTTGTGCGAAATTGCTCTTAGATCTCCTGCCGCTTCGTCAATTAGCTGGTAAGACTGCCTAAACTTGATAGCCATATCTTTTGGTAGGTGATCAATCTCACCTTCAATATTTGCAAGGTTCATCTTTACCGTAGATAGAAGCGGGCCAATGCCATCATGAATTTCCCGAGCGATCCTTTTTCTCTCCATTTCCTGTCCTTCCAACATAGAATTTAAGGACTGGTATTCAGTATCTTTTAAGCTTGTGATGTCTGCGATGGTAATGATCATCCCATCTTCAATCTTCCTTCCTCTGAAAGTAAGGTACTTATCACCCAGAGCAACTTCCTCTATATCAAAATCATATGTATTTGAAGTAATGCATTTTTTGATATGCGATTTCAATTCCGAAATATCCTCGATCAAATCAAAAACCAACGTTCCGGATAAGTTTTCTTTTGGAATGTTTAGTTCCAATTGCTCCAGTGCGAGATCATTCACAATAGTTAGACAACCCCGTTGATCAATTGTTATTATTCCATATGGAGCACTGCCTATTACCGACAGAAGGAATGAATTCTTATCTATATATTGATCACTTGTTTTCATTTCTGCGGATATCCAAACCGATTGTTCACTATAAAGGGAATATTGTCTTGCAGAAAGATAAGGGAATGTTCTTTTATCTCCTAAGCGGAACCTTGGATTATGCCCTGTCATGATTTTTGCGGGCATTGTCCATCGTGAATTGATTACTTCACTCATGTTTTCAATTTGGAATAAGACGTTGAAATAATATTTAGTCACCTAAGGAAAATTCTGAGAGTCTTGGTTCGACTCTCATTTTCACGCTTTAATTAGTATTGAAAATAGAGATCTGTGTTTTCAATTTCCTTTCCATCCTGATCAAATATCAATTCGTATATTTTTTGGTTATTTTCCATCTCAATTAAATAAAACACCCCGTTTCTGCTTTCTTTCTCAATTACTTTACTTGTAAATGCATCGGGATAAGCAGTTGCTAGAAAGTCAGTTATCTCAAAAGACAGATCAAAAACTGATAAATATTTCATAGTAGACTGCCATTCATTATTACGATACAGTGCCAGGCATTTGTAATCATCCAATTTAAAATGGACCAATACATCGGACCCATTTATTTCTATCTTAAGATCATCACTATCTGGGTATGTTGAATTGATGTCCGCCAGGATTGCCGAATGTTTGTTTGATTCAACTACTGACGTACATGAGCATGCTAATAAACCTAGTAAAGCCACGCTCCAGGTAATCCGGTTCATTCTAGTAATTATTTCTGTTTGAGACGGTGTGATATCTTGAAGGTCACATCAATAAGAATTCAAAAATTATTGTGACCAATTAATGGTTTGTAGTCATAATGTTGAATCCTAATAATCAATTTAAAATTCTATGTATAAATGGGTCTTTATAACATTGAACAATCTCCCGAATACACCAATTTGCAAATAGAGATGATTGCAATGCAACGCTGGGTTCAAGAGACTGGACAAAGAGTCGCCATAATATTTGAAGGTAGAGACACTGCGGGCAAAGGAGGTGCCATTATGAGGTTCGTAAGGTATTTAAATCCCAGGGGATACAGAATTGTGGCACTCTCTAAACCATCTGAAATAGAGAGTGGTCAATGGTATTTTCAACGCTACATTCAAGAATTACCGAACAAGGGAGAGATCGTGTTTTTTGATCGAAGTTGGTATAACAGGGCTGTTGTTGAACCTGTGATGGGATTTTGTACAGAAGATCAGTATAAAACCTTCATGAATGACGTAACCTTAGTAGAAAAAATGCTTGTTAGGGATGGAATACACTTATTCAAATTGTGGTTTTCAATTGATGTTGATGAACAAAAAAAACGATTACAAGAAAGGGTTACAGATCCGCTTAAACGATGGAAGTTAAGTACCGTTGATATACAGGCTCAACGGAAATGGGATGAATATACACATTTTAAGAGTATCATGTTTGAAATGACTAGCTGGATCGGAGCTCCATGGATTAGATTAAAAGGAAACAACAAGGAACAAGCCCGACTTGAAGGTATGAGATACATCCTATCAAAACTCAATTATCCTGAAAAAGGCAAAACCGGTGAGCGACTGAAATCAGATAAGGATATTGTTAATGAAATTATCTCATAATTACATCCATTTCTTTATTTTGAAATATATTAACATTGCTATTGTTATGGCAACCATGACTCCCCAAGTAATGAAGTATCCATAACGATAGTTTAGTTCTGGCATGTAATTAAAGTTCATTCCGTAAATTCCTGCAATAAAAGTAAGTGGGATAAATATGGTAGCAACAGTGGTGAGAACTTTCATAGTTTCATTCATCTTCTGGCTTAAAGAAGCGAAGTATATGTTAGTAAGCCCCTCCAGGGTTCTTAGGGTTCCTTCAACTTCTTCAAGTGCTGCAATAGCAGAATTAGAAAGATCTTTGAAGTATTTCAAATTGCCTTTGTCAATAAGAGTTGTTCGATCATTTTGTATTTTCAGAAGTGCTTCTTTAAATGGCCCTAAAGACTTCTTTATCAGAAGCGCTGATCTTTTATACCCCTCAATTTGGAGTAGTGTATGGCTTGTTGGGTTTTGAAAAGTCTCTTTCTCCAATTGATTTATCTCATCGTTGACCAAATCCAAAGTTTCAAAGTAGTTGTCAAGAATGGCATCCAATAACTGAGTCAATAGGTAGTCACATTTTCTTTTTCGTATGAATCCAATATTTTCTTTGATTTTGTTACGTATTCCTTCAAAATGATCTCCCTTTCTCTCCTGAAAACTTAAGACGTAATTATTACCAAGGACAAATGAAAGTTGTTCAACCTGCATTTGACCAACTTCTGATTTTGTGATTGATTTTACACTGAAGAATAGATATTTTTCAAAATCATCTACTTTAGGTCTTTGTGTAGTATCCAATATTTGCTTTATACTCAATCTGTCTAGAGCCAACTCTGAACCCAGTTTCTCCAAAATTGCTACATCATGGATGCCATGATAGTTTAGCCAATGATTTTTTGGGGAGAGTTTGGAAATCTGGAAAAAGCCATCAATATCACTTGATAGTTCAAAATCAATTCGATCATAAGTATAAAGTTGACTCTGGACATCTTCAATCTTCTTTTCTCCGATAAATGTGAGTTGAGCATTGGCCTTAGCCTTAGATTTTTCACTGGAATACAGCTTAAAGGTGAAGCTATCAAGGCTTTTAAGGCCCTTTACTATCAAATTATCTTTTTGCATACGACATCATCAAGGCTCGTTTCTGTAATATAGAAAGAGTGCTTGAAAATATTTCAAATTCTTAATGTGACCCAACATAATCGGTCCGTCATAACCGTAAAAATGAAAAATATAATTGTACCAACCGACTTCTCATTGAAGTCTCTTAATGCTTTAGAAGTCGCTAAAAGAATTGCCCGAAGAACAAGGGGGCAGATTCACCTATTGCATGTAATTGAACCTGTAACAGCCATGTATAGGAGTACCGGAGAGTTGGATTATGATGATCTTGACGATTTCTATATGGTTCAATTGATCGAAATGGTAGAAGAAAAACTGAGTATGCTAAAATTAGAGCATGAAAAGGATCGGTTTCAGATTATAGGGAAAGTGAGCATAGGAAACCCATTTCAAGAAATTAGAAATTATGCTAAATCAAAGGAAGCTGACGTACTAATCCTTGGAGCTAAAGGCTCTACCAACACGAATGATTTCTTCCTGGGTGCTCTTACAGATAAGGTTATCAGATCATCAAACCATCCGGTTATCACTGTCAATGAGGTTTTACAGGGAGATGAATTTCGAAACATTGTCTATGCAACTGATCTAAAAGCCGATCATAAGCCAATGATTAACTTGTTAATGAGACTACAGGATTTGTTTGACTCTAACATTCATATCGTAAAAATCAATACGCGCAAAGATTTTAACAATGACATAGACACGATGGTCAAGCTACAGCGAATCGCTGATCAATATATGCTCAATAACTACACACTTACGTCCTACAGTCATGAGGACGAAGAATATGGAATATTACATTTTTCAGATCAAAAAAAGGCTGATCTCATTGCAATTGGAATTCATGAGAAAAGTGGTTTCAGGAGGGTAATTAGTGGTGGGTCAATAGTAGAAGATTTATCGGGCCATAGTTTTAGGCCAATATTGACACTTGGTTACAATGTAAGATAACACATTTCCTTTTTACTTAGATATTGAAATACTTTTTGCTACAAAAACATGAAATATATAGAACAGATACTTGAACATTTTCAAACTCATTTCATTCAATACCTTTTCACAATTGGATTGATTCTTTTGTTCGTGATAATAAGGGAATTGATCATGAAAATAATAAGCCGACACACCAGGTTGAATTCCATTGCCAAATCACGGGAACTATATGTGAAAAAGCTAATCAGCTTGACGACTCTATTGTCGTTTGCAACATTAATCGGAATGATCTGGGAGATTTCATTTCAGGGTCTGTCAATTTACTTCGCATCAATATTTACAGTTGTAGGAGTTGGTTTGTTTGCAACATGGTCCATTTTAAGCAATCTTACAGCATCCGTTATCCTGTTCTTCTTTTTTCCTCACCGAATTGGAAAAAGAATTAAGATTTTAGATGGAGAAAATTCTGTGGAAGGCAAGATTATTGACATTACTTTGTTCTACCTCAAAATTGAAACAATCGAAGGAAATCATTTTTCATATCCTAATAATCTTGCCATCCAAAAGCCTGTTTTGCAGCTCGATTGATTTGCCTAGTTTAAACCGCTGATGATGTAATCATATATAACACCACCTTCCGTATGCTTAGGCTGCTCGAAACTACGGGTGACATAATTCGGGCTGTTAATCATTTCTCGATTAATCATCTCCTGAATGGTGTCATAAAACTCCAGTGAAGTTTTACCTATCAACAGTGGTTTTAAGCTTACCCCGTTTTTCCAAAGCTTCAATATTTTCACAAACCCACTCAAATAGAGATAATCCTTTGTAAACCCACCACCCCTGAATATTCTCGTTACAATGGTATAAGCATCTTCAGCATTTACTTGCAGGTCCTTCGTGAGATAATCGAAACATTCAATAAAATCAGCTCCACTGCACATCATATCCGTGACTATAACTCGCATGGCTAACTTCTTAAGTCGTTTCAAGGTGATGTTGCCGCTTAAATACTCTGATAGAATTGCAAGTCCTTCTTGTGTCATGGTATTTACCGGAAGACCTAAGTTGAACAGTTTTAATTTCTGAAGATTGGAATTTTGGGTGGTCACCATATGAACACCTATTTCATGTTCAATTAACGCATTCGCTTCTTTTGTTGTGAATTTTGCGTCAGGTTTGATCAGGATTGTCTTCTTTGAATTGAGTACCATTACCTGAGAAATCACCTTATTGCTGAGCTCAATTTTACATGTCATGCCATATGCCCCAAGTGCTTGATTGAAAGCGCTTAAAGCCTGACCAGTTGACATATAAGGTACTCGTGTTGGTTCAGTCGGAATTGCTGGGAGATGCAGCAAATAATTGGCATTCTGAATGTCTTTTTTGCTTGGTCGCCCAAAGTATCTCAATGAATTATAAAGGAATTTTTTAGTTCCTAAAGATGAGAGCAAATCAATTTTATCAAAATAACTATTGATCACTGTTTCATACATGCTTCTGATAGAGATGTCTGAGATATTGGATGTCGGCAACTTACTTAGTTCCTGTTTAAGTTCAAATGGGCTTATTTTAATGGGTGAATATTTGAACCTTGGTAACTCATTGAATTTATTACGAATGAATCGCTTTTGTTCTGAAGCACTGTTTACTGGATTAACAAATGCTAGCAACTCAAAACCCTTTAGAATTTTGTGGAGTTTTTTGTCAAGGGAAGTCAGATCGTGATCTTCCTTTTTATCCAGGAGATGAGCCGTTATGGTAGATTTCCAACTGGTCTCCTTCTCACTGAATAATTGCGCATTACTTACAATTACTTCTTTAAAAGCCTGCTTTAAATATGATATTATTTCAGGAAACTCTTCTCCCGTATCCTCATTGCAATAGACTTTTTTTATTTCTGTTGCTAGAACTAGTGTGTTATCGAAGTTCTTTGTGATAAACTCCAGATTGTAACCTCTTCCATAAAAGACATCATTTTCTCCTACCTGGTTTTCTACATTTGGAATACTTATGGAGCCCAACTCCTGTATCCAATGATCAACATAAGGACGATATCTTTCGATATCAATATTTTCAGTTCCAACATTGAAAAGCGGAACCTCACGATCCCATCGCTTGTAGTTGTACGAATGTATATCGTACACAATACATCCGTTGAATTTCTCATTCAACTTTCCAACCAACGTTTTGACTACTTTATAAAAGTTACTATGCTTTTTTAGGCTAGAATGACGTTCTTTCGGAGACAGTTTTGACTTCCACACTTTTTGTCCCCAGGCTTCCTCGTAGATTGCTGCTTCAGGATTCCTGTTTAGGTCGTACTCAAACCTGGAATCATGAGCTATGATTGTAATGGGAAGCGAATCAATGAAATCACCTGTAAATGGGTCTTCTTCATACCATCTCTGGAAATCATCAAGAGCGATTTTGGATTTAATATCACTTCTAAAATTGCTACCATCATGAATGGCCATGCAACAGTAAGGCACGTATTTATTGATTTTGATGTGAAATGATCCATCAATAGATATAGCTTCAAAAACTTCTCCCTGGGAGATTAATTGATTTATTTCTTCAATTTTAAGTCGCTGCATCTTCCACCAATGTCTCAGGCCTAAAATCCAGTTTAAGTTTTCTTCTTTGCTCCACTACAGTTTCCAGATAGGCTATAATCTTTTCCTGGAGCCTTACCTTGTTGAGTTTATTGATATCTGTGATGGTACCCGGACTCATGACATTGACCTCAATGAGTTTTCCATTGATTAGATCTAGTCCGGCATAGTAAATGCCATCTCTCACAAGCTTTTCCCCAATCTTTGCGCACAAAGTCTTATCTGCTTTGGTCAGCTTGTACTTCTCTACTGTACCTCCCGCTGAAATATTGGACCTGGCATCACCCGCAGCAGGTCTTCTTCGCAGTGCCCCGATGGGTTGGCCATTTAGCATTAATATTCTTACATCTCCTTCTTCAGCACCTTCAATGTAATCTTGCAGAATCACGTAATTTGACTTCCCAGTCTCACGATTGATATAGAAATCCAGCAGAGAGCGGATGTTTTGCATGGCCGATTTCTCAATTACAATTACTCCGCTTCCGCCATAACCGTCCAGCGGTTTCATGATCATTTTATCATTCTCAGATTCCTGAATGATTCGTAGCAAATAATCTATATTCTTGGATACATGAGTTGCAGGAATTAGCTCATGTTCAGGATCATAATAGGCTGCAGTATATATTTTGTTATTGGCCTCCCTCAATCCGTCGATAGCATTCATTATAAACACATCGTCCTTTATAGAATCAAGAAAATTTAAGACTAGTGAATCCAGAGGTGGGTTATCCCTCATAAAAATTACGTCGAATGTGCTTAGCTCGACCATGTCCGTTTTGAACTCCACGGTCTTGTAAAATGCACTTATGCTATGTGTAAGCTTTTCTTTGAGGATGATTTCTTTACACAAACTGAGAGTGACACTATCTCTGATAGTAAGGTTTGGTGGATGCGTAATACTTACCTGATGTCCTCTTTTAACCGCCTCATGAATTATTCTAAGTGTGGAATCCTGTGACGCATTTACCCTTTCCCAAGGATACATGATGAAACAAATTTTCACTGATGTACTGATTTAAATTTTAGTGATCTGATTTTTAGAAATGCATGTCATTACCTGGTTGAATTTTTACAACCAGGAAGTGTGTACATGCATGAATTTGTAGTTAGACGGAGGCTCCTTTAAAAGTCACTTTGAAGATTTGAAATTTGGGTATATTTCAAGTGATTGGTATCCACCAGCGGTGGATAGACAGGATATTAATCTGATTTAAAAATTGGCCTTATAGAAGTGATGCCTGATCCATGTGAATCAGATGAGGAAAATCGGAATCAAGAGAGACCTTATCTATTAATATTTTTTTTCACTTTGGAAATTGTGTGTCTTGAACAGCCCAACAGTCGCTGTATAGAACTGTAGCTTTTGTTGTCGAGTAAGAGTTCCTCGATTTTTGAGTGTAAATCTTTATTCACTGGTCGGCCTTTGTATTTTCCAAGTTTCTTGGCTTTTTGAACTCCTTGAGCTTGACGTTTGCGCCGGTCTTCGTAATCCTTTCTGGAAATGGCAGCTAACATATCTAGCATCATAGAGTTAATGGCTTGTAACATCCGCTTTGTAAATTCATCACTTTGTTTGACAAACTGATGGCTCGTGGGTAAGTCAAGTGACACAACATTTATACCCTTATCTAAAATAAGTTTTTTGAGCAAGGTCCAATCTTCATTATTTAATCTACTTATGCGGTCGACTTGTTCAACCAAAAGGATATCACCATCTTCAGCTATGTCCAATAAACGGAATAACTCTGGGCGAGCTAGTAGAGCCCCAGATTCATTTTCGGTGAAGTAGGAAGAAATCTTTAAATCATGGGTAAAAGCAAATTCTTCCAATTGGCTTTTTGCTCTATTGGCGTCCTGATCTGATGTCGAGGCTCTTAGGTATGCATACACTCTATTCATGACTACTAGTGCATTTTACAATGGTTCACTAAATATAGTTCAATATACATACTTTAATAGACTTAATGCACTAACTTATCGATATGTTGTTTTGGGTATACTTAAAATGAACTAGGATAAATATAAATATTTAATTCTCTGATTCAATTATATAGTGTAAAGTTGGTCGATGAGTATCAGGTTCAATTTCCAATTTGATAAATACTTTTTCAAAATTCCAGGTGATTGCATCCTTAATTTCACCATTAACAAAATCATTTTTTATTGCTTCTAAGTTTAGATCACTATCAAAACCAAATATTTGAATCAAGACATTAAATAATTGTTCAACTTCAGTAATATATAAGAAGGAAGACATGTTATGAAATACCTTGCGGAAGGTGAGAATTATCTGAGTACTATTCTCAAAACTTGTAAGAATAAGATAGTTGAAGAAATTCAAATAGTATATTGGCAGTTTGTAGGCATGAAAATTTGCATTCTCTTTAGCATGGTTTTCTATCATATTTGAAGACTGTAGTTGATTTATTCCAGTCAACAAAATATTAGGGTCATTCTTGTAATCATGAATAACTTTATTCAATTCCTCAATGAAGTCTTTAGGTTCAATGATTACTGTTGAAATATTATGTTCTTTATATAAGACACTTGTCTTGGCGATTAAATTTTTATCTTCGGCAACTAGGAAATCACAATAAGCTCCATAAAATGAATGCTCTGAATCAGTAATAACATTAAGCAGATTATCCGTAGGCTTTTTCAATTTATCAATCTTATAGCCTAAAAAGTCTAGTAACAAATATGAAGTAGTGTAAAATTCTTTCGTGTCGACTTTATCCCTATTTTTATAACTGACCATAGCTAAATCCTGAAATGATTTGTCGTACCCAATCTTTTTCAGATGTTGCTCAATGTTTTGTATCACATCCTCTATTGGCCAATTACCAGAATTTACATCTAATTTAAATCCGGATTGTAAACCTTCGTTTCTTAAATCCTTAAAAAAATCACGCTTAAGCAAAAGGTTTTGAATGAACGGTATGGTTGATTCCATCAAATCCCAGAAACTAGATGTTTCATTTAACCCAGGGAACATTTTTTCAAGTAACTTTTCATTTTGCTTATTAAACTCAATTTGGGTCGGTAATAGTTGGTACATTGATTTTATATGACTCCCTATTTTTCCAAACCCTAATTCATATGAGTTTTCATCTATATCTTTAAAGGCTTCATCCAAACTACCAAGTCCTTTAATGATTTCATCTCTCTTTTGGTTAGCCTCGTCTTTAAAGTACTCCTTTGGTGATCCGAGGAGAACTTCAATTCCTTTGTCACTCCACATAAAAAAATGCTTACCAGACAAGTTTTCCAAAGTCTGTAAATCATCATGAAAAAGTTTATTCTCAGGGCTAAAACTCTTCATCAAATCACTAAAATGTGCAGGTGTATAAGGAAATTGAAGATACTCTTTATGATTAGAGATGAATTCATTTATTTCCTGGTATTCTGGTCTTTTAAGGTTGGAGACGACATTCCAATCTAGATATATTCTAATCATCCAGTGTTTAATTAATGGCCCATGGTCTTAATTAAAAGTAGTTGAATCTTAATTTTTCTTTTCTAACTCTTTCCAAAATTTGTGACAGCTCGTGTTGCCATCCTCAAATTCTGCTCTTGACATATCCTGATAACTCGTTCTTAAAGACCAGACGTCTCCTTTGTCCTTTCTATACTCAAGTAGATCATGTTTTTCCATAAGAGGAATTAGTTCGTCGATTATAAAGTTCTTATCACTTCTCAGTATCGTTTCAATATTGTTTTTAGAAATGAATGTTGTCCGTCTCATCGATCGCAAAAATCTGTGAATCGCTTTAGAATGCCTATGTGGTTCTTTCACTGATTCAAACTCTAACTTCATAGAAGTGTTAATGACTTCAATCCCTAATTCCTTAAATTTTTGTTGCACTCTAATTGGAGCGAATTCAATTATTGCAGAATCATCATTGTCTCCAAGTTTTAAACCATTGAACTCACAATCGATGAATTGAACATTTTTGAAACTCGTGTTAGATCCAATACAAACTTCATCTAGTTCACAATTAATTAGTTTGATATTTTCAAAAGACGACCCGCGGAAGCTTGTATTTAGAAATGTTCCATTGTGTATTTCAAAGTTTCTGAATTGCTTATTCTCAAAGATTAAACTAGAATATATCACTTTAGATTTAAATTCTAGCATTTCACTCAAATCATAGTCTCTTAAAATATAAGGAAGCAACGTGCCTACATTAATATGTAGAAATGTAGGTTTCCATTCGCTAAGGACCATATCTTCAAGCATATTTAAAACATCTTTCACATCCTTGTTTGACAAGTTTGTATTACTAAATGTATATAAAGCCAGACTATCAGATATTTGGGCTATAGACAAAAAATTTGTCAGAGGTTTTGTGAAAGAGTTGCTATGTGCAGTATTTATTAAAAGATCTAGTGATCTAGCAGTAAAGTAGTCTTTAAATTGTGGGTGTTCAAATTTCCTGTAATTATTATCCCCATCGATTGGAATCACCAATAGTGCGTGCATTCTAACCATTTCAAAAACCTGCAGTCTTAAATCTTTGTCTTCAATTTGCCATTGATCAAGGAGAATTACCGTAAGTGTTTCTATTATTTCAATCGCTAATCTATCGCGTTGATTCTTCCACATTTCTTCTGCAACAGCACTAAGAATTTCAATGTGTTGATCTTTCGAAAGGTAAGGTTGACCAGTTTCCTTACTTTTCCATTTCTCATCAACTTCACGCTTAACGAATGCCTCGATTATTGAATTTACACCCTTATGAGGATCTTCTGGGTTGGTCATTCCACCAATAAATTCGGAAGCTGATATACCATATGTAATTATTGCACCTGCAATTTGAGATAACAGAAACGGTCTTGTAAGAATTGGATGATTTTCTTGTCTTCCAAGATGAGAGCAAATTTCATCAAATAGTTCCTCAGGACTCTCAAAACCTCTATTTATCAAGTATAAGATTGCTGTTTCCCGATCCCAATCCTCTAAATTGATTTGATCAAAATGACAAAGGTTATTTAATTTACCTTCAATCAATCTGCTTCTTTTTAAATAGTCTTCGGTATCAAAGAATGTACGTCTGGATGCGGCAACTAGTGTTCCTGAATTTTCCATTTGATTCACTATCAATGAAAGCGCCCCAAGTGCATCATTGCTTCCTTGCTCAACAGCAAGCTCATCAAACCCATCAATTCCGATTATTAATTTCCCATGTTTTATTAGTCTTATAATGGATTGCCACCATAATCCAGATATCCGCAATTCTCCTAAGTCTCCCATGAATGCCTCTGAAAGTCTAAGGAGTTGTCTTCCCTGTAAATCGATATGCCAAAATAGGAAGTCAGTATTTCCTTGTAAGTAGTTTTGTGCTTGCTTAAATTGATATTCCCGTAATAATGCCGTTTTACCATGCCCCGCATCAGCTGTAATAAAAATGATTTTAGAACTGAATGTATCTTTTTCTTTACATTCATCATCAAGCAATTTAATTGCTGATTTGTCCCTTATTTCTCCAGACAATGGAGTCTCAAGTACCGCCGGTCCATCAGTATATGCCTGAACAGGAGGTCTTTTTGCTACGATTCTTTCTGCTAATGAGTCTAGGTTTGCGACATGTTTAGTCAAAAATGTTAAGTATGGTATTTCTGTATTATTATACATAACATTTTTTATGTGATCTTCTTTTTTGAGTACTGTAAACTCATAATCCTTTCCGCCCCTTGCAAACAGTATTTGACCTGTAATTCTATCAATTGCAACATCCGATGTGTCATCAGCAAATGCTTCAATGTCTTGTCGTATTATATCAAAATTGAGGATCATGAGACTTTGTTGTATTGAGTATATGAAAGATTGTAATCTGATACTAATAAGTCGAATCTAGGAGATAATTCATTGACTAATAATAATTCAATTTTATCAGGATACTTAGTTGTGCAGTACAAGGTAGGTGGAATTAAATCAGTGTCATCTGAAAATATACATAATTTGCCAACTTGATCAATTCCCGCAAGATCGATTATATCTGTAGACATCATAGTATCAATCATTTTTTGTTCTCCAACTACAAAAGCATCTTTATTGATTGCTTCACACCCTTCACTTGGACATTTTTTGTTTTTAGTTTTAGTGAATTTTCTCAATATATGAGCAGGGCAATTTGGTCTATCTTGAATACAGTGCTTTTCTAAAGCCTCATTATCGATTCTAATATGAGATAAACCCTTTCTTCTAGTGTATGTATCTGGCCAAATCATGTCGGGAATCGCATGTAACGATCCAGCAAGATCGACTTTTCCTCTACAAATTTTCCCATTCTTTTTTTTAATTGGAAAAAAATTAGAACTTCCTAAAGCTTGTAGAATTGATGATGCTCTATTCGTAAGAAGACCGTTGTTGTACCAGCCACCGTATAACCTGATTAATATAAAATCGGTTTCATGGACCTTTAAGCATACACTTATTATTTCGTTGATGGCTGAAATAAGAGAAGTTTGATTTTCAATGTCAAAGTAATCTCCTAATACATTATCAAAATCAACAATAGCTACGATAGAATCTTCGGGCAAATATTGTGAACTCATATACTAATAAAAATAGCATTAAATGATTGATCAAAAAAATAGAACATACGTTCAATTCAGAAAGTCTAGTAATCTGACATTCCTATAGTATTTCTTAACTGTTGATACTAATTAATGACCAGCATTTAGACTTGAATAGAGTTGTAAAGTTGATACTCTTAGAAAGATAAGTTGGCTGTTGAAATTTCAAGCGTATTTAATTATTCATTGCTTGGGTTACTATCATTTTTTCTATCTGTAAACTGAATAAAGTATAGATCATAAGTTCTTAATTTTCCATCTTCTAATTCAATTAGAGCTTTTGTCTCAGAGAAATCCCTGGAATGGCTATACACGAATCTATGGAAGTAACCCTTAGATTTTTTACCCTTATATTGTACTAACACAGGCCTCAGATTATTCCAAGTGCTCATAAGAATCAATTTAATTTAGATCTACCTCTTGCTAATTCGTTTGATCAATTCAGTTTTCACTTCATCTTCATGCAAGTCTTTCCAATTGTCTAGAATATTGGTGATTAGTGCATTTAGCTTAACGTCAAAATTACTGGCCACCATTTTGTAAAAGCTATGTGTAGAATCTGGTATATTTATGGTTCTATTCCTTCCTGACTTATTTTCTACTTTGTCCTCAAAGAATTTTTGAATTCCCTGTTCTTTCATCTCGAAAACACCTTGTTGTTTTAGTTCAAATCGCGCCAATATATAAAATTTATATTATATCCGTACTATAGTATGTGAGAAGCGTTGATTTGGCTTGGTAGCTTTCATCCCTCAAGCAAATGGATGAAATTCAAGTCAAAAAAGCATTTTCAAAAGTCCTCAAGGAATTGAGAGCAGAACGAGGACTAACACAAGAAAAGCTAGGTCTTCTAGCGGGACTTGATCACAACTACATAGGACTACTTGAAAGACAACTCCGACAGCCAACTCTTACATCCATTTTAAAATTAGCAGCAGCTTTAAAAATATCACCAGAACAATTAGTCAGGCACGTTACTTCTAATCTGTCTTAAATACCAACTATTAAGTAAGTACATCTCATACTTGCCACACAACTGATTGGTGATTATATTCATATAAGTGATAATTACGCGAGAGAATCAAAATAGTTAAAGATCAATTAATAAATGATGAAGATACCTAATAATAGGGATGTAATTGATTACCTGGAAACTTCGGCAATTGTAAAGCTTAGTAATAACTTCGGCGTATCCAGGAATAACGGATTAGATATTCTTTCCAGATCACTATTATTTAAAGATTACAATCATCTGGTAAAATTTATGAATGCACTAGAATATGATAATGGAATCTATGAATTCTTGGAAGAGGATAATGACTTGTTTGACCTAAGGAATGGAATCTTTTTTAGTGAATTTATCTTGATGAGGGAATTGCAGATAGAATTGTTGGATGCACATAAATTTAAAACAGAAATTGACTACATGTTCTTTGGAAAGAGCCCTCCTACCGAGGGTGATATATATTTTGCTGATTTGAATTTAGTCAATGAACAATCACAACTGATTAAAATTGGTAGGCAACACAGAATCATGTTTGGGTATCCGATTAAATTCTATTGTAGAAAATATAATCGTAAATTTCATACAAAATCAGGAGGTTTTTTTGAGGATGAGTCACTTTGGTGTGATGGAATTTCAGTACTATACCCTATTTATTTTGATGGTGATCAAAACCTAAGAGCGTATATCTGGTACATCGTAAACGGTATTCTTAAATATAATAACTTAATACTTGAAGAGCCTGTCTATAACGGATTGAAAAGGAGTTTCCCATCTTTATTGCAATTTGTAAAAGACAGTTTTAGAACGCTTCCTATATATGAAGAATCCTATGCGAATAAAAATCATTTAAAGGGGCTGTTTTTGCCATCACTAAAGTCAGAGTTTGAAATTAACTTACAATCAAAATCCAGTAATCCATTCCCAATAAACCCTAAGCCCTGGACTATAAGTTCAAAGCTAAAATATCTTCTTGATAATTCTGGGTTGACTCAGGTACAGCTTGCAGAGAGATCAGGTATTTGTGAAAAAACAATTCGGAATACACTTAAAAGTAAACATTATCCCAATGTGCATACTATTAAATTACTTGCTTCAGCTTTTAATATGACTTTGGGTGAATTCCTACAGGATATTGATGAATAATCAATTCGTTATGCAGATAATTCGAGCTTAGCAATAAGTAAATTGGACCTTTACTTTGATTATTTATACACTTAGAAAATAAAACTTCGATTAATTGAACTCCAAACTTTAAGTTTACTTGGATTAATAACTCACTGTTCCATATGTTAACCAGCAGAGCTGGACATTAACGTGCACGTTTCTGATTGATGATTTTTTGGTGCAGTACTTCTAGCAAGGATGTTATATAATTAGACGTTACCAGTACGTCATTCCGGAAGTAGCGCAGCGGATTTCCGGAATCTCTTTAAAGCCTGTAGCAGAATCAGAATAGCTCACAGCTCATCTGTCTTTAAGTTGTGTTCGCTTAATCGCTCAAGCCGCTGGGCTCATCCTTTTCCATTGATGAAAAGGATGCAAAAATCTAGACAGAATAAAGCTTCAACCCGCAAGGCCAGCGCATGGCCCGCTATTCTGTCAAGCCAACGCTCCTGAAACGTACTTAACATAATATTAGTGCTTGGGTATTCCCCACATTAGAAAGCATGCTAAAATAGCTCTCCTCGGGCTGGATAATTTGCTGATATGATATAGTCTACTGCTTTGATAAAAGAAGGCAAATGAGGTCTGCCCCAAGGATTACTGTTTATGGCAGAATAGTATACTTGATTTTTATTATCAACTAAAAAGAGTCCGGGCTCACTGAACTTGTCAGGTTCGCCATCTTTAACTCCTGCACTCAGATATAAAGCCCATTCTCTTGCAGTTTCTTCGGACAATTCATAGCCTAGGGTAAGATTGGGCAATTCCCATTTTTGTCGTGAAAGCCTGGCTCGTTTTTGAGAGTCCATGCTTATGGCAACTACATTTACACCTCTTACTTCAAATTCAGGCAGTAGGTCTTGTAGCTGCTGCAGATACTTTTTACAAATAGGACAATGCAATCCTCTGTAGAATACCACCAAAGTGAAATTTTCCGGATGCTGTTGTGCTAAGTTCCATTTATTTCTATCCAATAAAGGAAATTCTAAAGCTGGTGCCGTTTGTTTTGGTGTGGGTCTATTCATCATTCTATTATTTAAAGTTGGCAATTGTTCACACTACCTCTCAGTAGTTAGTATTTACATCTGGATACCCTTTTGCTCGGAAATTGGTTCTGGTATTGTATCAGGGTTATCTCCAATCATTTGGCGTATGTCTATTTCTATACCTCTTGCCATGGTGGTGATGGGTACATCGTTAGCTATTCCTTCAAAAGGGTTCTCGGATACTTCACCTATCCGTTCCATCGTATGGAAAATCCAGGATACGATCACACTAAAGGGAATCGATAACCATACAAACCCATTTCCTATCATCTGAATAGCCGCTGAAGGCTGATCATATGAGTCGATAATATTCATTCCTATATCATCAAATACATTGATGATTCCAAATGGGAGCAGGAAAATGAAAATCCAAACGAAGAACAAGTTGAGCGTTGCAAATTGCCGTGGATAGGGAAAATTTTTGATTCGCTCAAGTTTTCCCTGCTGCGTAAATAGCTCAACGATCTGGCTTTCTATTTCAAGAAATGAGAATTCCCAAATATGGCCGCTTTCTTGAAGTGACCTGAGCTGCTTTGACTGAAGGTTCAGACATGCTGCTTGCTTGTTGGCTTTACTCAATACGTATTGCTTATCCTCTTGTGATAAATACCCTTCCAGCTCTTCCTCCAACGTGTGATCACGCTCGCTAATTTTCACATCACGCATATACTCTTTATCTGAGCTATTGACACTAGACATTTCCCAAGGCTTTGGTGCCCTCAGTGCGTGTCTTAGAGCCGTCATCCACGCCACATGCCTCATGATTAGCTCCTTTCGAATGCCAAAAAGCTTTTCATCATTGTATTTTTCTTTTGCATGTTGATTTGTAATGAAATCATTCATCATCATAGCCAGTGAGCGAGAGGTGTTGACAATGCCACCCCACACCTGTCTAGCTTCCCACAACCTGCCATACGAGGCATTATTTTTAAAACTGACAATGAATGCCAGCGCACTACCGACCAATGCAATGGGCAACCACGGGAGGTAGAGGAATTTCCAATCGAACACCTCATATAAAAAGGTCGGGATAGCGGCTATCAAAATGAACTTGTAGATGTATCTACGCGTCCAGGAGAGCATAACTTTTACAGAATAGTTTCTTTTTACGTACATCGTTTGTATGAATTTGAATAATTAAGAAATCACCTTCACTTGTGTGAATTGTCTGTGCCCATCGATCGAGCCATGATAGCCAAAACCACTTTGCTTGGCACCCACCCAGGGACTGGAACCAGCCGTTTTGTTGATCCCAACCATGCCAGCTTCTAGTTGTTTAGCAACCTCCTCCACTCCTTCCTTACCAAAAACCGAAGCACCTAAACCATATATACTGTTGTTGGCTCTTGCTATGGCTTCCTCTTTTGTTTCGTACCCAGAAATGCTAACCACAGGCCCAAAAGTTTCTTCTTTCGACATCAATGCGGCTTCTGACACATCCGTCAAAACAGTTGGTTCGATGTACCGGTCTGGATGCTTAGTCCCACCCAGTAGCACTTTTGCGCCTTGATCTATCGCATTCTGAATATGATCGATGATTTTGCTTCGCTGCTTTTCATTGATAATTGGAAATACCTGAGTTCGCTCATCATCCCATGGGCCCGTATGATACTGAGAAGCAACCCTGATTACTTCTTCCTCAAATGCCTTTTTGATGCTACTATGCACATAGATTCTTTCGGTAGAAGTACACATTTGCCCAGAGTTTTCAAGTGAGGCAGCTACTGCATAGCGCGCTGCGTGCCGCATGTCCGCATCTGGCAGCACGATCATTGGATCATTTCCTCCCAACTCCATCACCAGCCGTTTTATACCCTTGGCCGCTCTTTGCATGATATCTCTTCCTGCTGCCTGAGAACCTGTGAATGCAATCATTTGTACATCCGCATCTACCAATGCTTTTCCCACTTCTCTTCTTCCATGCACAATTTGCAGAACGTTTTGCGGTAATACTTCATTGAGCAATTCGATGTAGCGCTCCGCCACCATTGGTGTCTCCTCTGAGGGTTTTAGCACCACTGTGTTGCCAGCTACCAGTGCCGGAATCATCAAATTATTGAACATGGCCAGCGGGTAATTCCAAGGCGAAATAACAGCCACAACACCCAATGGATCATAGTGAATGGTACCTCCCACAGACTGCTGCGGTACTAGTGCTTTTTTCACTTCGGCAGCCATATAGGAAGTACCCCCTATCACGCCATGCACCTCACCAGTAGATCTCCCAAGATCCTTCCCCATTTCACGACTCAACAATTCAATGAGCTCCTGTGAGAATGGAGCTGCATTCTGAGTTGCGCGATCCAAATAATCAATTCGCTCATCCACCGTCAGCTTTTTCCATTTTGACTGAGCATCATGCGATTTATGCATGATTTCAGGAATCCGCTCTATGGGAGTGATCTGTACCTCTCCTACTATTTCTCCTGTTGCTGGGTTATAAGATTTGATCGTCTTTTCCATTATCCAAATAGGATGTCTGTTCTGATAATATATTTTGTTCCCCTTGTGATCTCTTCACTCGAATGCAGGCAATGCAGTGGGTGCGTGCCATGTGGAAAACAAAGCACACCTCCACGTGGCGTTCTCACCTTAACTACCTGCATATCGCCCTCCTCTCTGGCTGGCTTGGATGGGTCAGATTGACTCACCATAAATTCAGTAGCTCCACCATCGAAATCATCATTCAGGAGAATCAAAAAGGTGTATTGACTATACAGACCCTCGTAAGCATTCGGCACCAGCTTTCCATCAATTACCCTACTGCCTGGCCATGCTCCATCGGTATGAACTTTGAAAAAATCTCCCTCCTTGTATTTGTAAAACCTAAATCTGGCATTGATTCCCTGAGCTGCCTCTCCTTGCCAAACTTCATTCACTAAATGCCCCGATCGATCCCAAATGGTTTTGTCTATCGCCTCACTCACAACCCAATTAAAGTTTTCATTATGACGCACATCATGTGGTAATGAAACCGGTGAGTCCTCATCATATCCAAGCATTTCGGAAATATCAATGATCCGCTGGGTTTCCTCTTCATTCAGTACGTTCAGCAATTGGAATGCCCCAGGCACTTCAGGAAGGTCCACTCGTTCTACCTTCGACTTGTCAAATTCCGCATCAAAAACCTGCTCCTTTTGAAGATTGTCCGTCCAAGTGGGCAATGACGGGTTGTGAAACCCACTCTCGCGAGTAACAATGTAAAAGCTGTCCTTTCCGACAGCTTTTTGTTCTAAAGTAATCATTGTATGGCGGTCAATTTTTCCAATTCCTCAACCAACACGTCCGGATTAGGACGCTTTGTATAATCAACTGAATACTCAGCATACTTAATTAAGCCATCTGTGCCAATGATAAATCTGGCAGGTACTGGTAGTGTCCAAGAATCCTCCCCATTGTAAGTTTGTAGATTTATACCAAACACATCGTTGTATAATGATTTAAGCGGATCAACCATTTCCCAACGAAGACCAAACTCAGCTGCAACATTATTTCCATTATCGCTTAGTAAATCAAATCCTAATCGCTGCTGCTGTATGATCTGTTGGTTATGAAAACTGAGCTGTGGTGAAATACTGAGCATGGTCGCTCCCAATTCCTTCATTTGCTCCTCAAACCTCTTCAAATACCCTAAATCAGTATTGCAGTAGGGACACCAGACGCCCCTGTAAAAAGTGATCACCAATGGTCCATTTTCCAGAAGTGTTTGGCTAGATACCAATTCACCATTTTGATTCTTCAACTCGAATGAAGGGGCCTGGTCTCCAACTTTTAATATGCGATCACCAATACCAGATGCTTCCAGTTTCCTAGTCGAATCATGCATGATATCCACATAATTAGCTGGCATACTTCCTTCAATTCTCTCTTTTAATTTGTCAAGACTTTGTTGTAATTCCATTTCTATATTTTTTGGATTAATTCTTCTTTTATATGTTTTTCAAATCGGACGAAATCATTATCCACTTCTGGGTTTTTCATCACATCGTAAGCGAAAAAGGTCTTTAGCGGCTCCAGGCCAAACCATTTAAAATTCAAATGCATTGGTCTTAGCAATTCATCTTCACTTAGTCCATTGAAAAATTTCTCGTTTGGATCATTGAATGCTTCTTTTGGGGCATTGGCCGTCACTGACATCATATACTTCCCTTTGAGTAGACCTCCCAGTCCGTAATTTTTTTTCGGTGCTTCTTCTGTTCTGCCATCACCATTTGACATTTTGCCCATCATGCCGGTCGTCAACACTTCGTCCAGGTACTTTTTAAAACTCCATGTGACACCCATCCAATTGAGAGGTGTCTGAAGCAATACAATGTCAGCCCATCTAAATTTTTCAACTTCCTCATCTACGTCATATGCATTTTCAGTTACTGTAGTCTTAATATCAAAGTCTTCCTCGCCAAGCATTGATGTGGCCCTATCGATCAGTGCCTGATTCAGCTTTCCTTCTGCAAATGGGTAATACTGGTGCCCATTAATAATGAGTATTTTCTTCATTTACTTGTTAATTATTCTCAATAGTTTCGCAAATAAACTATCAATAGTTTATATTTGTTACCAAATGAAAGAAATACACTGAAAATAGTGGTAACCAAAAGGTGACTTATGGGAAGAAAAGTGATTGATAATCCGAATTTGTGTTCACTGGTACACTCAATGAACATCATCGGTGGGAAGTGGAAACCCATCCTGCTTTACTTACTAGCTAATGGGAGTATGCGATTTGGCAAGCTGCTTATTCATACCCCAACCATCTCCAAGAAGGTATTGACGGATCAGTTGAAAGAATTAGAAGAGGATGGTTTGATAATTCGAACAAGATATGCCGAAGTGCCTCCCCGAGTCGAGTATTCTTTATCAGAAAAAGGAGAAGCGCTGTTACCTATACTAAAAGCGTTGAGTGATTGGACTTTTGAAACCTATCCGGAAATGGCATTTGAGCAGTGTAGGATCGTATCACTCTGAAGCAAATAAATATTACCCCTCTTCCACACACATTTGCCACTCTCCTGCCCTCCTGTCCAATATCTCTCACTGCGGCATGGTAATTCCTCACTCGTGACGAGTGGCAAAAGAGTGCTCATTCCTGCCAAGAATTGAAGTGATCGTTTTTAATTGATGTTATAGGCCTTCCCTAAACTATTAATCCCGCCCCTGAACCGAAGCTATAATTGCCAACCTTGAACCTAAGCTATATTAACATAACGCAGGACATCATATAACAAAATAGGATATTGAGCTTTTGAGCCATATTCATGAATCAGGCTATTTAGATTATATAATTGATATTATGTCTGTCGCACCGGCTCATTCTTCGTTTGCCTACCCATTCCTTGAAAATGAAAAGGACTAAAGATGGCTGTTCTCTGAGGTTATCTTCTATAAATGCAATAGCCTCTGCTACTTTATTATATTGATGTGTTTTTATTGTCCAACATAGGCTGTAACTTCTTCATTTAGTTCATCAACCAATTCATCGATTTCCGTTTTAGTAGTACTATAGTTTGTAATACAAGCCCTAAAAGTGGGAGTTCCTTTTATAGGGTAAACTGACAACCATGATTTACCTTTTGCTAAAACCTTATCCAATATTTCTTCCGTGAAATTTAAATTTGTTTCAAATTCTGCTTTTGTAAAACACACAACCGGCAAGTCTGTATTGTTTTTAATAAGCCAACCACTTTTTAATAACTGATTTTTTAAATATTGCCCCATCTCTGCCTGATGATTGATGGTTTGCTCATACCCTTGCCAACCATAGAACAATAACGAGAGGTAAATTTTTAAACCAATAAATCTTCTTGACCATTGGATAGAATGGCTAAAAGGTTCGGTAATTGAGAGCATATCAGCCTCTTTAGGCATATATTCAGTCGTAATTCTGAATGTTTTACTAAGGATATCATTCTTGGATGTTAAAAAAATGCTTGTTCCCATGATAACGGGCATACCTAGTTGGAATATTTATTCTCCATCAAGAGGAAACAGCACATTCTCCAATTCTCTTGCACTTGGCTTTATTG
The DNA here is from genome assembly GCA_024743255.1 of bacterium. Lineage (GTDB taxonomy): Bacteria > Bacteroidota > Bacteroidia > Cytophagales > Cyclobacteriaceae > JANSWY01. The sequence goes on along the minus strand of JANSWY010000002.1, from coordinate 180,278 downwards.
CGTAGTGCGATTGAAAACCATTTATTGCTGCTTCTACCTCTCTTTCAATTTGGTAGTAAAGTCTTTGCATTTCAGCAAGATTACTATTGACGAAGTACTTGTTTTCAAATGTATACTCCGGGTAAGCCTCATAAAATTTATAAATGTCAGTATGTACTTTAGAATAACTCAATAGTAGGACTTGGTAATTGTTGATTGCATCACGAAGGTTCTGACTATTGAAGTTCTGCAAAAGGCCCACCATCTTATCTACAATTTCCTTGGTAATGAGAACTGTAGGTTCTTTAAATAAAAGTGCTAGACCTTCCTCTTCCAGTACACTGTCCATAACAGCTAGAGCTCTTTGCCCTCTGAAAATTGATCTAAGATCTTGTAGGCAAATTGTTCTCCGATTTGACACGATCCGGGAATACTCTTTATTTAGAATTCTTGACTTTGAAACTAAAGAAGAATACACGGCTTTCATAGAATCAGGTATGATAGGCTTGATTTTCCAATGGAGAGTCACCCTTCTAATCTCAGAACCTGTTGTAGATACTGCAGTTATTTCATTACTAATATTTATAGTTTTGCTTAGATCCGCTTCTGTTTGTTTTATTGCAAAATTATATCCCAAATTTCCTTTAAAGACTTTTTCCATAGGATCATAGGTGAGTATTGATTGGTCGAGAATACTTATTCTATGGGTTGGATTGAGCGTTTGGACTCCAATTCGTACTGAACTACCTTCCTCGAATGGATATTCCACAAATATTGTATCTCTTGTTGGGGTTGGGTTAAAAACCGGGCTACTGTTTTGAGTAAATTTTAATGAAACAGTCATGTGGTCCTGCTCTAAACTATCATAAGCCCACACTTGGTTTATTGTCCGATTATTCTCACACCCTGTACAAACAAATGCAGAGTCTAATGTTAAAATTCCATCTTCAATATCAGGCAGACCTCCAGTATTTCTCTTCCATCCGAAAGTCAATTCATCACCGTTTGGGTCACTAAAGTAGTCTTTAAAATCTATCACTAACGGTTGGTTAAAAACCTTGGTTTGCTGGAGAACAGTAAAATGTCTTTTGGGTTTAATATTTTGCGCTACCCGCATTTCAATTGGCACTCCCCTTTGAACCAAGCTATCCCCTGCTTCAGTATAAATATCTACGTACAGTGGAAAAGTTTTATCTCTAAGACCAGGCGTCCAAATGATACTTTTAGGCCTAATTTCTAGGTTTGAAGTTACAGGTGTTGCTGCAATATAGTAGCTGTCATTGAAATCAATGACTATTGAATCGGTCCTATATTTCTCAAATGTTCCAGTGTAATTATTCATCCTGTATATACCATAAACTTTACCCGTTCGATCGGTGAGTTGGGGTAATTCTCTTTGCCCGTTTGCAGAATAAATGCTAAGGAATAACAAAAGGAAACAAATAAACCTCATTTCAATAATTTATTAGGTGCTATATCTAACTACTCAGTATATCGGCTAATGTAATTGTTAGTTTAGATCAAAGAAATACCCAATTATAGGTATTTCTTCTGCGTCTACATTCCAATCACCACATTCCTCCCAACAAAGCACTCTCAAGCTTCCTCTGAATCAAGGTCTTTTGGTTTTCTTTATTTGCCAATTTAAGCGCTTCGTTCAGGTACAATACCTCTTGCTGAGACTCGTTAGCCATTTTGTACAATTCGGCCATTAAACAGAAATAATGAACATTATCCACAAGATCCAGCTTTAGAGCTGCCTCAATAGCCAACTTAGGTGATTGAGCTTTGGCTAAGGCATAAGAATGATTCATGGCTATGATTGGTGAATATTCTATTGTCAGGAGCTTATTGTATAGCATTAGAATGTGCTCCCATTTCTGTTCGTCTTCCTGTGTATGCCAAAAAGCGATAGTGGCCTCTACATGATATTTGGAAACTTTCTGATCCCTTGATGCCAAGTTTAGATATTGACGTCCTTTCTTAATAAGCGCAACATCCCATTGTGACTTGTCCTGTTCATCATATAAAAGATTTCCAGATTCACCAGATAGTCTTGCTTTGAATCTTGACGCATGAAAACACATTAAAGAAACCAGCGCCTGTACATGATATACCTGGAAGTGTTGTTGGTTGGATAAGAAAATACCTAAACGCATCGCCTCCCAACATAGATCATGGCGTATTTCCTCTTCAATCGTACTACTATAATACCCTTCATTAAAGAGTAAATAAATCACTCTTAACACATTATCAAGCCTTTCCTGATAATCCTCTTCCATCAACTCAACCTGCAAGCTCAATTGGCTCTTAAGTGTCTTTTTAGCTCTATACAGTTTCTTGTTGATCGACTCTTTGTTCGATAGCAAAGCTTTCGATATCTCATCTGTGCTAAAGCCACAAAGAATGCGAAGTGCTATACATAGCTGAGACTCACGATTGAGTCGAGGATCACAGAGTACAAAAATCATCCTGAGCTGGCTATCTTCAATGATTTTCTCTGTTATATCAACTGTGTCAAAGTCTAGGCGATCTTCTTTTAGTTCCCTGCTAATTTTATCATCAAATATTTTCTGTCTGCGAATTCCCTCAAAATAAAGGTTCTGAGCAACCTTCCTTAGCCATGCTCTTGGATATTGAGGTATTCCTTTGTGAGACCAGGATTTCATGGCTTTGACAAAGGTTTCTGAGACTATGTCTTCAGCTAGCTGCAGATCATTTACACCATAGTAGTTACTGAGTACAGCTATCAAATTACTGTACTCAGTTTTAAAAATATCAGATAGTTTCTGATTATCAATCATTGGGAAGATCTCCTGTAGGCATTATTTCTCTGACCTCTACCTTTCCACCAACGGATAATGCAGGACACCCTTTTGTTAGTTCAACCGCTTCATCAAGGGTGTCAGCAGAAACAAGCATAAAACCTCCTACGATTTCTTTTAGTTCGGCGTATGGTCCATCAGTGATAGAACCATCTGCATGCACGGTCTTGCCTTCAAAGCCCAATGCTTCTCCAGGATTCTTTAGTTTTCCCTGAGCACCAATCCCTCCGATCCAGTCCATCCATAATTTGATTTCTGCCTCAATTTCAGCTGGAGTAGGTTCCATATTTGGATTTGGCTCACTGTGGAAAAGCATCATAAAATCTTTCATGTTTTTTTGTTTTTACGTTATTAAATATGATTTCAATTCTTTAATGATTGAAGTCTATCAAATAGGACAAGCATTGAAGATTTTATTTAAAAATAATCTTGAAATGGTTAAAAAACCGATAGATCACTCTTAAAATGAGTAATATTTTAATAACAATTGGTTCAGACCTCCAATTTACTCACGCATAATATCTTAACATTCACCAGCAATATCAGGCCACTTACGCATCCATTTTCTCAATCACCTGATGCGATTGCAGCTTAGTGGTGTAATCGGGTGATTACACACAAATTATTTAAACCAAAATACTATTATGTCAACGACAACAATTTACGGTACTATCGGAAAAGATGGAAATATCATTTCTGGTTCAGGATTTGAAGTAACTAAACAACAAACAGGTCAATTTACGATTGATTTTGAACAGAACTTCAATGATATTCCAGCAATAGTTGGTAGTCAAAATGGCTATGGCAACCTAGACGAAAACACGATGGATAATGTGGTGTTTCCGTTTTTGTCGGCGGGTTCGGCCACCGCAATCACCGGAGATGCAAGTGGTCATCCTAGTAGTCGGCAGTTCTCATTTATCGCAATGGGTGAAGTGGATGATGATGAGTAACCTGGTCCATTTATAATCACTAGGATTTGCATGTGTAAATGCAAATCCTAGTGGTTTTTGACCATTTTTATTTAGACTACTTGAATCTCGATTAATTTAAACTCTCCCCTCTCAACTCCTCAATAATCCCAGCATCAACCCAATATATATCGGTATCCATCTTCTCATCATCACTGCCGTCATCTATGCGTCTGTTGAAAAGCATGTACTTGCCGTCTGATGTGACTGTGGCAAAGGCATCCCATTTGTCGGAGTTGACTGTTGGGCCCATGTTAATTGCAGGACCCCAGGAACCGTCTTCTTGTCGGAAGCTGATGTAGAGATCTGAGTCTCCAAATCCACCTTCTCGCTCACTGTCCCAAATCAGGTAACTTTCATCTGGTGCAATAAATGGATGTGCTGTCCACTCTCCTGAGTTTACAATGGGTCCCATTTCTTCTGGGGGTTGCCGTTTACCGTCTTTCATTCTGGATATACGGATTACATCACCGCTTTTGTAGTCATCAAAAACATAAGTGCCATTTGCTGATGCCGATAAACGCATAATTCCCCAGTCCTTTCGGTCAAATAATGGCCCGAGGCTTTTACGCTCCGACCAACCATCCCCTATTCGGTCTTTGTAACCTTTGGCCATGTGCATGCGTGAACCATCAGGAGAAAATGATATTTCCCCGGTACGTTTGAACTCAGTATACTTTTCCCAAACATTGCCAGTCTGGCGGAAACCAATTACGGTTATTGGAGATCCTTTTTTCTCGCGTGTGGTAAAGTAGAACTCGTTCAATCCTGGTGCAAACACCCCTTCTATTTCCCAGCCACCTTTAGAGATGATTCCAGGTGCAAAAGGTTCAGCTATCTGTCCTGGAGGCTTCTGCCCCATATATGGTCCTTCTAAAATTGGAAAGCTAAAACTACTTTCGGTATTCTCTTGAGCAAAGAGACTATTTAGCGAGATGGCTAATGTCAATATGAAGAATTTGATCGTTTTCATTTTCTTTATTTTTGTATGCTAATGCTTAATATCTAATTGGATATAGAGGTTATTTATTCGCCTTCCTGCAATGCCTTGAGTTTATTCCTTGCACGATTGTTTTGAGGATTCATTTCAAGTGATATTGAATAGTTTGCGATTGCCAAATCTATCTCGCCGGCTTTTTCACAAGCCTCGGCATAACTTGCATATACCTGGAAGCTATCAGGATAGAGTTCAATATTCACTTTGAAAGTATTGAGTGATAATGGCATTCTGTCTGCATGGTAAAAATCATAGGCAATATCATTGATATAGTATTCTGTGACCATTTGGTTTGTCGGATCTTCCTTCTTTAAGTTCTTGTAGGCAATAATTGCATTTTCGTAATCGCCTTCAAGTAGGAATTCAACCGGGGTTTTATAGTCGTCAGCAACTTTGGATAAATTGAAAATTTCGGAACTATCGTTTCTATTCAGAAACCTCAAATTGATTCTACTTTCAGAATCTCTTTTAAAGTGAATAAACGCACTGGAGTTTCTTCTAACAAATAGACTATCAGATACTTTAATAAGCTCCATTCCCTCTTCGCTAAGGATGTTTTTATAAAATAGCTGATTGTTCTCTTGATAGATTTCCACAAGTTCAGTTTCCGACTTGTACCTCCCTTCTACTTCCTCAACTAATGTCTGATCAATTTCAAATTTCTCATGCACAGGAACATAATTACTCCAGTCATAAGCCATGGCTACAGCACGCATTACTTCAGCATTGAATGCCGGGAAAGTTGTGTTGGTAAGCACTACCACACCATACCCATTGTCTCTATGTGCCGCTATTTCCGCGTAAAAACCTCTATTCCATCCGTGATGCCTGAAGTAAACGTCTCCTTCCCTATTTAATAGTTGAAACCCTAACCCCAGTGTAAAGGACCAACCACTATTGTCTACATCATAAGGTTTACCCATCATAGCTGCTAGTTTGGGTGATTGCTGTACATGAGTGATGAATTTAGCATAGTCCTCAGCAGTTGTCCATAATCCATTTGATGCCATGGCAGGATTAATATATCTCCTACCTTTTACCATAGTACCATCTTGCAGATAACCTGTAGCAGCCTTTTCTAATTGAGCTGAGGTGAGTGTTTGATTGTAAGTGCTATTATTCATTCCTAAGGGTTTTAGCACGTACTTATGCATGATCTCATGGAAATTTTTCCCTTCAACGTCTTTCATCATTTGCTGAAGCGGAACGTAACTAGCATACGCAAAACGAACACTTTCACCAGGCACTTTATTGACTGTAATTGCCTCGTTTGATGCTGGAGTTGATCCATTAAGAATTTCCAGAAGAGTTGGAAGTTCTTCGGTTTGACGATATGAACCTGTTCCACGAGGATGTATTCCTGCAGAATGATTTAAGATATTTCTAAGTGTGACTTCTTCTTCTTTAGTAAACTCATTATCAGGAACTTGCCATGATTTTAAGTAGCTATTGATGTTTTTATCTAAGTCTAAGTTATTCGCTTCTGCAAGCTGCAATGCCCCAAAAGCTGATATCGGCATACTTGTAGCTGCGGCTTGAAAAAGGGTTTCTGTTGTTACGGGTACTTTACTTTCCTTATCCATAACACCATAGCCCTTACTCCAGGCGATTTTGCCTTCATGAATTACGGCAATACTAACTCCCGGAATTCCGTAATGCTCCATTCGTTCTTCTATAGTCCAGGTAGAATCACCAGCTATATGTACTCGTGTAGTCAGTCCGGTTTCAACCTCTTTTATGAAGTCAGCTGTAGATTTCTCCACTGACTTTTCAGCACAGGATTGAAATAGAATGAATAAGATGAAGATTGAAATGCTATTTTTCATTATTGATACTTTGGAAATTGGTTTTAGATAGATTGGGTTTTACTCTTCAAGTCTCTTTAGCCACCTTTTAGCCAGCGAATATTCAGGATCAATTGCCAGTGCTTTTTCAAACATGAGTCTGGCGTTTTCAACCTGGCCTTGATTTCTTTGAACAACACCCATTCCGACATACAATAACTTGCCTTCAGGATACAGTTTTAATGAATATTCATAGATTTCTTCTGCTACATCTAAATTCTTACTTATTATCATACCAAAACCAAGGTCCATTAAGACCGATATAGGTGGATGAATTTTATACCCGTATCGTTTTGATAGCATATCGAAATGTTGAACTACCTGATCCAAGGAGTCCAGCTCTTCCAGGGGATTAAAGTCTGGGTATAGCTCAAGGAGAAACATGTTGAAATCTATAGCTGGCACATGACCTTGGTTCACCAACTCATCTACTTTATAAGCAAAACTCTCTGGTTTGTGGTTTGCAACCACATTGGAGAATTCAGAAACTAATTCTGGTAGATTGCCTTCTTCATCGCTGTAAATGATATGGAGAGATCTGTTTTCCTTGATAGTTTTTAATGGACCTGATTTTATTTTTTCGTGAAGCTCTGTTGGTATATGCCTTAGGGACGGACTGCTCGCAAAGTAGGCATTAAACATATGTGGATTATTGAGCAATGTGTAAACAGTAAAAAAACCACTGTTAGACGCGCCATAAAGGGCTCTAAATGGAGCAGTTCTGTACTTTCCATCAACGTAGGGAATCAATTCTGTTTCAATGAATTCTATGTAATTATCCGGAATGGTAGTGTCTTTAGTATCTCTTGTTGGCAACAAAATACTATTTCCATCTGGCAAGTCTATTCCAATTAGGATCATCTCAGGAATCTGCCCCTCTCCCATGTAATCCAGCGTTGAAGCTAACATAGCGAACCTAGCCTTGTAATCTGAACCGAGCATATAAATAACCGGATAGGATTTCTTGTCACCTTCGTAATTCTCTGGTAGATGAATTGATAATGGAATGGTCTCATCTAATACTTCTGACTTAAGGGAAGATTTCTGACCTAAAATGACCGCTGGTTGACTAAGTCCATCCGAATCGGAAGATTCATCTTGAGCAAAGACGGAAGTCAGCGGTAATAAGCTCACAAGCAATAGCATTATTGTGATCCTAATTCCTGGGTAAGTTTTGAGTAATTCTTTCTTGAGGTTAGTTTGAGATTTATTCATTTGTTTGAGTTTTTGGAGGGTTGTACTGCAAACATCCGGGCTGAGTTGTGATTTTTCACCGTATAATTCACCAACTGCTCTATGCTTGAATGAACTGCTCTAAAAAACACTGAAACGCCCCCAATCTTAATCCTGAGCAACAATCTCAATTACAATCCAAAGCAATAATTGGAACAGCGCATCGCATGTATTCAAATCATTTAGTAATCTTACAGTAGAACCGAATGAAATTCCATTGAGACAACAACTCCTGCTCTTTATTCTGATTTTAGTACAAAGCATGGCACTTGCCCAGGATCCAGTATACAAGGTTCACGAAATACTTTATAAAATCGGTGACGATCCCTCATGGTCTTCTGTTCAATTAGATGATTCAGATTGGACCAGAAAGCCCCCTATCATGGAAGATGGTCGGATTCTGTGGTATCGATATAACATTGAAATACTAAACGCTCCGGAAGAATTACGTCAATATGGAGTTCAATTGGAAGCCTATGGTGAATACGAACTATTCTGGGACGGAGTATTAATAGCAAAAAATGGAAATCCCGGACAAGAATCCGAACTCTCACCAGAGGGAGAACTCTGGGTCACCTATAGTATTCCTGCTCACCTCTCAGATTCAGGTAATCATGTTTTGGCGCTAAGAGCCAGTTTGCTTCACTTTCCGGATCATACCAGAATATTTGAGTTTGACATAGGTTACTACGATGATTTGCTGACAAAAGGACTTATTGAGAATGCCTACATGCATATGTTTGCCGGAGCATTTTTAATCGTCTCTCTCTATTTTCTATTCCTATTCATAAGCAACAGAAAGGCCTATTCTACACTTGTATTTAGCATTTGTTGTTTGCTTGTTTTTGGGTTAGTTCTGACTGTTTTTAGCAGGGAATACTTACCCATGCACTACAGCTTACACGTCATAAGACTTCAGGTAATCAGCGTCTTATTGTTAGGTATTTCATTTTTGATTCCTTTCTATTTCTCCATGCAGTTTCCATTTCCACATCAGAAGTGGTACTTAATTGTCTATGGAGGAATCCTACTCGTCATGGTTTTCATAAAGCCACATGCATTTGGACTCAAATCAATTGTAGCAGTGTCATGTACGTGGGTTTTCTCTTTTGGGATAGTTGTATATGGTGCTTATAAAAAGGTAAAAGGTGCTCGACTGGTGATTGTGACTTTACTACTATCCATGGCTATTTTTGCAGGTATTGGGTTTGTTGTCAGCCTCTATGCTGGATTGGGACTGATTCTTTTAGGCATGTTGTATCTACTATCCATGAGAATCAGAGATCAGCAATTGGCGTATGAGGAATCACTAGTTCAGTCTACACGTTTGCAGCTGGAATTGCTTAAAAAGAACATTCAACCCCACTTCCTACTCAATACCCTGACTTCATTAATCGACTGGGTAGAAGAAGCACCTAAAAAGGGTGTACTATTCATTGAAGCACTGGCCAGGGAATTTGAACTTTTCAATCGCATTGAGGATAAAATGCTTATCCCGATTGATCAGGAAATTGAACTTTGTCGTTCTCACCTGGAAATCATGGCTTACAGAAAGGAAATTAACTATTCCTGGGAGGACGAAGGGATAGAAAATGATCAGACCATCCCTCCTGCTGTTATTCATACGCTATTGGAAAACGGAATCACACACAGCTTGCCTTTGGCTGATAACAGTATCAAGTTTAAGCTTATCTACGAATCGAATGATGAGTTCAAAAGCTATACATTTTTGACTTTCGCAACAATCGCCAAGCAATCTTCAGTCTTAGAGGAAGGTACAGGGACTAAGTACATAAAAGCCAGACTTACAGAAAGTTATGGAGACAGATGGGAATTTGATTCTCAACCTGTAGAACACGGTTGGAAGAACACCTTGAAAATACATTCCGAAGAAAAATGAAGGTCTTAATCATAGAGGATGAATCAAGAATTGCCAAACGGGTGGAGCGATTAACTCGCGACATTTTAGGCAGCAATTTGAATTCTTTAACGGTGATCAACACTCTTCAGGATGGATTATCCTTTATAGAAACCAACACTTTGGATGTTGTACTCCTGGATCTAAATCTAAACGGTGAAGATGGTTTCGATCTACTCGCTCGCACAGTTTCTGGGGCATTTCATACAATTGTTGTTTCTGCCAATACCAATCAGGCACTTAGAGCTTTTGAATATGGAGTATTAGATTTTGTACCCAAGCCATTCAACAGAGATCGTTTGGAGCAAGCTTTTAACCGCATAGTCTCAGAACACAAGGAAAAATCCCACGAGGTTAAGTACTTATCTGTGAAGAAAAGACATACAATTCAGCTCGTACCAATTGAAGATGTGATCTACATCAAAGGTGCAGGTGCCTATTCCGAGCTCATCATTCAAGATGGCATCAAAGAACTGCACGACAAGTCCCTCGAAAAACTAGAGCAGCTCCTATCCCCTCAGTTTATAAGGATTCATAAATCCTACTTAGTCAAGATGTCTGAAGTGAAGGAAGTGAAAGTATCATCAGGAAGTAAATACCTGGCTGTGCTTAAAAATGGTGAGTCAATTCCTATTGGAAGGACTAAGTATAAGGAGTTGAGGGAGAAGTGGATATAGGGAATGCAGCTGAATAGTTGTGGTTGTCATTTGTCCAATGGAGGTATTTAGCTAACAAAATACCTAATTGTGGGTATTTCTTTATTGAAGTGAATAATGCAATTTAGGACTTTATTCTAAGCTTTAGAGTCCTAAAAAATCAGATATTTCATGAAACTTAGTTCAACAATTTTAGTCCAAGCATTCTTGATTCTTCTTGTAACTAATGGTTGTAAAAATGCATGGCTGAAAGATGATAGATATAGTCAATATCGTACGGGATCACCTTCTAATGCTATTCTAGGAACATACGGAATCAGAACCAAAGCCAGTTTGACAAAACACAAATTTGACAGATACAGTGATTTGGCTGGAGATTTTGAAATAGTAACTCCTGCACCTATAACATACAACGAAACAAAATTTAAAAGAGTCAAATCTCAGATACAAAGTATGGGGATATTTGACGACTCAGTACTAGTTAATTTGACAGCCAGTACTTCTTCAAGGTATAGGATTCATGAGATACAAGTGAAAAGTAATGAAGATATCAGGAGCAGAATAGATTCTCTTTTGAATGCTGATACAACAAACGCGTTTGCTGGCAATATCGGGATTCCAGACGCTCGTGTAATAACGGGAATATTAGCAGTTTATGATCACAGGAAGGTTTTGGGCCTGGATGGTGATTTTCGATACTCCAAAGGAAAATCCGCTAAAATCGAATTTATTACTAAAAATGGCGAAACCATAGAGATGGGTGATGGCACTGTTGTTGCATTTAGAATGGCGAGAATTTGTTGGGATAAAAAAAACTGTACACCAGCTACAGTAACAACTGATGAGCCTGGCTATGATAAAAAGGTTTGTGAGAAGAAGTATAGGGCAAATTTGGAAAGGATTTGTGAATAAACAAACAGCTTGCAGTTAGCCAATAAATGATAGTCCCTTGCGTACCAATCCAATTTTCTTTAACCTTTCCATCTACTCCCCATCCCCAAAATCCTCCCAACCAACCGATGCGTCTCCTAGTTTCGACAAATAATCATACCTGATTCGTAGCACTTTTCATCCAGGCATCTCCCAACCCCCACCACCCCAACCATCCCATATAAAACAAGTTCTTACTATCTTGCAAAACTTATCAATACAAGCATTTAATATGAGGCGTAAAATCCCGGAATCAACTCTTCCAAAACTCAATCGGTCACAAATGATTACTGCCGAAGGCTTAGAAAAATTACGGGAAGAGCATGATCACTTGTGGAAAGTTGAACGTCCAGACACTACCGCTAAGGTGGCATGGGCTGCAAGTTTGGGAGATCGCTCTGAAAATGCAGACTACCATTACAACAAGAAGCGTCTTAGAGAAATTGATAGCCGTCTTCGCTATTTGCGTAAATGTATCGACAACTTCAAAGTAATCAACTACCACCCCAACCAGGAAGGAAAAGTGAATTTTGGTGCTTGGATAGAAATTAAAAACGCAAAGAAAGGGCTTCAAAGACGTCTTCGCATTGTAGGTTACGAAGAACTAAAAAGTAACAAAGACTATATCTCCATGGACTCCCCAATTGCCAAAGCCCTTCTAGGTAAAGCAGTTGGAGATGTAGCCATCGTTAACACCAAACTGGGTGATTTTGAATGGGAAATTCTTAATATAGAATACCAGAAGTAGTCTAAAGAAAAATAATCTCAGGCTTAGATAACCCAAAAAGCTTTTGATCAACCCTCAATTTCAAAAGCCACCGTCCTCACCCGCTTGCTTTCAGATCCATCAGGCTCTGTTTGATTTAGGACCATTTGCTGTGCTTTCGGGTTTTCAAATACCTGCTCCAGGTTTTGGATAGGAAGCATGGAGGCTTTTACATCGGGATTTTTGCTTGTTATTTCGTCTAAACTTCTTTCTGAAACCTGATGCTGTAGTGCATTGACCAATTCAGTCCTGTTTTCAAGGCGTTGAGCATTGGTTTTGAACTTAGGGTTATCTGCTAAATCTTTAAGCTCCAATGCATGGCATAGCGATTCAAATTGTTTTTGAGTGCCTGTAGTGAGCATCACTTGTAAGCCATCTTTGGTGGTCAAAATATCACCGTATGGCGCGATATTAGGATGTTTACTGCCTATCCTTTGAGGGACAAAACCAAGGTTGAGCCAATTGGAAGCCTGATTCGCCAGGGATGCAATGCTGGCGTTGTAAAGTGAAACATGAACTTCACTCCCGCGTTTCCCTCCGGATTGCATTCGCTTCATTAACGCAATCAACAGGCCTTCTTTGAGCTGGTGTGCCGCAAGGATATCAATCAACGCAACGGGCAGTTTGGCCGGAGGACTGTTTTCATCCCCATTCATATAAACCCAACCGGTCTCCGCCTGCATCGAAACATCAAATCCAGGCCGGGGATCCATCTTACCATAAGCTGAAATGGAGCCATAGATGATAGCTGGGTTGATTTCTTTAAGCGTAGCATAATCCATCCCGAGCTTTTCTGCAGAACCATGCTTGAAATTGGTCAGGACAATGTCAAATGATTTTACCCAATCATACACCTTCCCTCTCACCTGCTCATCACCCAGGTTTACCTGGTGGACTTCTTTATTCCAATTCACGGAATGATAGTAAGCAGAAGTATTTGAATCGGGATTTTCTCCATTCATTTTCCAACTGCGGGTCACATCTCCTCCGGTTTTGCTGTTTTCCACTTTGATGACTTTTGCACCCAGTTCGGCGAAAAACATGCCCACCGCCGGCCCGGCCAGCACACTGGACAGCTCCAGCACTTTAAGGTCCTTGAAAATTGAGTTGGTGTTGAATGTATCCATATGCATCCAAAATTAATAGACTTCAGGTTGTCATGGTAGAATCTTCCACAACAAAAAGCCATTCAATCTTCGCTAGTACTCTGGAATCCTTTAGCGGTAGATTGAATGGCAATTATTCCTAATTCGTAAGCTCTAAGGCTTTATTACTTTCTGCTATCCCTCAGTTTTTTTAATCCATATGTAGCACCTGCTGCTAGCAATATTCCAAGTCCACCGTCAATAGGTGTAGCGGGTGGACCTGATTGACCGTATGAAACTATACAAATAAGTAATAATGCAATTGTTATATAATACCTCTTCATCTTGTCCTATTTTGAAATTAAAAACTTAATAAATTGGTCGTTGACCTTTACCAGATAAATTGTCTTCAGCTTGAATGAGCGATGTATCACTGTATTGCCTGATCGGAAGTCAATTACGTCGTTAAATATGGTTCTACCATCCACAGTAGTAATTAGTACTTCTTCCGCTTTTGCTGATTGATAATTGATTTGGATGGATTCAAAAGATGGAACTACCGATAAACTCATTAAATCACTTTCCGATACAGTAACCGGAGCTACTCTCAATTCAAATCGATTTGAATATTCTTTTTCAGTTAGTTCAATTGCAACCGGATTTTCCCTCAGATCATATTCGGTGTTCAGATAATTGTCAATCAATTTTAGACCTATGTCATCATTGATACCTTGAAAATTAGAAATAGACACCACATATTGACCTGGATCATTTACTGCTACTCCCAATGGAATAATTGTCTCATTGAAATCCAGAGGCAAAGCCTGAATGGCCAGTTCTTCATCTTCTGAGATAGAGAAAAATGAAACCAAATTGTTGCGGAGTTTCCTGGCATCCATTCCTCTATCCAATTGTAAAGTGGCTGATTCATCAAAACCGATAATCAATTCATCTCTGGAGGTTGCGTTCGAAATCGCTAAACTGATGGTCTTATTTTCATACGATCTTCGGTAATATGCGCCATCACTGTTTGCGGCAACATCAGAGACTTGTTGAGTTGGATTGAATTTGATTTCACCAATATTATCGATGTATATATAAAAACCTTGCATGGATCCTATGTTTCCAGTCCATTGACCAGCCCCCTTAGTCCCATTTAAGGCCCCAGTGACTCCCATGGTGTTGACCGTAACATATCCTCCCCCTCGGGTTTCAGCATTATTAAAACCACCATCATCCCACAGATAAATATTCCCATCAAATACATCAGGATTGTCGGCAAGAAACTCTGTCCAGCTAATTGCTGCAGCATATGGATTTGAAACCAGTTGAAAAATTCCTGTTTCGTTAAAACTCTTTTCAACAGCACCACTATTTAACTTACCTTGGAAAGAGATAAATGGGCTCTCTTGGTTGAATGCAGCAAAATATCCTTCTCCGACATTTAATGCTCCTGTAGGTACTACATAATTTGTTCCATCGAACGCATAGAAATAATCAGCTTGCAGATCATCAATTTGAGCATTTTGGATTGGAGACCCAATGATACTGTAGCCAGCGTTACCAACCGTATTTCGCTTTACTATTGCACTACCATCACCATAAACTGCTCCCTGGATATTAAGTGCCGCACCCGACTGAATAGTCAACACAGCGCCCTCATCAATCGTCACATCATTTATCGCGGCATCACCATTGATTTCAGGTTGATTACTTGTGTTGGGAATACTAACGTTATCTGATATTGCGGGAACTTCTCCCTCTGACCAGTTACTAGCATCAAACCAATTACTACTTACCGCCCCTGTCCAGGTATTATCGATAACACTAAAGTTGCCAACCTTTTTTATTTCAAACTGATTTCTATGGGAAAACATATCTTCCATCTCCCATTCAATAAAAATGGAGTCACCCATCACCATATTGAGTACCACACTATCTCCTTGTTCACCGGTTCCTAGATCATTTAAATCAGAACAATTATCATATACCTTGAAAAGAGTATAATCATCTCCTTCAATATCAAAGTGCATGTCTTGTATTGAAATTGTTTCAGTTCGGGGTGAAACATACTTGAACCAACGATTATTTAAATTACCAGCAACTGGTGAAAGCATTTCTAAATAATTTACTTCATATACTCCTGTATCAAGGACAACAGTGGCTTCCTGACAATTGGTAGCCTGGTTAGATTCTCCCGGATATGATTCCAATATCGTTTCATCATCGTGGATCGCAAACTCTACACTTCTGGCATCAGAAAAATTCACCCCTTCCCAAAGCATGTAATAGGTATGATCCTTTTCGGCATTTTCTATTTCAATAAAGTTTTGCAGACTTGAATTGGTAGCTCCAAATGGAGTATTAACAACATCATCAACACAAGATATAATCGAGTCTCTGTCATAGAATACACACAATTTTGTGTCAATCCGAGAATCAATAAACCCACAATTATGTATGTAATAATCACGATCTTCTGAAGGAGTAAATTCAAACCACTTTGGTCCTGTGGTTAGGTCGGCATAGTTTCCATAACCCTGGTTCGCAATTATTGCGTTATCCAGAGAGCTTCCAATACTGTCTTGAGATGCAAGAACTCTGATTTTATCAAAATTGTCTGGGACAGAAACCTTTAGAAACACAGTTTGATCTTCTCCCAATTCATAAGAAACTTCAGAACTTTTATAATCAATGAAATTCTTGTATTCACTGAAATTGGAAATCTCCGTTGTATCAATCCAATCATTATTTTGAAGCAACAAGCTGTCACAAGAATAGTAGAGTTCTAATTCTGTATCAATTCCAGAAGAAATGACTGTTCTAAATATATATGTGGATTGACTATCCGCAGTAAATTCATACCATTCTTCTGTGTCTGACATGGTATATAATGAATCCAGTGTTTCAATTAGCACTGTTGATGGAATTTCACATGTATTTGATGATTCAAATGAGATGTCAAATTGGTAAGTTTCAGTGGTGAAATTATCCGACATTTCAATTAAAATAGTCTCTCCCATTTCTCCTGAAAATGTATATGTCTCACAGACATCTTCATCATAAAGCGTAACCGGAATACTACCGCAATCATTGTATATCACAATCTTAACATCTGCCGATTGTGAGTATAGACAGGAGTTAATAGTCAGGTCTCCATCATCTTCAAAAGTATATTGATACCAGGCTGAATTCTCACTGTTATCCACCGTGTATGTAGTCTGGTTTACAACAATTGGAGCATTACAAGATTGCCCATCCACAGCAGATAGTACAGTGAATGCCGCTTGAAAATTACCAGCATAGTAAGTATTCACAAATTCCATGGATATACTCTCTCCAATTCCCACTGTATAGTATATCTCAGCCTCATTGTTATTTCCATCATCAAAGGTTACTCTTGACTCATTACATGCGTCATACAGGTTAATATAAGTGTCATTATTACCTGCTAGTCCTTCTGTGCTAATTCTTGCAAGAACTTCATTTCCAGTATTGTTGGTGTAGTTAGCCCAAAAGGGATGATGGGTATTATCAACATCAAATATTTCATCTGTTGTGATTATATAAGGGTCATCGCATGAGTTGGATAAATTAACAGTTAAGAATAGTGTGGCCAAACTATCACAGTTGTCCTTGTTCATGAAATTGCCGAAATAAGTACCAGATTCTGTAAGTGTTTGACCATCAAACTCGTAGTAGTCAGTTGCGGTTACATTGTTATAAGTCTCTTCATCGCAAAACTTATGGTTAGAGAGCTCAAAGTTATAAGATGAATTAGCTGGTTCTTTAAACCTAATGATTGGTTCCGAAAACTCTATATCTATAACAGTGAGCAACTCTAATCCACTGCCACAAGAGACTCCATCATCATCACCGTCCCCAAATTTGTCCAGTTGCCCAGTACCTGCGAAATCCAGGTATACATAGAATTCAGTGTTTTCAGTCGCAGCATCACAAGTTGATATGGTCAATCCATTTAAATCAAAATCTTGAGTAAGATCTACTTGGTAATAGACATCACCACCTGTTGTATTATGATTGATAGTATGCGTACCTTCAGTTATTTGAATTGGGTTCCCATACCATAGACCGGCAACAATTTCCTTTGTTTGAACACTGGCATTTAAGATTTCATTTACCTGAGCATTTTCATTAATAAATTTTATCCAATACTGTTGACCAGCCAGTACTTCGTATTGAAGTACAGCTTGTTCATCGCAGAGAAATGATACCGCAGCAGTCTTAATTGGATTTGTTGAGCTGTTATCGTCATACAGCTCGATTTCAGTACTCTTCGTAGTGTACCCACAAGTTGATATCTCCAATAAACCATCAATTGGAGCTGTGTAATTAAACCAATTAGCTTCCAGATTTAGATTATCAACTTGGATTAAACCATCTTCTAAGATCGGTTCGGAATTGTTGTAAGTAGTTCCGTAACTATTATCAATCGTTAGCTTTAAGTAAACTATACTGTCCTGTCCCTCCGAATCACTAAAAGTGTGTTCCAGTTCATAGTAATCGTTTGAACTATAAGTCTGGCCACCAAATGTGTAGGATCTTGATGTGATCTCCAGAGTTGTATCAATATCATCTCTAATTTCAGTTGCAACCGCAAAATCTATTGGGGGATCATCGAAATCAGGAGATTCATCCATTCGGAGGTAAATCGTTTCGTTTTCCTCTCCCAGATATGTAAAAGTCTCTTTTTGTAAACTCGTATTCAATCCACACGCTGTGAAGTACGATGTAATTGAGTTGGAACAATCACTTTTCCAGTCAACAAAGAGGTTTGAGTTACAATCTGTTGGAGTTACGTTGACCGTTCCTCTTACAGGAAAAGTGTAGCTATACCACTGCTCTTCACTTCCTGGATTGGAAAAGTCAGCCGAGTAGACGCCATCTGCAGTTATAATTGATGCATTATTGCAGTCAAGACCTCCCTGGCCATAAGAACAAAATGATATAAAAATGAGTACTGGGAAAATTGAACTGGCCAATTTCCAAAGCATTTTTCTTTCCTTAGCTTGATTACCCTGGGTCCTATTTTCCAAGGCACCTTTTTTCATTCTTCTTGTCATAGACATTAGTAAAATTCAAAGATGAGTTGTGCGACTTGCACGATTGCAAAGATGAAAAAGGCGTATAGGTTTCACTTAATTTTAAAAGTGAAAAAAACTTAACAAATAATATTAAGTATCAGATAATCAGGGTGTTAATCAAATTTTGATAAGGTAAGGGATAATGTCTTTGTTACTATTTAGCCCAATTTTTTTACGAATTCTGGACTTGAATGCATTGATCGTGTTTTCATTTGTGTGTCGGATATTTGCAAGTTCCTTTGTTGATAAGCCAAGTTTAAGGAATAGGCACAGCTCTCTTTCAGACTTGCTAAGGTCAGGATGCAATAAATCCAATCTTTTAGCAAATGCAGCATTCACCTCATCCGAACTCTGCTGAAGATGATTCAATTTTTTTAGTGAGTCACTGTTAGCTTGTAATTCAAGTATGACTTTATTAACCTCTTTTCGAAGGTTTTTTTCATCGATTATCGATTTTAGTCGGTGTGAAAATTCACTGTTTACTGTCAGCTGAAGACTTTGTGTTGCTACTACATTCTCCAGGTCTTTCTGCTTTAGTTGGACCTCTGTTTCGTGCTTTTCTCTCTCCATCTTTAAGAGCTGTTCAGATTGCTTTTTGATTTGATCATTTTTGTTCTCTAATAACCTTCTGTACCGCACGTTTTCATCCTCAAAAAGCTTTATTGTCAGAAAGAGTCCAATCACCATCAGTATAATTACGAAATATTCATTCTGATCAAAAGGGAGATTTTCAAGCTGATAGTAATCTAAAATTATAAAAGAGGTAAACCCTAATACGAGGATTACACGCCTTAAAATTTGATGAGATATAATATAAAAAGCACCAATTGAAAAGACTATGTTGGAGAACGGAGCTCTGATTTGGGTATCGCTATATAGAACAACCAGCCATGTCATTGAGATTGTTAAAATTGAAAGTAAAATTGCTGCAAGATTGACTTTACCTCTAATATTAATGTTCCATATGGCTAAGATTATCAGGGATGCTATAATAAGAATGATTACCTCAGTGTAATCCTCTTCAAGCAGATTGATCGTCAATATAAAAGGAATAGCCAGTAGCAAGCCTGCAATTGCAAGATTGATGATTTTAACTCTAATCTTATCGTTAAATGAGTCGACTTTATCAGTTCCCAGATTTATATATTTCCTCAATATATTCGGCATAGACTGTTTTGATTCAAGCAGAATGAAAATAACAAATTTCTGGAATACACAATGAAGAATATAAATTTGATTGCAAATGATCTTGCTAGAGAGCAACTATGTGTTGCTAGAGAGAATCTTTGCCCTGCTATAGAGCGCCTTTGCCCTGCTAAAGAGCATCTTTGTCTTACTGGAGAGCATCTCTGCCCTACTAAAGAGCATCTCTGCCCTACTAAAGAGCATTCTTGCCTTGCTGGAGAGCATGTTTGCTTTGCTGGAAAGCATCCTTGCCTTGCTAGAGAGCATCTTTGTCCTGCTAGAGTGCATTTTTGCCTTGCTTCAAAGCATATTTCTTCAGCTGGAAACTATTTTTCCTCCAAGATTAATAACCACTTTAACAAAAATGCTAATACTTTTTTTACTCAACCGTTATTTGCAATAATTAAAAATTCAACCTAGATTGTATGAATCAACGTCGGTTTTAAAAAACCATTTTGTTCATAAATTTTAACCATTAACAAACATAATTATGCGAAACCAAACTCTTTCGGACAAGCTCGAAGCGTCTCGTCTATTAATTTGCAACAGCCAGGAAGCAGATGTAGCACCTCTATTAGCCAACGTAGGTGTTAATACCGATTACATAACAGACGGTCAAAACCTGTACCAGGAAACAATACAACTATTTGAAGCCCAACAGAAAGAATATCAGGAGCAGCACCTGGCTTTTGATGAGTTCCACCTGGCCAAGGATGAGCTACAAGAGAAAAGAAGAAAAACCCTGAAACTTGTCAATATACTGGCCAGAAATGACAGGGATTTACAACAACGACTTAAAATTCCATTTTCACAAATAGGTACATTAGACAAATGGATTGATGAGTCAATCGCTTTTTACAATCGCTTGTTAAATGAACCAGAATTTGTCGGTAAACTCGAACGATTTAAATACGATACTGTAGCCATTCAAGCTGATATAGCATCTTTTGAAGAACTCAAAGAGCTCAGAAATAAAGCTGTAGCAGAGAAAGGTCAAGCACAGGAAGCCACAAGGTTGCGAAACACAAAGCTTGATGAACTGGATGATTATACTCGTGAATTGAAAGGCATAGCCTCCTTAGCACTCGAAACAAAACCACAACTACTGGAGAAATTAGGAATTGTGGTTAGATCCTAAATTTAAAATTGTGAGGAAGATTACATCAAATCTTTCACACAATTATCATCACAATATAAAAAAGGTCCCCAACCAGTTCAATAAACTCCCCGGCTGGGTCCCCACTGAGGTATTCCAAGCTGGATTAGTTTGTATCGGTCAGAAAGGTTTGACTCTTAATTTTCGAATTGATAAAGTCTGTACCTGATGTAATCAATGATTTCCATACAGCTTCATCATGAGGAACATTGTATAACCTCAATTTCTTTCCATTGCTATGAATAGTTTTAACTACCTCATCAAGACTTTCAAAGTCTAGGTTATCATAGTTAAGTCCCACAACTGGCATTTTAGTATAATGACTAGATTGGTCCAGGTGAGCATAATCGCCCTCAAGAGAGATTAGAGAAGAACTTCTGCTCAATATTTCCTCGGCAAGTACCGGAGAAGTATTAATCAGTACCACCTTCAGAGGATTTCTTTGGTTGTTCTTATCAAAGCCTGAGATCATCTGCTCATAATTGCTTAATGTCTTCTCAAGTTCAGCCAAGGCTCGTCTTTCATCTCCTATTATTCTAATGAAGAGATAGAATAGATCTGAATTATTGTCTTGGTAAATTCTGCCGTTATTCTGTTCGGTTCTTTCCAATAATGGTTTTAAGAATACATCTTCAAAACTTTGACCATTCAAAGACCACAGTTTCCCATCCATCAGCTGGACTTCAGCCTTTATGGAAACATAACCTTTCTTCAAAGCGGTATATACAATTGTTTCTGTTGGATCAGTTGCTTTGATATGAGGATTCAGATCAGTTGATACTTGGGCTGATGTTGAAAACACCGTAAGTAACATGCATAAAAATCCAACGACCTTCAATTTCTCTAGCTGGGTGTGTATTAAGTGACGTTTCATAGTTTTGTTATTCAGTTATTTGTAACCCAAAAGTGACAAGCTCCTGAACAGCAATGAAAATCAATGAGTGAATGAACCGGTTTCATGAATGGATCGACCGGATTTATGCGTAAATGGAATATTCAATTATTGCTGAGAATGGTCCGTAATCGAAAGATAGGGCTGTTTCTGTGATTGAAGAGACACATTTTTTGGCCGTAGCATCTGATTGAAAAGAAAAATGTGGATTACTAAAGTAAGAAGCATCTACTTTTCTATATTTGGGCAAATTCCAAACCCATTTTTTTATGAGCAGCCCTAATTACTTCGATCTCAATCTTACCGCTACAACCAAGAAATTATACGATTATCTAAAGAACACTTGTATCTCCCATGGAAGTTATCTGAACCCTATCAAGATCGGTTCCTTTATACACGGTTGGACAGACAATAATTATGACTATGATTACAATGGCAAACCGGTACCTGCGATTGATGAGTCTTTACCGATAATCGACAACACGTATGACGCAATTCGTTGGCGCGTAAAGGATACAGATTGGATCAATTATGACTCCCGCATTTCCAAACCCCAGTTGCTATATGTTGAAGTGCTTAACCTTAATCCTCTGGGAGACAACTATGATCAACCGATGAGTAAATCGGACTGGAAGAAGTATTTTACCAAAGATGGGGACAATGGCTACCATGTAGCCCCTAATGGACGACTTTATTTATCACCAGATGAAGATGATCCAAAATCTATCTCGACACTGATATCATCCAAGAATAATGGTATTTACGCAGGCTTTAATGTGGCTTTTTTGCTTCAGGTAGATAAGGTAAACTACTGTTGTATCATTGATCCTGTGATTGATGTTAAGAAAAAGAAAGATTAAAAAGTGATTTGTTGAGAAGCGTAGTATTGCGGCTGTTAATTTCGGTTGTTTTTACTTGGGTCTTACTTCCAAATAAAGCTTCCTATGGCCAGAATCAAAATGTTGCAGATAGTTTGAAGCAGGTATTGCTTCGAAACCCAGAACTTAATGATTCCATCAAGTATGAGTTGCTGTACCACATTGTGGACAATGAAGGTAAGCCTGATGTGAAACTGGAATATAGTTTATCACTTCTTGATATTACAAAAAAGCTAGGACATCAAAGAAAAATTGCACTGGCTCTGGACTATTTACATTTAGTTTACAGGAAGTTAGGGGATTTAGATGAGGCAAACCATTACTATTATGGCGCTCTTAAGATTTTTGAAGATATCGGAAGAAAAGATGACCTAGCTGCGAGCTATGCACAGGAAGCATCTCTATTAATGGTGGAAGGACAATATCTTGAATCAGCAACTGAATATTTAAAAAGCCTACATGCATATATATCAATTCCAGACACACTAATGGCCAATGTGATCCGAGTCAACCTTGGAGAAACCTACAGACTCTATGAGAAATATGATTCTGCTTCCTTACACCTCAAACAAGCATTGAATGATAATTACCAAGAAAACAAGATTGTTGAGGGATATGGTGCGGGTAATCTTGGTATGGTTTATAATGCATTGGGTCAACTCGATTCTGCTAAATTGTTTCTTGAAACTTCCATAGAAATTTTAAAACCCCTCGGTGATGTCTATTCCGTTGCTGTTTATGAATTTGAATTGGGCAAGGTGTTGATTGCCAAAAACAATTATAAAGAAGGACAGAAAAAAATGCTTCGCGCTTATGAAGCTGCCATTAATGAGGGACTGAAGGAGCAAATAAGGGATTTTAGTAAATACCTTTCGGAATATTACGCAACCAGAGAAGACTTTAGAATGGCGCTTGGCTACCAAAAGCAATACGAACTGTACAAGGACAGCCTTATCAATATCGATAATGTTCGCCAGGTAGAACAACTTCGGGGACAGCACGAGGTGCAACAACGGGACGCAGAGATCACTTTTCTTAACGAATTGAACAAGAGCCAGAAAAATACTCTGTTGGCAATAGGTTCAGGATCAGTAATATTATTGGTTTTGTTGGGGCTGCTTTACCGCAACAACCAACAGAAAAAGAAGGCCAACGCTACCCTTGCCAAACGCGAAAAAGAAAAAGGGCTCCTGCTTCAGGAATTGAATCACCGCACAAGGAACAATCTAAATATGATCTCCAACCTGCTCAATCTGCAGTCCAATGAGTTAGGTGATCAACCAGCAGCAGAGGCTGTGCGCCAGGGCCGTTACAGAGTAGATAGTCTTGCATTGATTCATAAGAAGTTATACCAGGAAGACTATTCCAGCATTCATATGGAACAATATCTGAAAGAATTACTGGAACACCTCAACGACAGTTTTGATCCTGATGTGAATATTGATGTATCCATCACCGTGGGCCAAATGAAAGTAGATCAGGCAATACCTGTCGCGCTGATCGTAAATGAGTTGGTAACGAACGCCTTAAAATATGGCAAGGCGTCAGATGGAGATTCCCTTGTAAAGGTTTCTTTTCAGGAAGTATCAAATGGCTACCAACTAAATATAACCGATAATGGACCAGGAATGGAAGAACCCCAACCGGACCAGCTTTCCTCATTTGGGCTAAAATTGATTTACGCTTTGACCGATCAGTTGTATGGAACTGTTATTTTTACCAACACAAATGGTTCCGACTGGACCATCACGTTTGACAAATGATGGAGAAAACAAGCATACTTGTTGTTGAAGATGAAGTCATTCCGGGTATGGACATGATCAGTCGCCTTAAAAAGATGGGTTATGAGGTGTTTCCACTAGCCAAAAACCCAGATGAAGCGATGAAGCGATTGGAAGATCATCAACCAGATATTTTGATGATGGACATCCATCTTGGTGACAAACACATCGATGGTATCGAACTGGCGAATCAGATCAAGAAGAAATACCACCTTCCTTTCATTTTTCTTACCTCTCACTCTGAAGGGGATTACATTGATCGGGCAAAAGCTGTGGGGCCATCCTCCTACCTGTTAAAACCATTCAGGGATAAGGAAATAAGTATCGCAATTGAGATGGCTTTAGCTAACTTCTCTGGTCAGGAAAAAGGAACAGTAGCTATAAACGACTCGTTGTTTTTAAAGAAGGATGATCGTTTTGCGAGAGTGAAATTCGAACATATCCTTTGGCTCAAAGCTGACAGTAATTACACAGAAATCCATACAACAGAAGAGACATTTATCTACTCAACAGTTTTGAAAAAAGTTGAGTCTGTGCTACCCAAGGAATCATTCTACCGAGTGCATCGCAGTTACATTGTCAATAAAGAAAGTATCACAGGTTTTTCGGGAAATACACTTTTAATAAGCGATCAAAAGATCCCCGTTAGCAGACAGTACCGTGACATGGTGTTTAGGTGGTTTAATATGATTTAGATACCTGCCCTACTTGTTTAGGTTCATCTGTCGTTTTATAAACTCAATTTCTTCAGGTAACTTTATGTGTATCCGAAACTAATTCTAAATGGTACTAAAGCTATTTAAATCTCTCTCACTGTTAGTCATTATCTCAATTTGCTCATGTTCCGATGATGAGATGGTTGATGACAATACCAAAATTATGGATGATCCTAAATTGTACACAGCATCGGAGCGTTCCGTTTTAGAACTTGACATTGCTGAATTTCTGGATGGAGATTGGGTTCGTATCGTTGATAGGGACAATGGTTCAGGTATCTTGACTAATAGAAAAACACTGATAACATTTGAAAATGAAAAGGCTACTTACTGGGATTCACTACATGTGACCAATGATGGTAATGTATCAAAACACCATGTGGTTTCAGGAGTAGTTACAATTGATGAACTTGGTTTTGCATTGGATACTACCATATCCTGTTATTATGAGCCCGTCCCTGTTCCTATCTATATTGGTGATATTCTATTCAATGAGCAAGAGTATTTTGATCCTGTTGAAAATGGTGAATCGTTTGTCGGTGATTTGCCTCCAGGCTTTTCCCCAGCCGATGCTTTAACCAATAGAGATGGTCCAGGTTTTTATATTGGAACCAATGAAGTTCAGGATTCAGTATTTCTCTGGAGTTGCTTTGCGGGTAGCTTTTTCACTCGTTTGTAGGACCAACTTCGTTACTTGAAATTAATCTTCGAAAAATCCTCCTTCAAATCCACCAAAGTATAAGAAGGATCATAAATATCAATTTGATTGGCAGATTTAAGCAAATAGTAAGATGTTCTAGGTTTTAGTTTATAGTAGCCATTAGTTCCAATCGGAACTTTAGAGCATATGCCAAACCATTCTTCATTCATGTTGTTTATTCCGTCCTTACTGTCGAGGTAGTAACCTCCATTATGCCAGGTAGATTTGATGTCTTGTATTTTGAAATTAGAGGTTTGATCATATTTCCACCATGAATCTGAGAACTCATATGTAAGTCCTCCAATAGCATTTTCAGCCCCTCCTATTCCTGATACATTTTCGAAAATCTCTTTCCAGTTACCTTTAAGAAAGTAAGCTTGCAGGTGTTGATCTTCTTTTTCAGAAATGGCATTGTAGGCATCCGCCCCTATTTCAGTAAACAAAATGGGCATATCCAATATCTGCCTCACCTTTTGAAAAGAATCACCAAGAGAAATTCCTCGATAGATATTAGTTCCAAAAATGTCTATTGATGAGCATTCCTCCTTTATAATATCAATGAACATCAGATCCCCATTACTAATTGCAACTGGCAGTGAGTTAGCATTTGATTTAATTAAAACTGCAGACTGATTAAACAATTTATACATTGCTCTGGCCCTAATCAGAGCTTTCTGATCGATTTGCGTATCATCAATTTCGTTCCCTGGAGATTCTTCAGAAGAGCTGGATAGAAAAAGTTTGTACATCGCCCTGGTATCCAAAATTGACTTTTTGCTTTCTACTGTCTCTTTATCTGTTTCATTTTCTTGCCAAAATAGACCGTAATTGCTCTCATTTCCCAGTAAATACAGTAACAATCCTGGTGTACCATTATAATCCCCAGCAAGTTGAGAAACCTGATCTAGTAATACTTTCTGCACCTCCGGATCGCCATAATCTGTATTGGGTCTCCACTCCCCTTTCACCTCTATTCCGTATCTACCAAAGTGATGATTAATGATGGTATAAATTTCAAAGTTGTTGAAAATGTAAGCGATCCATTTTTTAGGTATCTCAGAATGTGTTTTAATGGTGTTGACACCCATATCCTTCATCAAACTCATCTCAGTTTGAAGCACAGCCGCGATACTATCATCAGGTTGCTTCCAAAGACTATAAGTGTAATTGGTTCCAATTGGATGATAGCTCCAATTCATTCCCTTGATCAAAAAGTCACTCCCATCTACAGAAAGCCTGAAACCATCATTGATCTTCAATACTTTTACTGTATTGGTCTGAGAGAACAATGGTAATGTACAGCAAAAAAATATCAGTGAAATAAAGTAGCTTCTGAACATTAATACATCTTGGGTTACAAAGCTAAATTTAAGTCAAATGCATCATAGTGTGGAGTTTGAGAAAGTAAAGATGTATTCAAAAAGGTACTTATTTTGACTGGTTGAGATATTTTTGTTTAGTTACACAAAGATGTTAAAGCTGTTTAAATGAACTGGACGGAAGCATTCAAGGGCATACAGTTGTGTCTCGGATTTCAATTGCTTATTCTGGCTATATTTCTTATTTCAAGTAAGCAGAAAAGAAATGCCTTGCTTGGTGTATATACAGTTCTAATAAGCCTATCATCTTTAAGCAGTGCATTTTATGATTATTTACAGAAGGAACCACTTTTCAATTTCCTGATTGGGGCTCATTTAGTAATCTTTCATGCTCCACTTTTGTTTCTCTACATTAAGTCGCTGGAAGACAAGTCAATACAGATGCGAAAGCATTTTGTGTTTCCTGTAATTTACACTTCGGCTTATCTGGTTACCAAGCTATTCTATGCCAATTTCTTTAGTGATTACAATTTTGGAATTCTTATTTCACATTTGCTCCTATGTGTTATATACACTACAGTTTATTTCAAATGGGGATCTAGGTATTTTGATCTAAAACTGAATGATAACCTTAAACAAAAAGCATTGCAGAAGTTCCGTTTGTTTTATGTAGTAACAAACCTTCATGCCATTTTGCTTTATTCGGTAATGTCAATCACCTATATCTCTTATCTGTATTTCTATGATGAATTTATCTATTTCAATGAGTCTATAGCTCCAAACTTGTTTTCGGTAATCGTATATATACATCCACTTACAAGCATCATCTTCATTATCTATCTCCTATCTGAGACACACTCTTTACAGTCGCTTATCTTAGATAAACGTATTACAAAAAGCTATAGTAGCATCAATCCTAAAACCATAATAGACAGTGTTCACCAAATAATAGACGAGGAAAGGAAGTTTACGGATCCCGATTTTAACATTCAGAAATTGTCGATTGAAATTGGGTTGGGATCAAAAGAGCTTGCTGAGTTTTTTAATGAAGAATTGAACACTTCATTTAGTGACTTCCTCCACAGAAAAAGAATTGATGAGTTTAAAAGGCTGTTGCAGCTGGACCTGGAACAATCTTATAGTCTGGAAGGAATTGCTCTACTGGCGGGATTTAAATCTAAAGCTACCTTCTATCGAATCTTCAAGAAAATGGAGGGAATCACTCCTTCCAAATTCAATGAAAAGCTGAAATCATCTACAGAATTAATTGTGGAGAAATAACCGGTATCAGGTCTCATTCTTGGTTTGAGACTTACCAGGCCCATTTTTTTCTTCATTATTCATCGGTATCCCTAATATTTACATTACATTGAATTTAGGCTTGCTAGAAAATCAATTTCGGGTATTTGATATAGGCTAAGCCTGCAACTGGGTAAATAAAATGGGTATTAAAATTAGACCTCATCATCAAAGAGGTATTGATAATCTTGTTAAAGAATACGAGCATGATAATCGTTTCCTTGCGCTCTTAATAGGTGGCTCCATCGCAAAAGGTTGTGCTCGTGTGGATTCTGATGTTGACTTTATGATTGTGGCGACTGATGAAGAATATGCAGAAAGATTACCAACCAGAGACCTATTCATCAACAGAACGGATTTGGTTGATTACAAAGGTGGCTTTGTAGACGGAAAAATCATCAATCTGGAATATCTAAATAAAGTTGCAGAATTTGGTAATGAACCCTCAAGAGCAGCTTTTGATGGAGCCATTATTGCATTCTCGAAAGTTAACAATATTGATGAAATCGTAGCTTCAATTAACAGGTACCCAGTAGAACAAAGAGATTACAAAATTCAAAAAGTTCTATTCCATGGCCTTTATTCAACATTGGTTGATGCAGGAAGCGGAGAGGCATAACAACCTTTACACTAGAAACAGAGCCGCAACTCAACTTTCATTATTCGCTGGAAGATTAATTCTGGCTTACAATAGAGTACTTTTCCCTTATCATAAATGGTTTTATGAATATTTAGAAAGGTGCCCTCAAATGCCAGGTAATCTGATAGTTATGATGAATGAGTTATTGGTAAACCCAAGTCTGAAAAACGCGGATAGACTATTTAAAAGTATTAAGGATTTTGATGACTGGGGAGTAACCGATTTAGATGCATTTAAATGGTTCATGGAAGATGTAGAATGGAGCTGGATGGATGGAAAAGTTAGCCTTGAAGACTGGTGAAATGTTAAGAGAATAAAATTGACAAGCAAATAAACTGAGTAACAAAAGGATGAAATACACTATTGGGAATTTTTTAATGATGGTAACATTAGCAACAGTATTTTTAAGCTGTTCAACACATGATCAAAAAGCAACTAATCAAGACATCACAAAGGCATCAATTAAAGAAACAGCGGATGGATATCGGATCTTTTTAGACAATGAACCCTTTTTTATAAAAGGAGCTGGTGTAGAACGAGGAAGTATCGACGCACTTGCCAAACATGGAGCCAATGCAATTCGGACCTGGGGAACTGAAGATGCGCAGGAAGTTCTGGATAATGCCCAAAAGCATGGACTAAAGGTAATGATGGGCTTGAGAATAGGGATAGAACGTCATGGTTTCGATTATAATGATGAGGAAAAAGTAAAAGAACAGTTGGATCAGGTCAAACGCAAAATCATGAAGTATAAGGACCATCCGGCATTGATAATGTGGGGTATTGGCAATGAACTCAACCATGAATATACAAATCCAAAAGTATGGGATGCGGTCAATGATATCTCAAAAATGATTCACGAGGTAGATCCACATCACCTGACCACTACCCCACTAGCCGGACTCAATAGCAAGGAAGTAGAATGGATAAAAACCAAAGCGACCGACTTAGATTTCCTGAGTGTTCAATTATATGGCCCAATGGATTTCTTACCACAAATCATTGAGGAATCTACTTATACTGGTCCGTTAATCGTTACAGAATGGGGAGCCACCGGTTGGTGGGAAGTAGCCAAAACTGAGTGGAATGCGCCAATCGAAAATAATAGCTCTGTGAAAGCTGATTTGTACTTAAGTAGATATCAAAACTCAATAATGACGCAGACCAAACAGATCATGGGATCCTTTGTGTTCCTATGGGGGCAGAAGCAAGAAAGGACTCCTACCTGGTTTGGTATGTTTATGCCGGATGGAAATGAAACTGAGTCTATTGATGCAATGCACTTCGCATGGAATGAATCATGGCCGGAAAATCGCTCTCCCAGGCTAATAGATTTTACATTAGATGGTAAGAAGGCCACTGATAACATTAAGTTAAACCCAGAACTGACTTACAATTCTGAAGTAATTGTGACGGATCCTGATAACGATTCATTACAATTCAGATGGGAAGTAATGGAAGAGAGTCAATCTAAAAAGACTGGTGGTGATGAGGAATATATACCTGAAGTGATAAGTGGCCTCTTTGATAATGATTCCACTGAGAATGCTTCATTCCAATGTCCGAAAGACCCTGGCGCTTACCGATTATTTATATACGTAAATGATGGGAATGGCCACACAGCTCATGCCAATATTCCGTTTTTGGTTGAGTAGTCAAAGATTACTGGAACAAAAATGCCCTTGATTTCTATCAAGGGCATTTTAATATTAGAATATAAGCAATTAGCCTAATTTCCTTGTTTTCTATGATCTCTGATTTTTTTTATTCCGTAAATACCACCTGCCGCAAGAAGTGCTGTGAGTCCCCCGTCAATTGGAGTAGCTGGAGGACCACCTTGAGCAAATAATGGAAATACTGCTAAAATGAATGATAAGGTCAGTAAGTTTTTATATATAGTTTTCATTGGAATTATCATTTGAGTTTAGAATTTGAATTTTAATGAAACCGGATTCTCATCGTCGAATTTCATCTTTATAATGTACAGGCCGCTTAGTTCATGAATTGGGATATTAAATGCCCCATTTTCAAATGTAGCTCCACTGAATTTCGAAAATACTCGTCCTGAAATGTCATATATCGCATAGTCCATTGATGCATGTTTATTCCCAGACAGGATTTGTAAAACTCCTTCTGTTATCTGGTATGTCAGAGAGGATACCTCTTGTAGATTAGTAAACTCAGCTCTACTTACATAAGAGATGCTAAACCGATTCACATCAGAGCCATATTCTGCAAAAATATTGAATGAACTGATTTCGGATAGATCATAGGATTGGCCGGTTAGATGGTCAGTAAGGGAAAATGTCATTCCATCTTCCAATCCACTGATTTCCTGTACTTTCAATACCAGGTCATTACTTGTATGGTGAAAATCAAACGCCAGTTCGGCAGAAACACCATTATATATAGGTAACCCTTGAATTGCGTATTTTTCTCCTTCCAACAAACTGTATAACTGTAGATTGTTATTGCCTCTTAGCTTCATAGCATCGTACATTCTATCTTTCCCAACAGTTGCCTCTTCTCTTAAACCAATAAGCGTTTCGTTGTAAAGCTCTCCATCTTTAGTTTCCAAACTTACTTTCAAGTTAAGTGGAGCTTCCTCTTCAACTCTGAAAAATCGCCCATCACTGTTATCACCAGTGCCTCGCATATCTTCAAGGAAGTTTACTGAGGCAGACCCAGAATTGGTAACCCTCACAAAGAATCCTTGCATAGATCTAATTTGACCCTGAAAAACTCTTCCTGAGTTGGGTCCAGCGACATCACCTATGTTATTCCATGTTATGTAGTCACTGTTAGTGCCTCTTTCAACATCTGAATCATCGTCATCCCATAAATAGATTGCACCATCTATATCAGTGTTCTCTGTCAGAAATTCATCAGCTTCGATAGCAGAAGGATATGGGTTACTTAATAAATTAAACCCACGATCAGTAGAGGTACTGGTTCCCGTTGTTGTATGCGTAAGCCCATCAACAGTAATGGTACCATCATTTGGTACTCCTGTAAAAGTGATTGTTTCCTGGAAAGCTTGAGCATATCCTACTCCCACCTCTAGTTGAGTACTGCTGGCATTCTCCCATCTAGATAGACCATCATCTGAGTCATAGCCAGTTGTTTCGTTATAAGAGTAAGAGATGCTTCCTAAATCACTTCCAGTAATACTGGCATCTGTATTAACAGGAGTACCCACAAAACTATATCTGCCGTCACTGTAAGTGGTATTTCTTTCAGCCGTAATAGCATCAGCGTCCTTACCATCAAAAGTCCACAAAGTACCACCTGACTCAACCATCAATGTGCCATTAACGGTCAGGCTTCCGTAAACTTTGATAGATCCTCCATCTTGCAATGTCAAAGTTTGACCTGAATTGATTGTTAGGTTGTGACATGCTAAGTCGTCTGTTGTACTAAGCGAGGAGCTAATCGTTAAATCATTTGTTTTATCTGGAGTAGATGGAGAGAAGGATCCATTATAAGTCACCGCGGTAAAGTCATAGCTTGGTCCCCCTACTTCAGATATACTCTCATCTGAGAATGCCTGATCCGTTGAAGAGCTATTGATGTCTAAAGTTGATGTGGTTGCGCAAAACCAATCATTATTCGTACTTCCTGTAGATTCACCGATTCTTGAGACATACCCGCCTTCAAAATCAATGGCTAATACAGTTGAACCAGATGGGCTTATTGTGCCAGCTGCATTTTGAGAGTAGATAAGATCAGCATAGCCATATTCATTAGTATCATCATCATCTAAAATAGCAATTCCATCATGTATGGTCCATCCTGTAATATCAATTTCTCCATCATTATCACTATCTAGGTCATCACTATCGGAAATTGATGAGGTACTTGTTACTAACAAAATTGTAGTTGAAAGACCTTCTATTTCAGTAGCTGATCCCACAACTTCTGATACACCTTGCCACCCAGTACCAACCAGATCAGAGGATTCTACTTCCGTTGCTCCAGAAGTAGTTGTGAATGAATTGCCTTCCATAGTGAAAACAAGGTATCCGTTTGTGCCAAAAGATAAGCCACTTAGATCAAAAGCCATATTTACATCACCTGGGTCACTATCATCACCTTCAATAAATACGAGGTAGGTGTTTGCTGCTATAGTTGAACTCGCTGTTCCTCTTATTTCAAAAAATTCATGTGGAGTATCGGTACCTCCAGGGCCATAAAGCACTTCACTGATATACATCTGAGCAAAGGTGCTTGAAGTATTAAGTGATAGCAATACTATCAGTAATACAATGGGTAAGTTTCTGTTCATACATTCAAAATTTATTGGTTAGAGGCTCATCGTAAGATATTTACTGGTAATCCAGTAATTGGTTAACCAATTTATGCATTATTTTAATATTATCAAAAAACAGATGTTACTGGTTTAGTATTTTAAGGAAGTCATTATGGATGTGCTTAATTGTAATGTGATTCTCATTTTCAGAGTGAATGTACTGATGTAAGTGAATGGAAAAATGGCACCAATAATAGATGCCATTTAAAGAGATGATGCTTTCTGAATTGATTGAGAATATTAATGATTTTGCCCTTTCCTTTAGTCCTCAACAGAACTCTGCTCTTTGAAAAATGACTGGGCAATTTCATATACATCCGATACACCATAATCTGCTTCCGTATTGGTACAAATAGCTATTACCAATTGCTGATCAAGCAACGCTAACAAATAAGGTCTTGCACCACTGATTCTCCCTCCATGATGGACAACAGTCTGGCCAGTTGATTCAACCTTTCCAATCTTAAACCCGATACCATACCCCGTTAGAGTACCATCAGGAAGCTGTTGAGGTGTGATGAGGTCCATTAACGTGGCATAAGAAATAAATCTACCCGCATAGTTCACCATATTAACTAAATCGGTTGGAGTTGACAGGAAACCACCCCCGGCCCACTTTACACTAAGGTTTACTTCCTTAGCTTCACGCTTACCACCTTTTCCATAGAAGATGGCTTTGCCTGTTTCATCCATACCTGCATCTTCTAATATGGTGTGGTTCATTCCAAGTTGCGACAGAACATCCTTAGACATGTAATCATTAAAAGATTTTCCTGAAACTTCTTCGATCAAACGACCGATCAGTGAATATCCGTAAGTAGTATATTGGTATTTGGTTCCAGGCTCAAATAGCAGTTTATCTTTCTTAAATACTTCCAGACTATGTTCGATACTGGAATATTGCTTGTTTGAGAAAAACTCAAAACCCTTGTAATGTCTTATTCCTGAAGTATGTCCGGCTAGTTGCTGAATGGTAAAAGAGTATTCAGGAGCTTCAGGATATGATAAGTATTTAGAGACAGGATCAGACCATTCTATCTGACCATTGTCAAAAAGTTTTGCTAATCCAATGGCAGTAATGGATTTCGAGATACTGCCCATTCGAAACTTAGTCTCAGTTGTTACCTGGGTTTCATTTTTAATATCGGCATATCCAATTCCTTCTTTCCATATGATACGGCCACCTTTAGCAACTGCTATGGACACTCCTGGAATGTTTTGCTCATTCTTTAATTTCATTATCAGTTCACGAGCCTCATCAATCTGCTCCAGAAATGTGGAATCTGAGTAATTCTGACCAATTGCACTTTGAATTTTGAACAGACTAATAGCTGCGATTAAATAGATATTCTTCATGTGTATAATATTTACTTTGAGTTTATTCTTCAAAGAACGAGAAGAGTATCTTCTAAAAACAGCTTTTTTGACCCTGCTAGGGACTATTGCAGGGAGTGGGACTCCATTTACAAGGAATCTATATATTCTGAGGGGCGCATTCCGGTGATTTCTTTGAAGACTCTTTGGAAAGTGGTTTTGGAATTAAAGCCACACTCATAGGCAAGGCCTGCCAATGTCAAATGATTAGTCTCAGAAACTCTGGATTTAAACTCCTTGACCCGGTAGTCATTGATGAAAGAATAGAAATTTTTACCTAACCCTTTATTGAGAGCTTCCGAGATCTGTTTCGCTGTTAGGTCTAACCTGTCTTCCAACATTCGTACATTTAGATCATTCAGTTTATAGAGCCTATCAGATTCCATGCAATCAATCAATAGATTGAGATGCTGTTGATATTCTTTACTGGTCTCATTTGAAGGGTTTAAGTTGATTTCTTTTAAGACAATTTGTGGCTGTTTGATTCCACCTATTCCCAGCCAGAATATGATGATTAAATGAACAACTGGTGCTGCTACCTGATTATTGACATTTATATCTGTTGCAAGCACCAATATCCAAATGATAATGGACAATGGAATGACGATTAAGAAAATTAGAAAGAATTGATTTAGCCAATTGAGAGTTTGCTGCTCAATATTGGAGAGTTTTTGTTTCAATTGGGTTTGATAGTTTAAAATCAATTTTCTGGATACCCAGAGATAATAAATGATTAAGAATATAGATACTGAACCAATTTTATCAGCAATATCATGCCAAATATGATCTGGGAATGACCTCCCGTAAATCCAATGATAGGCACTATGGATGTAGTCAGCAGTCAGCCATAGTAAATGCCAGTAATTCAATTTCTCATTGGAAGTGAGAGATTTAATATAGAGATAAATAATTGGCCCAAGCCCAAAACCAATACCATAAGGTAACAAATGCAATAATGGAACCTGATCAAAGAATGACTGAGATAAAATCCAAACCATGGCAAGGTTTATTCCAAATGCCAGAATGATCCCTGCCAGAAATCGGTTTGCTAGTTGGTTATTCCTTGAAAAAATCAAAGTGAATGAAAACACCAATGAGCAAACGCATCCACTAAAAATTACGTAAGAGACTAAATTCATTCCATCGCCGGATTTTATCAATCCTAAAGATATAGGTTATCTCAAAAAACGATAGAATGAAATCAGTCTCACTGCCGGGAATGGTATCCCTTTGGACATAGAATTACTCAGTTCTCAAACTCTTTGCTGGATTCATTTTGGCTGCACGAATTGAATGGAAGCTTACTGTAAACAATGTAATTGCCAGTGCGCTAATTGTAGCCACAACAAAGAACCACCAGCTTATAGAGATGTGATATTCGTAATTATCCAACCATGATGATAAAGCGTAATAGGCAATTGGTGATGCTATTAAGCAAGAAAGAATGACCAATACAACAAACTCACTGGTCAACATTTTCCAAAGGTTAAGCAGAGTAGCACCAAGAACTTTACGAATTCCAATTTCCTTCCTTCGCTGTTCCGCTACAAAAGATGCTAATCCAAATAGTCCCAGGCAACTTATAAAAATTGCCAATATAGAAAAAATCCCTGCTAGACTAGCAACTCTTTCTTCAGCCTCAAACTTTTTCGAATATTCCTGATCTACAAATATTGGATTAAAAGGAACCTTTGGAGCAATGTCATTTAGCACCGACTCTACCTGACCCAGGGAGGTGCGAACACTTTGATCTGGATTGAGCTTTAAAGTAATATAATTGGTATTATGAATGTAGTCGATGATATAAATGGTTGGGCGTACTGGTTTGGAAGGAGATTCCATCAACATATTTTTCACCACTCCAATTATTTTATGATCATTCCTACCCCATTTCATGTTTTGACCTACAGGGTTCTCCATGCCCATGTACTTCACAGCTGCTTCATTTAAGATATAGGCAGTGGAGTCAGTAGAAATATCCCTTGAAAAATCACGTCCTTTGGCTAGTTCCCAATTGACCGTGTTTCCATAGTCATGTGTGACATAAATGATGGAAAAACTTGGCTTAAATCCTGGGTCTTTTCCTTGCCAGCTAAACCCACCGTTAGTGTTTTCGACTTGGGTCATTGGGCTTGACGATTCTGTCATATCAACGATCCCACCACTGCTGATCAGTTCATTTCTTAGCAAATTGTACTTTCCTTCGAAATCAGAAGTACTCAACTCAATTGTAATGACACCATCCTTATTGTATCCAAGAGGCCTGTCTTTTGTGTATTGAATTTGTTCCAGTACTACAATCGTTCCAATGATGAGAAGAACAGAAACAGAGAATTGAAATACCACCAATGCCCTCCTAAATACTACCGCTGTTTTTCCAACTTTAAATGTGCCCTTTAAAGCTTTTATTGGTTTGAGAGACGAAAGATACAATGCAGGGTAACTTCCAGCCAGAAAGCCGGTTATAGAAATGAATACAATAGAGATCAACCAGAAATACAAGTCATTCAATGGTAAATCCATTTCATAACCAATCATGGTACCAACATATGGCGTAATAAAAGCCACTAAACAAATAGCTAATAGAAATGCAAGAAATACCACCAATAGCGACTCGCATAAAAACTGCTGAACCAACTGTCTTTTTAATGTGCCGAATGACTTGCGTATTCCAACTTCTTTTGCTCGCTTCTCAGATCTAGCTGTACTAAGGTTCATGAAATTCACGCATGCTAATGTCAACACGAAAATCCCAATGATACCAAATAACCAGACATATTGAATGAGACCTCCGGTTTTAACGCCATTTTCCCAATTTGATCTTAAATGCCAATCGGACATTGGGTGAAGAAACATTTCTGGTTTGGAGTATTTTTGATTTTCTTCCAAACGATCATATTTCACATTTTTTATCCTTTCACTCACATCAGCCATTGTAGCCAAATCAGAGATTTGAACGAAGAGTTGATAAGAGTTTTCGTCCCATGCCTGCCTTTCTTTTGCACTAGTTACCCAAGCATAAGATGATACATATAGGTCCCATGGAACAATAAAATGTAAATCACTAAAACTGGAGTTTGAAGGAAGATCTTTATAAATCCCAGTAACTTTAACAGTTAATTCATTATCCACTTCCATCACTTGGCCCATTGCATCTGAATCTCCAAACAAAGACTGGGCTGTTGATTCAGAAATCAAGATTGAATGAGGATCGATCAAACCTGCACGAGTCCCTTTGATCATTTCCAGAGACAATAGATCAGGAGCTTGGACGTCCATGTAGTTTCCTTTTTTTATAATTCTTAGGTTCTGATGAGATAGAATATGGTCGTAAGTCCAGCCTGTCATCACCACGTGTTTGAAATAGTCGCCATATTTGGTTTCCAGTTCATCCCCAATTGGAAAAGGTACCGCCTCGTTAGTGCGAATGTCCCCATTGTAAGTTTTGTGTTGGATGACTTGAGCAATTCTATCGTAATTATCATGTGAGGTGTTATAGGAAAGCTCGGCTTTTATCCATAGCCCGATAAACATCGTTATGGCCATTCCTACTGTTAGCCCGCTGATATTAATTGCTGAATAGACTTTATTTCTCAGCAGATTGCGATATCCGATTTTGAAGTAATTTTTAAACATGTCTATTTTATTTGAGTTTTGACCTGAATTAAATCTTGAGTTGTACAGTCGCATGAATAGAATTGCATTGAGTACGTATTTGGCATTGGCCTTGAACTTCCCTTCTTCCAGCCAGCGATCGTAGAGCTCCATTAAATCTCCATAGATCTCCCCAACATATTCTTCCTTACAATACCAGTCTAGAATTTTATTAATCCATTTTGGAGGTTGTTGCTTGTTCATTTCTCCCATACCAGTTTAGGAATGTCAGTGTAGAGTTGGTTTCTCAAATCCCGGGCTTCATTTATTGCCTGCTTGCCAGTGGCAGTCATTTCAAAAATGCGCTTTGCCCTTCCTCCCCTAATCTCATTTGCTCCTCCCATATACGACTTAAGCAACCCTTTCTTTTCCAGCCTGACAAGTGTTGAGTGGATTGAACTGATGGTGACATCTCTCCCTGTTCGATTCTTTATTTCATCTTTTACAGATACACCATAAGCATCTTCATACAATACTCCTACCATTAGCAGGCATAGCTCTTCAAACTCACCAATCGTTACTCTTTTCATATCTTTCTGTTTTGCCGAAGTTACTAAGGTAACGAACCTATTTGAAATATGTTTCTATTTTGCCGATGTTATTTCGTGACAGCATATTATCGGACAGGAAATTCGTGAAGTGCTTTTTTACTGAAGTGGATTATTATTCTGATTTTTAATCTGTTGGTTAACTGACGATTAGGTTACTAGTCATAATAGCCATACATTTGTCACCTCCGCAAATCTTCTTTGCAGTATTTGTAAAGTTGGAAATTGATCCCAATAATTTTTGGATGAGGAGCTGAATGAATGTAATGAAAAGGTTGCTCAACGTACTCATCATTATTACCCTCCTGGTTTGGTCAGCAAACTTCTTTGGTTACGGGGGAACTATTCATACTTTTATTGTGATGGGACTAATCATTCTATGTCTCATCATCACTTTTATCCTTGTTGCAGAGGGAGATATCCTTTAAACCTTTAATATTTGAATAGAAAGTATGGAGATGGAAAGTATTTTTCCACAGATGCCATCATTTTAGGAGAAATGTATCCCCAATTAGTGTATCCTTTGTCAATTGCTTGCTGGGTTAGAATTTGTAAATGGGTATGGCAAAACCAACCCCCACTATCACTTTCTTTCCCTATTCTTGTAAACTCCTGACCAGCCACTATTTTATCTCCTGGGTTAACAGAATGTGGTGTTTTGAGGTGCCCGTAAAATGAATAAAAGACAACTTCATTGACTATATGCTTCAACATGATATACCCTCCATAATTTCCAATCTGAGTTTCTTTACCCGTTGCGTATACTTCACCATTCAACGGGGCATACATTGGTGTATCATATGGAACGACAATATCAAGACCTAAATGGTAATACCTCTCCTCTTCAATGATATTTGGATAATCTCTCAGCAGACTTTTTCTTTCCTCAAGATATCTTCCAATTCCCCATTCACAGGACGAGTTTCTGATTTCATCAAAAACCATTTTATTGAATTGATCGAAATTAGCTGGGTCATATTCCAATGTTTTTGGGTTGTTCGAAGAGAAATCAAATATGTGGGGCTTGCCTTTCAAAGCATCTCCGAATAATGGGAATATTTCTATGCCATTAAGGTTTAGTGGGTAGAACATGGAGTATTTATGGTTTGTAATTCAATAAACACTAAAGGGTCATTTATTTTGACTAAAGTATGAATGGAGTAGCACCAACACATCTTTGGGGTCGGTTTTATCCGTTTGTCCATCCGCCTGGCCATAATGGATATAGTAAAAATCCCTGATAGCTCTAAAAAGTGTCCATTGCTCTTCCGAGTCTTTTTCTACATTGTTGAATGCAGACCACAGCTCGTATGTCTTCTTTTCGGTGTAGGTTCGGGCTTTTAGTGAGCATTCATTGTATTTTGGAACAGAGAGGTTTATCAATAACTGACGTTGAAAAGCTAACACTTCCTTATGTCTCATTACATCATCTTCAAAAAGCATTTCAAACTTGTCGTAATCCTTAATGATGTCGTGAAACATCTGGTATTTGCTTATATGGTAATCCAGAAGATGGGATTCAAAGACTGCTATATCTCCAAAATAGTGGTAAAAGCTGGAACGGTTCAGCCCTACAATGTTGGATAATTTTTCTACATTTAGTGCCTCGGGTCCGATTCTACCAAATAGATCATAACCAGTTAAAATCCACTTTTCCTTGTTATTGAGTTCCTCTGCCATACGTAATCTGCAATTTCGGGTTCTGTACAATCCTGTCTAGAAAGTGTTTTGCGTGTCTTTTAGTTTTACAGGTAAATCAAACTAAAATTAATCATGACACAAAAAACATCAAACGCTTTTGTTGCGGCTTCATGGATAGTACTAGGTGTAGGGATCATTGGTTATTTAATTGGTCTTTACCGGGCAGACATGTTGTTGAATGAAAAGGGATACTACTTTACAATCCTGATGTTTGGATTATTTGCAGTGGTATCATTACAAAAGAGCGTACGTGATAAACTGGAGGATATACCTGTTACAGATATATATTATGGAATATGTTGGTTTGTAACCATATTGTCGGTTGTACTATTGGTAATTGGATTATGGAATGCGGAAATGTTGCCAAGCGAAAAGGGTTTTTATGCTTTTGCATTCATAATGTCGCTATTTGGAGCTATCACTGTACAGAAGAATACCAGGGATATCATTATGCACAATAAAGAGAACGACAAAGAATTGAATTATAAGGAACTAAATGATTAAATAAGGTCAAGCACAGAGGGGAAATCCTCTGTGCTTTGTTGATCAACTTTAAAACCCAACTCTTCAATTAGGACTCAAGGCCCTGTCTGCAAACTCATCTTCCACTGCATCCATTTCTTGAGAATAGTGATAAGTACCTTTTTACCATTGGAACCATTACTGAGCATTACAATTGCTGTATCATCTGATAAATCAAGCATCATAGCTGCTTCCCAACCATCATTGGAGCCAGCATGACCAG
Source organism: bacterium (assembly GCA_024743255.1). Taxonomy (GTDB): domain Bacteria; phylum Bacteroidota; class Bacteroidia; order Cytophagales; family Cyclobacteriaceae; genus JANSWY01. Next base: position 139,072 of record JANSWY010000002.1, on the reverse strand, counting down.
TTACAAACTTACCTGGACCCACAGGGAAATGCGCGTATCCAAGTCCATATCTTCCCTTGGAGAGTTCTGTTGGGGTTTGCATCTCTTTCTTATTTGCAGCAGTCAGAACAGAGCTACCATTAAGGTTATTTTTAGCAAATATGATCATATCATCGAGGTTAGTATGCAAACCAGCAGCAGCTTGAGCAGTGAACCTTTCTAATTCTATTTGTTGCCCCTGTTCATCATAAGCTTTTGAAGATTTCTTCAGGATTTTATAACTGATTTCAAAACTGGTTTGATCCATGTCTAATTCATCAAATAGGACATCCTCCATATAGTCATCAAAAGACTCACCCGTAACTTCCTCAATTACTAATTGCAGAATGGTGTATCCACCACCGGAATATTGCCATTTTGTCTGAGGCTCATGTTCTATAAACACTTTTTCATCACTTCGGAATTTACCATTTAAAGACGCTTCCAAAGTAGGAAGTTCTTTCTTTGGCTGATAACCTCCATATCCATGTACAGAGAGCCCTGCTGTATGGCCTAATATGTGTCTAATGGTTACTTTAGAGTTATCGAATTCAGATTTGGGCAGTTTCCATCGAGTGAGGTATTCTTCCACAGGATAATCAAGGTTGATCTTATGCTTATTAACAAGATCCATTATTGCCCATGCTGTAAACAACTTCGATACAGATCCAATATTAAAACCTGTATTAGAGTTAACAGGTTCTTTTTTTGCAACATCAGCCCAGCCGTATCCTTTTTTAATCATTTCCTGGTTTTTATCAAGTATGGCAATTGCCAATCCAGGTACTTTGTTCTCCTTTAATATTTTTGGAATCTCATAATCCAATTTTTCTTGAAAATTCTTGATTTGAAGTGCTGAGACGGCTGGTTCTTTTTGGGAGTATGATTTAGAAAATAACAGCAAACACAACCCCAGAATAGCATAATTCTTTTTGAATAACATTTTTATTGAGTTTTTAATGAAACATGGCAGTAACCTAACTGAGGTCAATTGATGAATAAAATTTTAATGACCAACTAGGTTGTTAAACATGTATTAAGTTCCAATTTCTACTTTACTCACATTGGACATTGTTTGAGCTATGTATATCACGGAAACAGCTATGTTCATCAACCGTACTTTGCAAGAGCACAAAGAGCTTTTAAATTGTGCTTATGAAATTGAGCAAGGTCTATAAACCGATCATTATCTTCTTATTGCTTTCAACTTCTCTGCTTGCAATGATTGAGTTCAAATCACGCTGGGAGTCAGCCCGGATACTTAATCAGGACGTGACGATCCTATCTACTTATTTCTGGCTTTCTGTAGCAGTGTTTTCAAGCACCCTGGGCTATGTAGTTTTATCCTGGTTATTTGAGAGATGGAAAGAATATCGTCAGCTTAAAAATGAGCGGGTAGAAACAGAGCTTTCAGCACTTAAAAGCAAAATAGACCCTCACTTCTTTTTTAATACCTTAAACAACCTTTACGGATTGGCTCGTGAGAAATCGGAAGATACTCCGGATGTAATTTTACAATTGTCTGATATTATGCGGTTTGTAATTTATGAAGGTGATAAAGAACGTGTTTCTATTGCTGACGAAATAGAATATTTGCAGAAATATATGCATCTACATAGTATTAGATATAAGGATGGAACTCAACTTGAATTAGAAACTGAAATTGACAATCAAGAGGCAAATATTGCTCCACTCCTGCTAGTTACGTTAATTGAAAATGGAGTTAAACATGGATTGGAAGTGATTAGTGATAACCCCTATTTAAAAGCCCATCTTTGTGTAACTAATAGTTATCTGGTTTTTGATGTAAGGAACCGATTTTACAATCAAGATGAATCATCTGAAGGCATTGGATTAAATACCCTGAAAAGAAGACTTGAGCTTATCTATCCTAAAAAGCATATATTCACGACTCAGAGAACTGGAGATGAATTTCAGGCCAGAATTGAATTAGACCTTAAATGATCAACTACGTAATCATAGATGACGAACCAATTGCACATCGCATAATCGAGGGATATTGTGATGAGTTAAATCATTTGAATAAGGTTGGAAATTGCTACAATGCAATGGAAGCAATGGGTAAATTACATCAAGAATCTGTTGATTTAATATTCCTTGATATTAAGATGCCTAATATGTCAGGCCTTGAATTTCTTAAAACACTTACCCACCAACCAAAAGTAATAATTACAACAGCATACAAAGAACACGCGCTTGAAGGCTATGAACTTAATGTTGTTGATTATTTACTCAAACCTTTCTCATTTGATCGTTTTGTAAAAGCTATTAACAAGATACAACCACCCAGCAGCATTTTACAAAACACAGATGAACATGCGAAACGATTAACGATTAAGGGAGACAAAGAACAGCATTTTGTAGACCCGGATTCAATACAATACATTGAAGCGTTTGGGAACTATTGTAAAGTCTTTTTAGCAGATAGAATTATCACCACGCTGGAGAAGATTTCTACATTTGAAAAATTATTAGGCAGTTCAAATTTCATTAGAGTACATAAGTCATTTCTGGTTTCAAAGAACAAAATCCAATCAATAAAAGGAAATCGGATAAGTTTGGGAGAATCAGAAATACCTATTGGGCAGACATATCGTCAGATAGTGATGACGCTACTTTAATCATGTTTAGTCCCTATAATTTTATTGTCCTCTTTTAGAATCATCAATTCCATTAGATCTTAGCAATATGAATAAAAAAGTAATATACCAGAGGTACTATTTCCCAAACGGACTCAGATGGACACTTCTTGTTTTGTTGGTTCCAATGGCTACTTACTTCATATTCTTGAGTTGGTATGTAGCTTCATTTATATGTCTAATGTTGGTTTTAACATTGTGGACGACTAAGTATATCACGTCTATTGATACCATAAACAAAATTATCAACGATAAATTCCTAATAGTTGGAATACCAACAGGCAAGACCCTTCAATTCCATCGTTTAGAATGTTTACAAGTGTCAAGGGAGAACAAAAAGTATAAAGCAGCATCCAGATCACGAGAATATTGGGTTAACTATACTGAGTTTACCCTAAGTCTGAAATATGATGAAAGTAAACTTCTGACGCTTTTTACAATGAACGACTCAGATCAGTTTAAATATCAAGTGGAGAAATTTGCAAAAGAATTGAGTTTGGATGTTCAGTAGATAATCATCTGAAAGAGTGTTATTATCTAATGTTTTTTGTTAGACCAAAGTTTAAGAGAGCTCAATAATTATTATGTTTGGGAAAATTCAAGAGCAAATGTATTTATAACTTATTTGTTCTAAATACTTTACCTAAACTAACCCAAATCAATGATTCGCTTCTCTTCTCTAAAAGCTACATTTAGCACTCAAAGCAATTTCAATATATCAATTAAAGTACTTTTAATTTGTTTGCTATTGCTGCCATTATCAATTGCTGCTCAAAAAAAGAAAAAGAAATCTCAACAATCAACACCATTAATCGAATTAGCTGATTCCTTGTTTCACGGATTAAAATGGAGAAACATTGGTCCTTTCAGAGGTGGCAGAAGTGTGACCTCTACAGGAGTGATTGGACAACCTCACACTTATTTTATGGGATCTACCGGAGGAGGAGTCTTCAAAACCACAGATGATGGCATTACCTGGAAAAACATTTCTGACGGCTTCTTTAAGACAGGATCTGTTGGAGCAATTGCGGTTTCTGAAAGTGATGTTAATGTAGTGGTAGTTGGCATGGGAGAACATCCGGCCCGTGGAGTAATGACTTCTATGGGTGATGGCGTGTATAAATCAATGGATGCTGGTAAAACTTGGTCCCATTTAGGGTTAGACAAAACACGTCACATTTCCGACGTAATCATACACCCCTCGAATCCTGATATCATTTATATAGCAGCGCAGGGTGCGCAATATGGGCCTACTAAAGAAAGAGGAATTTATAGAAGCAACGATGGAGGTAAAACCTGGAAGCAGGTGCTATATGTGAATGCAAATACGGGAGCATCCTCTTTGTCCATGGATATGAACAATCCAAGGATACTATATGCTTCAATGTGGCAACATCGTCGTTACCCATGGATTATTGAATCAGGTGGAGAGCATTCTGGGTTGTATAAATCTATTGACGGAGGTGATACCTGGAATAAAATGACTGAAGGCCTGCCTGAAGAATTCGGTAAATCGGGAATATCTGTCTCAAGAGCAAATCCTGAGCGTGTTTTCGCGGTAATTGAAGCTGAAGGTGAAAAAGGTGGAGTTTATAGATCTGATGACGCTGGGAAGACCTGGCAGCAAGTCAATAGTAATAGAGTAAATATTGCAAGATCATGGTATTACATGGAGATTTTTGCGGATCCTCAAAATGAGAATGTAGTTTATGTATTAAATGCTCCAGTAATGAAATCCATAGATGGAGGTAATAGCTTCACTGATATTCCTGTACCACATGGGGATAATCACCATTTATGGATTAACCCAAATGATAATACTAATCTGATAAATTCCAATGATGGTGGTGCCAACATATCCTTTAATGGAGGTAAAAGCTGGAGCACCCAGAAGAACCAATCAACTTCACAGTTTTATCGGGTGATTGCTGATAATCAGGTGCCTTACAATGTCTATGGAGGTCAGCAGGATAATTCTGCAATAGCTATAGCGAGTCGAACTAATGACGCAGGTATAGATTGGAAAGATTGGTATTCTGTAGCTGGTGGAGAAAGTGCTTTTATTGCGTTTGACCCTGATAACCCAGAGACAGTTTATGGAGGTACCTATCAGGGGAATATAAGCAAATGGACAAAATCTTCCAGAGCACAAAAGTCGATTAAAGAATATCCTGAGTTGGGATTAAGTATTGCTCCAAAAGATGCGAAATACAGATACAACTGGAATGCTCCAATCATTTCATCTCCTCATAATAGAAAGACTATTTATCATGCTGGTAATGTGGTGTTTAAGACTATGGATGAAGGTATAAATTGGACGGTTGTAAGCCCTGATTTGACAAGAAATGAAAAAGATAAACATGGCCCAGGTGGTGGACCATACACTAATGAAGCAGCTGGCGGTGAAAACTATAACACACTTACAGCATTGATAGAATCTCAACATGAGGAAGGCGTACTCTATGCAGGTAGTGATGATGGATTATTACATATCACCAAGAATGGCGGTGAAAGTTGGCAGAATGTTACACCTCCTGGAGTTTCTGATGGTATCATCAATAGCATTGACATCTCTGAACATGACCCTGCTGTTGCTTATGTGGCAGTAATGAGATATAAATCATTAGATCTGAATTCCTATATTTTTAGAACCAATGATTACGGAAATACCTGGGTTAAAATTGTAAACGGCCTTGATGATCCGAATGGATTTGCAAGAGTTGTCAGAGCTGATAAGAAACGAAAAGGCTTATTGTATGCAGGAACTGAAACTGGATTGTACGTTTCTCTTAATAATGGAGAAAATTGGCAGAAACTGAAATTGAATTTACCTGTCGTAGCAATTAATGACCTTACAATTCAAGACAATGATTTGATAGCTGCTACATCCGGACGAGGGTTCTGGATTCTGGATGATCTTGGTTTATTGCAAAACATAAGTACTAACAACAAATCAGTAGAAATTTTCAAACCTAAGGACAGCTATAGAATTTTTGGTGGGGTTTCTGAGGCTGTAGGTCAAGGTAGAAACCCCAGAAGTGGAGTAACCTTTGATTATTATCTTGATCAAGATGCAGATTCTCTTGATTTGCGATTAGACATTTTAGTGGGTGATGATGTAATTAGAACCTACACCAACAGGGAAGATGAAGACTTCAAAACCTGGCCAGGTGGACCTGCAAAACCTGAAGCACTACCATCAAAGAAAGGTTTTAATAGATTTACTTGGGACTTCAACCGGGAATCAATTCCTTCAGTGAATAAGCTATTTGTATTTGGAGGTCATTCAGGATCTGCGGTTGCTCCGGGAGAATATACTTTAAGGCTATCATTAGAGGAAGATACAGTTGAAACAGTGGCTACTATACTTCCTAATCCAAAAGTTAAATCAACTTCACAGGATTTTACTGAACAACAAAAGATTCTTTTAAGTATTGAGAATACGCTCGTAGACATGCATGAATCAGTGAATCAAATGCGATCTGCGAAAGATCAATTAGCCAAGTATGCCAAACTCTTGAAAGGAAATGAAGATGCTGATACTTTGATGAGCAAGGGCAAAGAGATAAAAGATAGAATTAATGCTTGGGAAGAGAATTTGGTTCAGGAGAAACAGAAGACATTTCAGGATGTGATTAATTTCAATAACAAACTGAATTCTCAGCTTCTGCAACTAATGAACTACATTGATCAACCAGATCCAAAATTGACTCAGGGTGCTAAAGATCGATTTAAGGATTTGATGGAAGATTGGGAAGTATATGAGAACGAGAGAGACAATATTATCAATATAGAAATGAAAGCTTATAATGAGCTTTACAAATCATTGAATATACCAGCATTGATAATTGAGAAGAAATAAATAACTTATCCCCAAATTTTAAAGTCGCTCAGAATAGTTGAGCGGCTTACCAGGATAATCCAGTAACCTCTACAGTAGCTCCTGAATCAGTATGTGAAATTACTTTGATTTTGAGTTTAAAGATAGGTTTTTTTGTAAGTCCATTTGGAGCATATTGACAATGCCAACCTGTAGCACCATCTTGAAATTCACTAAATGATCTAGGAACTACAAAGTCATCCATGACAGCACAATTAGCTTGTGTTAAATCAAGCTGATCTCCAATGGAAGGATCTTCTTCCTTATGACCTTTGGCGATTTTGTCAAGATGCTCCTCTGCATGAGTAGCCCCTCCTACTTCCATATACTCTTTCTGGGACCATTCATACAGCTTTTCCATAACACCATCCACAGATTCTGATGCCACTGCTATCTTCTTAAATGATTTTACAAGTACAATATCCCATGGTTCCTGATATTCATCTAAGCTATACATTGTCTGCAAGTGAGTAACCAGGCGAACCAAACGCATTCCGAAATTTAGGATGTAATCTTTGGCACCTGGTCCATATTGATCTGAAAGAGTAGAAAGAAACACTTTGAATAAGGACATCACTTTATCGTCTTTCAATAAAGTATCAAATATGTACCATGCCGAAGAGTCTTTCAGAGTTGCATACAGGCCTGCTACATCGGATTCATCTTTAAATTCAGAATCGGTTTCACCTTCCTTATAAATAAAGAATAAATCAATTTGATCTACCACATTTTGGTGCAACTGAATCTTTTGAGCTTCAAAGTTGGATTTAGCATGTCCTCCAGAGTAAATTATTGTTGTAACTCCTTTTGCATTAGCCCAGGCAAGTAGCATTTGATGAACAGATAATTGTATCTCATCGGCCAGTTTTATTAACCGACCATCCTGTAGCATTTGAAGGTGTCTCTTAGGCATTGCAAATCCTTCTGAACAAAAACCAGTACTTGAACCTCCAAAGAGCCCGTAGGCCATATAGGTTATTCCATTTTTGGTGCAGAATTCTCGCACTTTACTATCCTGCTCTGCTGGTGAGAACCTATTCTCAACATATTTAATGCGCATGATTTTTTTATCTATCGCATATTGGTGAATCTTTTGTAGTTGCTCAAAGGTGACATTACTAACTCCAAGACTCTTCACCATTCCTGCATCACCACCTACAGCAATATCATACAGAGCATCTATATATGCACTGATATGATCTTCGTTTTTTGGTAACTCATGAAGCATTAGTACCTTTTGGGACTTTGCAGGAATACTAGACATTTGATATCTCACCCGTTGACGGAAATTCAATACATTTTCTTCCAACGAACCAGACTCTTTTTCATCATTTACAGGCATTGCTTTGTAAACGATAGTTAAAGTGGAAACATCAATTCCAGCCAGTTTAGCTGCTTCACCTATCAAATCAGAAGTGCAATAGAGTTCTGCAGTATCAAATAAAGTATAACCAGCCTTCATGGCTTTGACTAATATCTCCAACTTCTCGTCTTTTGATCTTTCCTTAGGTTCGCTTATTAAGGCATTTCCTTTTTTTGGTATGTCTGTACCAAAAGACTGAGCATCTTTATGAATATCTTCAAATCCGTCAGTTGGCCAATCATTTTCCTTCCATATCTCAACCCATTCGTTATAAGGCCTTGGCTTACCTTCATATACTTTCAGAATTTCCATATAATCTGGAGACTGATCAGTGATCAAAAAGGACATGAAACCATTATCCATGTCATAAAACCAGCTTAGGCCTCCCAGATCTTCATCCCAGCCCATGAGGGTGTCATCCACATAATCCCACTTCAATTGAGCAACACCTGATTCACTTGTGTTTGCTTTCATTTGTGTTGATGGAACAGCAACTACCGATAAAGCTTTTTGACCCATCACATCTGCCTCTTGCTCCAATCCGGCATCATTATTTATCTTCATCCCACCTTTCATCTGCATTGTGGGTCTAACCCGACCTTGTTTCTGCTGTACTACATGCCAGGCTTCATGAGGTAGGTGCTGTTCTTGGCCGGATGCTAAATGAATATCGGAACCCTGTGCATAAGCATGTGCTTGTAGTTGTGCAGGTTTGTCGGAATTTCTAAAGACTTGAACATCATCCATAGATAAACCAGAAAGACCTTCAATTCCAGATTTTAGGCTATCGGGCAAACCTGTATTGTTTTGCTTCTTCTGGATTAGTTGTGATTGTTGCGTTTGATGACTTCCAATGGTAGCCTCTTGCAGTTTTCTTTGCGCTATTACTTCCGCCCTGTTATCTATAAACTGATAAGTGGAAGATTGTACCGTTAAGGGTGGTTTTGTAGTTGCGGAAACCGATTGTCCCTTGCGAGGTGGGGTTTTTGAACTATAGGAATTCATGTCTTAGATCTAGAGCGTAATTAATAAGAATTTTAATATACGTCCTAATTGGATCTATGTCAACAGAAAGTCCTTTTTATTGCAAATAACGGTAATTATTGAGGTTTTGTGATTAATGTCAACTAAAGCTTGCCGTAATATATGAATGGTGCCCAGTAACCTGTATTATTCAAATTAATATTTGGTTTGTTGTATTTACCCGTAATAAATCCACGCTTCACTTCATTCAATGCTTTTCGAAAGCTTTTGTTTTCACTAAATACCAATCGATACAATTCACTAACAAGAACACTAGTTGCATAGTCATTGACGGCCCATAATGAAGTTATAGTACTATTTGCTCCTGCACTTATAAACGCTTGATTAAGTCCTGCTACACCCTGACCAGCTTGAAGTTTACCTAAACCTGTTTGGCAGGCTGAAAGCATAACCATATCTGCTTTAATATCTAGTTGCTCAACCTCGTGTAAATAGACATGACCATCTTCACCATTACGTTCCTCTGGAAATACAGTCATTGCAAACCCGCTTAATTCAGGTATATAAGATTCCACCCAACCATGTGTAGCTAAATGAATTACTCTGTAGTCATCCAATTCTCCGTTGGATGATAGGTTCTTTAGGTTGGCCTCATCCATTTGAGTACCAAGATATGTTTTTGCTGACGGTACAATTTCTTGTATTTTATTTACTTCGTCCAAAGTACCCTTTAAATAAGACATCTGAGTATATCCCAAAGCATAAAAATGTTTTCGAAGAGACCTCACTCCTCCTTTGATATCATTGAATGTCTCATATTTTATTTGGTCAATATCTGTAACAGATTTCGCGTAAGGTCCATTAAAATTGACTTTACCGTATTCCGCCCCTCCCATAGCCAATATTGTCTTGGTGGCTTGATAATTTCTTGTCGAAAGTTCTCTTAATACCGTTGGAGATTGGATATAGGAAATGTCGTAATCTTCAATAAGCAGCCTTCCTGAAGGTGACAGTAAACCTTCAAAGGGGATAAAACTAAGGGGACCACTAGGTGCGATGATTATTTCTTTCTTACCTACTAATTGATCTTTAAACGCGCTAATAAATTGATCATAATAACTTCCTCCTATATCAGCAATCTGTTGCCTTTTTTCATTTTTAAATGCCCTTCTCAGTAATTCTGTCATCAAATTGAAGTCCCCCTTCTGACGCATCGTTTGATTGTTCATGTCAAAATCAAAAGTTCGTAGTTCTTTACCAGCATTCTCTCTTTCGATCAAAGCAAAGTCTGTACTATACTGATTTCGGATTCTTGCCCAATTTTGAACATTGTTTACATATTGAAAGGAAACCTTGTCTTTTGTAATTGCTGTCATGCAAAACCCAATATCCCCATCTGCAAAGAACTTCTCAGCATAGTAAAGAAGAACCTGATTGGGATTGAGTAGCGCCTGTACTTCTGCAGCTGTGATTGGTGCAGGAATCGAGGTGTTGATATCACTTGCTAGTTTTTTGGTCTTAGCTCTTTCTATTGCATTAAATGCTTCAGCATCATCCTCAAGGTACTTGTAGGCAATTGCCATGTTCACATTGCTGTTATAAAGGCTGGTGTAAACGCTTTTCGCTTGATAATCCGTAACAAGACTAATGTACTCTAAATACAAGTCTTCGGCCTGCTTAAGAATGTCTATGGCTTTTTTATGTTCTGTATTTGTCAACCTTACTCCAAGTGTGGTTAGGTTCTTAGCACGTAACAAGTCACTCTTTGTGTATTCATTAGATAACATTGTGTACTCTATTCCTTTATCCACTTCATTGTTTACAAAGTATGAATGAGAGAGGTTATTGTAAACAACTGAGATGATTTCCATGAAACCACTTTCTTTAGATACTTGCTCTGCCTGCAAACCAAAACCAATAGCTTTTTGAGGTTGTCCTGCTCTTTGATAAAAGTTGTTTAAAGCCAAGTAACCTTTTATCAGAAGTTCTGGCGCTGTGTATTGTGAAAGTACCTGTTCTAGAGAAGCAGCTATTTCTTGTGCTTGTGGAATTCGATTCAAACTTGCCAGGAGAATAAGTCTTTCAGCATAAAGATTGATGAGTTCAAACTTAAGATAAGGGCTGCTTCCGGCTTTTTCTATCCGAACCGTATTTAGAGCAAGAGCATTATCCACATCTCCAGATTGAAGCATGATAGCATATTTTTTATCAGTGAATCGGCAATATAAAAAGGGGTTTTCTACGGCATCATTACTTTCTTCATAGATCATAGATTTTAAGATGACATTAACTTGATAATCAGCCAACCAATTTTTCCAATCATCGCTAAGGTCTTCCCTGCGGTATTGCTCATCTAATAGCTCATTTAAGTAGTAAAGCATATAATGAGAATAACTAAATGGCAATCCAGTCTCATACATGACCTGGTTGGCTGTCTGCAATCTCTTTGTCAGGTCCTTAGAGTGACTCAAAATTCCTCCGTTCTTAAGATCTACAAAGATTTTCCCACCAACTTCCTCTGCATAAAGATGATCAGCTTGATTGAATTCTGATTGAAAATGAGACTTTACTGATGAGATATTTGATGCCAAAGAAGCATTGAAATATTCAAAGTATTCTATCCAGGATTGTGTGTAGGCAACATAGTAATCAAACTGATTTTGAGCCATCATTTTACCTGCCTGGCTGGCGAGATTTTTTGCTTCACTTACCTGCCCTAAAGCGGATTTAAAAATGAAAAGATTTGTAAGAATACTAACATCTGTAGGATTAATTAAATGGGCCATTTCAAAATAGTTGATGGCCTTATCAAACTCCTGCGTTTGTACTCTTCCCAGTCCTGCTCTGAGATATATTTCTGCTTGGTCGGGATATCTTTTAATTAGTTTCTCAAATAATCTTAGTGCAGTTGTATAATCCTTATTGTCATAGGATTTCATTGCAGCTTTGTAATCGGGATGGTCTTCTACAAATTGCAGATAAGTCTTACTGTTACTTATAACTTTGGACTTATTTATTGTCTTTGTCGGTTCGGTTTTCTTTATCTCCTCCTCTACAACAGATTGTTGAAGATTATCATTGTTATTCTCAGAACTAACTACTTGAGTGGTTGTTCCACTAGTTTCAATATAGCTAATCAATATATCATCAATTCTTATAGTGGTATTTTGATTACTCTGTATTGATAGTACGTTACCAAAAAGTGATTTATAAGGAACGGTTGAAACCAATACTTCATTAATGAAAAAGTAATAAAGGTTGTCAACCTTACGAATTGTCATCCTATTGTAGTCATCCTCATTTATTGCTGATGAATTGGTCCAGGTCTGATAGTTAATCCATTTATTCTCTGCTTCAGAAGCATAACTATATATTTTGAAGCTACCATCTCCGGAAAAACCAAAACGGTGATTACTCCAATCATTGGCTTTTTGGCCCCAATTAAGGCTATTGGAATTATTGTCCTCCCCTGAAATAAATTTCATTTTACATTCAATTTGGAAGTTTCTTGATTGGTCTATTTTGAATTGTTCTTCCTCATTAAATTTTGATGCCGCATAATAACCGGACTTAAATGATTGTATTACATAATATCCATTCTCAACCTTGAAATAACTAGACTCAAAAGACCCCTCCTTCCAATTTTGATTATTACTGCTAAAGTCTTCCGAAAAAATTACATCTGTTGGTTGATAACCACGGTATTGAACCGCCTGATTATTTAAACTGGTTCTAACGGATTCAAGGTTTTCAATTTGCTCATTTTTCTTTTTTGTAATGTATCCTGCGATCAGATTTTTCAAATGAATTTCTGATCCACTATTGGGCATTACTCCAAGATTTTGGCCGTAGAATTTTATTTTATCGGAAGTATGAACTAATGCCTGATTGACAAAGTAATACATCTTATTACCTGTTTTTCGAATGGTTAGCTTGTTAAAGTCATTTGGGTTCAATGCTTTGGAAGGAGTCCAGCCTAAAATATCTGTAAAAGACCTGGAGTCAGCATTGTAGTTATCAATTGTGATTTTTCCATTACCTGAGAAGCCAAACCGAAATTGTGAGGTAAAACCTGAAGCAGATTTTTCTGTTGCTTTACCAAATAGCAAAGCATTGGCATTATTGTCTATCCCAGAAACGTACTTTATCTCTGCTTCAATTTGATAATCTCTCTCCTGGTCAATCTTAAAAATGTTGTCCTTATTAAAAGATGCTTCCGGGAAGTAATCGTTTTGTTTTGATTTCACTTTGTAGTAACCATCTTCAAAGGATTTCTCATACTTATTATCTGAACCTGTAGGATAACCATTAGTATTGGCTTGAAATGTTTCATAAAAAATTACACCTCCATTCTGGTAACCAAAGTCAGAATATTTGTTTTGACCCTGGGAGTGAAAAGCCAATGTGGTAGTAAACAATAAAAGAATAAATACAGCTGTACAATTAGTTTTCATATGAAGGCATTCTGGAAATAATCACATATTTTAAAATTTAATAAGAAAAAACCAATCCAGAGGTCAATGATCACTGATGAAATAACTTTTGTAACCAAGCTTTTTATTGACCATTACGGCAAATGTTTCGTACAAGTACAACACATCCACAGATAGCAGTACCGTTATTAAAATCAAAGTAGCATCTATTTTATAATGACTCGTTTCGTAAAAAAAGAACATTACATAAATAACAACAACGCTTGTTAGGAATTGGATGATTTTCGCTACAACATGATACCAGAGGTGAAACTTCACAAACATGAACATGAATAATACTACATGAATATAACAAACAAAGAAATCCAGTATGACAGATTGCACTTTTGGCATAACATCTATGTATTGCCTGTATAAGTACATTGACAATATGTTTGCATGAATTACTGGTCCATGCATGTCCGGAATACTCTTGCCAAGCACCTCATGGTTTAATGGAGTAAACTTAAAGTCTTCCAGGTCTGATACATCACCAATATACCTTCCCAGGTAACCCAAAATGACAATTTTACCATTGATATCTTCCGGGTCAAATTCTCCAAAGATGATCTGTTCACCTTCATATGTGACAAATTGCTTGTATGTCCCGTAATAATTTATGGTTTCTTTTTTGTTGCCTCTCATCATAAGGTCATTGTATGCTGAAGAGTCGTACATTTCAAGAATTTTGCTGGTAAAAGCTTCTTCCCAATATCCGTCCTCATCAAAAAATGGTTCTACTTCCCTCACAGTTGAGTTTAATGAATCAGTACCTACCAAATTGGAATAGGCATAGTTCAATTCTCCAAAAAAGTCACTGGAATTAAGAACAGCTGGCGGGTCATCATTTGGATGTAAAACATTGGTTGCTACCACATTTGGCATGGACAATTCTTCTCTTAAGAATATGTCCATCAATGAATCCTTCTGATCATAAAACATAATATCCACTCCAATTACCTTTGGGTTAGCTCTCTGCAGTGAGTTCATTATGGCAGCTATTCCACCTCTATCCAAATGACCAATGTTTACCATGACTATTTCTCTATTTACTGGCTGATCATGATGTTCGGAAAATTTAGAATAATAGATATCAGTGTATTTGAAATCCTCCATCAAAATCTTAATGGGATTAAGGAATTTTATATCGATTGGAAAATTTGCAAAAAGACCAAGTACAATAAAAACCAATACAGTGGCAAAGAATGACTCAATAAGCAATTTTACATTAATCATAGGCGGTAAATTAATACATTAATATACTACAGCATTTATAATAATTGGAATGTAATCAGACCTTCTTTTTAGAAAGTGATTTAAATCATCCAGGCTTGAGCTTAGGTATTTTACTTTGCAATTTCTTTCAACAGAATTTGCTAGATTGGCATTCATAAAATAATACAACATGAAAACCAGAATAACCTTCCTAATTGCAATCCTATGTTCGGTGATTGCGCATTCACAAGTGATGTCTCCAGAGATGCTCTGGCAACTTAAAAGAGTTTCTCCGGTAGGCCTGACGAATGATGGTCAGTCAGTCATTTTTCGGACTACTCAATACAATATAGAGTCAAATTCCCGGTCTTCTAAAACATATAAGATTGCTGTTTCTGGAGGAGATATGGTTGAAATAGGTGACTACAGTGATATTTTGACAAATCCAGCACTTTCACCAGATGGTAATTACGAACTTATTGCTAAAGAGGTGAAAATTCAATCTGTTGTAGGTTCTGAATATTATCCTGAAATGCAGAAGTCAAATGTTTACATTTATGACAACCTTAATTACCGTCACTGGGATAAATGGGAAGATGGTAACTACGGACACTTGTTTGTCAGAAACCTGAAAGATGGAACAGAGATCGATCTTAATGAAGGTGAACCATATGACGTACCTCAACAACCGTTTGGCGGCTCTGAAGATTATACCTGGAACCATGATGGTACAATGGTCTATTATGTCAGTAAGAAAGAAGTTGGAACTGATTATGCAGTTAGTACCAACACTGATATCTACCAATATGATCTTAAAACTAAGCAAACTACCAATCTAACGGTATCAAATAAAGGTTACGATACCAACCCCGTAGTTGCTGTGGATGGAACATTAGCATGGCTTCAAATGGATGAAGCTGGATATGAAGCAGATAAAAATGATATCATTCTAATGAAAGATGGTGAACCTATCAATTTGACAGCTCATTGGGATGGTACAGTATTCTCTTTCATCTTCTCTGCCAATGGTAAAAAGATCTATTTTACAGCTCCTGTTAACGGTACAAGACAACTATTTGAGTTACCAATTCCCAAAAAAGGGAATGCTGAAATTAAGCAAATAACTGATGGTCAGTTTGATGTAAATGGCCTGGTAGGTTTGACAGGAACCACTTTAGTTGTTACAAGAACGGATATGAACCACGCTTCAGAAATCTACACAGTGAATCTGAAAAATGGTGAGATGTCTCAACTAACTCATGAGAATGATGCTGCATACAATGACATCAGTTTGAGTAAAGTTGATAAAAGAATGGTAACTACAACAGACGGTAAACAGATGGTTACCTGGGTTATTTATCCTCCTAATTTTGATTCAAGTAAAAAGTATCCAACGCTACTCTACTGTCAGGGAGGTCCTCAGGGAGCACTCTCTCAGTTCTACTCATTCCGATGGAATTTTCAGCTAATGGCAGCTCAGGGATATATAGTCGTAGCTCCAAATCGTAGAGGAATGCCAGGTTATGGTGTGGAATGGAATGAGCAGATAAGTGGTGATTGGGGAGGTCAGAATATGAAAGATTACCTTTCAGCAATAGATGATGTAGCCAAAGAAGATTATGTTGACAAAAATCGTTTGGGCTGTGTTGGAGCTAGTTATGGTGGTTATTCTGCATTCTATCTTGCAGGAATCCACGAAGGGAGATTTAAGTCCTTCATTGCTCATGATGGTATATTCAATATGCAAAGTATGTATGGTACAACCGAGGAGTTATTTTTTGTAAATAAGGATTTTGGAGGACCATATTGGGATGAGAAAGCCTCAAAAGCCTACAAGGAATTTAATCCAATCAACATGGTAGAAAAGTGGGACACTCCTATACTGATTATTCAGGGAGGGACAGATTATCGAGTTCCAATTGGTCAGGGACTGGAAGCATTTCAAGCTGCTCAATTACGTGGTATCAAGAGCAAGCTGCTTTACTTCCCGGAAGAAAATCATTGGGTGTTAAGTGCTCAAAATGGAGTGATCTGGCAAAGAGAGTTTTATAAATGGCTGGAGGAAACGCTGAAGTAGCGAATCTTATAAGTCTATAAAAAGTAGAGGATTCTCAATTTGGCGAATTATGAGAATCCTCTTTTTTATTGTCAGTGCCTAACAATAAGCTTTTCAATCAATACATCGTCAATAAAAACAGCATAGATTCCATCTGGAATATCACTGATATTGAATGTGTTTCTTTGTGATTCATTTATTGCAAACTCCTTTACCAATTGGCCTTTCAAGTTCATTAACGTAACCTTATTAGCGATCGGTTCAATAGAGTTAATTGTGAATTCGCGAATACTTGGGTTAGGATAAACAAAGTTGGTTTCCTTATTTTGACCAATACTTGTTATCACTGAATTCCCCTCTCCTCTTACTCCTGTTCTTTCATAATTAGTTACTACTTCATACACCATTTCCTGAAAGTAGAGAGCCAATTCATCTGAAGGAATTTGTTGATTTGGTAGTTCCCAGTCATAATGTAATACCGTTGGTAACCCTACAGGGCTTGTGTTATAAATACAGGTATAATGGATCATAGCAATAGCATATGCTCCGAGCTCATTTGGATGAATGGTATCATCAAATAATTCAGAGATATCATTTATCCCGGGAACCAGCCCATCTTCTATATCATCGTAGATTCTGGCCATCATTCTATGGCCGGGAATGATAAATACAGGTGTTGCACCTTCTGGTAATTGACTGTTGGCATAATCCATCATCTCTTCCCAATATGTCTCATAAGTATCCAATAGTTCTCGGAAAGGTCCATCAGAATCATCAATATTGATCCAGGTTGTCCATAAAAGTGTGGGAGCTCCGAATCCGTTATTGCCATTTTCCCAGGCATTGTTTACATAGTTAGCAAATGAGCCACTTGCTTCTGATATGTCACCTGGAGAGCCGGGAATTGGAATACCTTCTGTAATCACTAAAAGTTCATACTGATCAATATTGTATCGAGCCGAATTGGGTTCAAGCATTTCTTCATTGTCCCATCTCCAGAACATTGGAGACCCAGGAATTGTGGCTTGTGTGATATAATCCATATCTGCACCAAACACTTCACTCATCATATACCGATATTGCCCGGGCCATGGGAAAGCAAATAGCGGATCAGTTAAACTGTGTCCGCTGTGTATTTGCCGGATATCGTGTGGGTATGCTTCTTTTTCTCCAAAAGATTGAGCTGTGCAATGGCACCATGTTGTAGAAACAATGAATATAAAGGTGCTGAATTTGATCATAGTTGCTGAGTTTCTTAATATCAAACGCGATAGTAAGGATCAACCCCAGCACTTTTATTAATTATTCTCTGACAACATTTTTTTACTTATGGAAAGTAGACGATAGATTTTTCTCGATTGGCAAGTTCAAGAACCCTTTACTCATCCCTTAAGAACTCTGCAGGATTAATAAGTGCTGCTTTCAAAGTTTGCCAGCCTACAACAATCCACGAAAGCACAAGAACCATTATACCAATCCCTAAAAATAACCACCAATTAGCTTGAACTCTGTAAGCAAATCCGTTCAACCAATATTGAGCAATAAGATAACTTAATGGTAGAGCAATTAATATTGCTAAACCGACAATTCTGGTAAAGTCTAATGTTAGTAGTCTGATGATACCCAGTAGACTGGAACCAAGGATTTTCCTTATCCCAATTTCTTTTGCTCGTCTTTCAGCTGAGAATGTAGCAAGGCCGAAAAGCCCAAGACATGATATTAGAATAGCAATTCCTGCAAAATATTCTGAAATGGTTGATACTCTTTGTTCACTTTTATATTGAGCCTCATAATCGTCCTTAAGAAATTTGTAATCGAATTCATAACCAGGATTGAATTTGTCATGAAATTCCCTTAGCAACACCAAAGTTTCAGCTTCTCTCCCTTTTTCGATCCTAAGTATTACATCATCTGCTTCTGATGGGTCAAATATGAAAATCATTGGTTTTATGTGTTTTCGCATTGATTCAAAATGGAAATCTTTTACTACTCCGATTACTTCCATATCATCACCCCACAATGTGAAATGCTTACCTATCGGATCACCTTTCATTGCCATGGATTCTATAGCTTTTTCATTGCAAACTACCTTGGTATGTTCTGACCCGAAATCTGAGGAAAAGGTCCTGCCAGATTTAAGTTCCAATTCCAGTGTCTCAAAAAGTTCATGTGTAACTTCTGCAATTTCAAATCTGGTGGAATGGTTTGGGTCTTTTCCTTCCCAATCCAGATTGTAGGTATGGAATCCAGACTTTACCAGGCTATGTCCAATAGCCGATGCATTTTTAACTCCCGGAACTCGTTTAATTTCTGAAATGAAAGTTTCCAATTTTTGAGTAGACTTTCCGTTTGGTGTAATTTGAAGAACTCTATCTTTATCGTAACCAATACTTTTGTTTTGAACATAATCTACTTGCTTGTGAATAATAACAACTGCAACTATCAGAATAATTGAGATCGTAAATTGAACAAGTACCAATCCTCTTCTGGCCCAGACTTCTCCAAATGAAGTATTAAGTTTCCCTTTCAATACCATAATTGGATTAAACTTCGATAGGTATAATGCTGGATATACACCAGCCAGCAAACCAGTGATTACTGTAATACCAATAAAAGTGACTACCATATAGATATCAAATGACAGACCAATGGACTTACCAGTTATGTCATTGAAAGTTGGAAGAATAGCCGTCATCATCAGCACTGCCAAAGCAAGTGACACAAAGGATATAGCTAACGATTCAATGAAGTATTGCCACATCAATGTATATCGATTAGCTCCCAGTGTTTTTTTTACACCAACCTCTTTCATTCTAGTGGAGCCTCGTGCAGTGGAAAGGTTCATGAAGTTGATGCAAGCTATCACCAATATGACAATTGCAATTATTGAGAATAGTCTGACATATTCAATCCTACCTCCAGCTTGTTTCCCATTTTTATATGTTCCGTACAGATAATTATCGGAGTACTGCTGTATAAATAATTCTCGTCCTTCTATTCCCTTTGAATCAAGATAGTTCTTAATCTTTTCATTAAACGAGTTGAGGTCAGTACCTTCCTTTAGTAAAAGAAAGGCATAAGGACCATAATTTCCCCAGTGGTGAAAAGTATCATCTTGTCCTAGAAAATGTTCATACGACAAGACAAAATCAAATTGGGAAGAGGAATTTGAAGGAACGTTTTCAAATATTCCAGCAACAATTACAGTTTGGGTCATTTCTTCTGATTCCCATTGAATTTGTTTCCCAATAACACTCTCATCAATTTTACCAAATAGCTTCAAAGCCATTGATTCGGAAAGAACTATGGAATTTTTGTCTTTTAAAACTTGATCAGGAGTTCCTTTTTTCAACACATATGTAAACACATTGAAGAAGTCCCTTCCTACAAATTGTCCCACACCTTTAAATATGTTTTGATCATGATTCAATACCATGTCATCTATTAAAAAAGGAGCTGCTATGCTAACAGCTCGTTCGATTTCAGGAAACTCTTCTTCCATACTCTGAGCTAGAAACCCCGAAGTGGATTTGTGAGTTCGGGTGCCTTCTGAATAATGAAGGTACTCCATTACTTGATAAATTCGATCTTCATATTTGTGAAATTTGTCTATTGACAACTCATCGATAACCCACATATAAATTAAAAGCGTGCACGCGATACCAGTGGTTAAACCAGTGAGGTTAATAAAAAACATGCTTTTATGTTTCTTGAAATTCCTTACCGCCAGGGTTAAATTGTGTTTGAACATGATTATTTGATTTAAGTATATTGACCAAAGCGACGAATCGCTAGATTTTCGAATGGCAAATGGTTGAAAGAATTGAATTACATTCCAACAAAATAGCCAATTGGCTCTACGTCTTCCGATTTCTCTACATCTTCTGATTATAAAGCTCTTCCAGATCTCCTTGTACGGCATCCAATAAATCATTTCTTATAAATGCTTTAAGGAATTTTACTGCCCAAATGGGTGGTTTAGGGTTTTTCATTGAATGTTTCCTTTCCACACTATTTTTGGTACAAGTTCCCACATAGAATTACGTAATTCTTTTGTTTGATTCAACACCTTAATTCCTGACTTGGTGAGCTCATATAACCTTTTCTCACGTCCGCCTCTCTCCTCTTTCGCTCCTCCCATGTGTGATTTAAGATATCCTTTGTCTTCCAGTCGCACTAAAGCTCTATGTACCGAACTTATCATTACTGATCTACCCGTTTTAGCTTTTAGCTCATCAGTGATTGCCAGACCGTACGCATCATCATGTAAAATACCAACAGTAAGAAGAACAAGCTCTTCAAATTCACCTAAATGAGTTCCTTTCATAATTCTATTTGTTTCACCTTTGTCTATAATGACAACCAATATAATCAATGGTTGCAATCTTGTAACTAATTTTTTGAGACATTTTTAATTGTGGGAGAACTTACGACTTATATAAAGTTGCCCATCCTTACATTATCGAGGTATCTATTTCTTCAAATACACACAATTAGGTGTTGATTTGTGTTAGTTAGGACACCATAAGTTGGATTATGAATGTAAAATCTAAAGTAGTTGTTACTTTGTGGCAACATGAGTTTTTTACACCATAAGAGCCATCATCTTCCCAAACCGCATTAACTCACTTATAGACTCATCATCTTCCGACTTATCAAATCTATATAGTAGAATGGCCTCTCCATTGCTCTCCATGTGGAAATTTGGATACTGTTCTACTTTGCGGATGATGCCCGGATGAAAGAAGCTTCTTATCGCCTTTTCATTAGGCCCTTTTAACACAAACTTATCAGAAAAGACTGGATAAGCATCAAAGTCTATATCCGAACGAGAGGCCAGATCGGTTACTTTCTCAAAGAACCCTTCTCGCTCAAGCACAAAAACTGGTATTCCAGTAGCTGGCTTAATTAAAAGTGCAGATAACTGTGAATCTGCCGATGGTGTCTCAGGTGTTTTATCGTATACTATCTCAGAATAGATTAATCTAACACCTTCATATTTGCCGGATACTATATTCTGAGCATGAACTATTTTGCTATTGACTCCAAAATTGAACCCGACAAAATTGTCAAAAGAGATCGTTTTTGCTGGAAGGAATTTCCATTCATTTTTGGAAGCAATACTTTTAAGATGGAGCTGATGCTTATTTAGTTTTTCTTCTAAAACAGGAATAGCATCTTTCTTGACTTGAGTTGCAAGAGGGTGATCAGATACTGGAATCAGATGTTCTGCATTCTCGAGTATTAATTGTTTGCCTTCTTTATCCCATTCTTTGATTAAACCTGTAAGATGAGTTCTAAAAGTGTGGTCTATCAGGTTTACATGAGTAAAATCAATCACAAGTCTTCCCTGTTCTCTTCTTCTTTCTATCTCTGATTTCAAAGAAATGTAGTTGGAGAAAATTGCTGAATGCTGAAGAAAAATGACATCCTTATCCTGATCACGAGCATAATCAAATCTTGATTTAAATAAGAACTTTAGTGGCGCACCATAATACAAATGAATCACAACCTGCATTAAGATTCCAGCAAGAACTCCAATAATCAAATCCGTTGCTAGAACCGTGATTAAAGTGGTTAGGAAAATCAATAGTTGCTCCTTTCCTATTTTATAGACATGCTTGAATTCCGTTGGTGACGCTAGCCGAAACCCTACATGAATCAGCATCGCAGCAAGAGCTGCCAGTGGAATCTGCTCAATAATCGGTTTTCCAAGTAACAGAAACAACAATAAGAAACCACCATGGAAAAAGTTGGCCCACTGAGTTTTACCGCCATTTCCAATATTTGCAGAACTTCTAACAATCTCTGAAATCATCGGTAATCCGCCAAGAAACCCAGATATCGCACTACCAGCACCCATTGCTGAAACATCCCTGTTTAGGTTGGATTTCCTGTGGTATGGATCCAATGTGTCTACAGCTTGTGCACTTAATAAAGATTCCAGGCTTGCGACTAATGAGATGCTTATAACAGCTACCCAGAATACACCAGTGAAGCTCATTCCAAAATCGGGTAATACTATACCTTGAAGTACACTATCAGGCAAGTGAACAAGGTTTTTAGGTCCCAATTCATATACATGCCCAATCAACTTATAATTATGCTCATGAAACAGATCAAATATGTGAGAAAAAGGAATAGAGCAAATGATTACCCACATAGGAGCTGGAATCATCTTGATTGGCTTGAATTTAATATGTGGATGAATTATTAATATGAAAATACTGATAAGTGAGATGATAGCAATCTCAGGATTCATATTGATAAAAGCATCGGGAATTTGAATGATAGATCCAAGAATTCCATGTCCCTGACCAGCTTTTGGCGTGTAGTCTAATGCAACAAATAGCTGTTTTACAATAATGATGACGCCTATTGCAGCTAGCATTCCATGTACAGCTGCAGAAGGAAAGAAATCTCCAAATTTCCCTACCTTCAGGAAGCCTAATATCATTTGAATGATTCCTGCAACTAGAAATGCTGCCAAGGCATATTTGTAACCAGCAAGCATGTCACCTTGTCCAAGAGATTCAACTGCAGCAAGGTTTACAACTATAAGTCCAGCAGCGGGTCCACTAATGGTGACAAAAGATCCGGTAACTCTGGACATGAACAATCCGCCAACAATTGCTGCAATCAATCCAGACATTGGGGGAACCCCTGAGGCAACTGCAATACCTAAACAAAGAGGTAGTGCAATCAATGAGACCATGAAACCAGAAACTAAATCATCTTTCCAATATTTTTTGAGACTGGAAACCCCGTTTTTGTACAGCTCTGAACTCATGCGCCAAAAGTACCTCAGTAATGTGATACATTTCCCAATTGCGAGAACGAATAAATTTCACTTCATCCTACACACTCTGAGAAACTTTTGACCTCAAGTATTACGCATATCATCATTCCCAATGCATTAAACCTCGATTTAGAGGGTGATTCATAAAGAATGATAAATTCTATAAATATTAACTATAATAAAGTTTTATGTTTTTTGCCCTGATTTGGAACCTGTGTGGTTAACAATTTTGCTCCACAAAGTAGGCTCATTTGCCTAACTAATTATGAGTCTCTGAAGAACGATTTATAGCTTCCTTTCCGTTATAGACCAATCTGGTTGTCCATGGAATGGGGTTTCTCAAAGCGTAATGTGCCATGCATCCATTTTCAGCTTCATTTAGTAGATCTTTAATGTTTTCTTCAGGCTCTGGACTTTCAATGATAACATGTGTTTCAACGATATCACAACCACCGTTAGTCATATACCCATGATCTCTCATGTGTCCAAGATTTGTCCTGAAGACAATTCTCTGCTCAAGCTTTAAACTGTCCACCTGAATCTTTCTTGCTGTAAGAATGTCTGTTAGGTGTGTCATCAGACAAAACCCGATTCCTGCCGAGAAAAATGCCAATGGCGGTGGAGCTGTGTCCTCACCTACTGGTGGTTGCTCGTCACAATATAATTTTACCGGACTAAAGCCAGGGATATTTACAGATACTACTCCCGTTTTACTCTGCATTTTACCAGCTTCTGCACTTAGGTTTACTTCAAATCTATATGGCTCAGGATGTTTCGCTTTTGCAAACTTTGTGGATTCATATTGCGTCTTAGCAGGTTGCTCAGTACTTAGCTCACCTACATGATAAAATTTTTCTTTTGACATGTTGCTTATTTAAAATTCAGATGCCAAATATCGAAGATTTTTTGAATCATGAAACATCTGAGAGAGATCATTTATCAAGTCTGGTCTTTTCTGTGACCAACTGTTCATGATATACCTTCATCCTGGCATTTGCATTACCATCCAGAATTAAAAGTACAACCATAAAACATATGATAGTGATAAAAATGGCTCTCCAAATTGGTCTGTCGACAAATACAATCAATAAAGCTGCAACTGCTATAATACAGGGAAACACCTTAAAAGCTACATTTTGGTACTCTCCAATTGTTTTCTCGGCTCTGGCGATTTCTGATTTTATAAAAGCTGACGAGTCAGTTTTGTACTCAGTTTCAAAGTTTGATAGTCTTGTTTTATTACTGAAATAGAATCCTAGTCCAGCCCCTAATAAAAGAATTCCCGCTACCAATCCTGGGTATATAAATGCCTTAGCGACATCTGTTTTTCCAAGTTGCCAAAACCCGATTGAAGCTGCAATAAAGATTACTCCGAATAGAATGAAAAAGATCGCTGAAATCAATTCGTCCTTTGCCCACACGTTGGCTGCTTTTAATATTTCCATTTTTATATGTATAAAGTGATAGGATGTGGTTTTAATTTAATTACTTATTGAACTTGGGCTCAAACCAAATGCTTTTTTGAAGGCAAAAGAGAAATGTGAAAGGTTTTCAAACCCAGAAGACAGATATACCTCTGAAGCTTTCTTCCTTTCCTTTTTTAGCTTGTAATATGCTAGCTCTAACCTCTTTCCAGTGAGCCATTTACCTGGTGTCTGGTTAAAGATTTTCTTAAAATCAGACTTAAATGTTGTAAGACTTCTACCCGTTAGATAGGCGAACTTTTCTAATGGGAGATTAAACATATAATGTTCTTCCATGTACTTTTTAAGGTCTATTTTTCCAATTTCACTGAATGTTCCTATTACGGAGCTTGCCCTTTTGTCAACATTATCTAAAATGGTCAAAGCTTCATTGATTTTGATTGGCACCAATGATTCTGGTAAATTGTCTTGCATCTCAAAATACGGAAGCATAGAATTAAAAAAGCTCGTCCAAAGTGGGTTTGTTTTTACGGGTCTTTCTTTTGCTACATTCTCCGAATAAGTTTCCAGTATTGGATGATCTAAATAGAACTCTCTGAGTTGTTCTTCTGGAAGAACAATGGACAAACACTTAAATGGACTAGCACCAATCGGAGTTTTAATACTTCGGGATAATTGGTTTCTTGGAACTAATATGGTGTCACCCTCAACAAATGTTAAAGTGTCCATACCATAAGATATCGTTAATTCACCAGAGAAGATATACGCTAAGATGTGCTGAGGGTATATGTTTTCCCAGGTATGTTGCTGATCAATTGTGCAAGTCATAAATATCTTGCCTTTTTCTACTGAATTAGGTAGTTCCATTTTACTTGAATATAGTTATTAATCTTCAGTATTAGGTCAATTAATGACCATCACCAAATGCTTAAACATTGAATTTTTGACCTATTTCCTGCTCAGTGACCGTCCATAATTTGGCTGCTACTTCCATATCTTGAGCGTGAGGTTCCAGTTTACACTCTCCAACTGGTCCTCCTGTTTGCATGCGTTTGGTCGGGCCAAAATAGGCCTTCTCCCTTAAATTGTCTTCTGTAGCACACATGACCTCCGGGTATGCCCCTCTATTAGCTGATTGTACAAGAGGCGTTTTCGAAACTAATCCCCATATTATTCTATCTCTTAATCCGCCACTTGTTTTGATCAATGAAGTGGCTGATGCCCCTGGGTGACAGACATAAACCTGAACATTTTTATTGGCAGCTCTAATTCTGTCTTGTAACTCATATGCAAACATTATCTGAGCAAGTTTGCTGTGGCAGTATGTATTCATAGGGTGATAGTTTTTATTCCAATTCATATCATCAAACTGAATGGTTTTTAAACCCATTTTATACCCTTCACTTCCCACAACTACAATACGCCCTTTAGACTCCTCAATCCGATCAAATAGAATTGAGCACAACAAAAAATGACCATAGTGATTCACACCGAGCTGACTTTCAAACCCATCTACAGTAAACTGTTGTTTAGGGACTTGTGCTATTGCTGCATTGCAGATTAAGGCATCAATTCTTGAAACAGATTGAATGATTTCATTACCAGCATTTCGAACTGATGACAGATCGGCCAGGTCCATTTTTATGAATTTTACTTGAGCGGTTTTGCCAAATTCTTCTTTTAATTTCTGAATTGCATTTTTGGATTTAGCTTCGCTCCTGTTTAGCATTACTACTTCGGCACCTTTGCTGAGTAATATTCTGGTCGCTTCAAATCCAGCGCCGGCATTAGCTCCTGAAATTAGGTAAGTCTTCTCATTCAGATTTCCTATTCTGTCAGGTGTCCACCCCTTATTCCCAAATTGATTATTATTCATCTCTATTTCAATTTATTTGAAACAAAGATCAAGTGTTTGTAGGAGATGGGTTTTGTTTAAAAGTCGTTTTTGCTTTGTTTAAAAGTTTACCAATCAGCACCGCCACCTCCACCGTCAAATGAACCACTGCTATAAGAAGAATCACTGGAGGAACTGTAATCTGTACTGTAATTAGATGAACTACTAGAAGAACTTCTTGAACCACTTCTACGGCTATATTCTGGTGGGCTAATAGCTGAATCGTATAAATCATTTAATTCAAAGACGTAATCTAATTGTGCATAGTAGTAGACAAACCAAAACCATTGATCTTCTACAACTTCTTCTGAAGTCATTTTGTGGGATTTAGCCTTCTTAGTCTTCGCTTCTTTAAAAACATTCTTAAGTTTCTCATCCAGGAATCCAGGAACTAAACCAATTAAATTCCCATATTCACTAAGTGACTCTACTAATTCGGTTTCATCTTTTTTATCCTTTAAAGAAAGTTGAATCTGGTTAACAGCAATTTTTAACTTCTGAATAGCATCAATTCCTTTTTTGGTAAATGTCCATTTCCCCCAAAACCAACTGGATTTCGTGATTAATCCGTAAGCAACCATTTCTTTGCCAACAAAATACCTTAAATACCCATCATTACCATACGTGCTAAAGGGACTACTCAGAAAGTTCTTTAACTGCTTGGGCTTGTTTCCCAATTTCTCTAGAATCAATTCATTCTCAGGTGTAATAGCCTTATTATCATAATGTGGGCCTTTCGTCACTTCCAGTGTTTTGATCTCTACTCCTTTTACAGGTTCTCTTTTATCTTCAATTATCTCAATAACTCCTTTCGACAATAGGTCATAGAACAACTGTTTCAGTATGTCATTAATTGTGAAATTTCGCTCGTTGAACAAAACAGCAAGAATGCTTACAGGCAGCACTTTTAGGTCTTTAAAATCCTTACTTTTAATGGTTAGTAGATCACGAGAATAAAACCATAATGCCCCGGCAACATTGCGAAACCAAATACCAAAGACAGCCCCAAGTACCAAGGAAACCCAAAGATTCCATTTAAAAAGGAAATAGTTGAGCACCACATTAATAAACGTCAAGGCAGATGATGTGTAGTAGCTATTGATATGGTATTCGTAATACTTGAAGTAACTCCCTTGTACAGCGTACTTTCTTAAAAGAAGAAACACGACCAGGAGTGCCACATACCAAAGTACACCAAGGTGTCGTTGTAATTGATATTTTTCATTTTCCTGAAATTCAATGATACTGCTATCTACAGCAGCAATAGTTTGGGTAAGTCCTAATTTGTAATCTTCTGCTTTGAAAGCGGGAACTAAGTTTTCTTTAAGTAATTTGGATGCATTCCCATCTGAAATAACTAGTTGAAGAGGTTTACCAACCGCCAGAAATGAAGTTCTATCTAGTCTTGAAACCATTAACATCAAAGCACTATCGCTGTAATTCTTCCCAACATTCCATTGGTTCCCAAGCTCATTGGTGTAATACCTCCTTTCCAGTCCAAGAAGAGAATCAATTAGAACAATCACGAAATCAATATTATGTTGGTTTCTGAATTCCTCCAGATCTTTATTGATATCAATGGCTTGTCCAGATGAAAGCCAATCATTGGTAAGATCATTTAGCTGTTTTTGAGGTTGAGGTCGTTTTGGGAAATCTTGTGCTGAAAGAAGATTAGCTGATAGCACAGATACCGTGAATATCAACGTGAACAAAGTGGTTTTCATCTTCTAAAGATAGCACTCAGTTAACTTTGATGAAATATTAGATTCAAAAATCAAATATTCCAGAGTATATTTCCTTTGTTAGTCCGTTATCAATAAGCCAATTTTCCAGTTTCTTATTTTCACCTATTTTGGCATGATGCAACAATGTGTAGCCATGAGGTCCATATGATGTCAGTAACTTAGGATAAAGTTGTATTAGGTACCTTACAATGTCATAATGTCCCAGGAATGCAAAAGTGAAAATATCCATTCGCGCGCCGTACGAAATTAGCAGTTCCACAATGTCCTTTCTTCCCATGTGAGATGCCCCTCCCATGGCAGTTTCAAAATCACCTTTAACAATTTGGCTGGCACAATTTAAAATTAATGGATTCGCTTCCAAAATCTCTTTAGTTTTGTCATAACTATCATGTGTAAACCCAACGAATTCATCTATTTGCTCACTATCAAATAGCTTGGAATCTATTGCAAGTCCATTTGCTTTTACAATTGGAAACATTAAACCAGTAGTTAAACTGTTTCGGATAAATTTTTTTCTATTCATAACAAAAGTGGTTTCTATATTTAAAATTTAATTCAAGCTCGCGTACCATTTCGCGATAGATATCATTAGATCTGATTCTGTTACTTCCCAAAATATTATAGCTTGAAATCCGCTCATTACAATAAATAGACTGGAGAATACCCATCTGACCCTAATTCTTTTCATATCATTTATCGCCAGGATCAGAATAACAACTTCAACAGAAACTATCGTTAATTGATATGAATATTGGACTATTCCCTCAGGTAACACGTTAAATAGCATTCTAATCAGAGAAGGTTCAATCATTGGAATGATAGAGGCTATCATCAGCCTGGAATGAAGTTGGTATATTTCCTTATATCTGACTGCCAAAATGTAATAAAGGCTCATCATGATTACATCCTTAAGTGGAATGAATAAATCACTACCATTTATTTCCTTGCTTAAACTCATTTGTGATTGTGTTAATAGAAGAATCGATACAATCATTATTGGAAAGATTAGATAGGAGATTTTTCCTAAAAGTCTGTGCAGGTTGAATTTGCTTAATCGGATTAGTAGTGGTTGAGCAAACACGAGAAGTACCCAAAGCACCATCATTACGGCATGAAAATGAAAGTATATATTAAAGCTCATTGACGCTCCAAATACTTTTAAAAAGTAGGAAGGACCAAATCCCAAGGAGGCTATACCCACTAAGACTAAAATGTAAATCCAGGATTGGTCGAAACTCATTTTACTGGACTTAAGTAAATACTTCATCTTATTCCTGGGTTTGCGCCAATTTTTTGATCGATTGAATATTTACCTGGACCTGCAAGGAAGATTGTGAGGAAGGTAAACATGTACACATATGCTAGTTCCCGGTCAGCAAACGGATCTGCTGCATGAAAGATTAAACCTGCAATCAACATGGCCATAATTATTGGTAGAGTTGCATATTTGGTTTGATATCCAACGATGATAAGTAATGGGCATATAGTCTCGGTAATTGTGATTAATAGCAAGCTTGGAAAGCCACCTATTCCAAGCGGGTCTGGAAAATTATATTCACCATTCAGGAGCATACTTATTTTTTCTAAGCCATGAATTGTAATGAGTGAAAATGAAAATGATACTCGTACAAGTAGCAGTGCTAAATCGGGATAATTTGATTTCATAAATCTTTTAAGCATTTATATTCGTTGATGACTATGATACGGCAAAAGGTTGTCAGAGAAATCCCGTTCTGACGCCTTTTGCTTGAAATAAGGATTATATGTAATGAAATATGGATGTTAATTCACATATACAATTCGGGTTGCTAAGAAATCCATTGTTTATTGCTCTTTTTATACTGCTATCAGTTGTACCTGAGGTAGTGGTCTATTGCATTAATATTGGGTCTGGTGAATTAGTTTCCAGCTGCAGTCAGGAAGTGGTGAAGACCTCCTATATGCAAAACTCATTTCTCTCTTCTTCCATAGTGTTAATTGCTTTTGAAACTCAGCGCTTCTATTTTAGAAAGATCAATTTGCTGACAGTACCGGCCAATGTTTACAGTTGGATAAGGGCGCATATTGGTATGATATTTACAAGTCTCTCAACTTTAGTGGGGTTTGTTCTAATCAATTTTTTGGTAAAATGGCTGTCTGGCAATTCATTTGAATTAACTCAATTCCTTCAACCAACTTATGTACTAAGGGTTGTTTTGATCGTATTCCTCTCATATTATTTCGTTGCTGGGTATTCTAAATTTCGAGATGGCAATAACCAGTTACGAAGGATCATCAATTTTGGGGATGGAGTTGATCAAAACCTTGAACTTTGGCAAATTCATAGCTTCATAAAAGTTGAACGGAAGTACTTTTTGTGTACTGATGAAGAAGATAAAATGGAGATTCAAATGACCATGAAAGATTTGGAAAAGAAACTACCTCAAGATCATTTTGTCAGAATTAACAGATCGGCCATTGTGAATATCCATGAAATAAAGGATTTCTATCATTGGGAACATGAGAAGTATACACTAAAACTTAATTCTGGAGATGAGTTTACAGTTACTCGTAAACGGATTGTAGAATTAAAGAAAATACTGGAAAAACAAAGAATAAAGATTCTATCATCATAAAAAAACGGTCTCACAATATGTAAGACCGTTTAACACTTGTTGTTGTGGACTACTCACACTTTTAATACTTGCTAATCCTTACAGTTTTAAATTCATCGTTAACCCTTAGCTTTAGTATGTACTGACCATTATCAAGTCTACTTAGATCCAGCTGAGTATTGAGTTGGTCTTGCTTTTTATTATGAACCCTGTCGAGCATGACCCTTCCAGATAAATCGAGAACTTGTATTTGTATTTCACTTAGTTGATTCAGTGATATTTCAAGGTTTAATAGATCCGAAGTTGGATTAGGAAAGTAGTTAAAGAATTCCTCTGATATAGGTGAATTACCCGTAATAACCCCTCCTATTACTACATTTTCAGTTAAAATACAGCCATTGAAGTCTGTGACGGTGATGGTATAGTTTCCAGGGTTTGCGTCACTCAAATCTTCATTATTAGTGCCATCGCTCCATGCAAAGTTATATGGTAATGTCCCGCCTGTTACAGTGATGTCAGCAGTTCCATCATTGCCCAATACAGCGTCTGATGTTGCTTCCACAACTAAGCTAAAATCTACACATGGATCACTGGAATCAGTTACATCAAAGCTAGTACTGACTTCCTGTGCTTCATTGAAGTTAATGTTTCCACTTTGGGTTGCTGTGATTGTTACTTCTCCTATTCCAGTTAATGTTACTGTCGTACCGCTTATTGTAGCCGGACCACTAATGGTTAATGAAAGGTCTAGTCCGGAAGAGGTACTTGCAATCACTTCCACCGTATTCGTATCCGCTATATCCTGGTCATCTATGGACTGAATTGAAATAGTCTGATCAGCTTTATTGATAGTAATCGTCCCATTAATCAAGTCGAATTCATAATGTTCTGCTGACCCTCCAGTTAATAGGATATCGTATGAACCAGCATCACTTGTTGCGGTTGCACTTGTACTGATTGTTGGGTGATTCGTGATTGCCGTTTCACTTTCGTTATATACAAATCCGCTGTAAGTATATCCCAATGGAGGAATGTTATCTCCATATGTAATGGTATGATTTATCGCAGTTACCGTCAATATAGCCTGATTTATTGTGAATGTCTGTTGCACGCTTGTCGCTGGTTTATATTCAGAATCTCCAGGTTGTGAAGCTTCAATTGTTACGACTCCCACTCCTGTGATAGTTACCGAATTGTTATTGATTGATGCTGGACCACTAAGAATACTGTAGGAAACCGGAAGTCCAGAGTCAGATGTTGCAGAAAGGGAAAAGTCTGAATCTCCGTAAGACTTATCTGCCAATGTATTGAATGTAATGACCTGCTCTTCTCTTTCAATAACAGTCACTGTTGCACTCCCTGTCCCTTTATTACCACTGGCATCCTGAACTGTTAATGTCACGGTGTTGGTTCCAACATGGGATGATGTGAAAGCACTGATATCTAATGAGAGAATTAAGTCAGTTGCAGAAGTGCAATTGTCTGTTGATCCATTATCAATTTGGTCCGCAGTTATGGTTGCGGTTCCATCATCTCCAAGCTCTACTGAAATATCCTGTGTAATAACTGTAGGAGATACACCATCCTCTACCGTAACTGTAGCTGTGGCAGTTGATTGATTACTGCTAGCATCTTCTATTGTAACTGTTACCGTATGAGAACCGATATCACCACATGTAAAGCTTGTTTTGTCCAGGCTTGTGATTAAACCTGTATCTGCTGTACAATTATCAATGGATCCATTATCTAAATCCTGAAATGATAAAGTAGCACTTCCATTTGCATCTAATTGAATTGTTGCATCTTTAATATTGATAGTTGGAGCAATTTGATCTACTACTGTAATTGTAGCATCTGCACTTTCCTTATTACCTGATGCATCTTCAACAGTAACATTCACTGTATTGCTACCAAGGTTAGAACAATCAAATGAAGTTTTAGCTAAAGTGATTATTATGTCTCCCCCGTCAGTGCAATTATCTGTGGTGCTAGAAATAACATCACTTGAAGAAAGAGTTGCTAACCCATTGGCATCCAAAGCGATTTGCGCACCTCCTTTGAATAGCAATGACGGTGCAGATTGATCTTCTACTGTCACAGTTGCAGTAGCTGATGATTGGTTTCCTGATTCGTCTTCTACAGTGAGTATTACTGAGTGAGATCCAATATCAGAGCAATCAAAGCTGGATTCATTAAGGGTAAAAATAAGGTCTGTAGCACTTGTACAATTATCGGAGGAACCATTGTTAACATCTTCAGGGTCAACAGAAACAAGTCCATTACTGCCTAATTGAACAGTAATGTCCTGAGCAACAGCAGCAGGTGCTACCTGTTCCGATACTGTGATCGTTGCTGTTGCTGTACCTTGATTTCCTGATGCGTCTTCTGCTGTAAGCGTTACGATAGTATTTCCTATGTCACTGCAAGTAAAGGTTGTTTTATTCAAACTTAATGTAATGTCTCCTGAGCTGGTACAATTGTCTGAAGTTCCAGTACTAACCTGGGAAGTTGATAATGTAGCGTTACCAGAAGCATCTAATACAAGAGCTACATTCTGGGCAGATACAGATGGCGCTGTATTGTCAATAACTGTAACCGTAGAAGTACTTGTGGATTGGTTTCCTGATTCGTCCTCAACAGTCAGTGTTACTGAATGAGTCCCTAAGTCTGAACACGTGAAACTTGTTAAATCTAAGGACAATGCTAAATCTTCTTGCGCGGTACAGTTATCCGAAGAGCCATTATCCAAATCAGTAGCTGTGATAGACACATTTCCATCAGCATCCAGCTGTGCAGTGAAATCCTGGGAAATAGCATCTGGTGCCAAATTGTCTTCAACCGTAACAGTTGCTGTGGCAGTGCTGGTATTTCCACTATTATCGGTTACTGATAGTGCTACAGTTTGATTTCCAAGATCATCACACGAAAATGATGTTATATCAAGCGCTAGTTGAAGATCATTTGTTGGTGTATCATCATCTGATGAACCATTATTGATTTGAGAAGGTGTAATAGTCACATCTCCTGAAGCGTCCAGTTCAACCGTAATATCTTGTGTGATTGCTGATGGAGGCACAAAGTTTCTAGGTGTTGAGCCATACTCATATACTCCTAAATCAACAGTGCTATTATGAGTTCTATTACTCCTTGCTAAGTCAGATAATAGTGTTGCCGGAACCTGGCCATTATCTCCTGCATCAACTGCCGGGGATGAAGCTTGTAGAGTGTAGTCATTATTTGAAGCATCTGTAAATAAAGGATCTTGATCTATGTTATTAGATATTGTACTTGAGCTTGCTTTAGAAGACAAGTCCTGATTGATAATGTTATGAGTAGCCGTAATCTGATTTATTAAGTTGGATGCTCTGTTAAATAGCCCCACTTGTTGCGTATTTACTGCTCCTCCATCTGTAAGATTGTTATGAAAAATGTTGTTGTGAAAAATGACATTTAAAGTGGCCGTACTGTTATTATTCAATCTTCGAAGTAAAATTGTACCTTCATCTATTGAAGCTGATGTACCTAGATCTTCGTTTGCTGTAAAGGTACAATTGATGACTTCCAGATTTACTGTTCCGTCATTTGCAAAAGCACCTATACTGCTACCTGCAAATCCATCTCCACTGCTGATATCACCCGCAACATTTCCAAAGAAGAGTGAATTGTAAATTTTCGCATCAACTTCACCACCTGAAGTGTTAGTCATGCCTACACCAGCAGAGTACCTTCCAAAATTGTTACTTATAACACAATTCGTTATTTCTACCGTACTCTCATCATTTCCAATTGGTAAAAACAATGCTCCTTCCCTGTTGGATACACCGTTTTGAAATTTGGAATTTCTTAAGGTTATGCTTGTTGTATAATTCTCTTTGTAAAGTAAGCCACCACGATTGTACAAGTTGTTATTTGTATTGTTGGCTTGCCCAGAAGAAACAGTTATTCCATCAATAGTTACACCACTTCCAGTAACATGTACTACTCGATAGCTATTATCTGACCTTAAAGCATTATTATAGCTAATGTCGCTATCATCATTTCCCGATAAATCACCTGAAAGAATAGTTTGATTAGTAATCCAATCCCTTGAATCCAGAGCAGATTCTGTTCCTGAAAAACCTCCATAAATCGAGACACCTTCATTTACTACAAATGCTTTAGTTCTGTTAGATACATCTGGTTTATAAGTTCCTGCGGCAACCCAAATTTCATCTCCTACTGCGGTTGCGCTATCTGTAGCTGTAACCATTTCTGTATAAGCATTAGTCCAGGATGTGCCATCATTTGTGCCTGTTGCTGAGCCATTTACATAAATTTTAAGTGGTGCTGTTCTTTGATCATAAATAGTCTCAATTTCTGCAGCTGATAAAGTTTTTGCGTATAAACGAACGTCATCAATTTGGTCCGTATAATTGTCTGCAGACATGTCCTGGGATGACCCAATGGACACTGGCGTGGCATCAATTATTCTATATTCGTTTGTTCCATATTCGACAGTACCAACTATTGGATCAGTAGTTTGGATCAATACATTATCGACGTAAAGTCGGTAAAATACTTTTGGTTGTTTTCCATTAAGGGTGGCATTAAATGAAACCTGCATTGTAAGTACAACATGGTGCCATTGTCCATCCGCTATATCAGTTTTAGTTAGGTTGGTTCCTTGAGAATATCGCACCTGATCATTGACATAGATATATCTACCATAGACTTTAAGATCTCCATCCTGCAGCCGGAATCTGTATCCAATAGAACCATATTGATCAACAATATACCGATCTATAGAATCATCAGTACTTGTATTCATCCAAAAAGAAACAGAGTAGTTTGATCTTTTGGTTGCACTTACTGATTGCAGGACATCACCATTGAGTGTTACAGCTTGATTTGAGTAACTGTCACGATCGCTTACAATAGTCATTGAAGTGCCAGTTTGAACAAGTGCGTTCGTGTCATTTCTATGATCATCTAATGAACCATCTGTGAAAAAATATTCTGTAATTGGAATTTGAGCGTGAGCTACACCCACCATTACAAGTAGTAAGAAGAAAAGTGTGAATTTTAGCTTCATTGTAGTTTCGTTTAATAACATTTTAACCAAAACTACCGGCGCATTGAAGCTTATTTCCAGGCCAATTTCTGAAATGCCATTTTCAGTTTTTAAAGCATCCTGATGATCTTCTAAACAGAATTTACAGCTCTTGCATCAATGTTATAAATTCTTCGGTTCGATCCTTAGATAACGATACAGATCGGTCATTATCCATCAGAATATAGCCGCCATCAGATTTTACGTACTTTTTAATATGTAGAAGATTAACCAGATATGATCTATGAGGTCGATAAAATGTTTTTATGCTTCCCAGCAATTCATCAAAATGCTTAAGCGGTTTACTAATAAGTATTTGTCGATCCACTGTATCAATTTTTGTGTACATCCCATCAGCTTCCAGCATAATGATATCTTTAAAAGCTACGAACTCAATTCCATCATTAACAGGAAGACCAATTTTCTTGAATTCATTTGATTTTAGTACACCTCGTAATTCATCAAGACGCTGATTGATTTTTGATTTTCCGATCATTCCTAATGCCTTATCAACAGCGTCTTTGACTTTAGATCCTCTAATTGGTTTCAGCAAGTAGTCTATTGCAGATAGTTGAATGGCTTTAATTGCATATTCGCTGTAGGCAGTGGTAAATATAATTTCGAAATTGTAGTCATCCTTATTGATGTAATCCAGTATTTCTAAACCTGAGTTTCCAGGCATCTCAATATCTAAAAACACAATTTGTGGTTGGTGTGCTTTAATTAATTCCACTCCTTTCAAAAGCCTGTCAGCTTCATGGATTTCAGTAATTTTTTTGCAGTTTTCCTGAATCAAAACCCTTAATAAGTTTCTGGCTTTTTCTTCATCGTCTATGATTATTGCTTTCATAAGTTATGATTGAGAAGGGATTATAAGATTGACCTGTGTTCCATTTGCATTGCCATCAACATCAATTAAATCAATTATTTCCACATCAATCTTTTTCAATGATCTTTGATTGAATAATTCTAGCCTGGTGGCAGTAGCCTCCATTGCAAATGATTTGTGATAGCTGCTTTTAGATTCTTTTATTTTTTGTGCCGCTTCCCTCCCAATGCCATTATCTGTAACTAAGCAGTTCAAATCGCCACTTTCAGTCATGGTGAAATCAACAGTAAGAGTTCGATCTCCTTTTTTGCCGAATAGACCATGCTTGATCGCATTTTCAACATATGGCTGAATGATCATGGTGGGGATTCTATAATCTTCAGAAGGCAATTCATCATTAATATTAATTGAATAGCTAAACCCATCTCCAAAACGAAGGGCCTCAAGCTCAAGATATTTTTCCAGCGTTTCTGCTTCCTCTTCTAATGAAATGTACCCTTTGTTACTAAAATGAAGATAGCTCCGAATCAGATCTGCAAAAGTTGCTAAATAGTCGCTGGCAAGTTCCTTTTGGTTCATTATAATAAACTCCTGAATTGAATTAAGCACATTGAATATAAAGTGAGGATTCATTTGAGCCTTTAGCGCCTTGAGCTCACTATCTCGATATTGCTTTTCTAATGCCAGTTGTTTCTGCGAAGATTTAAGCTCTATCATGGCGATTTCTGCCCTTTTGGTCTGCTTAAGTTTACTGTTGTAGAAAATAGCGACTAACACAATCAAGATGGAAATAGTCAAGGCTCCTGTAAAAAGGAACATGTTTCTTTGACTCTCTGATTCGGCTAGTTCGGCTCTGTTTTCTGCTAATGTCTTTTCCGCTTCTACCTTTTCTGTTTTGAACCTGGTTTCCATTAAAGTAATCTGATTGGATTTCTCTTCATTAAAAAGGCTATCTTTCAATTGAATGTATTGTTGATAATTTGAAATGGCTCCATTTAAATCTCCTCTAATTGAATCTCTCATGAACAAATTTTTATAAAGGCCCATGCGATCAATATATTTAGTTACCTCCGGTAATATCTCGTTTGCTTTTTCGGCATAATAGTATGATTCTTTGTTAGTTCCAGCAATCATTTTACATACCATAAGGCTCGAGTAAATATTCAATAGATCACCTGGGTTTTTAGCTTCATTTTCTAGATATGGCACTACTTGCTCATAATTTTCTGCAGAGGATTTGTAATCTTTAGATTTGAATTGGGCATTTGCCAAATTCATGGTTAGTGTATTTACAGTAAGCTTATCCTTCATGGATATTGCAATGTCTAATGCCTTATTTGCATAATATATACTGCTGTCAAATCTGCTTTGTAATGAAAATATGGTGCCTAGCCTTGAGTAACCATTCATCAATTGACGTGTGGCTCCAACTTCCTGATAGAATGAATTGCTTTCTATAGTAAGTTGATAAGCTTTATCCAGGTCATTAGTTTTCATATAGATATAGGCCATATTGGCTTTTGCCCTGGTAGCGCTTTTATACATTTTATTAGAGTCAAAGTACTTTAAAGCTTTGATATAATTTTCTAGTGCTGTTGTTAAGTCACCAGTACTTTCAACCACATTGCCTAAACCGAAATATACCTGATGCAAGGCTGAATCCAAATTGTGGTTCTGGCTTATATTTTTGGCGTTTTTAAGGTGATAAATAGCCGAGTCATATTGACCATAAAGTGCATGGGTCATGCTAAGGAAACTAAGTGTATTAACCTCCAATAGATGAGCGTCTTGCTGATTTGCGAGTTTGATTGCAGAATGAAAATAGATGATAGCTGAATCCTTATGCTCTCGAACATAAGTTCTTGCGATTGTATTTAGAATCTGTGCTTTGCTGCTGTCATTACCATCGATAGATCGAAGTTTGCCAAATAACTCATCTCGTTTTGGAGGTTGAGCAAAAGTAGCTGTTGCAACGAATGCAATTAGAAGTGTTCCTAACAATTGTTTCATTGAAGGCATTCAATATTAGATTTCCGAAAAGCAATAGTAAGGAAAAAATAATAGTGAGTGAATCTAACTTTCTGAAATACTGTTTTGAACTTCTGAAGTAGTTAATCGATAAGTTTATTTGCTGTCTGAGGATTGCGGTGTACTTTGTTCATTTCTTCCCAATATGTAAAAAGAATACCCAACCTGTACTTGATTAAACCCGGTTCTCCAGAAGTCTTGTTGCCAATTGTACCGATATCTGAAAAATAGTCTTCCAGAGGAAGTTTCAGATGTCTTCAGTGTCGCACCTAACTCAACTGAGTTGAATTGATGGCGGTTATTACCTTTATCCCTGTTCTCTTCAAATCTATTAAGCTCTGCAACCTGTATGAAGTCATTGTTTCTTGCCCAAAATAAATTGTGTCTGTAGGTAACATGAAATCTGTACCTTTCGTCTGTTTTTATAATCCAGTTGACTTCAGGTCCAGCGGAATAAGTATCAACTCTAAACTCTTGCAAGTTATCACTGGTAACTACCTCATTATTAACAAAAGTTCTTATGCTGTCTTGCGCAGGTGTGATACCATAGGAAAAGAAGGAGCTAAGCTCAACAGTTGACTTCCACAAAGGTACGTCCAATGTTACTGCATTAATCAAGAAACCGGTACTGAAGGATTCTCTTTGTTTCAAATCAAGAGTTCGGGCATACTTAATAGGTTCGTAATCACCACTTATGAAGCGATTTAAGTTTGATATGCCCAGGTTTTTATTGCTTTCCTCCAATTTAGAAAGTATTACAAAGGGTTCCACAAAATTTAGAAACCCCCAGTTGACTTTTACTGCAGTCCAATAATGCCTCCTCGTTATAATCGGTAAATTTTTGCTGATTTCGGTTTGAATCAAACCATTGGGGTTATCCTGATCAAATCCAATAAAATCACTATAGACTCTCGCTTCAAAAAGCCTCGAAGTTTTTTCTTTAGTTAATGAAAGCGAAAGTTTTTCTTTGGTGGGGTCTACTACTATTTTGGTAACTCCATTCTTAGGGCTATAATCCCTTCTGTCAACAGCAAATGTTTCGTTTATTAATGGAAAGAGATCTGAAAGGCGTAGTTTATATTCCAGTATTTCACCTGATATTGTAGCTGATCCAAATAAGAATATTTTGTTGAATCTATTGAAATCATACTTTCTTGAAAAACCGATAGGATTGTAGTTTTCCAGCTTAATCCGAATTGGGTCCTCACTTGTGCTATCGTTTTCGCTTGGTTCAGTTCCGTTTATGTCCATTATTCCGATAACATGCATATTTTCAATGAAGCCATTATTGAACTCCATTTCGATTTCCTTTATTTTCAAATTGATTTGAGGCAAATCTCTTTTTGAATCCAACAGTAATGCTTTAGCCTCTTCTACTGATTTAGTAACTGACTTTTTATCAAGGGGAATATTAAGCTCTGATGCAATTTGGTCGTATGTTTCCTTGTTACTTGATATTAGCTTTTCATAATTTTTTATCTCTTGCTCAAGGTCGGTAATACTTTTTGTATTCTCTATTAGAAATTTGTAATTATTAGCAACTGCTTGTATCATTTGGCTGATTGAGTCAATACTATATGAATATCCAAAATGCTTTTTGTTCACAGCAATTGCGAGCAAACTATTTAAATCTGTTTGATCGCTTCTGTTATTATAGATGCTATCAATTTGTTTAGATGTGAGACTCGTCAGACTATCTCTAGAGATATTTAATGAAGGGTTCAGGGAACTTATCTTAGCCGATAATCCTGCCCATTCGATCAATTGTGCCTCATTTGGAAAGAAGTCTTCATTGATGTTATTATCTGTTGATTCCCTAACAGTTCTTAAGAAAGTTTCAAATGGACCCTGATTATCCTGGAGTAAAACACTACTCAGATTAGATAGAAATGCATAATATTGATTAATCGACAATTTTTTTTTGTTGGCCGAAGATCTTAATTTACTTATGCTTGCTTTTGCCGCAACCTGATCTTTTATGTTTTGGCGATCCTGTCCTTCCATCTCAACAATTTTTGACTGCAGACTTTTTACGGTTTCATATTTTTGCTTTTTATCGAGATACGCTTCTTTTGTTTCACTATAAGTGCTTTCAATTATTTGTTTTTTTAGGAGCTTTTTTGCTCTTCTTCTATTAAGACTCCTTCCACGATAAATGAATTTACCAGAATTGTGAGACCAATCTTTTAAGAATTGGTATCTTTCGATAACAGCCGAAGTTGTGTTTATTCCCTCTACTAATTTCAAAATTTTAGTAGTTTCCTTCTCAAGATCGAATTCATCTTTACTTAATTCAGTTTCTAACTTCTCAATTTCAATAAGGATTTTATCAATGTCTTTGTTAACCAAATTTGGTTTTGAATTTGTCCTCTTGATAATTATTTCCTTAAGTCCTTTTAAGTATTCTTTTCTTTTAGTTAGATCGTCGTTGTTATTACCTAAATAGATGTTTTGTAGAGAATCAATACTGCTTGTTAGGCCATCTACATTGATCTGAGCTTGCTTATACTTCTTAATAGTTTTTATATAGTCTTTAACTCTTCTATTGATGTCTTGTATGTTCTTTGAAATGTATAATTCGGAACTAAAGTCTATATCAACAACATCGGGGGTATCATCCAAATTATTGATAGCGATATCTGCCGCGCGAAACGCATAAAAAAGTTGATTTATTTCCAAAATCAACTTGTCATTTTCATCTTTTGACAATGCAGTCCCATGAAGATTATTAAAACGTTTTACCACAATTTCCTGAAACTTCTCAGCTGTCAATGGGGTCAGAGTGAATTCTTCAGGAGATGTGGCTCCTTCTTTTT
Organism: bacterium; assembly: GCA_024743255.1. GTDB lineage: Bacteria > Bacteroidota > Bacteroidia > Cytophagales > Cyclobacteriaceae > JANSWY01. The sequence goes on along the minus strand of JANSWY010000002.1, from coordinate 97,206 downwards.
CAATCTTTATTTTGTACTCATCATATCCTGTTAGTTCAGCTGAGATTTTATAATTTTCATTAAAAAACGAAAATGATGGAAGTTGAACTGGGTAAGTTCTTTTTTGTGCTATCAAGGTACTTGAGGCCATCACACAAACTACTAATGCGATATGGTTTAATAGTATTTTCACTGTTTAGTAATGCTAAAATTAAATGTGAAAGTAGTATCTATAGCAGGATTAATAGGAATTAGATTTAGGACCCCTGATATTCCTGTTGCATTCTTTGTGATTGGATCTAGTATCTTCCAATTTGAATCTCCAGTATTGTTAATCCCATTGCCATTTACTGAATCAGTCGCAATCAAATCAACATCCAGTATTGATAGGTAGCTACTTTCAGAGAATAAAAGTTGTAGATTATTTAGGTAATCCAGTGTCCCATATAGATTGACACTTTCGAATATTGAAGAATCGGCATTAAATAGCCTTCCGTTTCCGGCGTATATCCCACCACTAGTGCTTTTATTAAGATTCAGAACAACGATATTGATGTTATCAGGTTCTGGTGTTCTGAGTAAGTTTTTGGATAGAGGTACGGTTTGTGAGGCACCAATTTCTATATTATTGGAAATCTGGTGAAATGATTGCAAATCTAAATTTGAAAATCTCAGAGACTCTGAATAAGAATATAACAGTAAGTCTATGCCAGTGAGTGCAGATGAAGAAGTGTTTGTCACGACTAGTGTATCCTTATTTGCTTCAATCTTGTAGTCTCTAACTGCAAAAGAAGCGACACCCGGATGATTGATAACTAATTCATCATAGCTCACCTCTAGTTTTATAGCTTCATTATCGAAATAGCAACCCGTCAGAAGTATGGTTAGAAATAGTACAATCTCAATATTTTTGAATTTGATAATCATCTAAACGCCAAGTAAGCGTAGAGAACCATATTTATCAATACCTACTTCTGGGTATATTTCAATTTAAAGAGCTTTTTTTGTATATAATCTTAAGATAATCAGCCAATAACGAAAAAAGGTGAGTCCATTTCTGATAGACTCACCTTTATCAAATGTCAATTGTAGAATTTATAACCTTCTACCCTTTACGAATTTTCCAAACACCACAAAATCTCCTATTGACTTTACGGATATTGTTGTGTTATTTTTCTTGCTAAACGTCACTTTAAGGCCCGCGTCTCCTACATCAAACGAAGGATTATCTGCTAATTCTGCTTCCAATGCAGAGCTTATATCGTTGTTTAATTCAATTTCAGTTGTGAATCCGCTTACTTTAATAATTCTGTTTAATAAAACGTTGTTACCCTGGATTATCTCATTTCTGTAAGCTTCTTTGTTTGAGCCTGGTTCTGCGTCTTTAAGGATCTGTTTTAGAACACCTTCAATTAGATTGTCTACCTGAAAACCATCAATTGTAGTAGTAGTGGATTTTGCATTCTGCAAGGCAAACCTAATATTAGCATTTCCTTTGTCTTTGATCTCCCCTTCTAAAGTAGTTTCAAGATCTAATTCGATAGATCTCTTGATATTACAGCTAGCTGGTGAGCCTACATTAGTCATTCTAGCAATCTCATCTGCACTAAATACACTTTCTGCCGTCCATAATAGTTGCTTTTTATTTTTGGAAGTGATACTTCCAAGAGAGACAGTACTTGTTGGTCCAAAATAGTATGGACTTCTTATCCAGTCAGACTCCATACAATCTTTAAATGTTTTTCTCCACTCTTTCCATGTTTCACCCTTAAAAAGTTTGGTCGAAACAGTATCTGGCAAACCTGACTTGTCTATTCTTACCTGTGTTTGCCAAGCCCAATCATCTTCAGTGGATTCTATGTCCTCAAATTCATATTTTGGAGTAGTGTCACAAGATGATAGATAGAAAAGAATAATAGTAGAAAACAGTAACGATGTGATTTTCGAGAATTTCATTGGTAATAGTTTAAGTTAATTAGTTGGTATCCGTAATATAGAAAATTTGATTATATTTCACATAACTGAATAATTTAAGATAACTAATTACGACACACAATCACCAATTCAAATGAAATCTGCACTATGTCTGGTTATTGCAGCATTTTTTTTAATGTGCAATAGCCCAAAAACTCCAAGTATAAATCAAAATTCCGGCAACAGTAGTTCAAGCAATACAAGTAAGGACACAACAAATAATTCAGAAAACAGACAACAATCAGGCTCTCCTTCAATAAATAATTCAGCTGGAGTAAATAAGATTGCTCTTCTTGTTGGAATCAACAAGTATGAATTAGCCAAGAACCTCAAAGGTTGTGTTAACGATGTTGAATTGATGAAGGAATTATTAAAGTCAAAATTTGGATTCCCAGAAGGGAACATTAAAACGCTATTTGATGATCAAGCGACCAGGGCCGGAATTCTGGATTCATTCCAAAACCATTTATTAAAAAACACTAAGAAAGGTGATATTGTAGTCTTTTATTATAGTGGGCATGGCGCGCAAATAAAGAACCTGGATAAAAACGGTTCAAATGAGATAGACAATCTTGAAGAAATATTAGTTGCTCACGATTTTGAAGATAGCCCAAATAAGCCGTTTAGAGGAATTCTAGATGATGAAATCAATGGATTGCTAATTCAATTATCAAGGAAAACTGATAATGTCACATTCATTTTGGATGCATGCAATTCTGCAGGTGCATCTAAATCGTTAGAGGTTGTAAAAAATATCCAAGCCAAACCAAGAAGATTCGAAAATATTGAAACATTCGCTGTAGGCACGAACAATTTAAGAAACGAAATGGCTCAGTTTGCTTTTATAGCTGGGTGCAAAGCAAATCAATTCTCTTATGAAATGGGTGTCGCTCCAAATGGAAGACCTCAAGGTGCGTTAACCTATTTTTTAGTAGAAGAACTTAATAGAAATGGTGAGACGCTTTCATATGATGACATTATGGGTAATGTGAGGACTCATATTAAAAGTAGATATCCTCTTCAATATCCAGAGCTATTTGGTACTGAAACAAATAAAGCGGTTTTTGGTGTAAAGGACCTCACTCCTGTTCCTCATGCTAAAATCACGAAAATAGATAACGGAAAATTCGAGTTAAATGTAGGTGAGGTTTTAGGAACAACTGTAGGTTCAGAGTTTGAAGTCTATCAACCAGGTACAGATTTGAGGTCGAATTCCAAAGTGCCAATAGGAAAAATTAGAATAACTAAAGTATTCTCTTCTACTTCAGAAGCTGAGGTAGTTGGGAATCATAGTATTTCCAAAATCAATTCATTAGCTATTGAGAGTCGTCATAGCTATGGCGATTTAAAAGTAAAAGTTTTCCTGGATGGAAATTGGTCTGGATTATCGAATATTTTAAATGGGTTTTCTTCTCTTGATTTTCTTGAAATCAGTTCGGTTAAATCTAATTCAGATCTCATTTTAGAGGCTTCTTCTTCTGGTGTAAATTGTTTTTTGGGTTACGACCTTAGAACACCGAAAAAAGTTTTTAACACTGATGTAAGTTCAGGTGAAATGAATGAATACATTGAGTCCTGGGCGAATTGGTTCTCAGCGATTCAGATTAATAACCCTAAATCAGACCTTGATGTAGAAGTTACTATTAGGAAAAATACGACTCCAAAAGGTACAAAAGGCATTTTGGATCTTGCGAAAAACATTGATCATGTTTTTGCAGAAGGTGATACCATTGAGATTGATATTAGAAACAATGGCAATGAGGCTGTGTTTCTTCACGTATTGGATATCATTGATGTACCTAGGATTAATAGGTTTTGTTTAACAGATTTTCAGGATGGGACAGATCAAATTCCAGCTGGTGGAATTATAACTCTTTCTGCTACAGCTGGAATCACAGGTGGCGTAGATAGAAATAAAGAAGTCCTCAAGTTCATTTTTTCTGTGAATGGAGATTTCAACCTTAATTATTTGGCATCAGATTGTGACGGAGAAAACACAAAAAGTATAACCCCTGTCAAAAAAGGAAGTCATGATGTAAAAGGTTGGAAGGTTATTAACAAAGTGATTGAAGTTAAAAAGTAAAGGCGTGAAAATAAGCTTTTTCTTAATTCTATCGCTGTTAATTTCAGTTCTTATTAGTTGTCAGGCTGATGTAATTATTGGGAATGAAGACAATTCTTTTTCAGATATTTCATTTATTCCCCAGCAAAGTCACAGTTCTTCAATTAATTCATTCACTCTATCAAAAGACAATAAGTATTTGGCAAGTGCTTCATGGGATAGGACCATAAAAATATGGGAATATGAAACGGGATTGAAAATTGAAGATTTGGAAAATGGAGATTTTGGAGTTCTAGCTATTAGTTTTAGCCCCAATGATGATTTTTTAGTCGCGTTGGACCAAGGAGGTGTAATCAATGTATGGGAGACAAATAGCTGGACAATCTATAAAAGTCTTTCCGTTGGAGGACTTATCACAAGTGCAATTACAGAAATAAGAAGCTTTGGTTTTTTTGAAGATCAATTTGTATTGCAGTTAAGAGAGGGACAACAAAACATCACTTTTCGCTGGAATAAAGACACTTGGAAAGCAATAGGGACGGTTGACAAAAGGGAAATTGTATTTAGTCAAAATTACAAATACCAAGCAATTCTCAGTGATTCAATGATTCAATTAGAGGGCGAAGGAATTGATAGAAAGATTGAATCTTTTAAGGTTGATGCGATAATCGCTATTTCAAATAATGGAAAAAGACTGTTGTGTCATATTGGAGGAAAAACGACAATTGTAAATGTCTCAGGAAGCAGCATGGTTTTGGGAGACAGCATTTTTGCCAGATATCGAACTACTGGCAACATTGATACAATAGCCGCGGTTAATTCAAGGACAAATGAGATTATGATTTGGGAAGTGGAAAGTGGAAGGTCAATCTATAGTTTCATTGAGTCGAGCTTTTCTAAGTATGAATTATCTCCAGATGGTAGGTTTCTGGCAATAAAAAAAGAAAGTAGGGCGATTGAATTTCACGACGTGTTGAATGGTCAGAAGGTGTTCGAGGCTCCCCTGCCCAGAATGATTGGTGGCCTGGGTCCGTTAAAAAATGACATATATTTTAATTCCGATTCAAAGTCAGTCATTTGTCCAGGACCGGAACATAGTATTCAAATTTGGAAACCAGAGTGTGGTGAGCTGGAAAGGATATTTGGATTCTGGGATGGGAATGTAAAACCGTCCATAGCTTCTTTCATAAATGATGAGGTTGTGCCTGACCTTTTAGAAATTACAGGAGTATTGAAATTGTCTTATTCACAAATAAGCCCTTCTTTTAGCCCATTCCAAGATATATCTTTAGAGCCAATACTTGCTACTAGTGCTAACTTTAGGAATGATCCAAGGAAAAGAGCCAGACATAATACAGATGGAACCCTGTTTGCTGAATTTCACCAATTTCGATATGATTCCATTAACTTTTATCGAAGCGATGGGCCCGGGTTTTCCTTTGATAACTTTGAAAGGGATACCACACTGTTTGGAATGTTTAGACATTTTACCCCTTCATCAGACAGATTGATTTTGCACAACAAGAATTTTATTGAGGTTTATGAGACCAAACCCTCGATAGTACTACAGACTCGGATAAAGAAGAAGGATGATTTCTGGCTTTCACACAATTGGAAACATATAATAGTTTTAAATGGGAGAACTTATGAGATCTACAATTTACAAAATGGAGAGCTACAGTATAAAGTTGAAAGTAAACTTACCGGCAGACTAAAGTTTGCAAATGTTTCTCCTGGTTCTACGTTTTTATACGAATGCTTAGGTTTAGGTAATGACACGGTCACAGTAATTACAAATCTAGAAACACTGGACACAGTCCAATTTAGGAAAAAGTATGATCGAAGTTTTCTAAGATTCAACCCTTTAGATAATTGGTTGGTAGAAACCCAAACCAATACTCTTCGTTCCATGAATAGTACCACTTTCAATGAAGAATCAGCTGTTATTGCATATAATTTATCTAACCTGAATGAAAAGCATGAGCTTTCAAATTCTGAAGACATTGAGTACACCTTATTCAATAATTCCAGTTCACATTTGATTGGCAAAACTTATAGCACTACAATAAAAATATGGGATTCTAATGATTCTTTTAAGTTTAGAAGAGAACTGAATCATCACACACAAATAGAGAGTGTTGTTCCTTTAAATGATAGTATAGTTACTTCGATGTGTAGTGATGGATCTATTTATTTATGGAATATAATGAACGGCAGAAACTTGCTCAAATGGTTCAATTTTGGAGATGACTTCATTTTGATAAATGACAGTCTGAATTATATGGCAAGTAAGGGGGCTTTTCAAAACCTCGTCATGAAAATCGGCAAAGATCCCTTTAAGATTAATCAATTCGACTTGCAATTCAATAAACCCCATAAAGTGTTGAATAAGTTGGGAGCTGATAAAAATATTGTACAGTTGCTGCAGAAGGCGTACAATAAAAGATTAGTACGGAATAACAGAAATTCCATTCCCAGTGAAGTAAATCCATTTTTGCATAAACCTGAAATTGTGCTGCAAAACAAGTATGATTTCTGTGAGGTGTTGCAAAAAGACTCAGTTAACCTTCATTTTAAGTTAAATGGAAATGGGGTGAATTTAGCCAAAGTATTTGCTTCAGTTAATGGAGTTCCAATCCTTGGAGTAAATGGCAAAGTGTTACCAGAAAGAGTAGAAGATGACTTTACACTTGTTGTGGATTTAGCTTCTGGGGATAATTTAGTCGAGGTATATGTTGAGGATGAAAGAGGAATACCTTCCCTACCATACCAGCAAAACTTTGTGTCACAAGTATCAAAGCCTCCTACTTTGTTCCTTATTTCAATTGGAGTGGCTAACTACAAAGAATCAGAAATGAACCTAACTTATTCTAATAGAGATGCATGGGACATTGGCTATCTGTTTCATGAAGCATTTGGTTATGCAGATATTTGCATGTCAATTTTAACAGATGAAAAAGCAACCAGAGAAAATATCCTGTCATTAAAAGATGTGGTTTCAAAAGCAGATGTAAATGATTATTTGGTTTTTTTCTATTCTGGTCATGGTTATTTGGATTCAGTTGACCTGGAATATTACGTTTCCCCGTATGATATGAAGTTTGATTTTCCAAGTCAATCAGGTGTATCATTCAGTGATATAGAGGATATTATGGCGTCTTCTAGGGCGAGACAGAAATTGGTATTGTTGGACGCGTGCCATTCAGGAGAAGTGGACAAAGAAACATTATCAGAAATCTCGTCAAAGTTGCCTAATTCGGTTATTCCAAAATCTATTAAGGGTGCCAAGGGCATAACTCCCATTAAAGAAGGAAAAAAGCAACAAAGTTCATTTATTATAATGCAAGAATTATTTTCGAATTTTTATGAAGGAAGTGGTTCAACTATAATATCCTCTTCAGCAGGGTTAGAGTTTTCTATAGAAGATGAAACTTGGCAGAATGGAGTTTTTACTTATAGTCTAAAAAGTGCATTTTATGATAATCTTGCTGATCTGAACGGAGATGGTCTGGTGGTTACATCTGAGTTAAGTGAATTCCTTAAAATGGATGTAAGCTTCCTTACATCCGGATTTCAAAGTCCAAACTCCAGATTTGATAATACTAAAAATGATTTTATTCTCTGGCAAACCTCTTTGCAACCTTAGTTTTGCTCGCAGTTTAAGTCATCGTTTGGTTCCCACGTTGTTAATGGAAAAAAAATATCGCTATTGATGTTGTCGTAATCTACTGTTGGGTGCTGAAGATTCTTAGTGCGTGAAACTACAAATTGATTTACACATTTACGAAGCTCATCATCAGATATTGATCCATTTTCGTCAGTATCTATATTCCGATTTGTTAGACAGTTAATAATGCCCTCAGTAAAAACCCCATTTTCAATTTCAGGATATTCCCATGATAGTTGACCACCCATAGAAGATGAATAAACCACTGCACCAGATCGTCTATAAATATCATTAAAAATGTAGCTGTCTTTTCGCGTGACATTGATTGAGTTTGATTTCGTACTCTTGATTGGAGTAATACTTCTAGCCCCTTTACCGTCATTTGTAAGCTCAAGTACATTAGTTAAATATGTTGAATCGAGCTGTCCAGAACTACACGCATCTAAGAGCAATAACTTTCTGATGGGTTTCACACTCGAAAGTAAACCTTGTATTTCATCCATGGAAATCGCCTGTTGGGATATGTTTCCGTTTAGTCTGGTGTCGGAAGTGAGAAAATGAAAGTCTGTTGCTTCATTTGTGACATGAGTTCCATGTCCTGACATTGCCAGAATAAACAAATCAGTTTTTCTCGAATCGGTCAACAGATTTTTAAGTTCTGAAAAGTTTTCTTTAGTTATTTCTTTATTGAAAAATGTATGCGTTTCTATATTCTGGAAATTCTCAGCATAACTTGAAAACACATGACTTAGGTCACATATATCCTTGGTGGAATAGCTTAGATTCTTTATTGAATCATCTTCATATTCTGACACACCGATTCCAATGTAATACAAATTCGTTTTTTGATTATCATCGTACTTAAATTTGTTCAAAGTTCTAATTGATTTATATCCCTCTTTATTAGTAGCCTCAATTTCAATTATGTTAGTGCCAGGAATCATAGATACACTGTAGGACAACTCATAATATGGACCATCTAAATCCATTGAGTGAATTTGGATGCCATTTTGATATATAGCGTAACTCTGAATGTTAGATGTGGTGTCTTTCAAAGTGAAAAACATATGAGCCTGAGGACCTTCAAGTACTTCTTCGGTAACTACTACAGATGGAATATTTGAACTCAATAACGGTTCACTAGTCTGATTCCGCTTTTTATACAACCTTTCAACGAAGTTTGTATAACTGGAATCACCTATTCCTAACTTTTTCAGAATTAAATGTGGAGCATTAAGTCTACTAGAAAATTGTTCAATATTGTAGTATCCATCTTTATTTGACATAATTGCAATATCTGTGGCATCATTTGATGATTCAAAATAATTGTTTTCATCCCATATAACCCATTGGTCCTCACTATTACCGTATAGGTTAACCTCATAGTTATTGTCAAATCGGATTAGTTTTATTATTCCATTGTTACTCCCAACAACCAATATTTTATTATCTGGACTAATTGAAAGTGTTCGCGGGTATCCCGACAAGTTATCAATGGTCAAAATTTTGTTTAATGTTTTGGAATCCCAAACTATTACCTTTCTTCCTATTTCACCAGTTGCGAATATTGAGCCGTCATCCGAGAAGGTTGTTGTAATTACCTGCGAGTTATGGCCTTCCAAGTGCTCAAATCTGATTTCGTCAGTATACCAAACTATCAGTTCGTCATTATTAAAATCCCCGCCACCAGTAATAATTATTTTCTTATCTGGCGAAATGTCCAGCGATTTAATTTCATATTTGGTCTCATGTAAATCACCTTTTTTTATTCCATTTTCTAAATCCCAAATAGTAAGTTTAGTTGCTTGATTTTTAGGTGAATTAGGGCCATTTATTGGGTCTGTCCAGCTTGCAACTACTGCTATTTTTTGATCATCGGAAATTGTAGCAGCATCAACCCACCCAGCATCAAGTTTTCTGATGAACTTGTTATTTATGTGATCGAAGATGTTTATTGAGTCGTGTTCCTCATATTTGTTTGCCCAGAATGCACGGGGAGTTTTATTCTTTTCAATCCAAATTGTTTTATTAGAGCCTATATCAATACAACTAATCCGCTTATCAGAAGAAAATGAATATAATTGTTGGTTGGTTTCATAATTCAATATAATGATTGGTCCTTTAGCTCCACCAAATGCCATAAGAGATGAATCTGGATAGATATCATGATGAACATAAAAATCTTTGACACTATTTAAGTTTTTTTCTAACCTGCTTCGTCCAAGATTCCATATTTCAAAATTGCTTTGAGAAATATTTCCATTGACCGAAAATAGTCTGTTGTTGGAATCAAATTTTAAAGAAGTGACCCAATCATAAGGCTTTCCAAACTCTTGGATATTATTATTTCTGGTTAGTTCAATAACAAAAGTTGATTCATTAGTAGATGCAGTTAGCTTTGCATTTCTTTCATCAAATGCAAAACATTGAATCCTTGACGTTCCAATGTCAAATTCCTTCAGCAATTGTCCATTACGATTGTACCTTCTTATTATTCCTCCGTCCGCAATACAGTAAATTGTTTGATATCTATCTTCCATGTGAACACCTGTAACGCTTTGGTCAGAAATTTTAAATTCTCTCATTAAAAACTTAGAACCAGGGTTCCATTGCCTTACATATCCCTCATGAGTTCCCACCACAAAAAAACCATGTTTAGAAACAGACATGTCCATCACACCTTGAAGTTGATTGAGTCTAAACTTCTCACCAGTTTTTAAATTGAAAACTTGAAGAGTACCAGCTGTACTTTTAACATCTAACCCAGCAACAAGAAATGTGGAGTCGGGAGATATCAAACTTAATTTCACACCATCGTTTACATCAAAATAATTTGACGACAAGTTATTTGGGTTGAATAAAGTTACTCCTCCATTACGTCTGAATGGATTATATTCGGTAATGGAATTGGAAATAATAATTAGTTTGTCCTCTTTATAAATTCTAATTGATCGGGTACCTATTATTGACAAGTCGAAATCTTTGAGAACACTGTTTTTGATAATGTTGATTTTGAATAGGTTACCATCGGTTGTTGCACAGTATACGACTTCATCAGAAACATTCGAAAACTGTAGATCAACAATTTGCTGTTGAATTATTTGTGTACTTCGCAATAGTATCCCTGAACTTACATCCCAAATTTGGATTTCAGAACCTTCTGCTGTGACCATCCACCTTCCACTCTTAGAAAGATCCATGATATTATTAATATTCGAATAACCGGTTTGGGGTTGAAATTTGAATTGATCAAGGGATTGACCAAATAACAGCACTGAAGAAAGTGAAAATTTTATTATTAGAAGAATAGACCAGTTCTTCACCTCTTGTCTCATGATTAAAACATTATACCGCAATATATAGTGCTTCTATTTATAATCAACAATACCTGAAATAGGTCATTTTCCAATTTATTGATAAATTAGAATGTAGCTAGTAACGGACTATTCCAAAGATTTTGCTGCAGATACTTATGCAATTGTTACAGGAGAAACGACGGCCAATAAATTGGGCCATACCTATCCCCCTGGGAAAAGATATAGCCATTGCCAAAAGTATTCTAAAGAAACGGGAGTTAGTGTGGTCAGGAATTTAGATTAAACCAGCTATAGCAAGACTTTATCTGGAAAAGCTGACCATTTTACACCAAATAAAAGAGATTAAAGAGTATTAGTATTTTAATACCCAGACTCCTTCTCCATACTCACTAAATGAGCCAGCAGCTTCGTCAGCTTCTTGTTGACTAGAGTAATCAGCTAGCGATACTCTATAGAACTTCTTGTCATTATATGGCTCAATGATTTTAACAGCATTTCCTTCACTGGCTAACTTATTGGCATAATCCATTGCTAAGTCATCATCTATGCTGCTTGAAATTATAATGTAGTATCTATCGGTAGCGGTAGAAATAGTTTGCACTACTCCTGGTTCACTAGGGATTTCTAATCCTGATAATTCGTCCAATTTGGCCTGAACTAACAACAATTGATCCTTAGGATATTGCTCATTAGGGTATAAAGTTGAAGCATCTGAGTATAGGGAATTAGCGGTCTCCCAATTCTCCTGGCTAAATGCAAGATCACCATCTTCTATTAACTTATTATATCTGGCCTTTTTCTGTGCTGCTTTTGCTTTCTTTTCTTTTTCAGCTTTTTTCTTCGCAATTGCCTCAAGTCGTGCTTTTTCTTTGGCTTCCTGTTCTGGCTTGTAACTAAGAAAGTACCAAGCACCTACTCCAGCAGCAATCACAACAACAATAATTATTATAATTCCAACTACTTTACCACTACCGTTTCCAGAATTCTCACTCATTAGTTTAATCGAAGTTTAGTTGATCTGTGTACAAAAAGTTATGTGAAATTACATAATTCAATGGATTTCCCATTGGAATCACTAAATAATCCCGCTATTTACTTGTTTTGATGAAAGTAATCTAAACTCCTGGCATGACTGAAGATTCGAAATTTCGTCGGTAAGCAAAAATCGCAATAATAACTATTAGCCCGACAACCCAATAAACGAATTGAGGAATTGGTAGTGGGTCTCCAGCGGCATAAGAATGCAATCCTGACAGATAATAATTAACTCCAAATGAGGTCATAATAATAGAGAAGAATGCAATCACACTAGCCAGATTAAATAGATATTTACCTTTCAACACAGGCACTAATCTAAAATGAAGTACCATGGCATATACAATTATTGAGATAAGTGCCCAGGTTTCCTTTGGATCCCAACCCCAGTATCTTCCCCATGATTCATTTGCCCAAATACCTCCAAGAAATGTTCCAATCGCAAGCATGTACAATCCTATGGTCATGGATAATTCATTGATACAGGTAAGTTCTTTAATTGACTTGTTTAGCTTGTCATTTTTTGCAATCATAAAGATCAAACATAGTAGGCCTAATAAGGCAGATAAAGCCAATGGCGCATAACTGCTAACAATAATTGCTACATGAATTTTAAGCCAGTAGGACTTTAGTACCGGTACCAAATTTGTTATTTCAGGGTTGAGCCAATCTAAGAAGGTAACAAAAAGCAAAGTTCCTCCAAATATTGCTACTAGAGGCATGATGAAATCGCTTTTCCTGTAGAATATGAATCCGAAAAGAAACAATGCCCAGGTGACTAAAATAATCATTTCGTACCCGTTGCTCCATGGTGGGTATCCTCCAGCGTACCATCTCAATATCATATTCCCAGTAAGAGCCAAAAAAGTAATTCCTGTTAATGCCACTCCAATGATATAGCTAATATTGATTGATCGTGTTTGAAAGAAGACTCTAAGTAGAGCTGTAGCCAGCAGATAAATACCGAGAAGCCAAAATACTGGAAAGAGTCTGTTATTGATGTTTAGTTTGTTGTAAAGCAACTCTGCTTCAACTCTCCCCTTGTCAGGGATGATTTCAGCCCCCATGGTGTTTTGAAATGTTTGAATGTATTGAAGTTTACTGTTTGCTTCACTCCAATCTCCATTCAATTGCGCCTGCATAATGTCATAGTAATATGCAGAAAGTATATTTCTTACAAATACAGAATCTTCAGAACTAAATCCCGCTTGTTGAAATTCACTATTGAACCACATTTGGTCGTTGGCTGTAGGTTGCGGGAATACTTTGAGATAATTACCGGTTAAGGCCTGATATAGAATGTTAAAACGCTCATCCACTTTCAGAATTTCATTGTCCTGATCAGATCTTTCCGATGGTTTCTTAAGATGTACTGCTTGAACAGCATTGAGCAACCTATACCCTCCCTCATCATCGATAAGATCGACAAAGGATAAGTGTGTTTTCCCTTCAAGGTTTAACATTACTAATAAAGCCCTACCCTTTTTCTGATCGACCTTTATAAGGGGCATATTCCTCCATGCCATAGGGTTTTGATGAATTGAAAGAAAAACCTGATCACTGTTCATTGTAAACGACTGACCATTCTCCTCTATTTTGTAGGTCGTTTTTCGCGTGATTTTGCGGAGAAACTCTGAAGAAAGAGTGTTAATTGGTTTGATTCTCCCATCCATATCCTGCACCATTGTTTGACCGAACTTCTTAGCATGATCGGAATTGATAACATACCTGCTTGTTGGATTTGATGAAGATTCCTCTGATTGTGCAACGGCTACTGAACAAACCAGCAATAATATCATTGCGGCACTTGTTTTTAGATTTTTTAGTTTGAGATTTACTTGTTGAAACCTTGAGTTCTTTCCAAATAATGCCAGTAACATTCCAACACCCATCAACAAGTAGCCTAAATAAGTGACTTGTGTTCCCCAATAATCCCTATTGACGGATAGGATAGTCCCAAACTCGTCCAAATCATATGATGCCTGAAAGAATCGGTAACCTCGATGGTCCAATACGTTATTCATTGAGATGCGATAGGGATAATCACCAGATGCATCCTTTACAGTTATTTCACTGGTATAAGAAGATGGACTAACTGATCCGGGATATCTTTCCAGTTGAAAATCATTAAGATGCAAAGCAAATGGAAGCTCTATCAACTTTGGTCCATAAGCAATCTCAACATCAAAATTACCAACTGATACATCTTGAAGTGGACTATAAACACCATCGACTGTTGCCAGGATTATTTGCTTATGTTCTTGTGGAGTGGTTAAGTCTACAAAAAGAAGATCTGCTGCACTTTTGGCTTGTTCTTTATCCTTAGTGGTCTGGTATACTAGAGTCGTACCTTCATGAACCTGACTAAGTACAAAATTCAAATGATCCGACTGATATAATGTTCGTAAGTACAATGTGTCTTCAATAGATTCCCTGGTTGTACCAACTCTCTGAGTAGCCATTACCATGTATTTAAAGGCCTCCGGTGAATCAATAGTAAATATCCCGGATAAGTCTGAAATATTGATGGCATCTCCCTTGAAGTTGTTGTAAGTGAATTCATGTCCTTTGATGAATACATTACTTCCATTTTCAATGTAAAAGCTTTGCCTCTCATTGTTTACAACTGCTACCAGCTCAATTATTTTATTATCAGTTTCACCTGAAACCATAGTTTGAACAGCATCGGGAATAAATTGCTTAACATTGATTTCAAGCTTTGAATCGTTCTTCCCAAATGAAAGTTTCAATTTTGGTTGCTTAAGGCTTGTCGCTAATACTGCCTTTTCTGTAGACCAGTTATCTTCTTTTGTTTGGACGTTCAACCTGAGGTAACGCTCTTGCGAAATCATAGTACTCGACTCCTGCCCTTCCCTTATCCTAATCAGGCCCTCATAACCTGTATATCGCGTAATACCAGCTCCTACAAGAATGATGATGAAAGCTAAATGAAATAGAAGAACATCGAGCTTTCCTTTTCTTGTCAGTTTGTATTTGATAATGTTCCCAATAAAATTCATTGTAAGAATTGCCATTAGTACTTCAAACCACCAAGTATTATAAACAACACTTCTGGCAGCAGCTGTACCATGATCGTTTTCTATAAAGGTTGCTACTGCCATGGCTGTACCAAATGCCAACAATGCAACCAATGTCAGCTTATTGGAAAATAGAATTGAAACAAGCTTTTTCATGAAATCAGGTTTGGGAATAATCGATTACTTGATAGAAACCGTTTCAATTTTTTTGTTTGATTCCCGCTGTTTAGCTTCCTCCAACCATTTTGGAATAATATTTTCTTTGAATACAGCTTTTTCTGCTTCAAGTTTTTCTATGTCTAACCCAATAAATTGATGAGCCTTTTCTTTTGTACTGATGTCCGGATAGTCAACTTCTCCACTGAACCCTAAACTGGCAAGAAGACGTGCTAATTTGATTCTTGCTTCCTGGGCAGTAGCAGTAGCAGTAGAAACGATTCTACTTACCTCAACAGGCGCATGAAACGACCCACCATGTGATGCCACAGAATAGTCCCACCTCCATTGTGCATGTCTGATATCCTGTAGAATGGGTTTCATTTGTTCTTCAGTAGCTCCCAAATCCCAGGCCTTTTTAGCTTCCACATGTGCTCGAACAATTAGTTCTTCAAGATCGCTTTGTGTCTTTTTGATTTTAGCTTGTTTCTCATAGACATTATCAATTAACTCACTTTTGTCCTGTCTATGGCAAACCTGACATGAGTTGGCAGGATTTGCCAGTGGAGATCTTATGTGATGATCAGTAAATTTCTGTCCTCCTTCTGTTTTATAAGGCATGTGACAATCAGCACATGAAACTCCTCGTTTAGCATGGATTCCCTGAAGATACAGTTCGTAACCAGGATGTTGAGCTTTAAGCATTGGCGCTTTACTTACAGCGTGCGTCCAGTCTTTGAATTCCATATTATCGTAATATGCTTCCATTGCTTCAACAGTCGTTCCATCCTTCCATGGGAATGTTAAATATGGGACTCCCTCTTTTTCAGGGAGGTTCTTATTGAAATAATATTCCACATGACATTGTGCACAAACAAGTGATCTCATTTCCTGATGGGTTGCTTGTTCTATGTCCTTTCCCATTGATTGAAATGCTTCTATCAGGGCTGGACGAGAAATTTGTAAAGACATAGTCTTAGAATTATGGCAATCCGCACAACCAATTGGGTTTACAACCTCAGGACCTTTATCGGCCCACTTCCCTGAATAGAATTCTTTAATCCCTATCTCATTCATCAGTCTAGGCACATCTGGACTTTTACATGACCAGCAAGTGCTAGGCATTGGTCCGGTTCCTGGTCCTGTGGGAGCACCTGTTCGTAGAGTGTTGTGCAGGTCTTCAATTGCATAGGCATGACCTCTTGGTTGATTGTAATCCTTAGAAAAACCATATCCGGCCCAAAGAACCACTAGCTCTGGATTTTCCTCAAGAGCGTCTCTAAGTTTTGAGCCATTAAGGTAACTTGTAAAAGAAGTGTCCTGAGTCTGCATAAAAGATTGATACTGACGAGGGAAGTTCTCACCCCATACGTTATTACGTGACTCGTTTTGATCAATCTTTACTTGAGGTTGATAAGCAAATTGGCTTTCTGCTTTTCTATTAATTATGCTGTTTGCCAATATGCTTAATAGCAATACGATGGCTACTGTTGAACCAAATAATAGCCAGTTTTTTGTTCTACTATTCATTATCAGGAGATTTAGGTTGTGTAGCTTTTTTAAGCCAATCAGGTATTAAAAGTTCTTGTTCCTCTTGAATTGGTAATGGCTCTACATGGAACCCTACAGACGATAAGCTTCTTACTCTTCCATGCGGAGTTTCTCTATGACATTCCCAGCATGTCCTGTCCAGACGATCACTTGTGTGAGTTGCTGTCCATGATTGCGTTTTTGCATCTGTCACTTGGTCAACATGGCATCTGATACAATTATTTTGTACAGCTTCCTGGCCAGCTTCGTGCATTACGATAGCTTCAGGTTCAGCTCTCAAAGTATAAATTGTGGCATGATAGATCCCATCTTTTGCCTTAAAAGCATATTGCTTGAAGACATTATCGTGTGGAACATGGCAATCGTTACAGGTGGCAACTTCACGGTGAGAGCTATGATTCCAGGTGATGTATTGAGGTGTCATCACATGGCAATTGATACAAGCTCTGGGGTCATCTGTGAGGTAAGAAGTTACATTAGCCAGATTGGCAATATATATTCCTAATCCAACGATTGCTCCAAGCAAAACGACTACTATGGATTTCCATTGTTTTGGTGGTTTTAAGCGTTGAATTAATTTCACGGCATCTAAGTTTAAGTATTTATACTACAGCTCTTTAAGAATCACTGAAGGATTGAAATCTATCATCATCCAGGCCCAATTGTTGAATGAATCGGAAGAGCCCGTAGACTTTACAAGTTCCATTGATTCACCAGCAAACATTTGAGAGTAACCAATATTTAGTTTGACATTGTCATGCATTTTTAAGGTATAAACCAGATCTACTTCTGTTCCCAGGTATTTGCTTTCTTCAATACTTAAGTCGGTTGGATTATAGAGTACAGCTGCACTTTGAAAGACATGAGTGTTAACAGCCAGATTACTTTTCTCACCTGTGTTAAATTTAGTTTTCAGGTGTACATCTATTAAACCTGCTGTATTTCCTCCTTGTCCGTGTCCATTCCCTACATAGAAATAGTCCATATACCCGTAGAATTTGTGGTTAGTTCCATATAACGGCACGAAAGCTCTGTCCTCAGTATCTGAAAGTGCTGTTCCTGATAAATAGTCAACTCCCAGGGTAAAAGGTGTACCACCTGCATTCAATTGTATATATCCTGAAATGAGAAATGCATTAACATCAATGTCATTGGCATTTTTACCGCCTTGATAGTATGCTTCACCACCAACTTTAAGTCCTCCTATTTTTCCTGTACCTGTGATTCCATACGTTTGTCTCATTGCCAATGAGGAATCGGCAGCAACTTGTCTGCCATCATTGTGAATTAGCAAAGACAGCTTACCGTTATCCATTTTCTTATTGAGATACAGGAATTGATTGGTCTTGTAGTTGTTTACGCCACTGTAGTAGGTATCTGACAACATAGCAGGTTCAAACCCAACTTGATTAAAAGCACCTCCCAAATCCAGTTGGAAGCCACTTTCCTGTTTATTGTAACTGAGGACCAATCCATCATGACTTCTGCTTTGAGCGGCCCATCTTAGGTCACCTAGAAATCGTGCATTATCATAATCCCAGGCCATTCTACCAATTTTGATTGACCATAAATCTGAAAAGCGATAAAGCCCCCATGCTTCATAAACATTGGTTACCACATTGGGATCTGTAGAGTAGATTTGATTGGTACTTCCCCAGACTCTTACATCCTGGAAGTTTATTCTTACTCTATACTTTTCAACATTGTAATCTGCAAATAATCGTGCCCGTTGTTCTATAAAAAAGGCAGGTGAACGATCATCTCCATTTAGTGTTTTAAATCCGTTTCTAAATTCTGCTCTGGGTCTTACTTGAGTGCCCACAGTGAATTGAGCCATTACATTACTTGAAATAAGGAGTAGCAAACAGGCTATTAAGTTGGTTCGGGTCATATGCTATTAGGTTAAAAAAATGCCTAACATAATCATTATGGTGCCAAACTATACTACTTTGATCTTGATAATATGGTGTTTTATCAGGTTTTTTCCTGATATTAATCAGTTTTGTCGATCAGCTTAATAACACTAGAATCGCATGTGTAGGCTTATCCCATTACCGGAGAATGCCAATCGATCAATTTGGCTCATGAGTTTCTTACTATGACTGCTATGGATTAGAAACATCGTTATATCAAAGGTGAATAGAAAGGCTCCTTGCAAGATCAATGATTTTCCAAATCCTTTAAGCCGATCTCCGTTCTTTGATGTATTTTTTGACCTTTCCCTGAGATACAAGCCGCTTGCTATATAGGCTAAATCAAGTCCAGAATTGAAGACTAATGCCCGTTCAATATTGTTTTGGGCTTTTATACTTTTAGTGAGTGAGTATGTTGAATGATCTCTTGTCGCTCCATAGTATCCAAAACCAGCAATGATGAGATTTACCCCATTCCAATAACCGTTCATTTGATGAAAGTACTTTTCGCTACCTTCGGAGGAAGACGCTAAAATTGGACTAGAAACAATGTTCACAATTGCCCAAGACCCTAGTGTTAACATCCCCTTTCTATTGATAGATTGCCTTTCGATGTTATATGATTGCAGACCTATCTGACTGAAACTTGCTGAAGAGGATAAAATCAATGCGATAATTAGAATCAACTGTCTTGTCATTTAAACATCTATTTTAGCGTTCTGAGTCTTGTATATAAATAGCAACTAACAATTAACATACATGATAGGTTAATGTTTGTATGTTATATCCATTCTTAATTGCCATGATCACGCTAAACCTTGATACCAAAACAATTGATTTTGGAGAGAAGAAGACCAACTCATGGTTTTCCCTCAATGATACTGTCATGGGGGGTAAATCAAAAGGGAATACTAGGTACAAGGAAGATGTTTTGCTATTTACTGGAGATGTTTCTTTTGAAAATAATGGTGGTTTTGCCTCTGTGAGAAGTGAAAACATGGTTCTGGATCTGTCGGATTATGAACAAGTCTCAATCCGCTACAGATGTAAAAATCAATCCTTGAGTCTTAATTTCAATTATTATAATCAATGGTATCTCCCGAATTATAAATTAGTCTTACCAGAATCTAACATGGAATGGAAAGAAATCTCAGTTTACCTTGATGAGTTAAAAGAATATCAAATTGGAAGACCCACTGGCAATTACATTTCAAAAGACAGACTTCAAAGAATCATTCGTTTAGCATTTATGACTTACGATAAACAAGAAGGTTCTTTTGAAGCTGAAATTGACTATATCAAGTTCAAATAATTACTCATCCCTCAATAAATTGACTGGATTAACATTAGAATATTTTCTTACAAGAACCCAGATAGTTGAAATTAGAATAAATCCAATGATTAATAAAGGCACAACAAACACCCATCCTGTTATAGTAGCTCGGTAAGCATAATTACTTAACCAGTCTTGTAGAAAAAAGTAGGCCACAGGAGCTGTTAAAATCACACCAATCGCCATTAACGCGGCGTAAGGTTTTGCCATCCATGTCAAAAGATCTTTAAAGTAAGCTCCTAGTACTTTTCTTATTGCCAATTCTTTCACTCTTCTCCTGAGTTCGAAAGAAACAACACCTACAAGACCTAAAGCCATAATGCAAATTGCCACTACAGTAAATGCTGAAATCAATTTCCTGGTAGCCACTTCCTTTTCGTATAGTTGAGCGTAAGAATCATCCAGGAACTTGTATTGAAATGGGACTTTGTCAAACCTACTCTCCCACTTATCTTTTATCTGAGCAACGATTGAACTCATATCGTGGGATTCAGCTTTTATAAGAAGGTTCCGGTAGAGGATCGGTTCATAGATAAACACAGTTGGATCTATCGACTCATTATAGCCTTCCTGATGGTAGTTTTTCACTACTCCTACTACATTGCCCATTTTCAAATCAAAAAAGCCATTATACCAGCTAATTTTCTGACCAAGTGCTTCCTCTGGATGGGAGTACCCAAGTAGCTCGGCTGCTTTTTCATTGATCACATACTTTTGCTCTTTATTATTGATGTAATCTTCAAAAGTCTCATTCGGATAATCGAATCCTGGCTGCAGTGTAATACTTTGTGGGAAATTTTCGCCTGCTACAAAATCAATAGAAAGCGTATTCCAGAAGTCAAGGTCTACAATTTGAATATCCATCACAGGTCCATCCTCCTGGTTATGCTTTCCTTCCAGACTTACATTACCTTCATCCTTGATTGCGGTTGAAGGCATTTGCATTAACCCTGTGGATGATTTGACTCCAGAGATACCTGCGATATCAGTTTTAAACGATGCAAGATGATCCGAGACTTCCGTATGAAAATCATTGAGTGCAATTACTTGATCTTTATCTATGCCAATATCCGCTTTAGTCATGTATTCAAGCTGATTGTGGATTAAGTAAAAACCCATCATCAATCCAAACGTCAGAGCAAATTGTAGTCCTAGTAATGCTTCACGTACGCCAAAGGAACCAGATCTTTTTACCGTAATTGTTTTGATTTGAGTTTTGAATCTTGTGAAAACTAAAACATAAATACTAATTGAAACTAATGATAGAATTAGGAATAAACTGCTAATAATTGATACTTCCTTAGTGGTAATCAGGAACCTGGTGCTGAACAGTATTTCTACCTGACTCTTAGTCAAATAAACAATAGATATTGCTGTAATTAATGCGATTAACATCAAGAACAGAGATTCAAATACAATTTGCAACCTGATAGTTGTATTTCCAGCTCCTAATATTTTATGAAGTGTATAAGTCTTTGTTTTTGATAGAATGGAGGTGCTTAAGAATATGATGAAATTGGCAGTAGCAATGACTAATAATAAGGCAATTACAGAGTAAAATACATTAATCACTTTGGGTTGTCCTGAGGCCGTAATCTCTCTTGATAAATTGGAATGGAGATAAATGTCATGTATTGGCTGAAAGTAGAGATTTGCATCTTCTGGGTTTTCCGGTTTGTGTTTATTGATAAATGACCTTATTGACTGCTCAATCTGAGCAATTTGATCTTTTTTTTCTAATTCGATATATGTGTAAGCCCACCCAGATCTTTCTTGAGGACTGTTGATGCTACTCAGCAGTGTAATAGGCAAATGAGTGTTTGCAAGAGGAGTTTCAATTACGCCAGTAACTTTGTATGGAGCAGTTAAAGGGTCGGAATCTAATTGAATAATTTGACCTGGAGCGTTGTTGATGTTGCCAAAATATTTGATTGCTGTTTCTTCTGTTAAGACAACCGAGTTTGGTTGATCCAGCGCATTTTTATCACCTAAAAGTAATTTGAAGTTAAACACATCAAATACTTCAGAATCAGTGGAATAAGCAAAATTCTCCTTGAATGCTTCATTGCCAATGACCACATTTCTAGGGCGGAATGATTGAAAACGAATGAGGTTCTTTACTTCAGGATAGTCTTCCTTTAATTGATTCACCCAATCAGCATTTACCCTTGCCCAATGCTGATCATATCCATTATCGGTTTTGTAATGTATAGTTACTCGATAAATATCATCGTCATGGAAGTTGTCGTATGACTGTTCAAATGAAATCCAACCAAGAATGTATACTGAGGATGCAATTGCTAAAAGCAAACCCGATATAATAAAAGAAGTTTGCAACTTATTTCGGAGCAATCTTCTAAAGATAGTTTTGACATGATTCATTGGGATAAAGATAGGTGCAATGATCCTAACTCACGAATGAATAAACTTTAGAAGTGTTAAATCTTGTTAAACGAGGTGTTGGATACTATTCGCTACGGTGTAGTTGCTTTTTGTCTTCAGGTCTATTGTTCCAAATCATAGCAAACTGCCCATTAGCCATTCTTAAGGATGATTGTTTTGCTCTGTCTGCGAGATCTCCTACAAATAACTCATCAATTGTTTCAAACCAAAGTCCTAGCCACTGTCTAAAGTGATTTTCATTGATTGAATAATTCATATGAGCGTCAACCTGCATATGCTTTTGTCCGGGACTTACTTTTGGATTTGGAACTCCAAACAAATTGGTTTCCCAGAAATTGGTGAGTTTATTAAGATGAACAGGCCATTCCTCTTCTGCTATATGATAATTGAAAATCGGACCGAGAAGCTCATCCTTTCTTATCTTACCGTAAAAGGTGTGTACTAATAAACTTACGTCTTCCCTATTCTTGATCGTATTCATCTAAAAAATGCTTGAATTCCAATTTGTTTCACAAAGGTAAACCCCAAAAACTTATTTGAAGTTCTATTTCTTAGCTGGTTTTAAATCAAAATCTTTAAACATTGGAGATCTGCCAATTTCAGAACAGATTGGACATTCATTTGGATTATGCCCTCTGGCAGGACAATACTCCCTTCCGAAAAATATGATTTGAAGATGAAGCTTGTTCCATAATTGTTCCTCAAATAATCTCTTGCAGTCTTTCTCAGTTTGCTGGACATTTTTACCATTGGATAAACCCCATCTGTAGATTAATCTATGGATGTGGGTATCAACCGGAAAAGCAGGAACATTAAATGCTTGAGACATCACTACAGATGCTGTTTTATGCCCAACAGCAGGAAGTTTCTCTAAAGCTTCCATATCTTCAGGTACCTGCCCATTATATTCTTCAACCAAAATCTTAGATAACTCTGATATTCCCTTTGATTTCATCGGACTTAATCCACAAGGCCTGATTATCTCTTTGATCTGCTCTACCGGTATTTGAGCCATGTCAAAAGCATTGTCTGCTAAATCAAACAGTATCGGAGTAATCTTATTCACTCTTTCATCAGTACACTGAGCAGATAGAAGAACAGCTACTAATAAAGTATATGGACTGTAATGATCCAGAGGAACTGGAACTGTAGGATATAGCTCTTCTAACTTGTCTACAACATATTGTACTTTTTCTGTCTTATTCATCACTGCGAATTTAGCTTCAAATAGATAGATACAATCATATTCAATTAGTATTAATTGTAGTATTTCCTAATTGTTTGATACAAAACCGTTTGGTTTTGTAATATTTATCATTAAATTGAAAACCGAACGGTTTTGTATTATGAGAAGAGACGTATTTCAAGCTATTGCTGATCCTACAAGAAGACAAATCATAGATCTACTATCAGAGAATGAATCAAATCTCAATGACCTAATCAATCATTTTGATATGTCAAGACCAGCTGTAGCTAAACATGTCCATATTTTAGAACAATGTGGATTGGTTAAAATGGAAAAAAAGGGTCGAGAACAATATTGTAGTGCCAGGCTTGAGAGTCTTGGGGAAATTGCAATTTGGGTGCATCAGTACAAACGGTTTTGGAATACCCGTCTCGATCGTCTGGAGGAAATATTACTAAAAGAAGATAAATCTTGAAATCATAAAATGTCTATGCGATGAATGAATATGGAAAGCTTATTGACAAATCCACTTTACAATTTGTCAGAATTCTCCCTGGTCCCATCGAGAGAATTTGGGAATATTTAGTTGATGACTCAAAGAGAGGACTATGGTTTGCTGGTGGCCCAACTGATTTAAGTGAGGGAGGTGAAATGAAATTAATTTTCAACAATTCACAATTGGGAACACCACCACAAGAGACGCCTGATAAATACAAAGAGTTTGGAGATGGTTATGAATCGATAGCTGTTGTTAAAGAATGTAAGGCTCCTACCCTTCTGGTTATTAATTGGGAGAACGGAGTAGTGAAGTTTCAATTAGATGACCTTGAAGATGGAAATGTTAAACTTACATTGACTCATGAGAAATTATCGGAGAATTTCGACGAGAGAGTTGGAGTTTTTGCAGGATGGCATACACATCTGAATATTTTGGGACACATAGCTAATGAATCAGAGGCTCCAGGATTTTGGGGTGTGCATATGAATTTGGAAGATGAGTACAAATCAAATGGAATTGTGTGATCTTAAATGATAGTCTTAGTAACTTTCATGAATTCCGTTATCTAAGACTATCTAACCAAATGCTATTAAACTATCAAGAGATCTACGAGGAGACGAAATCTGACCTCAGAGATGCCGAAGTAATTCGTAGAAAGAACATGCCATTTGCTATTGTTGGGACGCTCATTGTCTTAATTGCCCCTACCTGGCTAATTACCAAAATGGCCCTTATTTTAATCAATGGAACCAATGAGGATATTCAAGACTGGTTGGCATTTTTGATATTTATTATTACTGTAATTGGAATAGGTATCATTAGATACTTTGCCTTCAGGAGTGTTCAGCTTATTTTCCGTGGATTGGTTGTTCCTAAAATTGTAGAGAAGATCGGACAAGAGTTCTATTATAGTCAAATGGGGCATGTAGATGAGAAATTAGGAGACCAATCGAAAATATTTCCAAGTCATGCTCTGTGGAAAGGTAAAGACCATGTATCTGGTAAAGTGGATGATCAGTTAATTGAACTTTCCAAAATTGTATTAAGAACAAGTGGTTCATCTTCATCATCAGGATCCAATAGTTCCCAATCTACAGTCTACACTGGTGTACTCATTCACATGGAGTTACCATTTGAGTTTACTGACCCAATTTGGATTGTTCCAAACAAAAGACTTTTTAGTTCAAACTTTCCCTTGTTGAGTGAGGTGGAAAACCGTGAAGTTGTTAGAATCAACGGTCTACAAAGAGGCTATATATTACATACCACCAATAGCGTTTTAGCAAAGCGTTTGTTTTCTGGCAATCGATTGACAGAGGTCAACAACTTAATTAAAAAATTTCGACGTAAAGGAATAACAAAGAAACATGTGAAGTTTGCATTTTATGATAACCATATAGTGATTGCTTTTAAACGAAAAAAAGGTGTCTTCAGCTTATCATGGATGCCCCTATTTACTAAACTGGACTCACCAGAATTTATTGAGAAACAACTACTAGTATTGAATGCAGCTTTGGGTTTAAGAGACAGTTTTGCATGATTTGACCAAATAACAAAAAGTCAAATAACAAAATACAAAATACAAATCTCAAATTGCAAAAAAGACAAGACGCCCAAATTCTAATTTCTAAATCCTAAACCTTTGATAAATCATTCAAGTTTGCTTCAAAACTCAAAACTCAAAACTCAAAACTCAAAACTCAAAACTCAAAAAATAATGAACTAAGAACAAAAAAATAGGCGACCCCACAATTCGGAAGCCGCCATCTTTGCATCTAGCAAAAGCTATTTGCCGCCCTATTTTACTTTCATGATTCTTTCTTGAACCACATTGTCTCCGTGCTGAATGAGTAAGATGTATGTACCCACAGTGACATTACTCATATCTATTTTCTGATCTTCCGCATTCATTAATTGAATGACATTTCCATTGAGGTCATAAAGCTGCGCCTGAATGCTTTCGTTACTTTCAATTGTTAAATAATCGATTACTGGGTTTGGATAAACTTTCACTTGAACATTGATATCACGAGAAGATAGAATAGTACCATCAATTACTTCGAAACTGATGGATTCTGTTGCAGTGTTGAAGTTGTCATCACCAGCTTGTGAAACCGTAATGGTTGCTGTGCCAGATGTTCCGTCAAGAGAAACAAGGTTTCCGGTGATCGAAGCTGGGCCCTCTATTTCGTAGCTCAATTCAAGCCCTGAACTTGTAGAAGCGATTACTTCGAAATCTTCATCAGTTGTAACCTTATTCTCTATACCCTGAATAGTTATCACCTGTTCTGCTTTTGCAATAACAAATGTTTGTGTAACCTCAGTTGCTGCATTGAAATTGTCATTTCCAGATTGATTAACAGCAATTGTAGCAGAGCCAGCTCCTGTTATAGTTAATTCAGATCCATTTAATGATACAGGACCTTCTACTATTGAATACTCGACACTTAATCCTGAATTTGAACTTGCAACTAAACTAAATGAATCATCACCAAAAGTCTTATCAGCAATCGTCTCAAAGGTGATTGTTTGATCAGCCTTGTTGATTGTAAATGTTTGAGTTACCTCAGTAGCTGCATTATAAAATTCATCACCAGGTTGGTTTGCCCTTATTTGAGCTGTTCCTACTCCAGTTATTGTAACTTCAGTTCCGCTTATGGATATTGGTCCTTCAACAATTTCAAATTCTACATTGAGTCCAGAAGTTGCAGTTGCACTCAGATCAAAACTTGCATCACCAAAAACTTTGTCAGCCACTTCATTAAAAGTAATAGTCTGATCAGCTTTACTGATCTCAAAACTTTGAGTTACTTCTGTTGCGGCATTGTAAAGGTCATTTCCTACTTGAGTCGCTTTGATTGAAGCAGTTCCTACACCTTCAATAGTAACCTGATTGCCACTAATTGAAATCGGTCCTTCAACTACAGCATAAACAATATCCAACCCTGAAGAAGCGGATGCTGACAAGCTGAAAGCAGCATCTCCATATGTTTTGTTAGCAATGGTGCTAAAAGTAATTGCCTGATCCAGTTTTTCAGGGGCTGTTACACTAAAACTGATAGAACTTGAAGCTGAGTTGTAATTGTCATTGCCCACTTGAGATACTGCAACAGTCACAGTTCCTTCTGTACCATCTAAGGTGATTGTACTTTCTGAAATGCTGGCAGGACCACTAACTTCATAAGAGAGTTCCAAGCCTGTATTAACACTTGCATTTACTGAAAATGCAGCATCGGTAGTTAGCTTGTCCTCAATACTTTCAATTGTTATCTGCTGATCAGCTTTTGCGATATCAAATGTTTGAGTGATCTCTGTAGCGGCATTATAGTTTTCATCTCCAGTTTGGTTTGCGGCTATTATTGCAGTTCCAGCTCCTGTTATTGTTATTGAATAACCATCTATTGTAACAGGCCCACTCACAACAGTTAATGACACGTCTAACTCTGAAGAAGCAGATGGACTAAGGGTGAATGACTGATCACCAAAAGTCTTACCTTCAATCTCCGTGAGTGTAATTGTCTGATCAGCTTTGGCAACTGTAAAAGTTCTTGTAACATCATCAGCAGCATTGTAATCATCATTTCCTGACTGACTAGCAGTGATAGATACTTCACCAGCACCAGTAATTGCAACCTCATTCCCATCTAGAGTTACAGGCCCACTAACCACTGAAATTGATACAGTTAACCCTGAACTTGAAGTTGAGCTTAAGGTAAATGAGGCATCTCCAAAGGATTTGTTCTCTAACTCTGCAAATGTTATTGTCTGATCTGCCTTACTAACTGTGAAAGTCCTGGTAACATCTGAAGCGGCTTTATATGTATCATCACCTGATTGAATTGCTTTTATTGATGCTTCTCCAGCTCCTGTAATCGTAACTTCCGTTCCGTTGATTGAAACCGGCCCACTAACAACTTCAAAGGAAACTTCTAATCCTGAACTCGCTGTTGCACTTAAATTAAAAGCGGCATCTCCAAATGTCTTGTTCTCCAGCTCAGCGAATGTGATAGTTTGGTCTTCTTTTTCAATGGTTACTTCGAAGTTTTCAGTTGCCGATGCTTCATTATAATATTCATTTCCTGCCTGGCTGACGGTAACGGTGACGGTTCCCGTTGTACCATCTAGTGTAACTGTAGTTCCTGAAATAGAAGCAGGTCCGGATATCTCGTATGTCAATTCAAGATTGCTGTCAGTAGATGCTTCAACATCGAAGGGTGAATCAGTAGTATATTTATCAGCAATTTCGGTAATTGATATAGTTTGATCTGCCTTGTTGATGTCAAAAGCAACCTCAACAGTGGTAGCAGGATTATAGGTGGCATCACCCGGTTGGTTGGCGGCAATTGTAGCTGTACCAATTCCTTCTATTGTTACCTCATTTCCAGAAATTGATATAGGACCACTAACCACAGAGTAAATCACATCCAATCCTGAAGAAGCTGTTGCTCCAAGAGTAAATGGACTATCGATGTATGTTTTATCTGGAATAGCGTCAAAGGTGATTGTTTGGTCGGATTTTACAAATGGTACTTCGGTAGTAAATGTCCAATCATTTTTGTCATCAAGTCCTACAAAAGATTCCGCATTACTTTCGCTTTTAAGAGTTCCTGTTCCTTCCAGTACAACGTAGTATTGAGTTTCTTCTGATAAGTCAGTTGATGGATTAACTGTGATAGTACCATCAGGAAAAGATCCCGCTCCGAATCCTACATCCATTGAGCTTAATGAAATAGACTCAAATGTATTGTCCGTATCATATTCCTTAATGACAAGATTTACATCTCCATCGGTATAAAGGTTTACATCAAGGTCCAATGTTAGGTTTGAGCTAATGCTAATATCAGATGCTCCATTATTTGGTGACAATGATTCAATTAATGGTCTTGCATTTGATGTGAAGTCGAGCTCCCCTACTCCTATTCCAGCAAAATCATTACCAGCAAGATCCTGATAAGCTCCTGAAGAAACCAAAATATAATAGTCTGTACTAGGAATTAAGTCAGTATCAAAATTCCATGTGATTCGGAATCCTGCAGGTTGTCCCAGTCTGGTATCGCTTGTTCCTGTTGTGATTGTTTCAAGTAAGTTCCCGTCAGCCAAATAAAGCTGAATAGTACCGGAACCTTCCTGTACGTCTTCATTGAATACGATTCCACCTGTTGCTGTTAAAGGTGCATACGTTCCTTCGTCCGAAGGTGACGTGGATGTTGCTAATGGTGCTGTAACATCTTCCAGTTCAGTAGTGAAATTCCAAATATCATCTGTATTCCAACTAGCAAGTGCATTGCCTGCTAGATCTTCAATAGCATTACCATTGCTAAAGTTTTGAATCCAATAACCATTATTGAATCCAAGATTATTGACATTGTTAAACGTCACAGTGTTACCAGAGATGGTTACATCAGGAGTTCCCACTACAAATTCCTGGATAATCTGGTTACTTCCAATTCCTCTGATTCTATAAGTCCCACTTTCACCTGATTGGACATCTTCGGACAAGGTCATTGTTAATGTCCCAATATCGAAAGGTACATTCGTAGCATCATCAGCAGGACTGAATGCTGTAACCGTAGGAGCAACATTGTCAATTGTTTCAGTAGTAAACGTCCAATCGTCTTTGTCGTCCAACCCAACAAATGCTTCAGCATTGGTTTCGCTTTTAAGTGTTCCTGTACCTTCCAACACCACATAATATTGCGTGTTTTCGGCCATATCACTGGATGGATTAATGGTGATGACTCCATCTGGGAAGGCGCCCGCACCAAATCCTCCATCCAGTGTATGTAGTGGAATAGATTCGAAACTGTTGTTGTTGGAATATTCTTTAATTACAAGATTTACATCTCCATCTGTATAGAGATTTACATCCATATCTAGAATAAGATCATTACTAATCGATACACTAGTTGCACCATTTGCTGGTGTGAGACTTTCAATAAGAGGACGTGCATTTGATGTGAAATCTAACTCTCCTGTACCAATTCCAGCAAAGTCATTTCCGGCTAAATCCTGGTAGGCTCCTGATGAAACTAATATGTAGTAGTCTGTGCTAGGGATTAAGTCAGTGTCAAAATCCCATGTGATTCGGAATCCTGCAGGTTGTCCTAGTCTGGTATCGCTTGTTCCAGTTGTGATGGTTTCCAGTAATGTTCCATCAACCAAATAAAGTTGAATAGTACCTGAACCTTCTTGTACATCTTCATTGAAAACAATTCCACCTGTTGCTGTTAGAGGTGCATATGTTCCTTCATCTGATGGTGATGTGGATGTTGCTAATGGAGCTGCTACGTCTTCTTGCTCTGTTGTGAAATTCCAAACATCATCAGTATTCCAGCCTACCAGAGCGTTTCCAGCTAAATCCTCTATTGCATTGAGGTTATTCCAATTTTGGATCCAATATCCGGAATTAAACCCAAGTGTATTGACATTGTTTAATGTTACAGTATTTCCAGAAATTGTAACTTCCGAAGTGCCAATTGAGAATTCCTGAAAGACCTGATTACTACTGATTCTTCGTATTCTGATGGTGCCAGAACCTCCTGACTGAACGTCTTCAGATAATGTCATTGTTAAAGTTCCAACATCAACGGAAACATCAGTTGCATTATCAGCAGGACTGAAAGAAGTTACTGTTGGTGCTACATTATCAACAACTTCAGTTGTGAACGTCCAGTCATCCTTGTCATCTAAGCCGATAAACGACTCAGCGTTGAAATCACTTTTAAGTGTTCCTGCTCCGTCAAGGACCAAATAGTACTGAGTATTGTCAGTTAAATCACTTGTTGGATTGATGGTGATGATTCCATCAGGAAAGTATCCTGCTCCATCACCCAGATCCAGTGAACTCAAGGCAATTGTTTCAAATGTATTGTCAGTTGCATATTCTTTAATGACCAGATTTACCGTTCCATCAGTGTAAACACTCACATCCATATCAAGGGTAAGGTTATCACTAATTGATGCACCTGTTGCTCCATTTGAAGGTATTGTACTTTCAATTAAAGGTCTTGCATTGGCAGTAAAATCTAATTCCCCAGCTCCAATTCCAGGAAAATCATTGCCAGCTAAATCTTCATAAGCTCCTTCTGAAACCAATATGTAGTAATCCGTGCTTGGTGTCAGGTCTGTATTGAAGTCCCAGGTAATTCTAAAGCTTCCTGGTTGACCTAGTCTTGAATCACCGGAACCAGTTGGAATGGTTTCAATATGTGTTCCATCTGCCAGATAAAGAGCAATCGTACCGGTCGCTTCCTGAACATCTTCATTAAATACAATACCACCAGTTGCTCCAAGAGGTGCATATGTTCCTTCATCAGAAGGTGAGGTTGAAGTTGCTACTGGAGCATTACATTCTGTTCTGTATATTGTATTTGAAGATTTAAAAGTCCAATTCGTATTACTATATGTAACATCGTCTACTCTCACACAATTGAGAGAGTAATTATATCTTATATTTATGAATGTAACATTGGTGTTATTCCCACTTCCCAGATCAAGTGTATTCAAATCACAGTTAACTGCCTGGAAGTAAGACAAATTTGTATTTTGTGATAGGTCTAATGAAGCTAAAGTAGTAGTCTCTCTGATAGTTAGGTCTTCCAAAGCTGTATTTGTAGAAAGATCCAAACTCGTTACGGCTGTACTTCTCATATCAATTCTGGTTAAACTAGTCAACCCATTGACATTTAACGAAGTAAGCTCATCACTGTAATCCAGAAAGATTGACGTTAGATTAGAATTTGAAGTCAAATCCAGTGAAGTTAAACCCGAAGTGTAAGCTATAAATCGTTTCATGTTGGTCAATCCACTTACATCAACGGAAGTAATTGGATTGCTACTGATCTCAAAATCATTTGGACTACTACTGGCATTGAAGTTGGATCCTGTCAAACTTAAGCTTGTAAGACTGTTGTTACTTAATAGAATCTCCTCAAGGTTTGTACAATTGTGAATCGAAATTGAAGTCAGACTATTTTGGTCAAGTGACAATTGATTCAAATTGGAAAATCCGTCAATTCCTGTTACAGAGGTTAGGGAATTGTTGGTGAGCAGAATGTTTGTTAATTTATTATTGGCACTTAGGTCAATTGATGTGAGACTGTTATTCTGTAAATCCAAATATTGGGCATTGATAAAAGCCTCGATACCAGTGGCATCCGATATGCTTTGGTTTGCGGCTAATATATACCCAGTAAATGCTTCGGCCTCTGTGATTTGGATCTCAGAATCCATATTGGTATTGATAGATGTGTTTCCCACTAAGTATGCCTTAAAATTGGCATCAGGGATTGTAACTGTTTGAGCCTGTAATTGGACTAAACCCAGGCTTACGAGTGAAAAGATGATAAATATGTATTTCATGGCGACAATTATTTACCTCAAAATTCACCATGATTACATCCAAAAGGTATCGGGAATATTCCGATTAAGGGGTACGGAATTTTACGGATGTCAAGCCTCTATGTGGCCTTCACGTATAGCTAAACGCACCATTTCTACTATTGATTTTGTGTTGAATTTGCTTAAAAGGCTGTTTTTGTGGGTTTCAACAGTCCTTGGGCTAATTTCTAATTTTGCTCCTATTTCTTTGTAAGTAAGACCATCTGCAAATCCATGTAATACTTCGATTTCTCGAGGGGTTAGTTCACTGCTTTCATTCATTAACACATCTGCAAATGCGCCTGAGATATGTTTCTTACCTTGCAGCATTTTATCGATTGCCTGGAAGTACTCCGTCTGGTCAATGTCTTTGGTTAAAAATGCTTTCACACCCGCTTCTTCTGCTTTTTTTAGGTCTACTTTATTTGGCTCAGCAGTAAGAAGAGCTGCTTTAACGTCTTGATGATTCTCAAGGTATTCAGAAAGAAAGTCGCTTCCTTTTCCATCGGGAAGTTTCAAATCAACGAAAAGTAAGTCGGGGTTAATGTTTGCCAACTTGTCCTGAGCTTCCTGAATTGAAGCAGCTTCGCCACAAACTTGAATATTGGGCTTACCTATAAAAATGGCTTTGAGTCCATCTCTGACAATTTTATGATCATCTACAATGAATAGCTGGTATTTGCTCATGCTGCTTTCTTGAATAATAATTCGAATGTGGTGCCTCTACCCTTTTCGGAAGTTACCTGTAGTTGACCTTCCATCTTTTTAACTAATTCCTGTACTAAAGTAATACCTAATCCTGTACCCTTTTCTGTTGAATTATGGATTTCCGCTCCAAGAATTTCTCCAGCTAATAGCTTTTCGATCTCAGTCTGTTCCATACCCACACCCTGGTCCATCACACGAATAATGGCCTGGTCACCTTCTTCTCTAGTTTCCAGAGTTATTGATTTGCCTGACTCTGTAAACTTTAATGAGTTACTTAGAAGATTTCTAATTACTATTTCTAGAAAGCTCGCATCGCCCTGAAGTTTTAGATTTTCTATAAGGTTTGTATCTATGGAGATTTCTTTGGCATTTGACACTACATTTAGCTGATTAACAACTCCATTGAGTACATCATTTAATGCAACTGGCTCCATTTTATAGCCCAGTTGATCCGTTTGGGCCAATGCCCATTTAAGCAGATTGTCCATCATATCTCTCACATTGGCCGAACTGTCCCTTAGAGATTCCAAATATTCCTTGAGCTGCTCTTTCTTCAAATTATCCAGGTTTTGAGCAAGACTTTGTGTGATTAAATGAAATGATGATAATGGACTTTTTAAATCATGCGATATGATTGAGAATAACCTGTCTTTGGTTTGATTTATTACTGCTAGTTCTTTGTTCTTCGCATCTAATACCTCATTGTTTTTCGACTTGGTTCGTGATCTGGAGTATAACAAAGCAGCAATAATTAACAGAGCAATTAGCCCAACAGCCAGTATTGTTTTTGTTTGCGCATCTTGCTGAGCTTTTAGTTCCTGAATCTCGTTTTCAGCGGATAACTGGGCTATTTGAGATTCTTTTTGTTCGGTATCAAATTGGACTCTTAGTTCCTGCAGAGACGTTTCTTTCTCAGCAGTATTGATTGAATCCCTTAGACTCAAAAGCTGTTCCTTAATTGAACTGGCATCTTTGTAGGAATGGATTGCATCATAATTAGTAGCAAGCAACTTTAACCCATCTTGCTTGACCCTTGCGTCTCGTGTAACGTTCAACGCTTCAGTAAGTAATGCAATCGATTTTCTGTGTCGTCCCGTTCTGAGCAGTGCTTCCGCCATGCTTATTTGATCTGATGACAGAGCAGCAAAGTCCTTTAAGTTCCTATCTATGGTGATTGCTTTATCATAAAAGAATAGTGAAGAATCATAACGGCTTTGGCCCATATAGATCTTCCCAAGTGAGGAATAAGTTTTAGCCAACCCTCTGACGTCATTGTACTTTTCTCTAATGAGTTTAGCTTTTTGGGAGTAATATAATGATGAATCTGGCTGTCCCATTTCATCAAAATTTATTCCCAAATTATGGTATGTGCTCCCAAGTGTTACCGTCTGTCCTGTATGTTTCTTGAAGATCAATGCTTGTTTTAGGAAGTAGTTAGAGTTTTTATAATCTCCCAGATACCTTTGTATAACACCTAGATTATTAGTGATTCCAGCAAGGCGTAATGTGTCACCAATTTCCTTCCACAACTTATACGATTCAATTAAATATTTGAGCGCCTCGGAATCATTGGATTCATAATAATAGCTAATACCAAGTTCACCTAATGCGGTGGCTTTTACCCGTTCATTTTTGGTGTTGTCATGGACCTGTTGATATAGTATCCTTGCTGAATCGTATTGATATCTATAAAGATGGTTCAGTCCTAACTTAATCAGAAAACTTTCATGTAGGGAATCGCTCTCTAATTCTAGTGCGTGGGCAATTCCTTCCTGTACAATTAACTGATGCAGATCAATATTTTGTCTTAAGGTCTTATCCGCCAAAGAGTCTAGTAACAGGGTTTTATACTCTTCAGATAAGAGGTCTAATTTACGTTGAATACTATCAGGTAATTGCGCAAATAAACATGTGCTAATGCAACAGAATAGCAGGGCAGCAATTCGGTTCATATGTGGAACATTGATTAATGCCTAAATATAATACAGTACTATTGAAAATTAGTAAGAATGCTGGGTTAGATAAATTGATGAAATACTTTGTTGAAAGGATTCTAATTAAAAAGGCTGTGAATTAAATCACAGCCTGAAATGCAAAGTCAATATATTTCGT
This sequence comes from bacterium, assembly GCA_024743255.1. Lineage (GTDB taxonomy): Bacteria > Bacteroidota > Bacteroidia > Cytophagales > Cyclobacteriaceae > JANSWY01. The sequence continues at coordinate 61,894 of JANSWY010000002.1, read as the reverse complement.
AAGTACCATCATAATGTAGAATGATACCACTGATTTCGCAGATATCAACTTCTTCAAATTCAATGCTTGATTCTTCATCGTACGTTACCATGATGTCAACAAGACAACTCATCCCTGCTGGAAAAGTGATTTCTACTTCCGATTCATCTTCAAAGATGTCGTAAGTTAAGAGATCGTCACTCCAATAAGGATCTTCTGATTCACTGGCATGAACACCGAAAAAGTCGATACCAGTATCATTGGTGATTAGAATGCTTGTTTGACTAAATGCAAGGGAACTAATCCCTGCAAATACGATTGCGAGAATTGCTTTTTTGATTTTCATAGGACTGATTAAAGTGTATGTGTGTTAAATTATTCCTTAGAAGATAATCATATATCAAATCATTTGCACTAATTCTAACCCGGTATTTTAGGCCAGTGATTAAGATAATTCTACAAATACAGTCCAGGAAAGGTCAATAAATAATTGCAGGCTCATTGAGATTTTATAGCTTTACCTTTCTTTTGAATGCTAAAAGGTGACAACATTGTGAATTGCTACGGAATATAGCCCTTCTGCTTTTTAGCGAATGAATATATAATGACAATATGAGAGATTCTGAGCCAATCGGCAACTATGCACATGTGTGGAGTAAGTACAAACCTGTAATCGTGAAAATGATGGTTGATTCATCGGAGAAGGAACAAGAATATCAACTTTCCAATCATGAGTTCATTGATGTCAACCCAAAAAGGGTTACTGGTTACAGTTTTGATATAGAAATCAGTAAAGGAAGAATATTGGTAGAGCCGAAAGGTAATCTTCTTTTGAAGGATTTTATGTATGTTCTCAAGAAGTCCGAGAAGGCAAATGTGTTGATGGAAACAAGAAACTTTGGCGTAGCATTAAGCAAAGACTTTAAATTAACTATCACTTCTTCAGAGGTGGAATAAATTGGTATTCAGGCCCTTTTGAGATTAAAAAAGGGCCTGAAAATACATATCTACTCTATTTTTGAAATATAACTAACCAATGCCTTTACCTGTTTTTGATTTAGGATTTCACCGAAGTTAGGCATTGATATATCTTCATAACCCGCAACTATTATCGCTGATGGATTTTCGATCGACTGCTTTATGTAGTGTTCTGATTTTCGTTTGCCTATTCCCGACAAGTTAGGTCCCAAGCTTTCTTTTCCTGGTTTTGTTGAGTGACACGAACTACAACCTCTCGTTTCAAACAATACCTTGCCATAGGATATACTATCTTCTTGGTTGACATTAGACAATGATTCCCTAATATCCGCAACCCTGGTATATTCGAATATTGTTAAGAGAATAATTACTATAGCTAAAAATGAAAGTGGTAAAACGAGGTAATACCATAGCTTTTTAATGTGCTTTTTGTGCATGATTACTTTAAGTTTTGATCTCTCACAAACGTATGTGAAACTAGGCTTTGAAAACTTCTGGTTTAGAAATCAGAATAATTATGACCACACACTTATCCTTCGGATTGGTTTTCTTTGAGCAATTCATTTCAAAATGCAACAGAGTTTAAATGACTTGATTCCTTTGATGTTTGGCGGTGCAGCAATTTTGCATTCTCTTTTTCTTGTTGCTGTGCTAATTCGTCTCAGTAAAAAACTTGATAATATCCTTCTCTCAATGATTTTACTTTTGCTCTCCGTTCGGATGGCAGGTTGTATTGTTGGCCTAATTTATCCCAAGCTTGAATTAGCTGGAATTTATCTGGGAGCAATTTCTTTTGCATTGGTTGGTCCGATGTATGCATTCTATCTTCAGAAGCTTTGGAACCCCTCATTCTCATTGGATCGAACGCACTATTACCAATTATTATTTGCTGTACCGGTCGTACTAGTGCTGCCATTTTCTAATGTATATGTTGCCTTCGGTATTTATCAATTCACAATGCTTGTAATGATTGTATTTATTGTGGGAAGTGTACTAAAATTTAAACACACAATTCAGACATCCAAGTTTGATAATGTAAGGTTAAGGTGGACTCAATACTTAAATATCGGAATTGGAATATTGATATTGCTCTTTTTGAGTCAGTCCTTCTTTTTTGATGCGTTTTGGTATCAGGCAATTATAATCACTTCTGCTTTTGTTTTATATATTCTGACTTTCCTTGCAGTCAGGCAATCGAAATTATTCTTAGCAGAACCTTCCAGAACTGAGGATAAAGAGCTTATTCAAGTATTAGGTGAAAGAATTGAAAAGGTATTAGTAGAAGATCAGGTCTTTACCGACCCTATGCTGAGTGTTGCATCATTAGCCAAAAGGTTGAAGGTTCCACCTTATCAGGTTTCTATGGTTGTTAATAATTATTTCAATAAGAGTTTTCCGGAGTTGATTAAGACAATGAGACTTAAAAAGGCGCAGGAATTATTAGCTCACCCAGACAAAACTAAGTTGGCCATTGAAACGATAGCATATGAAAGTGGATTTAGTGCACTTTCAGCATTTTATACAGAATTCAAAAAGGCCACAAATAAGACTCCATCTGTGTTTAGAAAAGAAATATTGAAGGCTAACTCAGTAGATTAATAGATCTTTTGCCAAAAGAAAATCAAATTCTCTTTCTCTTCAACATCCCTCCTTTTACATCTCTCACACCTTGTACAACTAAAAATGCTTCAGGATCTTCCTCTTCCATAATTCTCCTGATCTTTAGTAGTTCCAATCGAGTAATAACTGAGTAAAGCACTTTAATCTGCCCCGGGTTTTCGCCCTTGCTTCCAAATCCATCTTCACCATTTAAGATGGTGACGCCTGTATTCATCTCATCTTTAATTCTGGATTTTATTCCTTCATAGTTTGCTGAAATAATCATGAGACCCAGATATTCCTCAACACCTTGAATGATTATATCTACTGTTTTAGAAGCAATGAAATAAGTTAGCATTGAATAAAGAGCTGCTTCAACACCAAGAAGCCAGATGGCAAAAACAAAGATGATTGCATTTAAGAATAAGACAATATCACCGATTGACAAGTTCAATCTTCTCGACATGTATAAAGCAAGAATCTCCGTGCCATCAATTACTGCTCCACCTCTCATCGAAAAGCCTATTCCTAAGCCAAGGAAGAAGCCACCAAAGACTGAGATGAGTAATTTGTCATTCGTTACAACCGGGAAATTCACAATTGCAACGAGCATGGACATGATGACTACACAGATGACAGTTTTTATTACAAAGGTTCTTGACATTTGAATGTAGCCCAGTATCACAAAAGGAACGTTGGTGAGTAAGATTAGGTAGCTTAAATCAAGACTAGTTGTTTCTGCGATAAGCAAAGCAATTCCTGTGGCTCCTCCATCAATGAAACTATTTGGGAGTAAAAATCCTTGTAGACTCCAGGCTCCAAAAAACACGCCCATGCTGAGCCACAAGAACTCTGCTAACCGTTTCTTCCAATCACTTAAGCTGCTTCCCATTGGCCTTCCTGCATTCTGATTTGGTGCTTTAAAAGTTTTCTTGCTTTGTGAATTCTATTCTTCACAGTGCCAATAGGTATGTTCATCCTTTCTGAAATCTCTGTGTATTTAAACCCATTGTAATACATAAGAAAACTCGACCTGTATTTGTCATCCAGGGCTTCAATGTGCTTGTACACATCATCATAAGTCATGTTCTCTAATCCAGAATTCATCACTTTGCCACTTTTATTGATGAAATAAAGTGATTTATCCGTTTGAGCATGTTGAGGGAACCTGAGTAGTTTATGATATCGGTTAATAAATAGGTTTCTCATTATTGTCATGACCCAACCCTTAAAGTTTTTGTCTTCTTTATATCTATCTCTTTTTCTGAAAGCCTGAAGGAAGGTATCCTGTAAAAGATCCATTGCTTCATCATGATCACTGGTAAGACTCATTGCGTACTTGTATATGTACGCCATGTTTTCGTTTATTAATTTGTCGAATTCACTTCTGCTAAGTGTTATCGTATTATTGATTTGAATTTCCATTTTTGAATATTTTTTGTGAGATAAAAACAATGCACCTCTTCTGCTCTCAGCCTCCTACCTACCTCAGGTGCACTGAATCACCATCAACTTGAACAACTTTTTCTTTGATTTTTTATGAGCTTATTAGGTATTCCAATTTTGGGCGTATCCCTATATTAAGCTCATTGAAGTCTTGATAATCCGATTGAAAGATCCAATCACCTGGGCTAATGAAGTAGTTGACTGAACTTGATATATAATTCAGTCTGAACTATTTGAATTACAATAGTAAGCTTGTTCTTAACTAGCTTACAAATTGGAAATGTGTGATTCTCTTCAGTATCGCCAATGCTTCTATCAATCAGTGAGTCCTCATTGGTTCTTCTTGATATGAACTGAGTTTTGGTTTCAACTATCTCAACAGACTCTGCCGTCTCACCAGAAACCACATTGGCAATCATTGGAACAGGTAATGCACTTGCGATCACTATTACTGTGATCAAGGCTATGCATAATGTTCTGAAGAGTGAATTGTGTTTATATGCGTATCTAAATAGCATCATCGTTTAAACGCAATTAAACACTATTTAATCATATAATTATATTTATATTTTAAATGAACAACATTAATAATATTATATATTTTAATGTTTTCTATTAATATATTTAGTTATTTAAATGTATATTATATTAAATATAAATGAATTTAAATGATCATATTCTAAACTATTTCATTCGTAATCAGTAATTTAGATGTGGCTATTAACTTATTTAAACATGGTAAAGTATCTTATTAAATCAGTGGTTGTATTCTATTATTTACTGTTATTAGTGATGTTTTCTCAACAAGTTCAATATGCAATTGAGACAAATAGTATACTTGAAAGTCTGGTGTTATTGCCATTGGTGATATTCCTTGTGATCTTACCTTATATCAAGAATTACTTTCGATTAGTAAAGAAATAACCGAGCTTTTTTAAACGCACTTATCTGTATTTATATAGATTTTCAAGAACTGCTCGTTTCTAGGTTCCTTTCAATTTGTAAAAAGAGAGTTTAGCTCTTCCCCTATTCTGTCTTCATAATTATGATTTAAGTATTGACCTTTACTTTTGTTGAATCTTTTGTGACCAATTATTTTCAATAACTAGTAATTATACAAAGCTATAGCTTAGAATGGTGGAATGCTTCCGTAAAACGGAAAACCCCGGAATTATCCAGGGTCGTCACAATGAAAAAGAAATTTACTACTACTGTCCTTGTCCAAGGGAATACCCTCTGACACCATCAAACTCATATAGGTTTTCAGTTTTGATGACGTCTATTCCCTCTGTTAATGCTTTTGATAGTACATCTGGAATGCTTTCCTTATTTGCAGGATGTCCGTTTTCGACCTCAAACCGGCATCTCCAATGATCCGTGCAGAACGTTTCATCAAATCCCTCTGGCCATACTTTTACACCTCTATTCGTGATCATGCTAAGTTTAATGTCACTTTCAAGATTTTTAAGTTTCATGGCTAGTTCATCAACTTTACCTCCATCCCAATCAACAAATACATCAACACCTTTGAGGACTTTGGTTGCCTTTGGCCTTCTCTTGTAGGTAGGTAGATTAAGTTTGACGTCTTTCAGAAATACCTCCGGCTTTATTTTCTTGGGTTTTTGCCCTATTCTCTCAATTACCGCATAAGCAAATTCCCTGGTACCAACCAGCTTACGGCTAACATCTTCCTTGTAAATATCTGCTGTATGGATTCCCTCTTCGATAGCGCAAGACCATGCGTTTATGATCTTCTCAGCCACGTCCTGCTGTCCTATATGGTTAAGCATCATCACTGCACCTCTAAGGAGTCCTGATGGGTTTGCTTTGTTTTGGCCTGCAATGTCTGGGGCTGAGCCGTGGATTGCCTCAAACATGGCGCATGACTCTCCGATATTGGATGAACCTGCCAGTCCAACTGATCCCGAGATTTGCGCGGTGATATCAGAGACAACATCCCCGTAAAGGTTTGGCATTACAACTACATCAAAAATTTCCGGTGTATCCGCCAATCTTGCTGCACCGATATCAATAATCCAGTTTTCTGACTCGATATCCGGATATTCCTGGGCTATTTCTTTGAAGACTTTATGGAACAGTCCATCTGTGTGTTTCATGATATTATCCTTCGTGAAACAGCTTACTTTTTTTCTGTTGTAGAGCTTCGCATATTCGAATGCGTATCTAATGATCTTTTCACAACCAGGACGAGTGATTAACTTCAGGCATTGAACAACTTCATCAGTTTGTTGGTGCTCTATTCCTGCATAAAGATCTTCTTCGTTTTCTCTAATTACCACCACATCCATTTCCGGGTGTTTGGTTTTGACGAATGGGTGAAAGCTATTACAAGGTCTTACATTTGCGTATAAACCCAGTGACTTTCGCATGGTTACATTGAGACTTTTGTACCCACCTCCCTGTGGAGTGGTTATTGGAGCTTTCAAGAATACTTTGTTCTTCCTGATGCTATCCCAGGCTGATTTGTCGATACCTGTAGTGTTGCCCGATAGATAGACTTCCTCTCCTACCTGTATCTCTTCCCAATCTATTCTGGCTCCAGCGGCTTTTAAAATTCTCATGGTAGCGTCCATAATCTCCGGACCTATACCGTCTCCTTTTGCGAATGTTACTTTTTGCATATGTTGTCTAGTTTGAAAGTTATAACGCAAATAAAGCCAGATTGATTATAAAATAGTATTTATATATTTAATCTAAATCATTAAGTAAATTATATGTGTTGTGATGTTAATAGGTAGATAGTTAAATAAGTTTGAATTGAACTTACATCAGTTGATTTCTACAAGTTTAAACAATTGGCAATTTGCTCCTTCTACTTGATCATACAATTGCAATATGGTGCCGTTATCGGCCCTACAACCTGAAATATCAAAGTATCTTCCTCCATCCCATTTGCCTCCGCCTACATCTTTGGTAAAGCGACTTTTGATATAGAAATAGTTCTGATCATAAGGGATCAATCCATACATGGTAGCCCAATCATTCCCAAATTTGTGATCTGTGAGTGTGATAATATTTGTGCCATTATGAACTCCATAATTCTGGTTGACCAAGTATCCCCAGTTTTCTCGGTTGATGATAAAGTACCATTCCTGGCCGTTATCATCTGTACCAGCCCATTGAAAAAGAAACTGTTGATTGGGACCTTTGTGTTTATCAAAAATGTATACTGTGCTGGAATTCCCCTGTTTATCTAATACTTTATTCGGAGACATTTTTGATTCTAACATAAAAACACGCCCAGATAATGTGACAGGTTGAAGTCTAAACATTTGGCAAGTCGCACCTTCCACTCTTTCCCATTGCTGGACATTTGTTCCAACAGAATTAGCACACCCTGAGATGTCCAGAACTTTGTTGCTATGTTTGGAGCGGATAAAATAGTAACCTCCCCCTGCTTCATCAAGATAGAACTTTTGATTGTCCCATCCTGAAAACGTCCATTGTCCAAGGTTTGCCCCATTTGCCTTTGAAGGACCAAATACATCTAAATAAAGACCACTCCATTTGCTTACAATGTAGTAAGAGCCATCTCCATCTCCAGTACTCTTCAATCTGAAATGATGAGATCCATGAGTGGGATTATTCCATTGGATGACGTTACCTCCTTTAACTTTGCTATCAGCATTTATTCCAAAATAATGACCACTATTCTTCGCTTGAATAGTAAACGTAAATCCATCATAGCAATCACTAGCACCTTTAATAGATAGGAAGTTTTTACCTGTTACTCCACTCCCATTTGGGTTCTCATCTATCAATGTTCTGACACTAACAGATCTGTCTATCGAAACTTGTTTTCCTAACGGAATATAGGCTACTTCAAAAGGTAGTGGCACACGCTTTTTGGACCAGTTTCGGGCATCCACCCAGATTTTATTTCCAGTGGCATTTATATATACATTTTCAAGGCCTCCAGTTTGCAACAACGGATTTTCACTTGGTATTGAAATTGAAGATGCTTTTGATTCAGGAAAAAAAGAAGAAATGTTATTTAGTTGATCATTCCACCCACTTACTTTTTCCAGGTTTTCATAGCCTTTAAGTAGCTTAAGCAACGCAGCATATCTCTTCTTGGCCTTTAGCTTCTCTGATTTGTCTTTCATCGCTCCTAGCATACTGTCAAAAGCCATATCTGCGATTGCTTCACAGTTTTCTTTGGAAAATAAATATTCCATAAGTTGCTGTTCAGAAATTGATAATTTACTAGCATCAATCGATGTTCCCAGGTTATTTGTTAATGTGAAATAGTAGTTGAATTCATTAATAAAATCATCAATAGTTGTGACAGTAATCGCTCCAATAGGCTTGATGATTTGATTCATATTTTTCACCCTTTCATCATTCATGGCGCTGTTCATCTTATCCATAAATGCCATATTTCCCTGAACGGTCTCAGGTATTCTACAGACCATTTGAAGCACTGCATCTTTGATACATCTTTGGCAAACATCTTTTCCTGGCCCTCCTGGAATATTTACAATTTGAGTGGTTTGGTTATCTATTGCCGGCTTTACTTTCAAATAAATGTCTTCAGAATACCTATTACAATCATCTCCAAAAGTATTAGCAGCATTCAGCAATTGATTTGAGAATTGATTAACCTCATTAACAAATTGGAGAGTCTTGGTTTCAACTTGTTTGTTGACCAGATTGTAGGCGGATTCAACATCTTTTCCAGATTGCTGGACATCTTTTATCGCCTGGTTGAACCAAGACTCAAACTCTTTAATTTGAGCATTTGCTGATACTGCTATTGCAACAATGATTAGCAATAAAGAATATTTTCTCATATGGATTGGTGTGCTTTGGATGCTTAAAATAGAGAAATATATTCAAATTCCGGGCCATAAGGTACCATATGAAAAATAGAGACAGCCCCTAGTCTCTCAAAAAGAGTTCCTTATCCTTAGTGTTTTCTCTGTTTTCTGAGGATCTTTTTTGATAGTTAGTTTTCCTTTTGTCTGGGGAAACTTTCATGGATATGTAAATCACAAGAATAACTAGTGCAAGTGTAATCAGGCCTACAAGCCATGTTGGAACTTCTCCGGATTCCATTGTTTCGCCTGCCGGAATCTGAAGTCTGATTAGGGTGAGTTTCATTTGGTTTGGTATTTTGAGTTTGTTTTGACTTAATTAAATGTAATCAGAAGTTTCCTGAAAATAAAACAGGCGCCCTGATAAATGGCACCTGTTATATTGTAATTAATTGCTATTCTTCCTCAAAACCACGGCATTTGGTTTAACCAGATTCCCAGACCTAAAGGTTACAAAATCCCTAACGATTTCTCCTTCAGAACTAAGTTGCACCACTGTTCCTCTGCCTCCATTACCAATCAATAAGCTTCCACCTGGAAGTATACCAACACCTTCTACCTGACTGAGGCCTGTAGCAAAGTTCTCTACAAATTGTCCTTGCTCGTCAAATATTGATATCACGCCACCTCTCCAATCATTTACAAGCAGCTGACCGCTTTCATTAAACCAGATGTTAGTTGGTCCACTTAGATCGTCATCTGCAAACAAACCCAAATCATTTCCTTCTGAGTCAAACTTTCTAATGTCTCTACTTTGAAACGAAGAAACATATAGGTTACCATTCTGATCCCAATCCAAACCTATAGCCTGATCTATGGAAGTCTGTGAAAACTCATCTACAAATTCACCATCTGTAGTATATCTAAGTACTCTTCCACTTCCTCGCCATTGTAAGATATAGATATACCCATCTGGTCCTATTTTCATTCTTGTAGGACCGCCCAGATCTTCTGCAAAGATGCTCATGAAAGCACCAGTCTCGCTATTGTGTCGGTTTACTTCACCTGAGTTCAGGTTTGAGATTAATACTTCATTTTTATCTTCCAGAAATAAAATATCCTGAGGCCAATCCAGTCTTGTGTTGATAAATACCTCAGGGTTTTCTCCATTGTGATCAAATTTGAGGATTTGCCAGGGCGGATTATCAAAATTGCCAGCATCGCTCACGTAAACCGTGTAATCAGATGGTAATTCTTCAATATCCACATTGGGCTCATCATTCGAACACCCAATAATTAAGCAAATACTTAAAGTAAGAGTAGTTAAGAATTTAAGTCTTGAGTTGACCATAATAAATAGTATTTAGTTGCATTAATTTTTTCTTCAAATCAACTGTCAACTTGGAATATTTAGGTAAATAATTGTCGGATTTAACCCATTAACTGGCTTTCATGAAGCTTTTTCTATATTCTGCAGGTGATGTGCCTGTTGTTCTTTTGAAGTATTGATTAAATGAAACCTTATTGCTAAAACCAGATTGGTAAGCAATATTGATAATCTTATCATCGGCCTTCTCTGGGTTCTTTAGAATTTGCAAGGATTCTTGAATTCGCAATTCATTTATTAGTACACTGAATGATTTTCCTAGGTGCTGATTTAATGCCTGAGAGATATGATGTCTTGATATTGAAGTCTCTTTTGATAGCTCATTAATTGAATATTCATGATCAAGAAAGCGCTTATTTGTTTTAATATGATTCAATACCTTATCGCATATCAAGGGCTCATGATTTTGACTAAGGGAGCTCTTGGCATAGACTTTTTTCTCTCTTAAATGAATTGGACTCAAATGATTCAGGTAGGCAAGAATGAATACAGCTGAACTTATGATAAAGGAAAGAGAATAATCCCATACTGGAGTTATGAAACCTGCGAAAACGGACACAGTAAATAATATTCTACCAGTAAAAAAGACAATGAATGGAATGATCAATCTATTCAGCCATTTTCTGCTTGATCGTATCATTATTACCAACCAAATTAGGTAGCCAAGAAATTGAATATTCTTGCTAATGGTGTAAATCAAAGTATAAGTTCTTAAACCAAGATGACTAATATCAATTATACCTGTTTCTGAATTTATATGAATGAACTTCAGGATTGACAATACCCAAAATATTGCAAATGGTAATATATGTAGTAAATGTATTTTCTTAAACTTGAAACCTTCAGTTAATAAGGATTTTAGAAATAGATAGATAAAAGGAGCTAATAAAAGATCTAATGGATCAATAATTGATGAAAAAGCCGGAGCAAAATTATTATAAAGGCCTGTCCAATATCCGACCCAATATAAGAGAACAAGAGAGAAGACTAGAAATATGCCTGTTAAAAACCTGTATACTTGGTCTTTCTTAGATTTCTTGAAAAACACTAATGCCATCATCAATCCCTGAATGGATGCAGCAAAAAAAATAGCGTGAATTAAGTCTTGGTATTTCATTTAAAATAGGTTCTGTTACCTGTGGAACAATAACATTGTAACATTCCCTAATTAGCTGAAGGACAAGTTCTGAAGAGGCACACTATTCCTCAGAGACAACTGGTATGCTAATGGTGATTGTAGTTCCCAAATTCAGGTTTGAATCAACAAATACCGATCCACCGTGTTTCTTCACGATGCTGTATGTAAAATACAAACCAAGACCGGTACCTTTTCCTGGTTCCTTTGTTGTGAAAAATGGTTCAAATATTTGATTTAAATGAGGCTCATCTATGCCAGACCCATTGTCCCTTATTTCAATCACATTTCGATAATTAATTTCGGATAAATTGATTTCTATCCTTTTCTCTAGTGTGTTATTTAAAGACTCTAATGAGTTTTTGATAACATTGGAAACAGCTTGCCAGAGTTCCATTCTGTTACCCATAATTTTTGCATCATCCACAATCTGGTCTATGACTTGCACATCCTTATGCTCTTCGCTAATAGATTGCACCAGATCATTCATTAATTCAGTTAAAGAAAAAGAAGACTTTTCTTCCAGATTCTCTGGAGTGATTGCCATTAAATTTCTAATGATATTAGCCGCTTTTGAGGTACCATCAGATATTCCTTGCAGTAACATGTATATTTCTTCAATCTCCTCTTTCTTTTCTTCTCTAATGCTTTGTGGAATGACTTCCATTAATTCTTCTATGTCCTTGTTAATTGGTTCTACCACTCCTCCGATATAATTGAGAGGATTATTGAGTTCATGAGCAAGTCCTGCTGTCAGAATTCCAATAGAAGCCATTTTCTTTGATTGTACCAACTGATCTTGCGCACTGTTTAATTCTATGAGCGTACTTTCCAGTGTTTCTTTCTGTCCTTTTATTGTTTCTTTTTGTCTGGAAGCTATCCGGTATCGGTTTAAGACAAAAGCTCCAAATATTACAGCAATAGCAAAAAGTGCGAAGAAGAAGTACTTAAGTTGTTTTTCCTGACTGCTTTTAGCTATTTCAGCAGTAAGTTCTGCGTCTTTAGTTTTAATAGCTTCCAGCGTTTTGATACTGTCGGCAATTACCTCTTTCTCATACTTATACTGATATTCCAGACGGATAATTTCTCTTCTTTTGTCCTCACTGTAAACACTATCTTGATATGCCGCATATACTTCATACATCTCCAGGCTTTTCTTGTAATGCCCCAGACTTTTATGGATTTTCCAAAGAGAGTTGGCGGCTTTTTTGATCGCTGTTGCAGCACCAATTTTTACTCCAAGGTTATAAGCTTGTTTACAGTGGCTCAGTGCTTTGTTAGTATTTCCTTGTTCATAATAGACTTTTCCAATATTATTCAGTGAAGCAGAAATCCCTACGTTATTTCCTATTTTTCTTTTGATTTCAAGACTGCTTGTATAATGTCTTAACGCATTGTTGTAATCATTCTGTTCGAAGTAAGTATTGCCAAGGTTGTTTAATGTAGTTGCCATGAGAAACCGATTCCCCATTTCTTCACTTAGCCTGTAACTTTCTCGGAAGTAATAAAAAGTACTGTCATAGTCTTTCCGTAAAAAATGGATATCTCCAATACTGTTCAATAATGTGGCAATGCCCCTTTTATCTTGAAGCTCTTTTTTTATATTCAAACTTCTTTGGTAGTATTCTTTACCACGATCCAAATCCCCTTGAATCTTATAAATTATTCCAATGTTGTAAAGGGTGATTGAGATGGCTTTTAAGTCACCGAATTCTTCTTTTAGCTGTAAACTTTTTTGATAGTAATCAATGGTATTGGAATAATCGCCCTTGTAATAAAAAATGCTACCTATATTATTATAAGCAGTTGCCATTCCCTTTTTTTCTTCAATTTCAATACATAGGTTAAGGCTACTATCGTAGTAAGCTTTCGCCAGGTCATATTCTGCTGTATGCTTATAAACATTACCAATACTATTATAAGCTTGAGCTCTCCCCTTTTTATCAGACAATTGAGTTCGGACTGATAAACTGCGATTGAATAGTTGAAGTGCTTCTTCATAGTTACCCTGATTCTTATGGATGTTGCCTAACCGAATAAAGACCAGTGCGAGATTGGATTGGTCATTAGTTTGTTCGCAGATCTTTTTGTTTCTCAGAAATAATGTTCGGGCGTTTTCATATTCACCTTTGGCGTAATTGATTTCTCCAAGTGTAGAGGTCACAGTTTTGAGGTGAGTAAGGAGATATTGTTTTTGTTCAGGATCTGAGTTCTTTGAAATACCTGCGACACAAATACTGTCGATGTGTTTGTAAAGAGAAATTCTTGCATCTGAGTTTTTAATGCCGAATGTATCCTGTTGCAGCAACGTATAAACGAATGAAGAATCTATGTTTTCTTGTGAATTAATACTTGTTGCAGAAGAAAGTACTTCATCATTGGTAAATAGCAACAATAATACAGACACATTTAGGTGTAGCAGATGTCGAAATATCAATCTCCCAAATTGATTTTTCATTGGTGTGAGTTATCCCGGTTTGTTAAAAAGTAGATTAAGATGCCGTCCTATTAATCTTTAATCTAAGCAATTCTCAACAATTAATTTTCTAATTGAGTGATTATCTAAGAGGTTTGTAGTCTAACAAAGAAGGTTGCTCCTTTTCCAGTGTTTTTCCTCTTTGATTCTAATAAAAGAGATTATGTATTTATATTTATTGATGACCTCAATCTAATACTAGACTCCTTTCTGAATGGCTTCTCTCCTTTTTTTTCGAGTTGGAATTACTATAAGATTCAATCCTAATCTATTGACGTTAGCCTTGAAATTATCTAATTCATTTAGGTTAGGGAGTGAGTAATACCTCAATGCCAATTTAGTTTTTATGTTTCCAATAGTTTTAGCAAGTCCTGCTCCTCCCCAATATCCGATTTGAGTATGATCTACTGTAAATGGCTCTGATTCGAATGAATTAGACAAAGATCCTGAAACATAAGTATCAGTATTTCTATAGGAGCTTCTTTCAAAATTGTAGTTGTAAATCATACCAACTTCCAAAAAGGCTCCAATTCTTTTTTCTGGAAAGGAATAACTTATTGAGGCCGGAAGCGACAATGAGCGTAAGTCCACAGAAGTGTAATGTATTTCTTCCCACACCTCTCCACTTTCAATAACTGTAGCTTCAAATGAGTTTTGAATGTACAAAGCCTCAACTTGAAAGTTAATTCTGTCAGATATCCTTGGAGCGTTGATTCCCAGATACAAACCCGCAGAGATATTGTTTGATTCGTAAATCTCACTAAGGTATCCTCCGGGAGCGCCTTCAGTAACTAGATTACTTCTTACTGCAGCAACTGACAATCCTAATTCATACTTTGTCCAAGGTATATGCGATTTGTAATCTTTGTAATCAGCACCTTTGCATTCATTATACTCAATAACTAGTTCAGTTAGAGTTTTTTCTCTTAAGGAAGCCTGATAGACTTTCTCATATATATCATCAATACAATCCATAATTAAATGAGAAACAACCCTTTGCCATCTTGTGGGTTCCAGTCTATTGATATGCCCGGAAGCACCTAATTGTGCGCGAGAGGTTCGAACCTTATGGACCTGATGACCTTTCTTCATTAAATAAAATTCATTGCCCTTATAAAAATTCAGCTCTCCAGTAACCAGAACTTCAACGAACTCTCCACTGAGTATACCTGAAACATAGTGTTTGTAATTGTTAAACCCGTATCCTAAAATATCATGTGGTCCGTACTTTGTTTGGTTACCATCGATAATTTGTATTGCAGATATAAAGTTCTTTGCATTAGTCTGATATACAATAGATCCTGGAATCGTATCTCCCTGGTTGTCTATGATGTAGCCATCTCTTATATCACCTTGTCCTGACACAAAATGACTGATTCCTATTAAAATGGCAATGAAGAGTGTATTCTTGAAAATCATAAATGATGGTTAATTAAGACCGTAAAATTAAATGATGATAACATTTTATCCAATATTCTTTTACTGCCCTATTTGGACGTTCACTCAACCAATAGTCCGTTTACTTACCAACTATTCAGTCACAGCATATTGCTATTGATCTTTAAGAAAAAATTGAACCATATGACACGATTATTAGCAGTTTTGATAACTATGGGATTTTGTTTTTCGCTTAATGCACAGAATCCCTACGAGAAATTATTAGGTAAGAAGAAGAAGTCGAACATTACCTTCTACAAGGATGAGGCTGGAACCCAATCCATTACCAAAATCTCTTCAGGAGATAACGTATTCTATGCAAAGGTCCCTTTAAACAAAAAGGACTTTAAGATGCCATTCGGTAAGCTATTTGGATATGCTAACTTCAACTTCATTGAGAGAAGTGCAGAAGTACAAGACATCAAAAATGGACATTCTGTATCTGATGAAAAGATCTATTACGAATTAGAAGAGATTTCTTCAACAATAGCTGAGTTGGCAGGAAGTCAAAGTGAAATTATGGTGAAGTTCAAGCTTGACAATGATATTAACTTTGAAAGCAATGTTGAAGATGTAGTGGAGAATGGAAGCAAAGTCTACCCTCTAACTGTTTGGATTGGTAAAGAAGACGAACCACTTGGTTACGGAGTAATCGATTGGGATTTGAGTGATGGTGGTGAAGCTTATGCAGCTGCTGGATTAGCAAGTAGAGCTGACTACACTTTCAAAGGCGGAGATGGTGTTGTAGATCCTGAATTTAAAGCATTGGTAAAAGCAGATATTGAAAGAAGAATGAATATCAAGATTTATCAAATTGCGCATGGTGAGCGTGTGCCATATACACGAAACCTTACATTCTACAGAAGGAATCAATTTGGTATGACATATAAGGATCTGGAAGACGGAAAATGCTACACTGGTGGATTATCTGCCTTTGAAGTAGGCGACCAAAGAACCGGACCTTACATTTACGAGAACGACGGAACTATTAGCCAGGGTGATCAAATCCCTTGCGATAGAGTTGATAAATAACCTGTTTAACATCTTTAGAAAACCCTTGGGAAGAATCCTAAGGGTTTTTTATTGTTTTGGAACTACCAGTTTTGGCGATCTGTCAACATTGAAAAGCCCCCAATGTTTTTCTGCCCCAACAGGGTTATTAAGATTCCCTTTCCAATCTTCATCAAATGCTTCAAAGAAGAATGTAGTAATATTATTCTCAGCAGCTAAGGTCATTAATTCATTATAATATCTCTTCTGATTATCTTCCGAAGCTTGTTCCTGGAATTCACTTGCAATTGTAGCCCAACCTGCTTCTGTTATTACAATGTCACTATTTGGCAAGGAGTCTTTCACCTGTGATATATTCTGCTTAGTAAATGCCATTGATTCATCGATTGTCTTACCTTCCCAAATTGGATACACATGAATCGAAACAAAATCAACAACACTTGCTAATTCCTTTCCTTCCTGTGCCCACCAAAGGTAGTTGTCTGCAACTGTGACTGGTTGGTCTATTTCACTTTGTACTGTTTTCACATAAGATATTATAGTATCCACATGAACTTTGTGATCATTCCAGCTTACCAGGGCTTCATTACCCACATTAACTGCTACAATGATTTCCTTGAAAGAATTAGCTAGTTGGATGCCAGTTTCTATTTCTTTTAAGTTCTTGATTTTGTTCTTTGCTAATGTACTATCTGGAATTGGTTCCGTTAGCCAGGCGCAAGTCTCGTGTGCGCTTAGTTCAGCTTTTAACCATACACCTAGTAATACCTTAATATCCAGATTGTTGTCTCGTATGATTTCAAGGACATCCTGCGTATTTTCACCACAATCATACATTCTAATTAGCTGGGTATTGAAATGATTTTTCAGTAGCGATAAATCTTCCAGGATTTCTTCCTTAGATGGGTTAACAGCTCCATTTCCTCTATCAGGATGCTGATTAGTTCTGAAGCCAGAATAACATAATGCTTCAACAGTGCCATTCAAAAGTTGACTGCTCTGCTGCTTAATTCCTGATTTAACTTCAGTCACCTCCTCCGTTTTCTTTTGCTGATTGCAAGAGAATAATAGTAGTAGATTAAGCGACAGCATTAAGCTTATGGTGGTTTTCATGACTTTCAGAATTTTAATAATGTCTTTTCTTATGATGTTTATGATCCTCATGAGATGGAGTAAGAATGTAATCAACCGACAACATATACATATGAGTTGTAAAGTTGTAATTCAAACCGGTAGATCCCGATCTGTTATAATAGAAGGCGTAATCCAATTCTATCAACAGCTTTTCAGTAAAATGGAAATTGGTGCCAATGAACGTACGCCATTCAAATGGATTGATAAATTCCCCTGTGTTATCATCATCGATGTTGAATAACATCTCCGTGGTAGTGTTTAAGCTGATGCTTTTTGTTAGAGGCACTCTGTATTGTAGCCGTTCTCTAAAACGAATATCCAAATCGGTTTTACCATTGAATTCTATGAACTCTTCCAGTCTTGTTAAAGTACCAACCGTCCCTTTTCCAATGTGAAATAAATCATGTGACACACCTTGCCATGGTGTAACAAAATATGAATCCTTTGTGATCGATCCTGCGACTTCAGCTACTTCTTCTTTTACGTTGAAGATGTTATATACACCACCTAAAAAGTGGGTTTTCGTGGTGTGAGTATGATTATAAGCCAGATTTATGAAGTACAAGTTGTGATTGTACTCTTTCTGATGAAATGACCTGTTCCATAATTGGATAGCTCCTATGTTCTTATCAGAGAATTTATAATCAAAGTTTAGGAATAGCCAAGTTTGTTGTTCTGAGCTTTGAGCTAACAATGAGGTCTGTGTAATGAAGATTAAAAGTACTAAACAAAGTGCTTTTGAGATTACAACTGGTTTATTCACTATGAATTGGGGTTAGGTGATTGTAAGTAATCTTAAATGGCAGTTAAGGCAATTAATAAGTTATATTTCAAATTGACAAGTCGGCACCAAGAAAAGTGAATTTTATTTCGTGTAATCGTGTTTGAGATAAAATATAAGAAGTTGCAAAGCGTCTTAATAGCTAAGTGTACAGATAGTAGTCAGGTAATTATTTGCTATTTTTAAGAACCGATTATAACCAATACCAGGGATTATGATATTTAATGGAAGAGAAATTGAGTTTCCGGCAGTAATGCAGGTTAGTTTATTTAACCTTATTAGTAAGCTGGAAGAGAATGCTAAAGGAAACGATGAAGCGGCCTTCTATGCCAAAGAACTACTAAAGGATGTAGAGAAATACCCTGAATTACGTGATGGCTTTGATCTAAAGGACTTACCAAAATACGAATCTTCCATTCAGAAATTGTGCAAACCTCTTTTCCCTGATGTATTGCTAACAAATGAAATAAAGGCGCTCACTCCCCCATTCTACTTCGATCCGATATATGTAAGTACCAGGTTTGAAAATATCATCAAGGCTTCTGGAGATACGTTCAAATTTGAAATGAAGGATATAGATGAAGATACATTCTATCTGTATTGCTGCTATTTTATTTTAGGGAGTTACTATGGGTACCCAGTGCAAGGTGGCGGACCATTGACAATGGAGATTTACAACAAGAACCAGGATTTGACCAGGACATATAAGATGTTGATCAATGCTGATATGTCGGAGTTTACACCAACAAAGAATGCTATTGATATTTCTCGTCAAGACTATGAAGAATTGATGGACAACTTTGGCAACATTGAGTTTTGGAAGCAAAAATTCCCTCCAAACAGCTGGATCATGAAAGGTGTTAACATGATCAACCTTGTTGATATCACATTAGATCGATCCATAACAGGAATCACATCCAATTTACTAGTTAAGTCAACAGACACATTCGAAAAGATACAGTCTGGGATGAGATCGCTTTTGAATAATTCAGGTTTAGATATTGGTGTCTTAGGTATGGATGGCAATAATCTTCAGACAATGGGTAAGGAAGAAGTTACCAGTCTTTTACTCAAACCTGGTGAAAACCTTAGTTGCAAAGAAGGAATGTGTGATTACACATATGGTCAACTGATGCACAAGAAAGAACCATTGGTAATATCTGACAGCAAAAAGTATCATGAAATGGCTCAAGGTGGTTTATCTGAGAAGGTAGCCAACTCAAAATATAATAGTTATATCATTATACCATTAGTTCACGATGATGAGCTTCTGGGTTTTATGGAACTAGGAGCGAAAAATGCATATGAATTGAATTCAGCAACACTTCCAGTTCTGGATGAAGTATTGCCAATTCTTGTGATGGCCAACAAACGATTCACGGATGAGGCACAAAACAGAATTGAAGCAATTATTCAACAGGAATGTACTACAATCCACAATTCTGTAAAATGGAAGTTCGAAGAAGAAGCTGAGAAATTCATGAATGCTCAGTTCAAAAACGAGCAACCAATATTTAGAGATCTTGTCTTTGAAAATCTATATCCATTATACGGTCAAATGGATATAAAGGGCTCTTCTGTAAGAAGAAACGAAGCTGTTAAAACTGACCTTTTAAAGCAGATTGGCGCTGTGAAGAAAGTTCTCAAAGAAGCATGTAAGGAAACCAACATGCCGATTTACGAAGAGCTGATCTTTAGATTAAACCAATTTCAGACAAATCTTAAGAAAGGACTTTCAGCTGGAAGTGAACATGAAATACTTGGATTCCTTGAAACAGACATTTACCCGGTTTTTGAACATCTAAGGGAAAATAAGCCCGTATTGAGAGGCGCTATCGATAAATACAAGGAGTTGCTGGACCCTGAGATCAATAGTGTTTATGAGGAACGTAAGAAGTACGATGTTAGCGTGAACACTATTAATCAAAGATTGGCATCATATCTGGACAACAGGCAGATTGAGGCTCAGAATATGTTCCCCCACTACTTTGAAAGGTACAAAACTGATGGGGTTGAATATAACATGTACATAGGTCAATCGATTACTAAGACAGAAGAGTTTGATCCAATATATTTGAGAAACCTACGTATTTGGCAGCTGCTTGTGATGTGTGAAATGGAAAATGAATTCAGAGCACTGCAATCAGAATTACACATGCCAATTGAGGTTGCCTCACTGATTTTAGTTTACAATACACCACTCTCGGTTCATTTCAGGATGGATGAGAAACAATTTGATGTTGAGGGGGCATACAATGCCAGATATGAGATAATCAAAAAGCGAGTGGATAAAGCTCATATTAAGGGGACCAATGAGAGAATCACACAACCAGGACATATTTCAATCATTTACTCACAGGAGCAAGATGCACTGGAATACAGAAAGTATTTAGAATTCCTTGCTGATAAGGGATTACTGAAAAGTAATTACGAAGATGTAGAGCTGGAAGATCTGCAAGGTGTTTCTGGATTAAAAGCTCTGAGAGTTGCTGTTTCTTATGAAGGTGAAATAGCAGTTAATGAGTTGCTTAAAGAAATGGAGGGATCTTAATCTGCATTCAATTGAACTGAAGAAGTTAAATACTAACCCAATTTTATTGATTAATTTTGTGTAGCAACTGTTCCATGGAATGAAGTCAATCATTGCTTTACTAGCGATATTTTTTGTGTCCGCACCATTAATAAGTCAGTCTCACCGGGATTCACTTTATCAGATTTGGAACGACTCATCACAACATGATACTACGAGGCTTAATGCAGCTTATGATTTAGCAGTTGCTTTAAGAACGAACAATCCAGACAGTGCAATTTGGTTCTCTGAATGGGAATACTATTATGCCAGTCAGAATCAATATCAACCACAAAGAGCCCGGGCCTTAAACACTATTGGAATAATTCTGACCTATACAGATGAATTATTAAGAGCAGAAGATTATCTCAATAGAGCTCGTAAAATGTACCTACAACTTGGAGACACCTCCAAATCAGCATTTGTAGACAATAATCTTGGTAATCTGTTTCTGAGAGGTAGCCATTATGTACAAGCACTTAGACACTATCAAAATGGTTATGAAACCTTCGAGAAACTAGGACAGAATGAACGAGCCGGTATTATTCTGGGAAATATCAGCCTTATTTACATGGAAATTGAAGAGTATGATTTGGCTTTAAAGAATCTTCAAAAATCACTTCAATATGCAATTGAAGCCCAAAATCAAGTGTCAGAGGTATATAAAAGAATTAATATAGCAATAGTACAAAGGGAGTTAGGCAACCATAATCTTGCTTTGGAAGAAAACTATATCATTGATTCATTACTTGAAGAAGATAATTATCGCCTAAGAGGAATACTGAACGAGAATCTCGCCATCAGTCTAATCGCACTTGGAGATACCACCAAAGCAACTCTACTCTTCATGAAAGGAATTGAAATGAACAGAGTTGTAAATAACAAAAAGCAACTTTCTAATTGCTTAATTAACCTTGGAGGAATTGTAAAGTCTTCTTTTCCGGATAGCGCAATAAGTCTGGCATCTGAAGCTTTAGAGGTGTCTACATCTTCTGGTAATCTTGATGAAATATGTCGGTCATCAGAACTGTTGTATGAGCTTTACAAAGCTAAAAATCAGACGACACAAGCGCTTGAAATGCTTGAGCTATTTGAAACCACAAGAGACAGTATAGACATAGAAGGAGCCCAAAAAGAGCTTATCAGGCAGGAATTACAACGTGAGCACAATATTGAAAAGCAACAACAGGAACAGGCGTTTAATGAAATCCTGGATCTGGAAAAGAGAAATCAAAGAAGGATGGTCATCTTTTTGTTCTTTAGTGGTCTGCTTGTGGTTTCAGTCTTTTTGGCAGTTTTAAAAAGGAGGCGAAGATCTTCTAAAATAGAGATCGCTAATCTTATGAATGAGATAACAAAGCTTAAAGAAAACAAACCTGCTCCTGAGTTATCCATTAGTATAGAGGAACAGGAAGTCCATTTGGACAAGTCAAGATTAGAATACCATATAGGCGCTAAACTAAACCCATCTGACTGGGGAATTCTGCAAACATTATGTAAGGATCCCTTTATATTAAACAAAGATTTGGCTGATCAGAATGCATTAAGTCTTGAAGGAGCTAGTTCCAGTTTAAGAAAAATGTACAGATTATTTAAAATCTCTGGAACTAGTAATAAGAAAATAGTCCTTGTGAAAGAAGCTATTCGAATTTCATTAGATAATTAACCTACGAATTCGGGATTATAGAACGAAATTATAAAGGATGCCCCCTCTCCTTCCTGAGATGAAACTTCGATTGATCCTCCCAGTTCAATAACTATGTTTTGAGTGATTGAAAGGCCGAGCCCTGTTCCCTTTCCAAGTTCTTTTGTAGTATAGAAAGGATCAAAGATTTTTTGCAAGGAATCATTTGCAATACCCGGGCCATTGTCGCTGATAACAATTTTCACTTCGTTATCACTGAATGTTGTTCCTATTGTTATTCTACCTTTGCCTGTTATTGCGTCTACTGAATTTGATATGATGTTCATAAATACCTGATGAAGTTTCCCTTCATCACATTTCACCATCTTACCGGAGGTATCATATTCTTTTACAATTTCAATATCATTTAGCCTATCCTGAAACAAACTAATGCTTCCATCCAATATATAATGTATATCACAATCAGAAAGTGAAACCTCATTAAACCGATTGTATACATTTAGAGCCTTGACTATTCTTGCCACTCGTTGGATACTATCAGTCATAGAGTCAATCACCTCAAAATCTTCCTCAGTAGTGCCATTATCCGATTCTTCGAGGTTATTTTTAAAATGAAATACACCTCCCTGGATAATATTAAGTGGATTGTTGATTTCATGAGATATTCCTCCTGCCATCATTCCCAAAGAAGCCATTTTCTCGGAGTTGATTAATTGCTGTTGGCTCAGATTAAGAGCCCTGGTTTTCTCTTCAACACTTTTTTCCAGTTTTTCATTGTAAGAAGTTACAAGTTCCAGATTTTTCAATTGTGCTTGCTCTGTTTCTTCCTTGAGGTCGTTGATTCTGTCACCAAGTGCAAAAGCAAATAGAAGTGCTTCCAATGCAACACCAAGGTAAGTGGAATGCATGGTGAAGTCATTAATAGGAATTACTCCATTTAATAGCAGAATGAACATTATTAGACTGAGGAGTGTCGCAGACCAACCAAGCACATAAAATCTCGCGAATCTGTGTCCTTTTATCCATAAATACGTTCCTGTCGATAATATCAGCACACTAAATATTATCGTGAAAAGCTGTAAAATACTATTCAAGGTAATTCTATCAGAAGCTCCAATCAGTAGTAATAGTGGGATGATCACCACAATTATTCCGGTTAAGGACCAAATAGCTATTCTCAGTTTAGGGGCATTTGTTTTTAGCTGAAGATACTTGTCTGTAAACAAAGCAACTGATAAGTACCCAAGAGAAACCCATACACTTAAATATTCCCAGAACCAGGTGTCGGTAAAGAAAGAATTACCATTGATGAAAGTTGTATTGAAAAGTGCGGTAGTTAGGTGAAAAAGATAGAATAGATATATACTTTCCCTTACACTTATGTATAAGAAGAGATTGTAAAGGAACATACAGATAATCAGCGTTATAAACCCTCCTACTGCATATTCATCAACTCGTAATTCCTTTATAAGGTGCTTTAAAGTTCCAATTTTAAACACATGGATTTTGGGAGCTTCTGAATAGAGTTTGACAAACACAGTATACTCCTGTCCCCTCTCTATGTCCAATGGTGCGATAAAGTGATTTGATATTTTGTGTTCTGTGCTTCCAGAGAATGTCCCGGTATGAACTGAATTGGGTAGTGGGGCATTGTTATTAACTATGAAAATTTCTGCATTCCAGGTATAAAATGCATTACCAAGGTCTATATAGACTGATTCCTCAATTTCGTTTTTAACTTGAAATCTTATCCAAATTGGAGCAGTACTAGCCCTTTCGTTAAAGATTTTATTTCCAATAGTATTAAAATCACTTGCATCTAATTCGAGCACATCTCTAATTGAGAGACTATTTGTTGTATCCTTAAAAAATGATGAAAACTCTGTAGGGTATAAAGATTCCCCTTGATTGCTGATCGAAATCAATTCTAAGCTTTCTCCCCTGGCAGCAGTGTAGGAATGAGAAATCAGAATACATATTGAAAAGCAAATAAATAGATTGCGCATTAGCCACTTCAAAGTTAAATAGATAGTTTTCTGCTATATGTAACTGATAGACAATCAGTTATTACATATAATAGTTCCCCCAACCAGAACTTATGTAGAATTTCCTTAAATTTAGTCAAACTATCCATCCTAAATGCATAAAATCGGGAGCGTGTTATTGCTGTTGGTGGCATTTACATGTTATGGACAAGTAAGTGTTGTTGATAGTTTATTAACGGAGTACAGAACTAAACAGGGGAAACAAAGAGTTGAGATATTACATGAGCTTACAAAAGCCACATGGACTAATCAACCAGATTCTGCTTTACGTTACAGCAAAGAAGCGGTGGAGTTGTCCTATCACTTAGAGGATCTCAAATTGCAATCAATTTCTTTTCGTTTATTGGGTGCGGTTTATAACTATATGAGTGTTATAGACTCTGGACGTTTTTATAAAAACGTCCAGAGTCTACAAATAGCTCTCACTCTGAATGACAGTTTACTAATTGCCAAAACGTACAATAATATTGGTGTAACATCACAAACCACTGGCAATTACGTGGAAGCGCTTCATAACTATTATATGGCGTATCAAATGTCTAAGAGTTTCACTGAATTCAAAGGTCTTCCCATTGTTGTGTCAAATATCTCTGAGGTATACTATGATGTTGCGGCATATGATAGTGCAAAAAAATATGCAGAAATAGCTGTAGCTCAAACATTGAGTGAACCAAAAACTTCTCGTCATCTGTTAGCTAATAATTGGCTTGCCAGATCAGAAATGGCCAATGGCAATACTCAAAAGGCTGAGGAAATATATCAATCGATCATTGAAATAGGAATGGAGATTGGGGAAAAGCGTTATACCGCTTATGCTAAACAGGGGCTTGGGAGATTGGATTACCTCGCGGGTAATTTTGATGAGGCCTATCAACACTTTCATGAAGCAGAAGAATTGTTTGTTGAGTTAGATGATCAAACTTATATATCTGAGATCTACTTGGACTACAGCAAACTATATCGTGCCTATAATTTTAACACTTCAATAGAATATGCAAACAAAAGCCTTACTCTGGCTAAGCAAAAGCAACTTAGTGATCTGCAAATGTCTAATTATGAGAATCTTGTCGATTTATACAGCAGGTACAACTTGATGGATAGCGTACAGAGGTATTCTAATATTTTACGCAAACTTCAAGCTGCTAAGCAGTATCAGATCAATCAATTGGGCATAGAAGGAGTGTTTGCGAAAATAGAAGAAGAAAAGGCCCGGTCCGAATTAACCATGCAATCCATTGAATTGGAAAGGCAAAGAATAAGGACCTATTTCTTTATCGCTATCGCTCTCATTATTCTATTTTTTGCTGCTTTGATTTTCAGGTATTATCGGAAGCAAAAGAAATTTGGTGTTCGGTTAGAGAAAATCAATGATCGTATTGCTGTACAAAATAGACTGATTGATAGAAAGAATCGGGATTTAAATGCTATTAACGAAGAAAAAGACACGTTAGTAAATATTGTTGCTCACGATCTAAAAAACCCATTGACCAACATCATCAATGCCTCACAGTTTGTAAAGAATGAGATATCAGGATCAGATGAAACAACTACCCAACTTCTTGGGATCATAGAAAAGAGTGCCCTTAAGTTGTCTGACATGGTTTCTAAAATGCTGGATGTTTCTGTAATCGAAAAAGGTTTGATAAATATTGAATTACAGCCAGTCGACCTGTCTTCCTTGCTAGAGGGAAACTACGAGGAATTTCAGGAACAAGCCACTAAGAAGAAGCTCAAATTGCATTTGGATACTAAAGACAATGTATCAATTCAAGCAGAAGAAACACTAACGAATCAAGTCTTGCAGAACCTTATTTCAAATGCGATAAAGTATTCACCAGAAGGTAAGAACATATATATCAAACTATCTATATGGCACACTAACGCATTAATTGAAGTTAAAGATGAGGGGCCGGGAATATCTGAGAATGAACAAACTATGCTATTTCAAATGTTCCAAAAGCTAAGTACTCAGCCCACTGCCAATGAAAGTTCGACAGGTTTAGGGCTCGCAATCGTTAAGAAATATATGGATGCTATGAATGGGAACATCAAATGTGTAAGTACGCCAGGTTCAGGAGCTACCTTTATTGCAGAATTTCCCTTGCTTAAGTAATAATTTCATGTGTATCTCTTAATTTTCGAAAGGGATTCTTGAACCAGAATATAGATCATAAGCTCCAAGTATTCTTTCGTGTATAGAAGCACTTAGTGAAGTGTTTATATCACTTTTGTTTACCACATACATAGGACTAAACTCCAATTCAAGCTCATTCCAAATCACCAGCATATATTGCTCTCCCAGCATTCTGTTTTTCCCATCCTCCAGCCATTGATCAAACACTGATTCATCTAAGGATTTCTCTGTACTGGTTTCAAACATTTGCTTACATCTTTATTTCTTAATCAAATTTAGGTAATGATTTTTAACCTATAGTGATTGTGTCCACCATTTCTTTTTAGGAGCATTTTGCAATGTAAAGACCTCTCCTACTAATGGTGTAATCAATGGAACATTTCTAACTGCAGAGATTGAATCTGCTAACACAATTGGTTCGGTCCATTTGTGTCTGGCTAAATCAAATTTCCCCCAGTGGATTGCAAACATGCTTTTTGCCTTGAGATCTATAGCTGCCTGTACATTTTCTCCTGGTAAAAAGTGAATCTGAGACCAATCTGTATTGTATGCTCCGTTCTCCATAAAGGCTATATCAAACGGTCCATATTTCTCACCAATTTTTTGAAATTCAGTAAAATAGCCACTATCTCCACTGAAAAATACATTTGTGCTATCATTGTCTGATTGAATTACCCAGGAACACCAAAGTGTTGAAAATCTATTGGTTAGCCCTCTCCCACTAAAGTGCCTTGATGGAGTCATCGCAAATAGGACATCATCAATTGTTGTCTCTTCGTACCATTCCATCTCTGTGATTTTTTCCTCATCTACATCCCACTTCAGAAGGTGAGCTTTAATTCCCAAGGGCACTAAGTACTTATCAACTTTCTCATCTAGTTTCTGTATAGCCTGATAATCCAGGTGATCATAATGATCATGGCTTATAATGACTACATCTATTTCAGGAAGATCTTCAATTTCATTCTGCTTCTGCATTTCAAATGGTTTAGCGGTGCCTGGAATTGGTGATGCATTGAAAAATACTGGATCTGCCAGAATATTAATATCATTAAATCTCATCAGAACAGTTGAGTGTCCAAACCAAACGAAAGAACCATTCTTGAAATTTGCGGGACTAAACTTCTCTGAAGGTAATGGCTCAGAAGGGTTTTTACCTATTGGCGGATTGAAAAACTCGTACAGAGCTCCCATAATATCCATTCCTTTTTCCGGATCACTAGTATCAACTCGTGTCTCAACCAAATTGACAAAATGCTCACCGTTATGATGTTCAGATTTCTTAATTTGTTCCAGGTATGCACCTGATGGATCATCACCAAAGGCTGGGGCGAAGTTTACAAATAATGTGACTGAAAGAACCAGGATTAATATAATAGCGAATAATCCAATAAAGAATCGCTTCAGGAATTTTAGCATGAGTCAGTTTTTCTAATTAATGACTCAAAGATTCAGAATATATTTTAAATGCAATAACACATTTTCCTGATCCCTCAACACAAATTGAAATTGAATGATGTTAGCGAATCACAATACTCTCAGTGTTTTTGCTTACTTCCTTGATTTTATTGATCTGCTCCCTTGCTACATGTAGAATGGACTCTGACAGTGTCACTGTATCAGTTACAAGTCCGCTAATGTTTCTAAACGCCTCAGATGACTCTGCTGTAGCGGATTCTCCTTTTTGGATGCTTTCGGTCATTTCAGTTAACATTTGTGATGCGCCTGTGGTATCTTCTTGCATTTGTTTAACCAGTTCAGTGATCTCTTTAGCTGACTTCTCAGAGCCTTCGGCCAGTCTTCTAATCTCATTAGCAACCACCGCAAAGCCTTTTCCAGCTTCACCTGCTCTGGAAGCTTGTATTGCTGCATTAATTGCCAGTAGGTTCGTTTGTTTGGATAGATCAGAGATCACCTTCACCACTTTAGAAATTTCTTTAGACCGTTGTTCAAGTATTTTGAATGATGTGTTGGTGTCAGATGCAATCGATGTAATGGCCGTCATACTCTCACTCATGTTATTGACCAAACTAAGACCATTGTTACTAGTTTCAAATCCTTTGTTTGCTGTATTATTAATATTCTCAGCCTGATGCACCACATTATCACTTATGCTCTCTGAGGCCTTGATTAAAGACTTGATGTCTCCAATAGCAGTCTGTAGACTTCTTTGCATCTGCATCAAAGCTGCTCCTAGCTCGTCATTTTCATTTACAGTGATCTTCGCATCCAAATTACCCTCTCCTATCGTTTGAGCAAAATCTGCTTTTACCTGAAGCGTTTCATATAACCGATTTAATGATCTGGCAATTTTACTAAGTTCGTCTCTTCCTCTGACATTCAATTTAGTTTGATTACTCAATTTTCCTTCAGCAAGATCTTCTAGTAGTCTTGTGGACTTGGCTAATGGATTTGTGATTGAATAAGCTATGTAAAGTATTGAGCCAGCAAGGATAATTAAGCCTAATGCTAATCCTATCAAAGTATTTGTAAATGTACTTGTGTAAGGAGCCATGATAGTCTCCACTGGAACTACTGTGCATATTGTCCAATTAGAGCCCGTTCTTGCAATAGGAATCTTTGCAAAACAAACATATACATCTGCATCTAATTGTGAATCCAACACAGTATATCCATCTTGCTTGTCAATGTATTCCTGAATATTAATTTGATTCCTTGTAAATATTTTAAGTGAATCCATCGGCTTGTCAAAATAAATAGGATCCTTGTAAGCTATGATTTTACCTTTTGCTGAAAGAAGCACCGCATAGGCATCATTGTAATCTCCAACCTCCGATATACTTTGAAAATCTTTGGTTGACATATCAGACCCTACAATACCCGCAAATTCTCCATCTATTTCCATTCTAACTACTGGAGAAATAGCCAATAAGGAGTCATTGGTATTACTACCATAATCATAACTTTGAAACCAATATGGCTCACTTAGCAATTCTTCGGCATCAGCATTCGCTTTAATGAACTCGTAAATACTACTTCCTTTACTTCCGTCCATCTCAGCCAATTGAACTGAGGATTTAACCTCTCCGTTTTCCAGGTATGAATTAAACCTTTCTCTTCCATAATCATGATCCCAATCATCATTGATGAATTCATATTGCCAACTCATCCAGGTTGCATCATATTTTGGATATAAGAGTAATACTTTATCAAGAAACTCCTTTCGACGTTTGTTTCTTTCATCCTCAGGGAGAAAAGTCATATCCTCCAGTGCTTCAGCCATAACTCTGGCAACTGCCATGTCCTCATCAAGAGTAATTTTGATTTCATTAGCTTTTTTCTGAGCTACTAACTTTGCAGTCTTTTTGCCTTCTTCAAGTGCTTTGTCCCGCACTGAATCGATAATATACATGAATGTAACCACATAGGTAAGTACTGATAGCCCAAGTATGAGCAATAGCATTTTTTGCCTGATAGATAGGTTTGAAAGCATATCCCGTGTCCTTATTTCCGTAAAAAGTTAACCAATTATCTGCCTTATTGGAATTGATATGCTCTTGAATTAGTCTCAAATGCTTATCTATTCGACATAAAAGCAATATAATCGGACAAAAGTCCACCTAGAAATTATGAATGAAGGTATATACTTATATCAGCTAAGATTTAAACATAAACCATTGCTCATTCGAAATGTAGCTTCTAAATGTTGCTTATTATTTTAATATTGTTTCTCCAAAGAAGGGTTATTTTCCACTTCAACATCTGCAAGATAAGATTTAATCATCTTATTTGAAATTTCCTTCTTTTTGCATATTTCAGAGTAAAAATATCCGCTTTTCCTTAAAGTTCTTTCCTGTGTTTTAAAATCCACATGATATATTCCAAATCGAGCGCTTTCTCCCTCAGCCCATTCGAAATTATCCATTGTGGACCAGTGATAATATCTCTTTATATCAATCCCTTTTTTAATGGCTTTTCTTAGTGCCTTCAGGTGGTCATAGATAAATTTTGATCTCTTGGAGTCATTGGCATCACATACTCCATTTTCCGTAATGAATATGGGAATCTTATATTTTCGGTAGACTCTTTTGCATATTCTGTAAAGTCCCTTTGCATAGATCTCCCATCCAAGATCATTTACATCTTTTCCTTTCTTTACATAGAGTTCATTAAACAGAGTACCGGGATTATAAATACCCTTGACCAGATCTCTAGAATAGTAATTGATACCAATGAAATCAGCATAGTTCTTCTTCTCAAACTTAGTATTGAACCACCATCTCATCGGAAACAAAAACCGACCATGAGTCATGGCTTCCAAATACATGATTTGAAATAAATGATTACTAATGTATGCCGCTAATCTGGATAAATGCCTCCTATCAAATAGATCAAAGATTCTTAAATGATGAGCAACACCTACATTGATATCAGTTTGACCTTTTTCTTCCAATTGTTGATGAATTTGATCGTAAGCTCGTAAATGAGCTTGAGCGAAGTTGTTCGCTCCCTTTAAATACAACCTCACTTTACCCTGCAACCCAGGAGGCCATCGACCTTCAAAATATCCGAAGAACAAGTAAACATTTGGTTCATTTATTGTGACCCAATCGGTTACTAGATCACCTAGCTTATCAACCACGTACCTTGCATAACTCAGGTATCGTTCTACAGATTTGGGATTTACCCAGCCACCATCATCCTCCATCCAAAGTGGGTTGGAAAAGTGCCATAGGGTGACAAGCGGTCTAATATTGTTGGCTATTAATAATTCTATTTCATGACGGTAAGCAAGAATTGTCTCTTCACTAAAAACACCCTCTTCCGGTTCTATTCTGCTCCACTCCAACCCCATTCGATAAGTTTCAGTGTTGATTTCTTTTAATAATTCAACATCAGATTCTACTCTATTAATATGGTCACAGGCGTTTTTACTGTGAGTGC
This sequence comes from bacterium, assembly GCA_024743255.1. Classification (GTDB taxonomy): domain Bacteria; phylum Bacteroidota; class Bacteroidia; order Cytophagales; family Cyclobacteriaceae; genus JANSWY01. The sequence goes on along the minus strand of JANSWY010000002.1, from coordinate 30,455 downwards.
CGTCAGCTATATTGCCCAATTCGGACCATCTGTACCAGTTGTGTGATTGCTCTCCACCTTCTATATGAGTAGCTGCAGTTGCAGAACCCATCAACAAATTTTTGGGAAGTTTAAATGGTTTGTAATCGGGCATAGTCTATCAAAGGGCGAAACTAATATACTAAGCTTACTCCAATGTTATTGTTGAATTAAGTTGGTGTTAACCTAATTGCACAAAGCCCTTATTCTTAGATCCAAATATTGTGTTACAAGATCATTTAATGACAGATCTTTAAATTGTTGAGAATCAGTCATAATTGATAATACAAAATGGTAATCCATCGCCATTAACAACTCAATGTTGTATGACTTGAATTCCCCGGTTTCCATTCCTCTTTCATATAGCTTTCTGAACGAACCAATAAGTCGATCAATAAAGGATCTTATGGTCTGCCAGACAGTTGGGTAATACAATTTAATCTCCTCGACAAACTGTATTGACATACCACTAATGCCCGTGCTTATTTGAATTAATACTTCTGCATAAAGGTCTTTTACACTTCTATCCTCTGGGAATTCTTTCAACACCGCACCTTCCAGATCATTCAGGATTATAATCACCGTGGTGTCGAAGATTTCTTCCTTGGTAGTGAAGTAGGTGTAGATGGTACTTTTACTTTTATTAATCAAAGAAGCAATATCATCCAATGTCAACTTCTCTAGTGACCTATTCTGGAGTTTCGGAAACAGTTCTCTTACCCATATTTGAGCTTTAGGTGAAAGTGGTTTTCGGTCCTTTTCTAATGCCTTTCTACCCATTTATTTCTTCAGTTTCTTTTATTGCGGGTGTCGAAGTTTTTTTGGTAGGAATTTTACTCATTGCAAGTTCAGCAATGGCAGTGATTGACAATGAAGGATTTACTCCCGGATTTGCTGAAATCATAGATCCATCACAAACCATCATGTTCTCATATCCAAATACCTTATTCTCTTCATTTATAACTCCCTGTTCTGAGTCAGCACCCATGACAGCTCCTCCTAATACATGTGCTGTTGTAGGTGTTCCAAGAAGAACATCGGCGAAGTTTGAATACGGAATAGCTTTTACCTTCTTTCCAAAAGCTTTAGCCAGTTTTGAAGCCAGAGGAATGAAACCGCTTGGTGCTTCTCCAGTCTCTGTGGCTGTTTTTAGAGGTGTAACCTTCCCAAGTTTTAATTGAAGGGTACTATCTAGTGTCTGCATGAATAGCAGAACTGTGGTCCGCTCACTGTAACGATTTGCAAAGAGTGTCTTCAGGAACTTCAATGGTTGAGTTACAATTATCCCAAGTACACCAAAAAATCTGACAATTAACCATTTATGTTGATAAGAAGGAATTGTTAATGTTCTAAAGAATCCTGAGCCTTTACCATATCTTACCGGTTCAAGGTGACTGCTTTTATCTATATCTAAAATGGAACCAATTGCTATTCCCTTTGTATAATCTGGATGATTCTTTTCAGTAGATGTAACTACTAACAGTGATTCATTATTAGTCCTGATATTACATCCTACCTTATCTGATAAATTGGGAAGCGACTTCTTTTTCAGTTTTAACAAAAGTGGGACAGTTCCTAAAACTCCTCCAGCAAAAATCACGTTTCCAGCTTCTACTTGATTTTTCTTCCCCCGACCTGTGCTTTTCTTGAAGAACACCCGGTAACCTGTAGCACCTGTTTTGCCATCTTTTGGTAGAATATCATAAACTTCATTCTCCGCTATTATCTCCGTTCCTAATTGCTGTGCCAGATACAAGTAATTTTTGTCTAGTGTGTTCTTTGCATTGTGTCTACAGCCTGTCATGCATGCACCGCAATGAATACAACCAGTTCTGGAAGGGCCTTTACCATCAAAATACGGGTCTTCTACTGTCTTGCCAGCTTCGCCAAAATGGACTGCTACTTTGGTTGCTGAGAAATGTTCAGATCTGTTAAGGTCCTTCGCCATTTCTTTTAGTTTCTCATCTGATGGACCCAGAACAGGATTTATATCAGCTCCAAGCATTTTGTAAGCTTCATCATAATGAGGTTTCAATTCTTCCTCCCAATTTCTCAAGCCATTCCAGCTTCCAGAATTAAAGAATTCCTTTTTTGGTACTGGTAAAGTATTAGCATACGTGAGAGAACCACCTCCTACTCCTACTCCAGATAGTATTGACACATGATTGAGATATGTCATCTTAAAGAATCCAAACAACCTCAATCGAGGTTCCCAAAGCCATTTCTTAAGATTCCAATTAGATTTCGGAAAGTCTTCTGATTTGTACCATTTCCCTTTTTCTATAACCAAAACGGAATACCCTTTCTGAGAAAGTCTAAGTGCACTAACAGAGCCTCCAAATCCACTTCCAATTATCACATAATCATATTTCTTCTTCATTCCTTTTAGAATTTAATGGAGATATCAGTTTTAGGTTGGCACATACATGTCAGAATATAACCTGCATCCTTCTCATTTTCAAGGATTGCAGGTGGAGAAGTCTTTTTCCATTCTACTTCACCCTCTATTAGTTTAGCTTTGCAAGTTCCACATTGTCCAGATGCACAGGCATACGGAAGAGGTTGATTTTGTCTTAGTGCAGCTGATAGTATCGTTTCATTCTGAAATCCCTTGTAGTTGAAATTATTGGTTTGAATTTTGTGCTCTAGTCCAAATGGCTTCTCTGTTGGTTGAACAAATTCTTCACTTGCAATCTGTTTTGATGCAATTCCTTTTTCAACAAGTAATGTTCTAGACGCATTCATCATTGGTTCTGGTCCACACAAATAGAAAGCACCCTTATCAATGTTTGATAGATATTCTCTTTGTTTATCGATAGTTAAGTTTTCAAATGTCAGGTATAGTTTGAATTGTTCCGGATATCGGTTAGTTAATTTAATTAATTCATCATTGAACATTACATCATCCTTAGACTTACAACCATATACAAGAGATACATTGGACATTCCATTTTCCAAGGCTTGTGAAATCATAGAAATTATCGGAGTAATTCCACTTCCTCCAGCAATGAATGTATGTTGTGTTTCATTCAGTAATTGAAATTCCCCAAAAGGTCCTGACACATTGACCTTCATTCCTACTTTTATGTTGTCTAACAATTTATTTGATAGCTTACCACTAGGCACTCTCTTTACAGCTATTGCCAATTCTCCATGATCTGGGTTTTCGCAGATAGAATAGCACCTGCTTATTTTTTGATTATCAATATTCAGGCTAATTACAACATATTGCCCTGCTTTGAATTTAAAAGGTATACCTCCTACTTTTTTGAACTTAATATACTTTGAATCGTGAGTCAGGTCCTTGATCTCATCTACTTCCAATGCATAATTCCACGTGTCCCCTGCTAGTAAATCCACGTATGTATTTTCCTTTTGAAATAATCTAAGATCATCGTTTCTAAATCCTTCAACAGGAGAATTCAATTGTAGCAACTCATTCTCCACTGCCAGAAATTTTGCTTTGTACTTGTAGAATGGAACTCTGGGATATAAATGATGCACAAGATGGTAGCTCTGAAAGAATGACAGAAACTCTAGTCCTGGAACAGTGACAATTCTGGTATTGTATTGTGGGTGTAAATTGTGATGCGGATAATGTGGTAACCAATCAAATGAGAATGCTAGAAATGGAGCCGCTATCAAAGCAGGAATCAAAAATACATATAGAAATAGTTCGATTTGATCTGTCATAACAAATGAAAGTGATATTGATGTGATTAAGGCAATGAATAGTTGACTACCTCTCTTAGTTTTTTTCATTGCAGGAATATCATCTCCATCTTTTCTAAGCGCTCTGTAATAGTAATGAAATACTAATGTTATGCATCTAAATAGTGTAGACATAAAAGACTTACCATTTACATAACCATCTGGATCTTTTTCCGGATCATTTGTGTGAGCATGATGTTCCAAATGGATTACTTTAAATGCAGGATAAGGAAAAAACAGCATTAATGAAGACAACCAGCCCAGTGTCAATTCAAGAGTCAGGTATTTCTCATTTCCTCCAGATATATTACCATGTGAAGCCTCATGTGCTATTGTGAACATTCCATATGCTAAGAAGGCCCCTACTCCAATTATCCAGGCTGTGGATATGGTCTGATGAACGTATAACCACACCAACAACACATATCCAATAGCCAGAAGTGCGAATAAAATAATAGTAGGAAATGCAATTATCGCTGTATACTTAGAATCAAGACTTTTCATAATCGAACTATTTATGTAAATATAGTTCGATTTAGTGAATTTTAAAATTGTTGAATTGAAACTGAATTATTCTCTATTGATTTTAAAATAATTTCATATCTTTCGAAAACACCAGTACTACTAACTACGAAACACACATGTCTACAGAAAAATCTCTGTTACCAGAATTAACTATTGCCAAGGTGGCTTATTCACTTGTCACTATAATCGCAATTTTTGTAATCTTCATTGTAGCTGAAGCCTATATAATCCCTTTTGTTATTGCTCTAATAGTTTGGTTTATCATTCATGAATTGAGGGAAAACATTCAAATGGTTCCTTTCATGAAGAAGTACTTCCCGATATGGTTACAGAGTATCATTGCATTTATTGTAATCTGTGCAGTACTAGTTTTGGTTATTGAGCTACTATTGATCAGTATGAGTCAAATGACTGAGAATCTTGAAGAATACCAGATCAATTTTGAAATAGCAATGTTCAAACTGAGCTCTATGGTTGGATTAGATGTAATGGAGCAAGTACAAGGCCTATCTTCTGAGATCGATTTTGGAGGTATTTTCTCCAGTGCAGCTGATACTGTTTCATCATTGTTTGGAGACATGTTTTTGATTCTAATCTATTTGTTGTTTCTGTTAATTGAAGAAGGGATCTTTCATCACAAAATAGTCGCTCTGTACAAATCAGAAGATAAGGTTAATCGAATGACCATGCTGTTCCAGAAAATGGACAAGAACATAAGCAGATACCTTTCATTGAAGACATTGGTTAGCTTCCTTACCGGGTTGCTTAGTTATTTTGTATTCTTGATTATCGGATTGGATGGCGCTATTTTCTGGGCTATGATCATATTCGTATTGAATTACATACCTACAATCGGTTCCTTAATTGCAACTGTATTTCCAGCAGTTTTTGCAATTCTTCAATTCGGGGAATTTGCACCTTTTCTTTATATCCTGGCAATAGTAGGTTTGATTCAAGTAATTGTGGGAAATATTGTAGAACCAAAATTGATGGGAAATTCACTGAACATTAGTTCTTTAGTTGTAATTGTATCTTTAACTCTTTGGGGAGCAATTTGGGGTATTATGGGTGCTATACTTAGTGTGCCTATTACAGTAATGATCATTGTTGTTTGTGAAGAGATTCCTAGCTTAAGGTTTATTGCTATTATGCTCTCTGAGAAAGGAAACCTAAATATGCTGAACACTGATGAAGAAGAAACCAATGAAGTTCCTGTGCCGATTGAGTAAAGATCATATCTAGTTATGCACGAAGTTGTATTTACAATCTTGATTGTAGCCTTTGGTCAGGGTATGTTCCTATTCTTTGTGCTCAGCTTAAATAAACAGGGCAGAAAACATAACATTTTTCTTGCGCTCCTATTTATCTCATTTTCATTGCAGCTTTTTGACATGGCACTTTTGCTTTCAAAAAGGGCACTCTCCTATCCCCATTTAGCATTATGGAGTCAACCATTTAATCTACTGTTTGGACCAGCACTTTACTTTTATATCCAAAGTTGGATTAGACCAATCAACTTCAAGAAACCAAGGTTTTGGACTCACTTTATTCCATTCACATTGTATATGGTTTATGTTGTCATAGTCTATCAATCTAAATCAACGGCTTTTAAAATTGAATATCTTGAATCGATATATAGTGATATTTCGAAGTTACCAAGCAATCAAATTTCATATTGGGCCATAGCATTTATTGCAGGAGCAAACCTGTACTTCATTATTTATCTATTCTGCAGTTTCAGATCAATAAACTCCTCGAAAACATTACTTTCTATGGAGTTAACAAAGTGGTTAACGAGACTTTGGATGGCAATACTTGCTATTGAAGTATTCGCTCTATTGAGGCTCTTCCTGATCGTTCTTGTTATAAGCCTCTATCCTATTACAGCATATATTGGAGGAGCGATATCCATTATTTACATCTATTATGGTGCACTAATTTTGCTTCGAAAGCAGAAACTAATTTTCGAAGATTCAAAAAGGAAATATCATTATTCCGATTTAACTGAAGAAAACACTACTGATATATTAAATAATCTCCGGGATTATATGCTAAAACAAAAGCCTTATCTAAATCCAAAACTCACAATCGGGTTACTGGCCAAGGAATCGAATATTAGTGAAAGGTCAATTTCACAAGCAATTAATCAGCAATTATCAAAAAGCTTCACGGACTTTGTAAATGAATACAGAGTGGAAGAGTTTAAACAGAAATGCACTGATACCAACTTAGAACATATGAGTCTATTAGGATTAGCAATGGATGCTGGTTTTCAAAGTAAGTCAGCATTCAACATGGTATTTAAAAAGGTCACAGGTCTTACGCCTTCTCAGTACAAAAAATCTCTCAAATCATAAATTAGGTCCAAATACATGTTTCAGGACGAATTAGATTACCGTTCTTGAGTCATTTGTAATCAAAAACTCATGAAAAGAATAGTTCTGATATTTCTATTGATTAACAATTTATGTTTTGCTCAAGATGAGAGGTTTGTAGGTAACTGGTCAGGAAGTTTGACCTTTCAGGGGAAAGAAATGGATATACTGGTTGAATTAGTAACCAAAGATGATATCCTTGAAGGAAGTATGAGTAGTGCCACTCAGCAGTTTAAAGGATTAGCCCTAAGTAAAATAGAAACTGATGGAGATAGTCTAGGTTTTACCGTTCTACTAGCCGGGGGGAAATGGAAAGGAAAATTAGACTCTGACAACTTATTAGGTCAATGGGTTCAAGGGCCTTACAAATTGCCATTAAACTTTTATAGGGTTGATCATAAACCCGATATTGTTCTGCAATCAAGAGTCCAAACTCCCCTGCCTCCATATTCATATGATGAGATTGAAGTGAAATACACCAATGATAGAGATAATGTGGTGCTTGTAGGTACGATTACAATACCTAAGGGTCAAGGGCCATTTCCAGCAGCTATCCTTCTTACAGTTGCTGGATTAAACGACAGAGATCAATCTCACGGAGCTCCACAGCACAAGCCTTACAAGGTACTGGCTGATTATCTAACGAAAAGAGGAATAGCTGTATTAAGAGCTGACGATCGTGGAATTGGAGGGAGTTCTGGTGATTTATTTAGTTCAACTATTGAAAATTTTGCATATGATGCGTTAGCAGGTTTTAATTTTCTCAAATCTCATCAGCGTATAGACTCTCTGAAAATTGGATTCATCGGAAATAGTGAAGGATCGCTCGTTGGGCCCTTGGCTGCTTCAATAAATAAGGAAGCTGCTTTTATTGTTACATTAGGTGGGATAGGAATTCCTGGTTCTGATGTGATATTGGACCAAACAGAATCTTTTGGCGGTTCCAGAAGCAGAACCAATGAATTAATTCAAATATTGAAAACCGAATCTGAAAAATCAGTACGACTACAAAAATTAAGAACACTTCTGACACAATCTCCTTCAAAGTCCTTCATGTTACCGAAATCAATTGATGATCAGATAGCTCTATTTGACTCACCTTGGTACAAATTTCAAATCAACTATGATCCTGCTCCAATACTGCAGAGTTTAAACTGTCCTTTTCTTGCAATGCACGGAAGTCAAGATCCATTTGTATCACCTGATAAAAACTTAAATGGGATATCAAAAAACTTACAACTCGGAGGTAATGATGAATACTCAATTGTAAAATTAAGAGATGTCAATCATGTATTTCAAGACGCCAAAGATGGGTCGCCATTATTGTATTCAACAAATGAGAATTCTTTTTCAGAAAGAGCTCTTATCATTATTGGTAGTTGGTTAGAGATGGTATTGCAGGACTGAATTAGGAACTACCTAATGGTCTACTTTCTTTACGTATAATACTTTTGTGAGAAGTGCCTCTCAGCATAAACCCATTGTCTTGCCAGACTATGGCGCCTGTGGGGCATCTTTCTATTGGAACTTGACTGTTAGTATAATTGGAATAATCTATAACTGCCAGATTGCTTTCGATATTGATCATACCTTTTGGTGCGTCCATGGCACACTTTCCACAGGCTGTGCAGGCCACCTCGCATTCTTCCAATATTTCATCTCCAACTTCTAGATTTTTACAAGCGACTAATAATTGATGCTTTTGATACTGAAGCGAAAACAAATCTTTTGGGCATACTTCAACACAATCTCCACAAGCAGTGCATTTATCTTCATCTACAACTGGAAGTCCATGTTGATCCATAGAGATTGCATCAAAATCGCAAACCGTCTCACAATCACCAAAGCCAAGACATCCCCAAAAACATCCCTTGCCCCCACCAGAAATCAAAGAAGCAGCCTGACAGGATTTTATTCCTTCATACTTAGCTCGCTTCCTGGCTACATTACTTCCTCCGGCACATGCCAAGCGAGCCACTTTTTTGTCTTCTCTTTCTGCTGTTAGACCCAGATAGTTAGCAATTTGATCAATTCCAGCTTCAGAACTTACCGTACATTTCCCGGGATTAGTTTCACCTTTGGTCAATGCTTCAGCGAAGGGTTTACAGCCAGGGTAGCCACAAGCTCCACAATTGGCATGAGGTAACATATCTTCTACTATATCAATTCTTGGATCCTCATAGACATAGAGTTTTCGATTAGCAACTGCCAAAACGATTGCCAGGACTAGTGTTATCCCACCTAATGCCGCTATTGCTATTAGAATTGTCACTTTCTTAATAAATAACTTCAGCCCATTTTTTTCCTGCAATCAATTCCGCTTTTCTGGTTCTCCATTTCTCTTCAGAGCCTAGGATCTTAGAAAACGGCCTGTCCAGCATTTTCCTTACTGCTTCATAACCTACTACATATACATATGTATTGAGTTGAGACAACAAATGCAATATCTCTTCTGATCTTAAGTCAATTGCTTGATCCAATGCAATGGGATCATTCCAGTGAGGTCTTGGGCTTAAGGCACTAAATGCCTGGAATGTCTCCTTGTCATAATAATTTGTGAGATCTCCGTCAACATCGTTGAGGTAAAGTAATTCCAATCCGCTTTTTGCTCCATAAAACAATCTTATCTGTCCCTCCCATTCATCCGTTTCTCGGTAGATATGTTTGATAAAAGCCCTAAATGGAGCAATACCCGTTCCTAAACCAATCAATATCAAATTGGAAGACCTGTCTTCTGGAATTTTGAATGGTAAAGGGAATGGCCCTGTTAATGTGAGACTTTCTCCTACTAGTCTGTCACAGAGATAATTGGAACCAACTCCATCATACAACTCTCCACTGAATTCGTCGATGTAGTTACATCGTTTTACGAGCATTTTGATTTGAGTCTTATCAGCAACTTTTTCAGGTATATCTGCCACACTGTATAATCTGTGATGTTGCGTCTTACCAAAATCCCCTTCAGTATCAATCAGAACACCAACACTTTGATCAACCTCACAATGAAATTCAGGGTTTTCAATTTCAATCAGTAACTCCCGAACTTCATCTGTAGATTCCGGAGTAAGTCTTTCTGACCTTTTAATTACAGCTTGATACTGATTTTCGGTACTATAGTCATCTAAATGTGCCATGATGATTCTATTTATTAATTTCTAATTTCTTTTTTGAACACACTACAGAGCATCCACAATCACCGCATCCGGATCTTCTTGCAAGAACATCTTCATCGGCATCTTTATCGTAGAACACTTTTCGCCATAATGATTGAACTCCGATCCACGCACTCATCATTATTATAATTGATAATATTCCTATGGTCAGTTTTATAATCATGTCAATTTCCTAATCCTGAAAAGCCCATAAACGATAGAGAAAGTATACCTGCAATAATTAAGGTCAATACTGTTCCTTTGATAACTTTTGGCACATCTGCATATTCCAGCTGCTCCCGAAATCCTGCGATTAAAATGAGCGCAAGAGTAAAGCCGGTTCCTGCTCCTAATGCATAGACTAAGCATTCCAAAAAGTTATATCCTTTATTGGTCTGAAATAACGCTAATCCCAGTATTGCGCAATTTGTAGTGATCAATGGAAGGAAGATTCCTAATGCTTTAAATAAGGCAGGACTCATTTTCTTCAAAAACATTTCAACCAACTGCACGGTAGAAGCAATCACCACGATATAGCTTATAAGCTGAAGAAAAGGTGCTCCAATTGCTTCTAGCAGCAAATGAATTCCGAATGCACACATTGAACTGATAAGCATCACAAACATTACAGCGCCCCCCATTTTAGTCGCAGTGCCAAGTTTACCTGAAACACCCAGGAACGGACAAATACCAAGAAAGTAGGCTAACACAAAGTTGTTAACCAAACTTGCGTTTATAAAAATATTCCAAAGTGGTTCTTCACTCATGCCTTAGATTTTTTCATTTTTAAACCATTGAATATTAAGAGCCACAACGCCAAGGTGAAAAAACCACCAGCTGGTAATATCATTACTATCCAAGGTTGGAAGTTGTCAGGGAAAATGGCAGCTCCAAAAATGCTTCCATTACCTAAAATCTCTCTAACAGCTCCCAAACAGAACAGAGCAAAAACAAACCCTAAACCCATACCTAATGCATCCTGAATCGACTTAAGAACTGAGTTCTTAGATGCAAATGCTTCCGCTCTACTCAGAATGAGACAATTCACCACAATTAAAGAAATAAAGGCTCCAAGGCTCTTATGTAATTCAACACTGATAGCCTGAATGGCATAGTCGGTGATGGTAACAAAGGTTGCGATGATCAATATGTATGAGGCAATACGGACTTCTTTTGGAATCACATTTCGTAGTATTGAAACAAGAATATTGGACATCAATAATACAAAGGCGGTTGCCGCACCCATTGCCAAAGCATTCATTGCCGTATTTGATACTGCAAGCACTGGACACATACCGAGAACCTGAACAAATACAGGGTTATCTTTCCACAGGCCTTTCAGGAATTCATTTGTTGATTGTGTTTCAATATGTCCGGTAGTATTACTCATTCAATTCGAAATTTTCTTTGTGCACCTGAATGATCGCTCCCATATTCTGGAGACTTTTATTTATTGCATCACCAATTGCCCTGCTTGAAATTGTTGCGCCCGTAATCCCATCTATTTCCCATGAGTTTTGTTTAGTCCCACTTTTAACCGTAACAACTTGGTTTATGAGAGCTTTATCGGTTAGGTTGATTGTTGCATCAAGACTTTTAAAGTTTTCCAGAAACTCGGGATCTTTCTCAATCTTATCACCCAATCCTGGAGTCTCTTTGCTTTCCAATACATGAAAACCAACAACTTTTTGATTTTCAATGTCATATCCGTAAAGTATTTTGATGATATCAGCATAGCCCTGACTTTGAGCTATGATTGCAAGACCAGACAACTCGTTGGAGTCATTATATCCAGCATATAAAACCACCTCCGATTCGTTATCCGTTTTCACAAAAATGTCACCATTAAACCCAAATCCTTGAATGCTTGCAGTAGGTGGTAATACTTTAAAGACAGCCTTTTTAAGAGCTTCTGCCCTTAGAGTATTTATTCTTGGTTCACTTCCTTCAAATGTCAATACAATTAATAAGCCACATAAAGCTCCAATACTTACCATTGCTCTGAGCATTTTTAAACCGTTGGTTTGCTCATTTCTCGATTCTTTAGGGCTACTTACTTGTTCCATATACCCTGTGTTTAATTAAGTTATCAATGTGTGGAGATACCGCATTTCCAATAAGAATTGCATACATGACTCCTTCTGGCAAACCACCCCAAAGGCGGATTACGATTATTAGTAATCCGATAATGATGCCATATACAGTTACTCCAAGAGGTGTCAAAGGTGATGCCACCATATCGGTAGCCATAAAGACCGCTCCCAACATTAGGCCTCCTGCAAATAACATGAATACTGGATCCGGATATTTGGTACTATCAATCATGTTCATCAGCCAGCTAAAAGTGAAAACAGTTATCACGATTGCAACTGGAATTCTCCAATTCATGAAATTTCGAATAACCAGATAAAGTCCGCCAATCAATATTAACAGAGCAGATGTTTCACCCAATGATCCACTTACAAACCCTAAAAACAATTGATCACCAGCGGTAGCAACGCCTTCAAATTTGAATGCAGACAAAGGAGTTGCTCCTGAAAACGCATCTACCTCTGGCTTCATAAGGGGGATGGCGAGTAATGATTGATTTACAGAAGTAAATCGTGACACATCCATTGCAGGGTACCAGGTAGTTATAGCTACTGGAAATGCTGCTTGTAAACCAGCTCTTCCTACCAAAGCTGGATTAAACACGTTATACCCTAAACCACCAAATGCAAACTTTCCTACAGCAATAGCAATGAAACCTCCAAAAAACGTCATCCATAATGGAAATATTGGAGGAAGTGTAAGTGCTAGTAGAATCCCAGTGATCACCGCGGACCAGTCATTGACTGTTGTATTCTTTCCTGTAACCCTGCACAATACATGCTCAGTTAAAACACAAGCAAATACTGATGTTACCACAATCAATAAGGCATTAAGCCCAAAACCATAAAAAGCGAATCCCACTACTGGTAACATGGCATATACGACATGAAGCATAATCGTATTAGTACTAATGCCTTTAGTAAGGTGGGGAGATGTACTGATATTTAAGGTAGTCTGCTGCATTAGGTTACTGATTTACGCTTTCTGACAATTCTTTTGGACATCCGGAAATACTGTACTAATGGAATATGGGACGGACAAACATAAGAGCATGACCCGCATTCAAAGCAATCAAGTAAATTGTACTTTTTAGCCATCTCATCATAGGCCTCATACTTAGCCAGAACACCTAATTTGCTCGGATTCAGAGATATTGGACATGCATCAACGCATGCTCCACAGCGAATGCATGGATAAACCTTTTCGTTTCTTACTACATCTTCATTAGTAAAAGCTACAATCCCGGAAGTTCCCTTAGTTATTGAAATATCAAGATTTGAAATGGCTGTACCCATCATTGGTCCACCCATATATAACTCGCTTATCTTATCCGTTTCAACTCCAACACTTTCTAATAAATACCTGAGAGGAGTTCCAATTGGAACTAGATAATTTCCTTTCTCCTTAACAGCAGGTCCAGTTACGGTAATTACTCTTTCCTGAATTCCCTTTCCTGTTGGGAGTAAGCGACCAATTTCAGCTGTGGTAGCCACATTCACCACAACAGCATTACATTCAATTGGTAATCCTCCAGATGGCACCTCTCTATTTAAAAGAGAAGTAATGAGCATCTTTTCTGCTCCTTGAGGATACTTCACTGGCACCACTTTTACTTCAATATTTTTATTGCTTCTTATGAATGTTTTAAGGTGATCTGCTGCATCCTGTTTGTTAGCTTCAATACCAATAATTGTTCTTGGTGCACCTGTAGCCTTCATTAAATATTGAATTCCAGTGAAGATATCATTAGCCTGCTCCAACATTACTCTATGGTCGGTGGTCAGGAATGGTTCACATTCAATACCATTTATGATCAACACATCACATTGCTTACCATCTGGAATTTTCAACTTGACATGAGTAGGAAATGCAGCTCCACCCAGACCAACTATACCGGCATTCTGAATTGCATTAAGGATTTCATCTGCACTGGAACTTTCTAAATTGGTCCCTTGATCACCCTGAATTTGCTGAGTTGACCATGGTGCTGATTCGATATAAATACCATCCACCATCTTTCCTGTAATTGAGGGTACTTTTCCAATTTTTCTGATCTTACCTGATATTGGAGCATGGAGTGCAACGGACATATAGCCGTCTGGAGTTGCGATTAATTGCCCTCTAACTACTTCATCACCTTCTTTTACTAAAAGCTTTGGTTGATTACCAATACTTTGACTTAAAGGAAGAATCATCACTGGAGCAAATTCCAATTGCCGTATAGGAAGATCCTTTGTATCTGATTTATAATCAGGAGGATGAATGCCGTGCTTAAATGTTTTGTTAAAAAAGCTGAGCATAGCAATTAGTTATATTTCTCAGCTCTTTTGATCCACTTCTCCTCTACTCCGGAATCCTTCGGATAGCCAGGATGAATTACTTGAGCTGTACACTTCTCTGCTGCTTTTACAATATCCTCGTAAGATCCTGCCAATGGATCAGCTATGTAGGCTTTTTTATCTTCATTGTAAGCGAAGATCTTATTGTTGATATTGATGCATTCATCACAACTTGTGCAATGTTCTGTTTCTAACCAGGGAGCAATGTATTGACCGTTTTCTGATTCTTTCTGTTTTGTTTGATCCCCGTTTAAGTCAATTTCTACATCGTTTAGACTTCCATTCAAATCCCCATCGGCCAGTTTCATTAGACTCTTAGCTATGTTGCTAACGACCTCTGCCTTTATTCTTTCTTCCTGATTTGGCTCCTGAACCGATTCTTCTTTAACTCCTGCTAAGTCCTTGATCATTAACCAGAAGTCTCTTCGCTCTTCACAGGATTCCACAATGGTTTTGGCAACCAGAACCTTATTAAGTTGCTGTTTTCTGTTTACCGCCCAGATAAATGGAAACTTACCTTCTCTTTCTGATTCATCCATCTCCAGGAATTCAGTTAACATCACCATATTATCATTCCAATTATCTCTTGGCACCATACGGAAATGCTTTCTGAATCTTGCTTCTGTGATAGCAAAATCTGCGAAAGTCATAGGCAAGGTCATTGATTTCTCATATCCGTTTTCAATGTATTTCAAATCATAAGTAGGCCAGGTATCATTAATTGCTGGATTGCCTGAAATATCAAATGATTCCTTAATTGTTTTCCCCTTTTCAGGATCATATTTAAATACTGGATATGCTCTTGATTCTACGGCTAGTTTCGCTTGATGAACTCCTAAATCGTCAGCAACCCCATGTTCGGGTTGGCAGGTTGTATAAAGATTGAATAATGCAGGCCTTTTAGCCATCAACCCATCTATGAATCCTTCAATCATATGACTGGTATTTGATAGAGTGCCCTGCATTACATAGGTGTTTCTATGTGCCAGAGCTATCAAGCCTATCTCCTTTCTTGGTTCTGGTTTACCTTTCCAAACTTTACCATACTGTGCCATATCAGAGACCTGACCAATAAATCCAGAGGTACAGGCTTGTCCACCAGTGTTGGAATAAACCTGAGTATCAACTACAATGACTTTGATCGGTTTACCTGAGGCCATCATTCTTGAGAGGTTCTGGAAACCAATGTCATACATGGCCCCATCCCCACCAAGTGCTACTACAGGTGGACAAAGTAGCCATTCCTCATCAGAGAATTGTTCCCAATTGAAGTAGGTAAAGAAGTCTTTATGTTCCCTTTCATTGAAATTTCCATTGATCAACATTTCAGCTTTTCTAATGGCCTTAAAACCATCTGCCATCTTTGACATATGACCTTCAAAAATACCCATAGCCATAGATGTAGAATCCTGAAATAGGTGATTTGCCCAAGGGAATGGATAAGGATTATATGGGTAAGTACTACCCCAAACTGACGTACAACCTGTTGCATTAGTTAATCCCATATTGGATCTTCCTTTGCCAGTTGTACCTGTTGTGTATTGCCACTTAAGATGCTTTAGTTTCTTGAGTACTTGTGTTACATCATTCAACCATTCCTGATCAATTGGATGAGTTTCTTTTGATGATTCTATTGCAGATGTCAACTCAGAAACTGACAAGTCTTTGTTGCCGGAATTAGAGATCACATTTGATATTAATTCACTATCACTAACATCAACAGACTCCAGTAATTTTGATTGAAAATGACTCTCCAGCTTGGAAATTAAATCATCCAGGTGTTGAATATGTTTCTTTATTCTTGGTTGCATTAATGATTCCACAGTAGCAACAAAAAGGTGAACTACAGACTTTTCCGAACATCCCAGACAAGCTCCATCACCACTTGCAAAATTTAAATATGCATCTTTATTCAAAAGAATAGTTTCAAGAGGTCCGATCTTCTCTTCCAGGTCATCAATTCTCTTATATTTATCTGGTGTACTCGGTAAGTCCATCCAAAATTCCCAATCATCTCTCAGCTTCGCAATGGACCCTTCGGTTTGTATAATCGGTCTTAATGCATCATCGTTACAGACCTCAATACATTCCATACAGCCTTTACAAGTATTTGGATTGATGGTGATGCTAAATAAACCACCACTTCCAGCTTCTTTGTTCTCGTTTACTTCATAATATGGTCTTGTGAGAGCAAATTTGAAGTCACCCAATTCTTCCCTAAACCATCCGAATTCCCGAATTAATTCTTTGTTTTGGTCGTCTTCAGTAATCATTTGATCAATAGCATCCTGTATCAGGTTATTGACAGTTGCTCCATTGTGTTTTGAATTAAACAATCCTCTTACCTTCCCTTCCAGAACCCTAGTTGCCTTCTGTAGAAGCTTTGTATCATGCTTTTTCTTAACACGCTTCAAAACTGTGTCCAGAACTTCAGATAGTTCATTAACTAAACCAGGGATTGCTGTGTCAGGGCAAACTGTGTAGCAATTTCCACATGCTGTACAATTGTTAGGTATCCATTCCGGGTGCTCGAACCTAATACCAGTCATGTCCCTGAATACAGATGATACAGCAGGCATTACACTTAAACCTATAAATGGATCTGTTATATTGTCGTTACCCAAACCCTGAGCGTAGAAGTTACCAGTTTGCTCCCAAAACCTGTGAATGTCACTAAGCTTTGATTCGCTTTGAGGTAGGTTTTTCATCATAGTTGGTACAACCGGTTCAGGGAACATTGAGCTTGATCCATTATTTGATGCATTAGAAAGCTCCTTTCTTCTTATTTCATGAACTTCATCAAAACCTCTTTTAACAACTCTCATGTTGTCCTCAACCACCCTTTGGCCTTTAGCTCCAAACTTGTGTTGAAGTTGATCCTCTATTGCCTTAAGTAACTCTACTTCCGAAAGTTTGGCGTTTGCCATTAAAGGAGAAGCAGCAAAGAATGCTCCTTGAAATGCGATTCCCTGCATTCGAAGTTGAAGTTCCGGATCAGTGGCTTCTTCTCTGGCGATTTTAAAACCATCAACGTAGAATACATGGATATCATTATCGATGATGATTTTTTGGTATTGCTTAGGAATATCATTCCATACATCCTCAGGTTTATGCTTATCACTTTGAATGATGAAGCAGCCACCTTTCTTGAGTCCGGCTAAAGCATTTGTGTGTTTAAATACATTAGGGTCAGGTGAAAGCACCACATCAACAAAGAAGTATTCACAATTCATCCTGATTGGTTCTGGCGCTGCTGATAAGTAGTAAGTAGTTGGCTGACCCTTTTTCTCCGAACCATATTTTGGGTTAGCCTTGATATCATAACCAAGCAATTCAAATAACGTCATTGCCAGGTTCTTACCGGTAGTTATTGCACCCCACCCACCAATTGAGTGAAACCTGACAGTTGTTGCTCCTTCTGGCATTAGGTTTGGGTTTTCAGAGCCTCTTACGGACAACTCCTGTACATTCGGGTAGTTCTTGGTTATTGTTTCCTGATGAGCTCTTTGTTTGGGAGTAAATGGATTTGCTTTTATAAAGTCAATGGACAGGTAAAACTGTTTCTTTTGAGCGCCATTTGGAAGCATGTTCTCAACAGCTCCGATTATTCCTTCTGCTTGTAAATCCCGGCTTCCTAAACCAAATGAACCTGAATAAACCGGAGGAATATCTTTTGATGAATAGCTTTCAAGTTCCGGATAAGGTTTATTGTCTTTGTATACACCGTTCTCGATACATTTTGAAATTGCAGACCTTACCTCACGAGCAATTGGAAGATCCTCTGCTAATGGTTGATCCAATCTTTCTAAAATCACTACTCCTTTCCTACCTTTCAATAGCTTAGCCAGAATATCTGCTGGGAATGGTCTAAACATTACCAGATCCACAACTCCAATTTTGATTTTTCTGGTCTTCCTTAAATAATCCGCAACAGCTTCTGCACTAGGAATAATACTTCCCTGACCAAGAATAAGGTAATCAGCGTCTTTGATCTTGTAATCCATTACCCGTCTATATTCCCGACCTGTTAGTTCAGCGAAATCTGAAAACGCTTTATCTGTAATCTCCTGAATATGATCAAAGAAGAATGGTCTTTGTGCTGCAACACTTTGCATGTAAGAGTCCTGATTTTGGACAATTCCTGCCATTAATGGATTGTCAACATCCCATAGCTCTGGTATTCTTCTTCTGGTTTCTCCATAAATAATTTTTTGTGAAGGAGTTGGACACTCAATTATATCATCAGGTCTTCCTAAGTATTCTTTAATTAGTTCTCTTTCAGGCAGATTTAGACTTTCTATTAAATGGGTTGTTAAAAAACCATCCTGGGCTACTACACCAGGAGTAAGCGCTTGCTCTGCTATTTTATGAGCTATTATATTTAAATCAGCTACATGTTGAGCATTTCTGGCAAATAGCTGGAAGAACCCTGTATCATCAATCGCGTGGTAGTCATCATGACCTGCATGCACGTTAAGTGTAGCTTTGGTCATGGCTCTTGCTCCTATATTCAGGACATAAGTCAATCTCTTCCCAACTGCCGCATATAGAGATTCATGCATATAAGCAATCCCCTGACCAGACGAGAAGTTTGAAGCTCTTAATCCAGTCATTGAAAGTCCTGCTGTTACTGCTGCGGCTGCATGTTCTCCTTCAGGTTCAATGAATATTAGTGGCTTATCAGAGATATTTAGATGTCCTTTGGCTGCTTCTTCAGCCCAGTATTCACCCATTTGGGTTGATGGTGTAATTGGATATGCTCCGGCAGCATCAGATGATTCTCTTTCACACATGATTGCTGCAGTGTTTCCATCCAGTGCTACTCTTATACCTGGATACTTTGGATTGTTCTTAGCCATTAGTGCCTGATTATACTTGAGTAACTAACTTTCTGGTTTTTTCAGCCATAGACAGGAAGTCCTGTGCTGTATCCATATTCATCCAGACATCTTCTGTCCTTTTAGGGTCATAAAGTGGGCTTAGGTGTAAATCCTGAAACCTTTCATCAATTGCTCTGCATTGAGTAAGAAGTTCCTCAATTCCTGGTTGCAACGGCAAATCTCTACCGTTTCTTAGTATAAAGGAGTTTAGATAATTTGTAACTGAATTAAAGGAGCTTTGACACACACTATATGGCACCACGTCCTCTTCTGGCTTACAGAGTTCATCTTTAGCCTGATAATAAAGCTGTTCAGCCTGATCAAGTGTAGCTTGTATTTTAAGGTCCATCGGTCTGTTTTTAGATGATACATGACAGTATTTCCACTGCTTGTGACCTAAGCTACCAACAGACAGTCCATCCCTACATGAGAATTATCAAGTAAGAATGTGATTTAATCCCTGTATTTAATTCCGGGTCTAGGAGATTTGAGCTTTAATACGTTTATCCAACTCTTGCTGATTTACCTTCATTTGTCTTCCTGCCCGTGGAATTTTCATCTTTAAAATCGTATCCGGAAGTACATCACTATCTATTTGATGTGGACCAGATTTGAGTTGTTTCATGATAGACTCTTCTGAAATTCCATTTTCACTTTCCACTACAAGCACTACTTTTTCATCATGCAGCTCATGGTCATAAATACCTCTCATCACAGCATCCTGAATACCAGGAATCGAGCATATAGTATCCTCATACAATCCAGGATAGATATTCTTGCTTCTTCTGATGATCATATTCTTCTTGCGCCCCATCATAACCAAACGACCTTCTGAATCTAATTGAACAAGGTCACCTGTTTCGTGATATTCAGGTCTGTTTTCAAGGTGAAAGTATCTTTCATACATCAATGGTGAATTGACCTTCAACTCGTGATCATCTTCAATATGCATATTAATTGCTGCATATGGTTTTCCCAGTAAGTCCCCTTCTCCTTCATATCGAATCTTCTCATCCCCATCTATACTTGCTATGACCAGGTTTTCAGTCATGCCATATAAACATGTGATTTTGGCATCTGTATAGTTGCGTAATAACTGAAGGAATGGCCTTAGTACGGGAGCAGAACCAATAAGTATATGCTCAAGACAATCTGGGAACCTAGTTTTTTCAGCTTCACAATAATTTATTAACTCTAAATATTCTGCGGGGGGCCCAAATAGAGAGGTAATTTGATTCTTTTCAATTAATTCAATTTTCTTAGCCGGAGCATAAGATTCCTTCCAAAATTGTACTCTATAACCATTCATCATCCCAATAATGGCAAATTGCGGCAAATGAGTAATGATTGCATTATTGGGATTTTTATCAAGCAATGTTGAAATCGCTATCATATTCTGATATAAACTTTCCATAGTATGGACTACTGCCTTAGGCTCAGCTAAAGTGCCAGAAGTATAGACCAATACCAATTCATCATTGGTACTATCATTGATTATTTCCTGATCTTTTTTCAGATTTAGGTTGTTAGGTAACCTCTTATGTTTTTGAAATAAAGGAAGTTTATATCCTGTAGAAAAGATTTGATACGATCTACTGTACGGAATGTAAAATGGATTTTCTCTTTTTAGATAAAAATATCTCAAAATCGGATGCTCTTGAAGTAACAGAATCCTACTATCAATAAAAGCATATTTAGGTTTGAATTGCTGTACTTTTGCCCAATATAACTGCCTACCCATATGAGGATCTACAAGTGCTATTTTGGCTCTTAAGTGGATCAATGCATAAAATAGAATTAAGAATTGGATACCACCTTCAGCAGCCATTAATACGTGATCACCTCTTTCCACTCCTTTATTACTTAACCACAGAGCAAGTGCAATGCTATCTTGTCTCAACTTCCCAGCTGAAAGAGATTTCCCCTCATTCTCACAAACGATTTTTTCAAATGGAAGTGCTTCCAGAAGCTCTAGAAACTTTGAATTGTATATCATTAAAGAGTCATTAATTGAACAGAGATATTGATACCAGCAGCAAGTCCTACCATCATAACTGTAGAGCCTTTACCAACTTCATTGTTTTTTATTGCGTGCTCCAGGGATATAGGCAGTGCAGTTGCTGCTGTATTTCCATACATGCTGAAAGTTCTACTTATCTTATCGATTTGACAGTCAATACTTTGAGCTAACTGATCGAAAGTACTATTGGAGACTTGATGTGTACAGACTAAATCAATTTCATCTACTTTCTTATCAGCTTGTTTCAGGCAGTCATTAATAAATTCAGGTGCATACTTCATGAAGATATTTCTGAGTTCATAAGTCAATCCACTGAAGAACAACTGACTGGGTTCATGAGGAAACATGGAACCCCCTCCTTTTATGGTACATAGTGGCCAGTGGTCTCCATATGAAATTTGATTATGATATTGGAACCCTACATTATTTGATTCAGTAAGAAGGGCCGCAAATCCTGCATCACCAAATGAATAAGAGGCAAACCTGTCTTTAAAATCGTTGTGATCTTTGATATCGTATTTGATACTATCACTTGTCTTCTCTCCCGATGCGATCAAAATATTACGGTATTGGCCTGTTTGAATAAAAGCATCCGCTATTTGCATAGCATTGACTACACTGTTACATGCATTTTTAACATCAAACACGGGGCAAGTAAGTCCTAATTTGGATTGAACTATATTGGCCGTTGCAGGTTCAATCAGATCGCCACAGGCTGCTGCAAATATTAACAGATCTACATCTTCTTTTGGAAACTGTTTTAAGACTTTCTTTGACGCAGCTACAGCAAGATCGGATGCTTGTTCTGTCTCCGCAGCATAGTATCTTGTCTTGCTACCCATAACTTGTGCAAATAGCCCTTCAGGTACAACATAGCCATTTTCTTTTAGTCTGGATTCTACATGACTATTCTTTACCTCCAATTCAGGGATGTAACTCCCTGTATATTTTATAGCTGCTCGTTTCATATTTTAGCATTTAGGACCGATTTCCATATTGGTCGTGTGATGAAATTGAAACCATCAAAAGATTTAACAAATGAAATTACATCTGGAAGACATTGCTCTCCCATCTTTTTCTTCAGGTTTTCCTTAGCCGCTTTTGTGTATTTTTTTGGAGAATCGACACCCAACTTTTCAAATATCTCTTCTCTGACATATAAAGTCCTCATGAATAAAACTCCCCACATTACTACAATACTATAAAGTGTTCGGAGTAAGAAATTACTGTTATCCAAATAATGCTTCAACCACATTTTAGTATACTGTACATGCCTACCTTCCTCGATATGATGCAATTCGGAAACTTTACGGATTGGTTCAAACACCTTAGGGTCTCTTCTGATCATCTTACCATAGATATCAGTCATCAATTCAACACTCAGGACAGATATAAACATTACTGAAACAGGCATTAAATTCAATTGAATCCAACCTACCATACGATGAATGCGGGATGCTTTATACGTATTTACATTCACCTTTCTAACAGCTTTTGCAAACATATCCTGATGTCTAAATTCCTCGATTAACTCATTTACCAGGTATCTGTATTCATGAGTCTCCGGATTTAGTTTTATAAGTCTTTTGTTAAATATGACGCATGCCAAGCCCTCAGACCAACCATAGCTGTACATCACCTGTCCCAATTCCATTCGCCCAAGCTCTCGTTTTTGTTCAGATGAAAGAGAATCATAGAGTTCATGTCCTTGTAGTGATATCAGATGTTCTGGCATAAATTGAACATCTTCATCTTCTTAAACATGCCAAGGCACGAATTCATCGGGGATCAATGGCTTAGTTTCCGACAACTTTATAAGTCGCTCTACTTTTTCTAAATCGGAGGTCTGTAACATCGCTGTAGATTTGGATATTTATGTTTGATGAATGACAACTAAACTTAAAAAACCGTTGTAACTATATAGCGCAAGAAACACATAATTGTTGTCAACACGCTATAAAATTGCCTTAAGTCAATTTATTCTGAATCAAGTAAAATCCAGACAATAAATCAGTAATTGGTTAATTCTACATTTCTATACTTAATTTGCCCTCATGTCAGCAGATCAAATAGTTCTTGTAGTTATCAGCGGCCTGGGAGTAATTCATGGTGTGTTTCTCGCCCTATTCCTATTTACTTATTCCAAGGGAAGTATACAGGCAAACAGACTACTTGCATTGCTTTTGATTGTGCTATCATTTCGTATTGGGAAGTCCGTATTTCTGGAATTTACACCCGATTTGGATGTAAAATTCATATTTACAGGATTAGGTACCATGATGTTTATCGGACCACTGTTCTTGTTATTAGTTCGGACGGTAATTGATTCAGAATATAAAATTAAGTCGAGCAGTATTATTCATTTTATCCCTGCGTTACTTGGAATTGGGTTTGGGTTATGGATAAATGATCAACATTTAGAAACTCTCCCGATACTGGTTTTCTTCGTTTTATTTCTTGGATACTACTTTCATTACCTCATTTACCTTTTGATTGGTTACCGAACTTTGACCAAAATAAAAGGTGTCGAATCAAAGCAAGCATCCTTGCGATTAGTAAGACTAATGTTTTATGGATTGTTAATAATTTGGTTGGCTTATATCACCAACCTTTTTGAAGAGACTATTCCTTATATCATTGGTCCGGTATTGTATTCCATTGTTGCTTATGCTATCAGTTTTATTGTAATTAAGAACGGTCTTATTGAAAAAGTCAGCCTTCAGAAATATAAGTCTACTCAGGTTTCAGATGATCAAATTGAGTTGTTATTTAACAAGGTTATAAAGTTATTTGATGATGAAGAATTTCACAGATCACCGGATGCCACACTTAAAAATCTGGCTCAAAAATTAAATACAAGCACACAAGTATTATCAATGGTGATAAATGAAAAGAGTAATATGAATTTCAACAATTTTGTAAATCAATACAGAATTAACCATGCAATTCAATTATTCAAAAACCAGAATTACGATCATCAAAATATTGCTTCAATAGCATTTGAAGTGGGTTTTAACAGCATTTCAAGTTTCAATACAGCATTCAAAAAACAAATTGGAACCACTCCCCTTTCTTATCGTAAAGAATTATCTGAATGATCTTTTGATATGACGAAATGATCATTTCGATAGATTTCTGATTGTTTAATGCATTGGTTTGCCTCAATCAAAAACTTAAATGCATAAAAACATGATGAAGAAATATCCAATTTTAAAATGGTCTTTAATATCTCTGACAGCTCTAATTTTCCTGGTAGTTGGTTTCGGTTATTGGTTTATAAGTTTATTGCCTGAATCGATTAGTAGAGATTACTCAAAAACCCAGTCTTCTGAAATTCCATATTTAGCTAAGACTGTAACTGAATCTCGAGGTAAAATATTGATGGTGGTTACCAGTACGGGAACAATGGGTAGCACTGGAAAGGCAACAGGTTATGAGCTTACAGAATTATCACGAGCCTACCATGTATTTCAGGCAAATGGGTTTGAAATTGATATCGCTAGCCCTTTAGGCGGAAATCCTCCTGTAGTCATTGATGATGAAGACATGGGGCCTTATGATTATGCTTTTCTTAATGATCCTGAGGCTCAAAGCAAAGTCAAAAATTCTATCGCCATGAAAGACGTAATTGCGAGTGAATACAGGGCTGTATATTTTGCAGGTGGTAAAGGTGCAATGTATGATTTCCCAGAAGATTCACATATTCAATCTTTAGTGAGTAATTATCTGGAAGAAGATAAAGTTGTAGGTGCTGTTTGCCACGGGCCAGCTGCATTAGTTAATGTAAAGTCTCAAGAAGGCAATTCTATTCTGCAAGGCAGACAAGTGTGTAGTTTCACAAATAGTGAGGAGTTATTTTTAATCCCTGACGCGGAAGTCGTTTTTCCATTCCTATTGCAAACTAAATTAGAAGAAAAGGGAGCTGTTTTTAATGATGGCACAATGTACCTGAACAATGTTGTACAGGATGGAAACCTCATCACAGGTCAGAATCCATGGTCAACCTGGGAAATGGCAGAGACAATGGTGAAGCAATTGGGCTATACTCCAAAACACAGAGATAAGTCCGGTAATGAAAATGCAGGAAATGTTCTTGCCATATATGAATCCGAGGGAATAGATCGGTCAAAGGAACAAATAAAGAATCTGGCAATCACATCCCAGGAGTTTAACAGAACCTTGATTGCTATGCATAGTATTGTAGAAGCCATGCAGTGGGAATTGGGCAGGTCTATAGATATGATTAGGTTAGTAAGTTATTCGAAATCTCAATTTGAGGGTTGAGCAAATAAAAAGCCTCACTAATCAGAGGAGGCTTTTTAAAAATTAGCCAAATATATTGTGTGAACAGATTGTAATATTCAATGAGATAGGATTGCTTAAGAATTGAATTCAAGACTTATCTGCACCCGTATATTTCAAAGGTATTCAATCGATTGATATGCCTGACTGAATTTGACTGAGTGTTAGCTTTGAACGAGTAAATGATGGAATAAAATGAGTATCTGTTAATTAAGCACTACATTAAAATCAACCTGGTGCTTGTTCCCAATTTCATCAGTCACCAGTAATCTGTGTTTACCCGATTTTAATAATATGGGAAATGAGTGGTTCCTTTCTGTATTTCCAAGGTAAGAATCATCAACGTACCAATACATTTTTCTGTTAATATGGCGTGTAGCCACTTTTGCTACCAGAGATTGGTACTTGCCATCAAAGTCTTTGGGAATTTTAATTGTCGCATTTGAGATTGGATAAATGATCCTGAGAATATCGTTCTCTTGTTTAACAAAACAATTAGGATTGTGTGGCGGTTCAAAAGCAGTCAACCCTCCGTTTTTCCAGATAAAATGATTAACGTCAGATGGATACCTCAGAAAGGTTACTGATTGATGATTGGAATCCCAGCATTTAGAACACACCTGATGTTTTGCCTCATCATCCACGAAAAGCTTCACATGATAAGGGCAAGACTTAAGAGGTTTCATATATCTTGGAGCTTTAGTTAATTCTACTTCCGGGCAGTTCGAATTAGCATAATATCCTGTTTTTGAGCAGATTTTCACATCCGTAAGATTGGTTGAACCCATATCAAACCACTTCTCTTGCTTTTCAAGGACATTCAAGATGTTAAACATCAATGGGCCGGCACTCCTCATTCCTGAAATAGCATTGTTGGAAGAACCATCAAAGTTGCCTACCCACACAATAATTGTCCAATCAGGTGTTACACCTGCTGCCCATGCATCTTTATGTCCATAACTCGTACCCGTTTTCCAGGCAATTGGCTGTTTATTACTGTATTTTTTCCAGTAAAATTCCAATCCAGGTCGGATTAGCTCTTGTAATTCATCCAATACTAATTGAGAAGCACCAGAACTTATTATTTTTGATTTGGCGTTTTTCTCATTGATAGGCAAATATCCAATTTCACCAAATTCACCTCCATTGGCCATTCCCCGAAAAAGCTTTGCCATATCCCATGGCTTTACTTCTGCTCCACCAAGTATAATGGGCAGTCCGTATTCATCTGGAGTTCTGAACAAAGAAGTGACACCTGCAGATTCCAAAGCATTATAAAACTTTACTATTCCATATTCATTTAGTAGCCTAACAGCCGGAACATTTAATGAATGTATCAGCGCCTCATTTGCAGGAACAATACCTTGAAAATTTTCAGAAGCATTGCTTGGAGAAAATGAATTATAATAAGAGGGAATATCTTTTATTTGGGATTGAGGAAGTATTATTCCATCATCTATAGCCAACGCGTAAAGAAAAGGCTTCAGAATTGACCCAGAAGATCTACTGGATTTAATACCATCAACGCTACCGGAATTATTTCTATCAAAATAATCTGATGAACCAACATAACTCTTAATATGACCAGTCTTATTTTCTACGACTAAAGCACATAGGTTATTGATTCCCATTTGTTTCATTCTTGAAGCATGTTGCTTGGCCAAAAATTCAGATTCACGCTGCAGCTTAGCATCAATAGTAGTTTTAATAACATCCAGGTCATTTTCTAGATGAATCTGATCTGTAAGATGGGGTGACAGTAAATCAAATGATAAAATCTCATCTGGTACAGGTTCCAGAATTGAAAGCTCAAATGTGGTAGAATCAATGATGTCCCTAAGCAATAAAGACTTTAGAAGCTGGTTTCTCTTTTCTTCTAATTCACTGGTGTTTTTGGTAGGAAATATAATTCCAGGAGCATTGGGTAACACCGCAAGAGTTGAAGCCTCTCCCCAGGTAAGTTGACTAGGTTTTTTACCAAAATATTTGAAAGATGCCGCAGTGTATCCTCTCACATTACTTCCATATGGAGCATTGTTCAAATACTCCTTCAATATATCTTCTTTGGAATACCTTGTTTCAATCTTAATTGCACGAAGGATTTCTTTGATTTTATTAAGATAGGTCCTTGGGTAATTACTTTGCATTCTTGCGACTTGCATTGTAATGGTACTACCACCACTGACAATTCTATTCTCTGTTAAGTTTAGATATATAGCTCTAACCAGAGACACAGGGTTAAATCCCAAATGAGATTCAAAATACTGATCTTCATAGTTTATTACCGCTACTTTCAGGTGATTGGGCACCTGTTTTTGCAATGACGGATGCAAACAGATTTGCTCATTTTCATTTAGAAAAACCCGCATTACTGATGAGTCAGAGGCCAATATAATCTGACTGTAATCGCTTACAATTCTTCTTTCCTCAAGAGGAATTACCAGATATATAAGAAAAGAAAATATTGGTACTCCTACTAAGACAAAAGCTACCCTTCGTATATGTGGCTTACTAATTTTCAACTTTTACCACTACTTGTTTAGACGTCTTTGTTGCAACAAAATCATTGTTATACATAGCTTCGCACCTGGCTCCAGGCATGCTATAAGTACCTGCAGCGATTGCGTTAATTTTGACAAGAAAATTAAGTCTCCTTGAACCATTTAGATCAAAAAACCACATAATCCGGTCATCTCTTATGTCGACATATTCCTCTCTACCTAAGTTCCAACCTTTAGTCCATTCAGGGAGTACTTCACCGGATAATCGCATATTTTCTATTTCCCACCCAGAAGGTAAAAGCTGAACTAACGCAACTTCATCAACATGTGGCAATGCGCTTGAGTTATTTACGGTATACTTTCCGTACACAGTACTTCCCTGCTCCAGTTGATCAATAGACACTACATCACCATCTTCATTGAACCAGGTCACATCCAAACGTATGTTCTTTTCTTCGTCTTTGGTTTTGTCTGTTAAAGGAACCCCATTCGCAGATAGAGAAACATAAAGCTGCTTGGCATCAACATTCTGATCTAGACTGAAAGTTAGTTTTTCACCATAACCCTTATCAATATACAATCGATAATCATTGACTTCTTCAAATTCAACTTCATTACCTCCTGGCAGAGTGGCTGTTCCTCTGATAATTACCTCTTCCTGAACTGATATTCCGGCATATTTGAAATATTCTGCAATTCCCAGTAGCATTTGTCCCAACGTTTGAGTTGAATACCAGTATTTTCCACTGAGTTTGCTTGCAACGTCTTTGGCTACCAAAGCTGATTGTTCAGATTTATCTAAAATGACCAAACATCTCAGAATTATTCCAAGGTCTCGATATGTGGATCCATATGTATATGCAAATTCATTGTATTCCTCTACATCAAGATCAATTGCTCCAATAAGTGATTCAATTTTGTCTTCAGCTCCTGCTAATTTGTAAGCTGCCACCAGCTGCCATTTTTGCACACTTTTTAACTTGTCATAATGATTTTGACGAATTAAATTCATTTCCTGCATTGGTGCCTTGCCTGCCTGGGCCAGAACGAAACATCTATTCACTCTTGTCATCAATTGCCAATTTTCAGTTTCATTTTGACTTCTTTTGGTTTGCCTTTCCAGGTATCTTATTACGCCATCATACATGTGATCCGGGACATGGAACCCCTTGTCTTTGGCTTCAATTAGAAACTGAGCAGCATAATTACTACCCCATGTAGATTCTGTTACACCTCCAGGCCAGTAGCTAAACCCTCCGTTAGGTGTTTGAAATAGGTTTAATCGTTCAATCCCTGCATTGATATTTGTATCAACTTGTTTCCAACGGATTGAATTTTTACTGTAAAGTTCCTTTAGCACCAACTGTGGATAGACTGAAGATGTAGTTTGTTCAATACAGCCGTACGGGTACCTTACTAACCACTCCAATCGATGCATGAAATCCATATTTGGAAACTGAGATGCATATATGCGTGCATTGTTTGTGCCATCTAATCCGACTTTAGGTATATCAAACTGAATTGACTCACCTGGTTTTACAATTTTTGTTTCCTGTACATACTCTCTGGCAGCACTTGGTAAAACAGCTATATCTGTTTCTGATACACTAGTTGCAGTTTTACTAATACCTTTTATAGTAATCTTTGCTTGACCAACAGCTTCATTTACCTTCAATTTGTATTTGAAAAGCTTGTCATCTTCCTTCTGGAATGAATGTTTAAATGATTTTGATCCAATTACAGTAAGAGGTCCTTCAGTTTCAATTTTAATATCCACCTCTCCTATGTTCTCCTTTGTCGCAAACACATTAACAGGAATTTCAAACTCATCCCCTGGTTTCAAAGCTCTAGGGATAGTCGGCTGAACGATTAAATCGCTTTTAACCGGCACGGTTTTCTCGGCTGACGAATAGGTATTGCCTCTGGCACCAACTACCATGACCCTTACTGACCCGACATAATTCGGCATTTCAAAGCTTACTTTGGCCTTACCTGTTCCATCGGTACTAACAGGCCCTTTAAACATGCAAATTGGTTTGAAACGCTTCTTCTTTTCAAACGGATCAAGTTGGGACTCTCGGTAGTCTTCATCACCACCAATAGAGAAGGTTTTAAACACATCGTCAGCATTTGCTCCAATTACATGCGCAAAAAGGTCATAAGTTTCGACTTCAAGTCTGATCTTTTTGAAAAATTCCTTTTTTGGATCTGGAGTTTTGAAATTGGTTAAATCTAATAAACCTTCATCAACCACAGCTATTGTGAATTGAGTCGGCTTTCCATCAGCGGATTTTATTTCTATGTCGAACTTTTCTTTTGGTTTAAGTTCATCCGCCATATTGATAAGCAATTCCTGATTCGTTGACTTGTCCTTAACTCCAATTGGAAGAATCCCAAACATTCGCAAAGGCCGATCATTTACAGTTTGAGCATGTTCCTGAATGGCTGTTAAAGTGATGTATGCGTTAGGCACCATTTCCTTAGTGATTGGAACCTTTATCTCCTGATCTTCAGCATTTGGGTCCGGCATGATCCATTTCG
>JANSWY010000080.1 GCA_024743255.1 bacterium | reverse complement strand
AGCAGCCACAACAAATAAGTTTTTCATGATTTTGATTCTCTATTCTTTTCTCTAATCTTCTTATAGATTCTAATTGCAACCATCAATACAACCGAGAACAAAACTATCCCAACCAATCCCCAAATCCAGTTCAAGGTATCCTTCATCACAATAATGAATATGATGGATATCAAAAACACAGTTGCAACTTCATTCCAGATTCTAAGTTTCAATGATGAATATTTGAAAATTCCTTTCTTCAATTGGCCATATAAATGTCCTACACTGAAATGATATAAAATCAATGCAAATACAAAACTGAATTTCAACAGCATCCAGGGCTGGGTCCAGGCGTTTAAAATATAGACAAGCCAAACCCCAAATGTGATTGTCAAAATCGCTGAAGGCCAGGTGATCCCATACCAAAGCGGCCTTTCATTTTTGATGTACTCCTTTGTGAGTATTGATTTATCCGGTTCTTCCTTTTGCTGTGATTCCGTATGGTAGATCAGCAACCTTACCATATAGAACAATCCGGCAAACCAGGTTACCACAAATACTATGTGAAGCGACTTGATATATAGATATTGCATAGAAAGGCACAAAAATAGAAGATGACATTGATTTAAGGATACTAATTTTTCTTTCTTTTTTTAATTATACTTGGGAATGTTCTGTGACAGAAAATTGTTAGAGACACAAATTCAAAAATTGGGAACATATGGACGTACAGTCAAACATTTGGTTTTTTGAGAAGGTAGATCTTTACGAACTGCTTTGCCCGCACAAGGTCCCTTCAATGGAAGAGAAACATACATTCCATAAGTATGAGAAAGACCAATATATCTATTTCCCAGACGACCCAAGTACTCATGTATTTATGATTGCCAATGGGAGAGTGAAAATTGGCGGTTATACAGATGATGGCAAAGAAATGCTAAGAGCCATATTAAGCCAGGGAGAAATCTTTGGTGAATTGGCACTTACAGGAGAAGAAAAAAGAAAGGATTTTGCTCAGGCCATGGATAACGGAACTTCAATATGCCCAATGACGATTGAAGATATGCAAAATCTAATGAAAGATAATGATACCCTTAGCTTTAAAATATTCAAACTTATGGGGCTTAGGTTTCGCAAAATGGAGCGAAAACTAGAATCTTTAGTCTTCAAAGATGCCAGAACCAGAATTGTTGAGTTCCTTAAAGATATGGCCATGGAAAGAGGCCAAAAGGTTGGATTTGAAATGATGATCAAAAATCATTTGACTCATAAGGACATTGCTAGCCTAACAGGAACATCCAGACAAACTGTAACAACAATCCTGAACGAGTTAAAAGAGAAAAACATCATCAACTTCGATAGAAGAAGAATACTTATAAGGGATATGGAGAAATTGGTTTAATGAGCCAATTTAGTCTGTAACTCCTCAATTCTTTGATGAATCTGTAAGGAAAAAGTACTATCATTCTCCTGAACATGTTGATACAAAGCAAGTGTTTTAGTATATACTCCCTGAGTTAACTCATTATCCGGATTCCCCTTTTCTCCCAGCATAAAGTAGATGTCTGCCAGAAACGAAACAGATTTCACATTCTTAGTTTCAGAAAGTATGAAATTGAGAAACTCCTCAGTAGACATATTGTCCTGCTCAGCCAAAGACAAGTTCAGCAATTCAGTTAATCCCTTATCAACATTCTGACGAAATTCCTCCGGATCAGAACTTCCCTCTATTGCTAATAATTTTTCAAATAGCAATCTTAAAAACTCTCCAAATCTGTCAATCTCGTCTTTTATGAAGTCTCTTCTTAACATTTAATTCTCTTATAATATGATTAAATATGTCGTATATCTGATGGTAATCTATGAATTAATGGGATCAGATGCTTTTTATGTCTTTAGATAGACATTGTCAAAACGGTATTCACTTTAATATTGTTACTATAAAAAAATGAAAGACCGTGAAGAAACAAATTTTATTCATCCTCGCAATATTGACAGTAGTAGGACTACAAGCTCAAGACCAGAACCTTCAAGAATTTACTCCTTCTATTCTGTTCAATAGAGGCAGCTATGAATTCAAGAGCTTTCAAAATCTATATACCCAAACGAAAAGTTTTGATGGTTCTAGTAAAGTAGAAACAGGCAGAGGAAGAGAATCCTTTTTCACTTCGATCAATCAATTTCTTTACGGAATAAACGATCAGTTAAATGTTGGAGTAGATGTATGGGTGAAATCTGTGAGCTTGGAAAACGGCACTTTCACAAACCGAACAGCAATAAGTGGAGTTGGACCTAAAATCAAGATTGCTCCATTCAAAAAGCTTAAGAGACTTTCCATTCAAAGTACTTTACTATTTCCTACTGCAGACGATCAGGAAGGAAGAGCTCCGGACGCTGAGAGCCCTGGTTTGTTCCTATCACATGATAGAACACTTTGGTTGACCCAGTTTTTTTATGACAAACCAATCAATGATCAGCTTCAACTTTTCTTCCAGCAAGCTTTCTGGTATTCAGATGTGAGAGATTCATTTAGAGATAATAATTATTGGGAAACTCAAACCAGTGTATTCCTTAGCTATTTCCCCAACCAAAGATGGACTGTTTACGGTATGACTGAATATTTCCCTACGCACTATAATGACTCGGAACAAACAGGTGAAGCATTCTTCTCTTATTTTGTACAATCAGGAATTGGTTTAAAGTATCAGCTCATTCCGGGTTTTATTGAATTGGAGTCATTATACACCAATTTCTGGATGGGAAGCGAAGGAAATGGCGCAGGGCAAACATTTAACTTTGGGGTACGAATTATTAGATAATGCATAACTTAGATGCATGGCTAAACTATGGGGTACCTGTCTTGCATTTGCTATACTGCTTCTGTCTTCTGAAAGTATAGCGCAAACCATTGAATCCGTCTCATTCAAAGGGTTAAAGAAGACTGATCATAGCTTCCTTGAAAAATTCCTAAACTTCGAAATAGGAGATCAACTGGACTCTACTTTAGTGGAAACAACCAGACAAAATCTCGCAAATCTGGAGGTTTTGTACGATGCTCAATTCGAAATCAAAGAGACAAAAAGTGGTGTTGAAATAATATTTGATTGCCAGGAGCTTTTTAGTCTTTTGCCAATTTTGAATTTCGGAGGAATTGATGATAACCTTTGGTTTCAGGCGGGATTTGTAGAAAGCAACCTGATGGGCAAAGGGCACAAACTGATAGCCTATTATCAATATTACGACAGACATAGTTTTGTAGTCTACAGTAGCTTCCGCAGAATTTTCAATACCGATTGGGACGTTAATGTCAACCTAGTCAAATGGTCAACGCTGGAGCCTCTATTCTTTTCAGATGGGCTTACTTACTATAATTACGATAACTACACCGGTGGATTAACAGCAACTAAGAACTTCTCTTTTAACTCTAAATTAGAATTTGGTGGGGCATTATTTCAAGAAAGATACAACAAGGCCACCAACCAAATCGCTGAGGTTACCCCTGGGCCAGAATCAGAAACAAGAAATAAAATACTCATAAAGGCCATCTATGATATCAATCACATCAACTACCATTTCTTCTATCAAGATGGTTTTTCCAATACCACAAATGCAGAATCTGTAGCTTCACTTGATGGAGATCCTCTTTTTAGTATTGTGTTTAATGATATCAAATACTTTAAAAGAGTAAAAAACAGAGGTAATCTGGCTTTCAGGTTTAGAGCAGGGTTATCAACTAATGAAGAAAGTCCTTTTGCTCCATTTGTATTAGACAGCTATATCAATATCAGAGGAGTAGGGAATCGTGTTGATCGAGGTACAGGTATGATTGTTCTAAACTCAGAATACAGACATGCATTCATAGATCGAAATATCTGGGCAGCTCAGGGAGTTCTTTATGCTGATACCGGGACCTGGAGATTACCTGGCGGGTCAATGAATGATTTTGTACAACCTGAAAATATGGAGCTGTTCGCTGGAATAGGTCTAAGATTGATATACAAAAAGGCCTTCAACAGTATCCTCAGAATTGACTATGGTGTTGATATTCAAAATGTAAGGTCGCAAGGTTATGTCCTTGGAATTGGACAGTACTTCTAGTTTATCTACAGCTCTTCTCGGT
Organism: bacterium; assembly: GCA_024743255.1. Classification (GTDB taxonomy): domain Bacteria; phylum Bacteroidota; class Bacteroidia; order Cytophagales; family Cyclobacteriaceae; genus JANSWY01. Next base: position 22,567 of record JANSWY010000080.1, on the reverse strand, counting down.
TATTCTACAGTTCAGTAAGACTTTTTACGATTCAGTAATAGGTTTCTCAACCTTTGTTTCATCAAAAACACAAAATATCTACACAGATGAAACGACTACTGCTAATCATTTTCTTTTTACCAAGCCTGGCCATGGCACAAACCACTATCAGTGGAACTGTCACCGACAAGAAAGGTGAGCCAGTACTTGGAGCCAATGTCTACTTAAAGGATACCTATGATGGAGTCTCAACTGGACTTGAAGGTGAATTTACATTTGACACTTTCGAATCAGGAGAATTTCAATTGGTAATCAGCTCAATAGGATTTCAGGAATTCACTCAGCCTGTAAACCTTGATGGAACCCCGGTCAAAATAGAAGCAACACTCAAAATCTCAGTCCAACAACTAAATGCAGTAGTCATTACAGCTGGTTCATTCAATGCGTCAGATGAAAGCAAGCAGGTGATCATGAAGTCACTGGATATCGCAACTACAGCTGGGGCCACAGCAGATATTGCCGGTGCTTTAAATACTTTACCCGGAACTCAGACAGTTGGAGAAAGTGGACGCCTGTTTGTAAGAGGTGGAGATGGTTATGAAACCAAAACCTATATAGATGGAATGCAGGTATTAAATGACTACTCTCCTGCCGCCCCAAATACTCCTTCAAGAAATAGGTTTTCCCCATTCATATTTAAAGGAACAAGTTTTAGTACTGGAGCATATTCTGCAGAATACGGACAAGCACTTTCATCAGCATTAATTCTGGAATCTAAAGATGTAGCACTTTTAGACAGAACCGATATTAGTTTAATGACAGTAGGAGCGGATGTTTCTCATACTGCTGTTGGAGATAAATCTTCATTTGCCGGTAAGTTACAATACACCAATTTAACTCCATACTTCAAGTTACTAGACCAAAGAGTAAACTGGGACAAAGCACCTGAGTCTGTTGATGGCAACTTTGCCTACCGACATAAAACCTCAGAAACTGGAATATTTAAGATATATGGAAACCTGAGTCATTCAAACATGGACTTGTATGAAAGCGAGATACTCACTCCGGAAATACAAGTTCCAATTGGCATCAAAAATAATTACAGCTATATCAATGGAATGTACAAAGAACTACTTACAGATAAGTTGGGCTTTAAAGGTGGAGCATCTTTCACATACAATCAAAATCAGTTCTACAGAGATGGTGACCTGGCCGACCTAAATGAAGCAGGTGGTCACTTCAAAGGAGTATTTGATTACACATTCTCAGAGCGAGTTTCATTAAAATTTGGCTCTGAAGTATTTGTAAGAGACTACACTCAGGAATTTGGAAATGAAACAGGATCTTTCACCGAAGGATTTGATGAAAACATCCAAGCTCTATTTGCTGAACTAGATGTGTTTGCTTCTGCCAATTTTGTTGTGAGAGCGGGCGGTAGATTAGAAAACAACTCTCTTCAAAACTCACCAAGATTGGAACCTAGATTATCAATGGCTTACAAAACCAGTGAGTATGGGCAGTTCTCTTTTGGCTATGGGAAATTTCACCAGTCTGTACAAAATGAGTTCCTTGTTTCAGATAACACTCTAGATCCTGAAAAAGCTGACCATTATATTTTGAACTATCAGGTCATCAAAAACAAAAGAACTTTCAGAGTGGAGACCTACTACAAGGATTACAGAAGCTTAATCAAATATGATGGAGTAGTAAACAATCCACTTAATGTAACTACGAATGGAGAAGGATTTGCCAGAGGTGTGGATTTATTCTGGAGAGATAATAAGACATTCAACAATGTGGACTACTGGGTTTCTTATTCATTTTTGGATACCGAAAGAGAGTATAAAAATTTCCCTGGATCGTTCACACCAACGTTCGCATCAAAGCACAATTTCTCATTTGTCTATAAGCACTTTATCGATGCAATTGACAGCCAGATTGGATTCACATACTCGTACACTTCAGGAAGACCTTACCACAACCCGAATCTTGATGGATTCAATCAATTAAAAACTAAAAGCTACCAGGATTTAAGTTTCAACATAGCTTATCTGCTAAACCCAAGTGTGATTGTATACAGCTCTGTGAACAATGTCCTTGGTAGAGATAACATATTTGGATATGAGTATAGCGATGCTCCAAATAGCGAAGGAGAATTTGTAGGTAGAGCAATTACTCAGCCTGCGAAAAGGTTCATTTTCCTTGGAGTGTTTATCACACTTTCCAAAGACAAAACAGTCAATCAATTACCCAATTTATAAACTCTAATCAACATGAAAAATTTAATAGCAATCGTACTAATCGCATTAGTTACAACAACAGGTTTCGCAAACAATGAGAGGTTCATCAAAGAAATGAGCAAGTCTATTGAAATACTTTATGCTGCAGGTTCTGTAGAAGAGCATCTTGCCATCATTCAGAAGTTCGAAAGAATAGCACAAGCCGAGCCAAATCAATGGGAGCCGAGATATTATGCAGCATATGGATATCTTAATGTTTCTCACAGGTTCGAAGAAGCAGCCAAAAAAGATCAATACCTTGATTTAGCTTTAGAGGCGATCAAAGAAGGTATTGCAATCGCTCCGGATGAATCTGAATTATATGTTCTTCAAGGATATATTCATATGATGCAATTGGTGGTAGACCCAATGACAAGAGGAGCACAATACTCTGGAATGGCTTTCGCAGCTTATAACAAAGGACTTGAATTAAATAATGAAAACCCAAGAGCGTGGTACATGCTAGGTAATATGCAGCTTGGTACTGCTAAGTTCATGGGCACTGGAAACGAAGAAGGTTGCAAGTCTCTAAGTACGGCATTAGAAAAATATGATAACTACACCTCTGACAATCCAATTGCTCCTAAATGGGGGAAGAAAGGATTAATGAAAGCTATGGAAACTTGTAATGAGGAATAAAAAATAAAAGTCTTCCGGGATTAAATTCCGGAAGGCGTTGTTACCAGATTATTCAAAAAATTAGAAAAAACCTTGGCGTTATGGTCAATGTTTTTTCTTGTTGAAAACCTGATCAACTGAAAGGATTTGCCCTGCTTTGAGAGAGAATAAACATAAACGCTCTCTTTGCTGCCATCTTCAAAAGGATTTACATCCGTATCCTTCTTTATTCTATGAACTGAGATTTCTTCTATATCGTCAAAGCTGTAAAGGCTATATGACTTAAAGAGAACTCCTTTTTCAATGGTTACAAATTGTTCGTTTCTATCCACAACTATTGCCGCAGGGTATTTCCAACCTTTATTAATCAGTGGGAATAACATCATCAATACCGCAAGTAAAATCAGACGATATTCACCTATGATGAATGCTGCTGCTGCAATCGCTACTCCCGCAAAAAATACGATAAGAACTATGGATCTGGATAAAGGCTGTTTCTTGGTTATCCTGGTAACCTGATCAGTTTCAGTGTTAATGTTATAGCCGTAATTATGTAAAAAACGGTCATGTTTTTCTACATCGTTAGACATGGTGAGCGTATTCATATGTTTGGTTTGTGCCGCTTAACGGAAATTTAATATAGTAAATTTCCAATTAATAACCATAAAAATACCATTTCAAGGAATACTTTGGATGCTAATTCTTAGGAATTTTTCAACAATCCCACCCTGTACAGATCATCAACTGTATCAATGTCGCTCAAGGTTACTAGCTTATAGCATGTTTTTCCAAGTCCATGAATTTCTGCCAGGGCTTCTTGACATACTGAATTAGTACTGTAGGTTTTATTTTCAAAGACTTGAGGAAAAAATTGGTTCATTCCTAACAAATAATAACCACCGTCCATTGCTGGACCAATTACAAAATCATCATTTTGCAAAGCATTTATTCCCTCATCAATAGTTACTCCATTCAGGTCAAAGCAGTCACTACCAATGATACAAACTCTCTCATAACCCATATCAAAAACGGATTTGAAAGCATTCAGCATTTTCTCTCCAAGCCCATCCCCTTCCTGAATTCTTTTATTGAATTGAGTTTCATCCCAGAGATCTTTGTGATCTATGAAATTGGAATAGAATATAAACTTGTCATGACTGATACCCGAAAGAACTTCTCTTGTTCTTAGTAACAATTGGTTATAGACCTCTAATGCGTCTTCATCTCCAATTGATGCTGCCAGCCTGGTCTTCACTTTACCAAGCTCAGGGTTTTTTACAAAAACAATAATTGCTGATTTAGTCATATACTTTCACTCCCTGATAAAGCCATTTAGACCATCCCTTTGAATAGGTGTGAACACTATCGGTTGGTGTCAATTGATTGTTTAACACTTCGTAATTGTTATTCTTCCAATCAAGGATTCCTCCGTAGAGATTGCTAACATTTTCAAAACCCAGCTTTTGAAGTTTCTCTCCTATCCGTTCACTCCTGTAACCAGCTGTACAGTAAACAACCACCTGGGCATTCTTCGGAATGTCTTTCACATCTTTTTTTGTAAAGTCATCATATTCGATGAATTGAGCTCCCTTAATATGACTCACATCAAATTCTTTTTGCTGCCGCACATCCAGAAGAACAATGTTACTTCCAGTATTTTTCAGGCTATCCAGAGTAGGTGCCTTCATAATAGGAACAGTACCTTTTAACAGGTCCTGCATTTCCTTGTGGTAATCATTGTTTTGGGCACATGCCTGAACCAAAAGAAAAGAAAAAAAAATTGCAAAAATATGCTTCATAAATCCTGATCAATCTTTCTGGGTACTTCTGTGATGATTTCTCCATCTATCACCGGTACCAGAGTTTTTAATTCCTCGTTACGAAAATATTCATACTTAACCTGATATTTCTTGTTTTGTTGAGGTAATTCAATCAATTGTCGCGCAATTCTATCTAAATCATCATACTCAAACTCTTGGATCATGATCAAATTCTTCTTTTGACGTGTGAATATTTTCTGCAACTGACCTTGATAGGAATAAATGGCTGACAATTGAGTTCTCGATTCGTATTTATCATAGTTTTTATAGAGAATCTCCACTGGCAACCCTGATTGGAAAGTAGTAACAACTTTTTGTGAAGTCATCCTCCTAACCAGCGTAGAATCATTCCTCCACAAATAATTCCAGTTTTGGTTCTCTTCAAAAACCAGTCGCTCAATCGAAAACTCTTCCAGCTTTCTGTACATATACATATTACCTTCTATTTCAACCGGCAATCCGTGAATACTGTACTCTATTTTGCATTCTGTTTCGGCCTCTTCATCTTTTATCAACTGTATCTCTTTTGACTTGACTAATTGATTGAGGTAATCAATATTTTTAACATACTTGATTCCTTTAGCCTGAATCTTGGTTGCTTCAAAATGCTCGTATTCCACATCTATATCCATGTCAAATGCAACTGAAGCAATCAGGTCCATTAGACCAAAATCACTCTCAGTCCAATCTACATCTTCTGTATTTTCAATAATGACAGCATCTACGCCATGAGATTGACCTGACATTTCAAGTCTTGTGTAGGCCTCTTTTAAATCCCCTCTTGGACTTATTTGATTGATCTCGAGTACATCAACGTAATACTCCTTAGGACCGGAATCTTCCTGGAATATTCGAACACTATTCTTGTGTGGGTAAGTGGGGAACTTTTTCTTTTGTTGGACAGGATACTGCTGAGTGGCGCATCCAGACAGTAGGGCAATGGCAAGTAGCCACTGAAGTTTTTGATGTTTCATACTTCAGTGAAATACAATAAGTATGCCTAAGCTTTAAATAATATGGAAGTTTGTAATTTTATTTACGGAAGCGGCCGAAAAACCCTTTTTTCGGTTTTTTCTCAACGAAAGCTTCCTTTAGGATCTTTTTTACTTTTGGATCTCTATCAGCTAAACGATCAGCATTTACTTCATCAATAATGAAATCCGGACAGCTATCTTCCCATGTTGGCTTATCATCAGTTAACCCGCAAACGATTCCTCTCTCGTAATCAGTTTTTCTGTTTTCACAAACCCTGCAGTAATCTAATTTATCTTGTAACTTCATTTCCTCTGGTTATTGGGTATCAAATATAGTCAAATTATAATCTGCACAAATTGAAGAATGTATGATCCTTATTTCAGTATGCTGAAGGTGCATATGGATTGGGTGAATCAGTATAATTCCTGATAGGTGCGTGTAATAACTAAACTGGTTTTGGCGCCAGTAGTTTGCGTAACCACTGATCCTTACCTTTAATTTCAATAATTACAAGCGAAAAAACAACTACATACTCAACCCAGATCACAATGGCAGGTAACTTAAATCCAGTATTTGTATAGCCCAAGTAGGTAAGGAAAATTAGGAAACTCCATACAATTGCAATCCTACTTTGAGTCAGACAAGACAAGCAGATCAATGACACGACATACCACGGATGAACGGTGGTTGCCATCATTAGGTAAAGTGTATGAATAGCAAGTAGAGTAAATGGTAAAGACCAATTTCTCTTATACGCCCAATAATTAAATAACAAAATTAGAGCTAGGGTTATCAAAGCCAATGCTGGACCAATCTCAGCAATTTGATTGTATCCAGTAATCCAAAATCCGATTTCTCTAATCAGAAAGTAGATCGATGCATTGAATTCAAACTTTTGAAAATAAAGGCCCACACTACTTGATAGTCCCTGAATAAATTCTAATGAAAACAAAGGGAGGAATAGTACTAAGGTAATAAGTGCAATTAAGCTGTAACTGATAATTGCCTTTCTCCATTTGGTATATACCAGCAGTGTCGGCAAATACATCAGTGGCAATAACTTGGAACAAATGGCTAACGTCCAAGAGATTGCTCCTTTAATATGTTTTTCACTTTGGAATCCGACAATTCCAAGCAAAACAAAAAACATCATCACTCCTTCAAAGTGTAGGTTTCCTGTCAATTCAAGGATTACCAGTGGATTAAGAAAGTACAATAATGCTATATTAGAACTAGGCTGCTTCCTATCACTCCATTTTTTCAAGAGTATATAAATACCTATATCCGCAAGTAAGATGGGAGCCCTCATGAGGTTTACAGCAAGAAGAAGATTATCACCCGAAACAGACGCTACAACCCAAAATACGAATTGATTTACGGGTGGATATATCGTAAAATATTCTGGCGAATTAAGTTGATTGTACAGCTCAGAATCTATTCCATCAAGACCTTTATTTAAGTATTCTGCGGGTAGATGTTCAAATGGATTTTGACCATTCATTAATAACCTCCCATCCCAGATGAAACGATAAAAATCATCTGACAAAACCGGAAGAGCAAACAATAGCAGCACCCGTAAAATCAAACCAAGGCCAAAAAGATATTTCCCAAAATCCTCGCCAAGCCTTATCAAGTACAAATAGCCAATCCACATCAAGGAATAAGCACTGATCAAAATGACGCTCTCGGATCGCTCAATAAAAAAAGAAATGATAGCCAAGCCAATGACCATAAATACTGAAAATGATACTGCCTTGAATGAATCTCGAACAGGCATCTCAGGCGTTTTGCAGTGGCTTTACAGATAAAAAGAAAACTCCACCAAAACCAAGTGCCAACATAAGATGGAATAGCACTAACCCAAAGTCACCAAGAATAACCCCACTCCCAATTCCGAAAATGAAATAGATACAAAGTAAGCCTTCAAGGATTGTGGCGATGGTGATTTTTGGCATTACATATTTATTACCTCCCCAGCTATCTCCTGATTTGAGTACATTGAACTTTGGAGTTCTTATAAATGGGGATTTCATGCCGAAGTATCCTTCTAAAACAGCAATTGCATTATGAAGTGCAAGGCCCATACTAAACGTCAAAAACAATGGAAAATTCACAAGGTAGTACTTCCAGGTATTGCCCGGTTCTATTCTTTTAGATGAAGCCCAATAGAATACCGCCATTGCGATAAAGCCAATGATAAACACGCTCCCTAAATCAAATACCAGCTTTAATTCTGGATTTGCTTCCTTTAGATATAACATTGGGATACTCAATGTAGCAGCTATCAGAAGAAACACAAACACTGAGCTATTGAGTAAATGCATAACGGCGTGCAGTTTCTTTCTAAATGGAAGTTCAGCTTTAATCACTTTACCCATGTTCTTTTTAGCTGTCTCAGCTGCTCCTTTATTCCATCTGTACTGTTGAGACTTGACAGCCGACATAATAATTGGCAATTCCGCTGGGGAAACAACATCCTCCATATATTTGAATTGCCAGCCTTTCAATTGAGCTCTGTAGCTCAAATCCAAATCTTCTGTTAATGTATCGGATTGCCATCCACCAGCATCTTTTATACACTCTTTCCTCCAAACACCTGCAGTTCCATTGAAGCTTATAAAGCTGCCCGCAACATACCTTCCCTTCTGTTCAACAGTAAAATGAGCATCAAGACCAAAAGCCTGCATTTTGGTAATCAATGAATAGTCCTTGTTGATATGTCCCCATCGGGTTTGAACCATTCCAACTTTTGGGTTATCAAAAAACTTAATGGTATCCTTTAAGAATTCCTGCTTCGGGAGAAAGTCCGCATCAAATATGGCAATGAACTCTCCTTTGGCTATCTCAGTTCCATATTTAAGCGCTCCAGCTTTGAACCCAACCCTTTCTGGTCTTCTTATATGTTCTATCTGCAATCCATCACTTTGAAGTGATGCTACTTTGGAAGCAATTCTCTCAACAGTCTCGTCATCCGAATCATCTAGTACCTGAACTTCAAAAAGCTCTTTTGGGTAATCAAATGCCGATACCGAATCAATCAATCTATCCACTACATAATACTCATTGTAGACTGGAAGCTGAATAGTAATAAAAGGGAGATCTTTAGCATCTAAATCCGTATTTTTCTCCTCCTTACGAGATCTAAAATAATGTAAAGTCAAATTCAGTTGCCCTAAGCTGAATATACTAATAATCAGAAGTGCCAAACCGTATCCACTTATAAGAATCCATTCCATACCTTACATATATTTGAAGATTGTGGTAATGATTTTATATCCCGCACCGATCGTTCCCTTCACGGTACCTGAAACCTTTGAAATACCAATCCTTACTCTATACTTAACCGGGACTTCAGTGATTTTCATTTTTAGTTTTGCCGCTTTCAATTGCATTTCGACTGTCCACCCATAGGTTCTGTCTTTCATTCCAATTGCTAACAGGCTATTATATCGTATTGCTCTAAATGGACCAAGATCTGAATATTGAATTCTGTAAAAGATCTTAATCAAAAAAGTAGCTAACCAATTTCCAAATATCTGCTGCACAGTCATTGACCCCTTCTCCCGATCACCCAATGCCCTTGAGCCGATTACCATATCGTAACCATCATTTAGAATTGGATTAACTAAATTATACATTTCTTCAGGGTAATCAGAGTAGTCGCCATCCAGAAACACAACAATGTCAGGCTTCTGGCTAAGATTGGCTATATAGTCCATTCCTTTCAAACAGGCATTTCCATATCCTCTGGTAGTTTCCCTTAGAGCTGTTGCCCCATTCTTTTCAGCGATACCAAATGTATCATCTGTACTACCATTATCTACCACAATAACCTCAGAAACCAGATCTTTTGGTATTTCTGAAATAACCTGACCTACAGCATTCTGTTCATTAAATGCCGGAATAATTACTTTAATATCTGGTTTACTCAATGTCCAAATAGTTTGAAGCGGCAAAGATAGAATCATTGATCACAAATACTATGTCCCTACTCAGACAGTAGCATAAGAATATCAATTATTCCAATCCGGTTCATTCTGATTTATTATTCAGAGATTTTTTGTTAAATTCTTGTCCCAATATGAAGATTATGAAGACATTAACCCATTTACTCACGCTTAGTTTGATCATTTTCAGTCAGGTTGTTTTAGCTCAACAACCATCAGAAAACATGTTGCAAAATATGTTTGTGGGAGCTGAACCAGGTGACACTATTTATATCCCTGCCGGAGAATATAATTTAAACAGGAGCTTATGGCTTGATGAAGGGAAGGATGTTCTTATTTTGGGTGATGGCATGGATGAAACAGTTCTTTCATTTAGCGATCAAAAAGATGGAGCAGAGGGAATCAAAGTAACCAATAGCAATAATATCAGAATTGAATCACTTACAGTGCAGGACACTAAAGGTGATGCTATTAAGGTTCAGGAAACTGATGGTATCGCTTTTATAAATGTAAAAGCGGAATGGACAGGAAAACCTGATGAAAAAAATGGCGCTTACGGATTGTACCCAGTTATGTGTTCCAATGTCCTGATTGATCAATGTGAAGCAGTTGGAGCTTCTGATGCAGGAATTTATGTGGGTCAATCAAAAGATATCATAGTCAAGAATAGTGTTGCTCATCACAATGTGGCAGGAATAGAAATTGAAAACTCCTTGAATGCTGATGTTTTTGATAATCTAGCATATGAAAATACTGGGGGGCTGCTTGTATTTGATTTGCCTGGATTGGTTCAGAAAAAAGGAGGTAATGTCAGGTTATTTAATAATGAAGTTAGAGACAATAACTATAAGAACTTTGCTCCAAAAGGAAATATTGTAGGCAAAGTGCCACCAGGTACGGGAGTGATGATCCTTGCGACTAATAATGTTGAAATTTATGGCAACAAGATCACGAATAACAAAACAGCTGGAACTGCAATCATCAGCTACTACATGACTGAGGAGCCAATAAGTGACACTACTTATTATCCTTACCCTACAGCCATCAATATTCATGACAATGAGTACAGCCGGGAAAGAATCAGAGCGACGTTTAAAGGAAGAATGGGTAAACTCTTCAGATTGAAATTGAAATTCGGAAAGGATGTGCCTCACATTATATATGATGGCATCATAGACTCAAAACTCTTGACTGAATCTGGAAACATGCCAGATGAGAGTAAAATATGTATCAGAAATAACAAGAATCAAACGTTCGCCAATATTGATGCTGAGAATGATTTTAAAAACATAAGTGATGACCTTTCAAATCATGATTGTACTCAGTCTCCCCTCTCATCTGCATCTTTAAAAAATTCTGGAGATGAGTAAGAAACTAGTTTATGTCATTCTTGGGATTGGGGTTCTTATTTCAGTTTCTTATAAGCACATTGAAGAAAAACCAAAGTACAAAAACTCATTGTCAGAGTATGGCTTTTTCTCAGACTTAGCTAATCAAATACCAAATGAAGGAGTCATTCCTTACAATTTAAATACTCCGCTGTTTTCAGACTATGCTTATAAAAAGAGATTTATTGCTGTACCAGATGGTAAAGCAATCGCATACAATGACTCTGTATCATTTGAAATGCCAGTTGGCACTAAAATCATCAAAACATTCTATTATCCATTAGACGAAAGAAAACCTGAAAAAGGCAACCTTCTAATGGAAACAAGGCTGTTAATTCATGAGGAAGATGGATGGACGGCTTTACCCTACATTTGGAATGACGAGCAGACTGATGCCTATTTATCACTTGCTGGTGATTTAAAACCAATCACATGGGTAAACAAAAAAGGCAAAAAGCAAAAGCTTGATTATCTAATTCCAAATAAGAACCAATGTAAGGGATGTCACATTCGTGGTAAAGAGATGAAACCCATTGGTCCGGCTGCAAGACATTTAAATAAAGATTACAATTATAAAGACGGTATTGAGAACCAACTTAAATACTGGAAAGAACAAGGCATTTTAGCCAACCTTCCAGCAGATTTCACCGCAATACCTCAAAATGCGCTTTGGGAAGATTTATCTTCTACACTTAACCTAAGAGCAAGATCTTGGCTTGATATTAACTGTGGTCACTGCCATAGTCCTCAGGGTCCAGCCAACACTTCTGGTTTGTTTTTGGATATCCATCAAACAGACCCATACAAATTTGGAATCCTAAAACCACCAGTTGCTGCAGGAAGGGGATCTGGAGACAGAGCTTATGATATTGTTCCTGGTAAACCAGATCAATCCATCCTTGTATATAGAATGGAAGAAAACGATCCTGGTATCAGAATGCCTGAGATTGGAAGAACAATTGCGCATAAGGAAGGTCTGCAATTGATTAAGGAATGGATTAAAGAAATGGAGTAGCTCTCATTCTATTAAATCAACAATCCTGTCGTTTACATATTTATTCGTGTCATTCACTCATTCATTTTCGTGTAGCGGTATGGTCTGAATACTTTAGTATCATCAGTAATCAAACACAGCACTAAGATGGAACTTGCATTAGAACACGAATTATTAGAAGCCAAAGATTCCAACACAACAGAAGGAGCTCATTTTTGGGTAAGTATCTCTGCCAAAAATGAAACTGCTGAAAACCTGAGAGATTGGAAAGTAGTATTCTGCCACCTTAAATCAGGTTGGATTGGAGAAATCAATTCAGATAACCCAAATCAGAATCTATTTACGCCTGGTCTTTCCGGACTGTTTTCTGTAGAAGCTTTTGTAACTGGTTCACATGACGAGTGGCAAAAAATTGAAGCTGAAGAAGGAACAAATCCGATGATCGGTTGCAAGAAACACTGTGCCTCAATGGTAGAGATTAGTAGAAAGTCTTCAAGTTCAGCCTTTCAGTATTCCACAAAATGGAATGTGCTATGTCAAGAGATTGATGTAGTATCAGACCTTTCGTTTGATTTTTAAAAAGTAGTTCCCGTGGTGAAGGGCTGCTCTCGGAAGTTTGTTGATTCTTTTGGTTATAAAGTGAATAATCGGTTAATCTGTAAAACTCGAATATAATAGACACTACGAAGCAGCCTTTTTTTAACACTTCACCTGATAGATAAAAAAAAGGGGCATACGCCCCTTTTTGCTTTTCTTCTCTTAATTCAGGATTAGTTTGCTACACTGTCAACAGCTACTGTATCAGTTGCAACAACTGTAGAATCAGAAACTGTTGTGGAATCAGAAGCAACCGCAGTACTGTCAACAGTCTCAGTTGTAGTCGGTGCTACTTCAGGTTCAGTAGTAGTAGATTCAGTAGAACCTCCGCCACCACATGCAAACAATGTTACTGCAAATAGCGCAGTAAAAATCAAGGAATAGATGCTCGTAGTTTTCATTTGAATTTTAAGTTAGGATGAGGGCGGAAAATAGTGAATAATTTCGTTAAACGGAATGTTTTTTAAGAAAATATCAATAAAACAGCTATATCATTAAATAATCAGCTGTTTTTCTTCGATATTTTTTCAAATTCCTTTCGGGTAAATAAAGCTGTGTAATCGGCCCGCTCCCATTTTTAAGTCAGACCAGGACGTTATTGGCAATTCAATAATAGCAACTCCACAGGTAGGAATGTTGTATAACCTTTCACCAGTTAGCTCCTCAGCAAAATCTGTGAATCCGGGGTTGTGACCAAAAATCATCAATGAATCTAAATCATCATCTGTATTCTCTACTATTGAAGAGATATTGCGAGTACTGGCGTGGTATAACTCTCTCTCTATTCCAATCTCTTTGCCAGGAATACCTAGTTTTTCAGCTATTCCTTTGGCAGTGGTAAAGGCTCGGTTTGCGGGGCTGCTGAGTAAATAATCCGGGGACACTCCTAATCCTTTCAGATAATCACCAATTTTTGGAATGTCTCTCACCCCTCTTTTATTAAGAGGTCTTTCGATATCCCTTAATTCGGGAAATTTCCAGCTTGACTTGGCGTGCCGCACCATGTATAGAGTCTTCATTACCAGGTATTTTATCTCAATATACAGATAATAATTATGGAACATAAAAGTCAAAGACAATGTCATTCATACATTTGAAATGACCCTTGGGACACTTATCAAAACCAATTTTTGAACATGGTCTACATTTGACTTTATTATTTTCCAAAATTGTAAACTTCGTCCCATATGGATACATCCCAAATTTTGGAATGGTATTGCCCCAAATACTAAAGATCGATTTCTTAAAAGCAGCAGCAATATGCATCAATCCAGTATCGTGAGTAAATACCACTTTCGCATTTTTTATAACTGACGCAGATTGATGTAAGTTGAACTTCCCACAAGCATTAAATATTCTGGTCTTCTTACCAAGTTCTTTCAAACCCTCCTCATAAGGCTGTGAATCATCATTTCGCTCAAAAAACAATTCAAGTTCTTTTGCAATCGCAACTTCCTCTTGCCCCCCGAGAATTATAATAGGCTTATTAATGCGATCACAAAGCTCAATTAGTCTGTTCAACGGAAGTCTTTTTGTCTTGTATTTCGCACCAATCATAACAGCCACATACTCTCTCTGATGAGTCTCCGGCAACCAATCATTCTCAACCTCATACTTATCCGGGATAAAATACTCCAACCCTAGATTATCATTTTGAACTCCTAGCTGTTCTACTACATCCATATACCTATCGACAATGTGCCTATTGGGCATTTTATCAATTTTAAAATTGACCATCAGCCATTTTTGAACATTCTGTTTATTCACACTAGCGGCTTTAACACCCAATCTCATTTTGATAATTCTAGTTCTGAGATTATTATGTAAATCAATAATGAAATCAAATTTTTCCTTCTTTAGAGACTTAACAAGTTCGTCCAAACTACTTGAAAGGCTGTGGATTTTATCGATGTAGTGATTCTCTTCAAGAATTGGAGTGTATTCCTCTTTTGTACAGAAGTGTAATTCCACGTCCTCCAGTTGACTTTTCACACATCGAATAACCGGTGATGTCAACACAATATCTCCTATTGAAGAAAAACGAATAATTAGGATTTTTTTGATTGTCATGAATTAGTCAACTACTTGAATTTTTAATTGTTGAGTGAACCACCATTAATTTGATCCGTAAACTATCAAAAAGCTCGTTTTACTGTGAATTTAGTTGAAATAGCACTAACTTCTTTAGTCTACAATTAGCTTTCTTTACAATTCTAAATCAATAACAAAAAGAATGAATTATTGGTTAATCAAATCAGAGCCGAATACCTATTCCTGGGATGATTTTGTGAAACTCGGAAGAGATCATTGGGATGGTGTTAGGAATTACCAGGCCAGAAACAATATGAAAGAAATGAAGGTCGGAGATCAGGCATTGTTCTATCATAGTGTGAAGGAAAAAAGTGTAATTGGAATTGCCGAAGTGGTCAGAGAATTTTATCCGGACCCAACCACTGATGATGATCGCTGGTGTGTAGTGGATTTTGTCCCTGTGACCAAACTAAAATCACCAGTGCATCTTGATCAGATTAAAGCTGATGATCGACTTTCGGAGATGGTATTGGTTCGGAATTCCAGGTTGTCGGTGCAACCTGTCAAAAAAGAGGAATTTGACATTATCCTAGGAATGTCAGAATAAGGGAAACAGGTATTTAACTTTTTCTAGTATTATGAAACAGGTACTCATCATTATATTAACAGTTGCCAGCACCAATTTTTTAATGGCGCAGAAAAAAAGAGAAATGGACACTTCTCAAGTCATCAATCAAACAAACAGACTTGAGATTGAGATCAATGATGAGGACTATGACTTTACTGTAATCCCAGGAGAAGAAAAGGGACTGATGCTTGTTACAGAAACCACCAGAACTACTTCTGATGGTTTGCAATGGATGTTGCAAGGTATTGATACGGCATTGAATATTCAATGGAAAAAAAGTCTGGTAACGCCTTTTGGAAGCTACTTCAAAGGATATGAATACTCTGATAATAATTACTATTTACTTTACGGCACATCTGAATACAGAAGAGAAGACCTTACCATGTGGAGGATCGACGCTGACACTCAGGATACTTCCCGACATCAAATCAACACTGTATTCCCAATTGACTTAAAGTATTTTGAAATTGTAGGTAACACCGCAATTTTTGGAGGATATGCATTTTATAAGCCAGTGATCATGTTGTACGACATGAACACTAAGAGGCCAAAGGTACTACCTGGAATTTACAATAACTTCAGCGAAATTCTGGATGTGGTTCCAAATGATGACATGAGGATCTTCACAGTAATCATGACAGAGAGAATGCCTAATAAACTAAATACCGTCAGCATAAAATCATACACTGCAGATGGCACTCTGATTCAAAACCGGAACTTATTACCAGGAGAAGACAAAAGCTTACTTGATGGGGCCTCCACTACTTTTTTATCAGGTTATCAATATGTAGCTGGAACATATTCCAGAAAAAAGTCAGAGTTCTCAAGAGGTCTTTACTTATCCAGATTAAAAAATGGTATTCAGGAATTTATCAAATTTCATAACTACGGTGATTTGAATAACTTTTTTTCCTATATGTCGGAAAGAAGGGAAAAGCGTGTGAAAGAAAGAATTGAAAGAAGAAAAAGCTTAGGCAAGAAAATCAAATTTAACTATCGCCTGATGGTTCATGATATCATAGAAAGAGAAAACGAATACATACTTGTTGGAGAAGCTTACTATCCTAGATATCGGTCCACTTCAAGTACCTACGGTAGGTCTGTTGCTGGCTTTGGAGGTTTTGGTGGAGTTCCAAATTCATTTAACCCCTATTTCATTGGTTATCGCTATACACATGCAGTAGTGGTTGGTTTCAGCAAAAGTGGAGATATAATTTGGGATAATAGTTTTGAGATCAATGACGTGCAAACCCCAGTTCTACGTGAATTTGTGAACGTTACAGTGGATGAAGATGGAGATAAAATTGTACTCCTTTATTTGTACGACAATACCATTAGATCAAAAATTATTCAGGGTGACAAAATTCTGGAAGGCATCACATTTAATCCAGTCAAACTAAGTTTTGAAAGTGATGAAGCCAGATCAACTGACAAGGAAGTGGAAGGCCTTGAGAAATGGTATGACAACAAATTATTTGGTTACGGTAAGCAGAAAATCAAAAACCTGAAGGACAAAGATGTGAAGCTCAACAGAAGAATTTTTTATATCAATAAAATAGAATACGAAAAAGGGTTGAGTTTCCAGTAATCACTTGATTATATTTGCTCACAAATCTAGTGATGCAAAAAAGACTCCTTCTTGATCCCAAAAGACTTCAGATCACAATAGACCGATTGTGCCATCAGCTAATTGAAAATCATCAAGACTTTTCTGAGAGTGTAATTCTAGGAATGCAACCTAGAGGAATATATTTAGCTGAAAGAATTGTGGCTAGATTAAAAGAAATAATCGGCAATGATATTCCTCTTGGATACCTCGATACCACTTTTTACAGAGACGACTTCCGTAGAAGAGATCAACCCCTGAAGCCTAATGAGACCAAAGTCCCTTTTATCATTGAAAACAAAAAAGTCATCTTAATTGATGATGTACTTTACACAGGAAGGTCAGTCAGAGCGGCACTGGATGCTATGATTGCTTTTGGAAGACCTCACAAAGTTGAATTCCTGGTTTTAATCGACAGATTATATACAAGAGAAATTCCTGTTGAGGCTAATTACATTGGCAAGAAGGTAAATACACTACAATCACAAAAAGTATTGGTTGAACTCTCTGAGCAAGGAAGTGAGGAGGACAACATTTGGTTAATGAATATTGAGCAATAAATGAGTCAGTTAAATTCGAAACATCTACTTGGTATAAAGGATCTTACTAGAGAAGAAATAGAATTAATATTCGACACAGCTGATAATTTCAAAGATGTTATCAACCGCCCAATTAAGAAAGTTCCGTCTTTACGAGATGTGACAATCGCCAATGTATTCTTCGAGAATTCTACAAGAACAAGGTTATCCTTTGAACTTGCTGAAAAAAGATTGTCTGCAGATGTAATCAATTTCTCTTCATCGTCTAGCAGTGTAAAGAAAGGCGAGACTCTGTTGGATACCGTCAACAACATCCTTGCCATGAAAGTGGACATGATTGTGATGAGACATGGTAGTCCTGGAGCCCCTCACTTCTTGGCAAAACATATAGATGCTAATATTGTAAACGCTGGGGATGGAACTCATGAACACCCAACTCAGGCACTGCTTGATACTTTCTCAATCCGAGAAAAGTTTGGTAGTCTGGATGGAAAGAAAGTTGTGATTGTTGGAGATATACTTCATTCCAGGGTGGCGCTTTCCAATATTTTTGCACTGAAAAAGTTGGGAGCAGAAGTAATGGTTTGCGGGCCTATCACTTTACTTCCTAAGCATATTGAATCACTAGGAGTAAAAGTAGAGCTCGATGTAAAAAAAGCACTTGAATGGTGTGATATAGCGAACGTGCTAAGGATTCAATTAGAACGACAGCAAATCAAATATTTCCCATCCTTGAGAGAATACTCTTTGTACTACGGAATCAATAAACAACTACTTGATTCAATCGACAAAGAAATTACAATCATGCACCCAGGACCAATCAACAGAGGAGTGGAACTGAATAGCGATGTTGCTGATTCGGAAAATTCAATTATCCTGGATCAGGTTGAAAATGGCGTTGCAGTAAGAATGGCGGTTCTTTATCTACTCGCAGGTAAAAGGAACAACCTACAGTAATTCGACTATTTCTCGCTGAACTGATTCACCTTTGTCCTCATTGTACCATTTCTGAGTTGCTATTGCAAACTCTTCTCCTGTCATAGTCGGATTAGCTTTATGTTGCAATACCATATCCTGAAGTTCTTGTGGTCTTGGTCCCCAGGTTCCTAAGACTTCTAAAGTCTCCTTATCCAGAATAATCAATTTGGGAATAGACCTTCCCCCATTAGTTAAGAACTGATCCATAATTTCCAGTTGCTCATCTCTCAGGTGCAAATGCAACTCCACTTTCGGATTTAAAGAAGCCATTTTATGAATTACTGGAATGTTTTGTCCGGCATCACCACACCAAGCTTCTGTAAGAACCAACCAAATCTGATCCTTCTCAATAGCGTTAACCGCTTTTGTAGATTCTTCTAATAACTTGACAGTCTTGTCTAAACGCTTCATGCGTTGTTGCCCCATTTTGGTGTAGTGAATATAATTTTCACTTTGATTAGGGCCTGTTGTTCTATTATTTAATAAAAGCTCATCAATTAGCTTTCTATATAACTCATAACTAAAAGTCTCATCCAACTTATAGTCAATCAATTCTTGTTCTAAATCCATCTCTGCTCTCATAAGTCCAAACTCTTTACATGTATATACATATAAGAAGTATGGATTGTTTGCTCTACTTATCTGAAAGTCTTGAAATTGACAGTTACTGTCCTACGTAATTAAATGGAGTAATCGCTTGAAGTTCAGCTCTTACACTATCCGAAACATCTAAGCCTTCAATAAACTCTTTGATTGATTTTTCTGTGATTGCTTCATTAGTTCTTGTAAGTGCTTTTAACGCTTCATAAGGGTTTGGATAGCTCTCTCTTCGCAAGATAGTTTGGATAGCCTCCGCTACAACTGCCCAGTTTTGATCAAGATCATTCTTAATTGCAGCTTCATTTATTTCTAGCTTATCAATTCCTTTCTTTAATGATCTTAATGCAATCACAGTATGAGACAATGGCACTCCAATATTTCTGAGCACAGTGCTATCTGTTAAATCTCTTTGCAACCTTGAAATAGGTAGCTTAGAACTTAGGTGACCAAAAATGGCATTGGCAATGCCCAAATTACCTTCTGCATTTTCAAAGTCGATTGGATTGACTTTATGTGGCATTGCAGAAGAACCCACTTCATTTGCTTTTATTTTTTGCTTGAAGTAGTTCATTGAAACATATTGCCAAATATCTCTACTGAAGTCAATTAGAATTGTATTGATTCTTTTGAATGAATCCATCAATGCAGCCAAATGATCGTAATGCTCAATTTGCGTAGTTGGACGACTTCTAGTTAATCCCAGATAACTCTCAACAAACTTATTTCCGAAAGCATGCCAATCAGTATCAGGATATGCTACATAGTGTGCATTGAAGTTACCAGTAGCCCCTCCAAACTTCGCAGCAAATGGAATGGTTTCTGAGCGATCACTCTGTTGAACCAGTCTTTCATGAAATACTCTGATTTCTTTACCTAATCTTGTTGGAGAAGCTGGCTGCCCGTGAGTTTTAGCCAACATTGGAATTTCTTTCCACTCTTCAGCTTTATCAAATAATATCTTCACAACCTCATCCAATAATGGATAAACCTGATCAACTAAAGATTCCTTTAGCAACAAAGGAACCGATGTGTTATTGATATCCTGACTAGTAAGACCAAAATGAATAAACTCCTTAAACTGCTCAAGACCTAGCTTATCAAAATGTTCTTTGATAAAATATTCAACAGCCTTCACATCGTGATTCGTAGTTTTTTCAATCTCCTTGATCTTTTCGGCATCAGCAATTGAGAAGTCTTCATAAATCTTTTTCAAAGATGGAATCAGATTACTATCAAATGATTCTAATTGAGGAAGACCTTTCTCATATAGTGCAATAAAGTATTCAATCTCAACTCTAACTCTATATTTGATCAAACCATACTCTGAATAATATTCAGCCAGGTCACTTACTTGTCTTCTATACCTTCCGTCAACCGGAGAAATTGCAGTTAATACTTCTAATTCCATTCGTTTTTTCTTTGAAAGACGCAAAAATAGACAATACTAACCTACCTTTGCGCCCGATTGATTAAAGAATTATCAATCTTTTAAAAACTATCTCCCGACACAATAAGTTGGGATAAGAAATCATTGAGTAATTATGGTATTTGGACTTTTCAAAAAGAAGAATAAGGAATCTAAAAAGAGTTCTGGTCAGAGGTATTTCAATCTTACGGTAAAGGAAGTAGTGAAAGTTACTTCAGACGCTGTGAACATTGTATTTGATAATCCGGGAGGAGACTTCCATTACGAACCAGGTCAATTCATTACATTGATTTTAACAATTGATGGCAAAAAGATCAGAAGAGCTTATTCTCTATGCACCACTCCAGGTGTTGACGAATTCCCTGCTGTGACAGTTAAAAGAGTAGAGGGAGGATTAATGTCCAACTACGTAAATGATAAAGTAAACGCTGGAGATACCATTGAGGTGATGGAACCAATGGGAATGTTTACTGCAGAGTATAACCGCGAAAGTGAGAGACACATTGTGCTTCTTGGAGGTGGTAGTGGCATCACTCCATTAATTTCAATCATGAAAGGAATCATAAGCAGAGAGCCAAAATCTAGAGTTTCTCTTGTCTATGCAAACAGAAATGAAGAATCTATCATTTTCAAAAATGAGCTGGATAAAATTCAGAATGAAAACTCAGATAGAATCCAGATCATCCACTCGCTTGATGGACCAAGTGATAGCTGGGATGGTCACTCGGGATTGTTAAGCAACGATAAACTAAAGACTATTCTGGGAGAACTTCCTCAAGGAGACAATGAAAATACGATTTATTACACTTGTGGTCCTGAGCCATTGATGGATATTGTATTTTCTACTTTAAACGAAATTGGAGTTCCGGATGAAAGAAGAAACAGAGAAAGCTTTGTTGCTGGAACAACATCTCCAGGAGAAATAATTGATGCCGATGATGTGTCTGGAGATCCTAAAGAGGTGAAACTAATTCTTGACGGACAGGAATACGCATTCCAGGTTCCTCCAGGAAAACCAATCTTGGAAGCAGCATTAGAATCTGATATTGATATGCCTTACTCTTGCCAGAGTGGACTTTGTACTGCTTGTAGAGGAAAATGTCTATCCGGGAAAGTAACAACGGAAGATGCTGATGGGCTTTCTCAGGATGAACTCGATGAGGGATATGTACTTACCTGCATTGGTAAGCCTCTTACTGATGATGTAGTAGTTGAAATTGGATAATTATTTGTAATCCTCTCTCACAGGATTAAATACATCTAATATTCTACAAAACGTCAATGCTTTTCCACTGTGAACAGTATTTGAAGAGATTGGGAAAACAGCTCCTTTATTAAGGACATGAGTTTTGCCATCTACAGTTAATTCAAAAGAACCTTCCAGGACATTCACAACTTGCTCATGCACATGTGAGTGTTCTGGTAAATCACACCCTTCTGCAATATCCCAATAAGCTAACGTCATTGAATCAGTGTGAATAAGCTTTCCCTCAAACCCAGGAAAGAATTCTTTTGTAGGAATGTCATCTAAATTGTACATACGCTTAAGTTACAAGGTTATTTTGAATACTTCTCCGTAATTCATCTTATAGCTAAAACAATCTTTCAGAGGAGTGCCTTCATGAATTGCTCTTATAATTCTAATTACTCCGCTATGACAAACTACCGCCACATTTTGCACATCAGACTTATCCTGAATTTCATTCCAAATCACCTTAATCCTCTTGCTCATAGTCAATAAAGATTCTCCATTTGGAGCTGGTATATTCACATAATCAGACATCCATGGTTCTACATCTTCTTTTGGAATATCGTCCCACTTCTTCATTTCCCAATTGCCAAAATCATACTCCTTTAAATTGGAATTATAGATTACTGCTCCAGGAGAAATTGCTTCTGCAAGAATGCGACATCTCTTCAGAGGACTGGAATAGACAAGGTCCAATTCTTTAGGTAAATATTGTATTGAATCCCGAATCTCTGCTTCAAAACCACTCACTAATTCCAGGTCGGTTTGACCGTAGCAAACACCCTTAGGAACATCTGGAGTTGTATGTCGGACTAAATAAATTTCCATATCAGGTACAATGAAGCGTAACAGGCTACTTCAGTTATTTGTTGGGTAGCTCCAAGGCAATCTCCTGTATAACCACCTATCCATT